>NZ_JACJLV010000050.1 GCF_016902415.1 Mordavella massiliensis | reverse complement strand
TCCCTAGATATGCTGTGCGTGACTGCTTGTTTATACAAGATGTAGCGGTCACGTCCCGCGAGGGACGTGTGAGTAGAAATCGGTTTTCGGATGATGCAGACCATTTTTATAAAGTCACGTCCCGCGAGGGACGTGTGAGTAGAAATAGTGGGAAGATCGGGGATCTGACACAGCTTGACACCGTCACGTCCCGCGAGGGACGTGTGAGTAGAAATCCGAAAAATCAATTACCCTTTTCTCCCGGATGTCGTCACGTCCCGCGAGGGACGTGTGAGTAGAAATGTATTTTGCCTGCGCTTCATTTGATTTCACGAGGTCACGTCCCGCGAGGGACGTGTGAGTAGAAATGATGGGATCGAAAGGAGGCTAAGCGAAGCGAAGCGTCACGTCCCGCGAGGGACGTGTGAGTAGAAATCCGTCATCTGCATGTTGCCCGTGTCGAGATTCCAGTCACGTCCCGCGAGGGACGTGTGAGTAGAAATCTTGCCGTTTAGCAAGACCTTGTAGTCCCAGATGCGTCACGTCCCGCGAGGGACGTGTGAGTAGAAATTGGGGATATCGGTATCACACGATACTACACGGCTGTCACGTCCCGCGAGGGACGTGTGAGTAGAAATTTTAGATGCGTCCACTTCTGCTACGCAGATTTCGTCACGTCCCGCGAGGGACGTGTGAGTAGAAATGTTTATGGCTGCCACAAGATTTGATTTTGCGACAGTCACGTCCCGCGAGGGACGTGTGAGTAGAAATGTCGATCAGATCAACAAGACCTTCCTGCGCGAGCCGTCACGTCCCGCGAGGGACGTGTGAGTAGAAATTTCCGCATCCGAATAATCTTTGCTTTGAATATCTGTCACGTCCCGCGAGGGACGTGTGAGTAGAAATCTTTGGACACCCACAGTTTCTTTTCGGCATCCCAGTCACGTCCCGCGAGGGACGTGTGAGTAGAAATGGCTCTCTCGATGTGAAATCACAGGCCGGAACAGGTCACGTCCCGCGAGGGACGTGTGAGTAGAAATGAAAAACCTAGGTTATTCCACGCAGGAGACAAAGGTCACGTCCCGCGAGGGACGTGTGAGTAGAAATTCCGTATACACCCTGCATCACGTCCACGGCGAGGGTCACGTCCCGCGAGGGACGTGTGAGTAGAAATTGGAAGATGGGAGACAATACCGCATTGTAATGAGAGTCACGTCCCGCGAGGGACGTGTGAGTAGAAATCGCTGTCGTCAATAACCGCACCGGGTTCCGGTAAGTCACGTCCCGCGAGGGACGTGTGAGTAGAAATATAATATCAAAATCAATAATATTAAAAATAAGGCGGTCACGTCCCGCGAGGGACGTGTGAGTAGAAATTCAAATTTAACAGGGAAATTTACAGTAACCGCGTCGTCACGTCCCGCGAGGGACGTGTGAGTAGAAATGGCTGATGGGTTTTCAGAGGACGAGCTGATGACGTCACGTCCCGCGAGGGACGTGTGAGTAGAAATTCTCCTACACCGCCAGAAACCCCGGTGCAGGAAGTGTCACGTCCCGCGAGGGACGTGTGAGTAGAAATCACCGGTCAGCGTTCTAACCCTTACGCGGTTCAGTCACGTCCCGCGAGGGACGTGTGAGTAGAAATAGCGGTTATGCAAAAATTAATGATGCCACACCAAGTCACGTCCCGCGAGGGACGTGTGAGTAGAAATCCCGACACTCTTCCACGGTTCCGACCTTGCGGTAGTCACGTCCCGCGAGGGACGTGTGAGTAGAAATCCGTGACGCCTAACTCTTTCACCATCCCGGCGGGGTCACGTCCCGCGAGGGACGTGTGAGTAGAAATGATACCATGATGTCCGGAAGCAAATATTCCGGGCGTCACGTCCCGCGAGGGACGTGTGAGTAGAAATTTCCGGGTAGACAAGGCGATACAGACCGACACGAGTCACGTCCCGCGAGGGACGTGTGAGTAGAAATAACGATGGAGGCGTAGGAGTCGGATGTGGCTGCTTTGTCACGTCCCGCGAGGGACGTGTGAGTAGAAATCCTTGTATTGGTTCGTCCTGCAGGCGGTTATGTAAGTCACGTCCCGCGAGGGACGTGTGAGTAGAAATTCCCCTGGATCTGGTACTTAAAATCCCCATACAGTGTCACGTCCCGCGAGGGACGTGTGAGTAGAAATCCACCAAACGCAAGAGACGGAAAAGCGCTGTGTAGTCACGTCCCGCGAGGGACGTGTGAGTAGAAATGGTTTGGAAAGGAGCAGAAACATGAATAAAAGAGTCACGTCCCGCGAGGGACGTGTGAGTAGAAATCTAAGATTTGTCAAGAACGCTTTTACGTCCTCTCTTGTCACGTCCCGCGAGGGACGTGTGAGTAGAAATACATGTTATGACCGGTTCCGGGTAACTCAGATTGTCACGTCCCGCGAGGGACGTGTGAGTAGAAATCGGATCGTTCAGGTCAAAGCGGACGGATTGCGAGGTCACGTCCCGCGAGGGACGTGTGAGTAGAAATATAAGTGTGAGCATGGCAACGCACAATCAGATTGTCACGTCCCGCGAGGGACGTGTGAGTAGAAATCCGCAACAGCATCCTTCTCCTCGCAATCCGTCCGGTCACGTCCCGCGAGGGACGTGTGAGTAGAAATGAACCATTCTGCACCTGACTGGACGGCCGCCGCGTCACGTCCCGCGAGGGACGTGTGAGTAGAAATTGTGGTAAGGTTTTTACCGTAATCGAAGAGCGAAGTCACGTCCCGCGAGGGACGTGTGAGTAGAAATGATTAAGTGCGCTCTCTGCGATCGTTGGAATATGGTCACGTCCCGCGAGGGACGTGTGAGTAGAAATTATCGCAAGTGCGATAATATTCCGATTGTCATCAGTCACGTCCCGCGAGGGACGTGTGAGTAGAAATTATATGATTTAATAATTTCACTCATGTTTTTCTCCGTCACGTCCCGCGAGGGACGTGTGAGTAGAAATAGCAAGATTCTGGTAGGTCGTGCCGTATTTTTTCGTCACGTCCCGCGAGGGACGTGTGAGTAGAAATAGACAGATCATGCTTAGTCGCCAGATTGAGCAGAGTCACGTCCCGCGAGGGACGTGTGAGTAGAAATTATCCAAATCCCCGGGGCTTTACGGCTCCGGGGGTCACGTCCCGCGAGGGACGTGTGAGTAGAAATCCTGATGCACACCGAAGGTCTGGAACAGGCGAAGGTCACGTCCCGCGAGGGACGTGTGAGTAGAAATGCAAAATAACATCTTGATGTATAACCGGGAGCTTGGGTCACGTCCCGCGAGGGACGTGTGAGTAGAAATAACGATGGAGGCGTAGGAGTCGGATGTGGCTGCGTCACGTCCCGCGAGGGACGTGTGAGTAGAAATTGGCACAATGGACTGTATGGGGATTTTAAGTACCAGTCACGTCCCGCGAGGGACGTGTGAGTAGAAATGTTTTTTTCGGGTGTTCAGTTGACCACCTTTCTAGTCACGTCCCGCGAGGGACGTGTGAGTAGAAATCGGTCATGTTCCAGCCTTTCACGAGGCCGTTCTGGTCACGTCCCGCGAGGGACGTGTGAGTAGAAATGGAATTGACAGCGAGCGTGTTTCGGAAATCGCAAAGTCACGTCCCGCGAGGGACGTGTGAGTAGAAATTGTATATCGCCAAGAGAAAAGAAACGATAGCTGAAGTCACGTCCCGCGAGGGACGTGTGAGTAGAAATTTTGATTTGAGGAGGTTTGTGAGTTTCTTTCGTGTCACGTCCCGCGAGGGACGTGTGAGTAGAAATGTACACGGATGGCGTTCGTCCCGTTTTCAAAATGTCACGTCCCGCGAGGGACGTGTGAGTAGAAATTCCTGGTTATATGGCGCAAGTTCTCTCCATGCAAGTCACGTCCCGCGAGGGACGTGTGAGTAGAAATTGAACAGTTTGGCAGACTGCGTATCGAGAAACCTGTCACGTCCCGCGAGGGACGTGTGAGTAGAAATTGACCTGAACGAACCAGAGAACCGCATCTTGTGGTCACGTCCCGCGAGGGACGTGTGAGTAGAAATCGTTGATGATGGTCGTTATCATCGAAATCGTATTGTCACGTCCCGCGAGGGACGTGTGAGTAGAAATCCTGCATGTTTTTTCCGTATCGGACTTCCAGACCGGTCACGTCCCGCGAGGGACGTGTGAGTAGAAATTGCGTATTTGTTGATGTTCTCGGAGTCAACCCACGGGTCACGTCCCGCGAGGGACGTGTGAGTAGAAATATTGCGCAGGGGTGTGGTTACAAAAATTATTTTGTCACGTCCCGCGAGGGACGTGTGAGTAGAAATATCACATTCACCGCTACCGGTGATGTGGTGGCAAAGTCACGTCCCGCGAGGGACGTGTGAGTAGAAATGCTGACCCACTGGCCAATCTCATCATCGTAAATGTCACGTCCCGCGAGGGACGTGTGAGTAGAAATCGCTGTATTTAATCCTACATTTTGCAGACATGTGGTCACGTCCCGCGAGGGACGTGTGAGTAGAAATTTTGAATAAACCGGACTCATGGCAGGACGTATACCGTCACGTCCCGCGAGGGACGTGTGAGTAGAAATTTACACCATTTCCACGTGCTACGGACAACCCGTTGTCACGTCCCGCGAGGGACGTGTGAGTAGAAATTCCACAAAATTTTCTACAATCGAGCGGATTTCATGTCACGTCCCGCGAGGGACGTGTGAGTAGAAATTTGTTCAAAGATGATGAAAAAAGAAGATAAAAAGGTCACGTCCCGCGAGGGACGTGTGAGTAGAAATGTTGTGGATCGCACGGGTCATATGTGCCGGTCAAAGTCACGTCCCGCGAGGGACGTGTGAGTAGAAATTATTCCGGTGGAAGAGGGGGAGAACGGTCTACCAGTCACGTCCCGCGAGGGACGTGTGAGTAGAAATTTTGAATAAACCGGACTCATGGCAGGACGTATACGTCACGTCCCGCGAGGGACGTGTGAGTAGAAATGCGAAATGTATTGATGATTACTGTGAGGACGGTGGTCACGTCCCGCGAGGGACGTGTGAGTAGAAATTTCGTAGCTGTCGCACTCGCCGGATTCCGACATAGCGTCACGTCCCGCGAGGGACGTGTGAGTAGAAATCGCTCTTGACAGTGTAAACAGTAGCGGAAGAAGTGTCACGTCCCGCGAGGGACGTGTGAGTAGAAATTGTATTCCTCGGTGTGTTCCAAATCCACCATGCTGGTCACGTCCCGCGAGGGACGTGTGAGTAGAAATTCATTGATAATAACCGTGTAGTTGTCGAACAGAAGTCACGTCCCGCGAGGGACGTGTGAGTAGAAATGTTATCAACACAAACAATGATGTTTTGTTGACTGTCACGTCCCGCGAGGGACGTGTGAGTAGAAATTCACTTTTTCTCCATCTACAACAACAGCTTTCCAGTCACGTCCCGCGAGGGACGTGTGAGTAGAAATTTTTCATCCGGTGTGGCAATTTCGCTATCCGATAGTCACGTCCCGCGAGGGACGTGTGAGTAGAAATGTCATCGTAGAAGAAAATAGCACTGATTACGATAGTCACGTCCCGCGAGGGACGTGTGAGTAGAAATTAAAACCGTCAGACCTAATATTTTTTCGTTCTCGTCACGTCCCGCGAGGGACGTGTGAGTAGAAATCAAACAGAATCGCTCGAACATCCTGTTTCTGCGCGTCACGTCCCGCGAGGGACGTGTGAGTAGAAATTGCTTAGATTGGGAGAAAAATCAAAACTCCCAGTGGTCACGTCCCGCGAGGGACGTGTGAGTAGAAATGATTGCATTGATTCTGCAATCTACGCCCTAAAAGGTCACGTCCCGCGAGGGACGTGTGAGTAGAAATGGACGGAGAAGCGTCCGGATGGGCGTTTTCCGATGGTCACGTCCCGCGAGGGACGTGTGAGTAGAAATTTCTTCGTGTACAGCCCCCACAAATCCAATTCCGTCACGTCCCGCGAGGGACGTGTGAGTAGAAATGTTATCAACACAAACGATGATGTTTTGTTGACTGGTCACGTCCCGCGAGGGACGTGTGAGTAGAAATTTCCGCACATGTCGCATATTTTCTTTGTAGCCAGTCACGTCCCGCGAGGGACGTGTGAGTAGAAATATTTCCTTACCGGTTTTATCAAAAATTCTGTCAAGTCACGTCCCGCGAGGGACGTGTGAGTAGAAATGAGGGTAATTTTGACCAAGAAAGCATGGGATCTGCGTCACGTCCCGCGAGGGACGTGTGAGTAGAAATGTAACGGTTCCGAAAAGTATTGTGACGCAAAACTGTCACGTCCCGCGAGGGACGTGTGAGTAGAAATCGCCTTCGTCTATGCATACACCTACGGCAACGCGGGTCACGTCCCGCGAGGGACGTGTGAGTAGAAATGATATCATGATGTCCGGAAGCAAATATTCCGGGCGTCACGTCCCGCGAGGGACGTGTGAGTAGAAATCTTTCAAGTTCGTGTGCTGCTCTTAATGTCGTTCGTCACGTCCCGCGAGGGACGTGTGAGTAGAAATTACTGCATCCATCATCATTCCTCGCTTTCTTCCCGTCACGTCCCGCGAGGGACGTGTGAGTAGAAATATCGCTTATTCGCCCATTTCTGGAGTGCTGTTACGTCACGTCCCGCGAGGGACGTGTGAGTAGAAATTGTCACGTTTCAGGATCGCTTTCCCACCACAGAGTCACGTCCCGCGAGGGACGTGTGAGTAGAAATACATTCGGATATAGTCCACGGTTAAAATTCTCTGGTCACGTCCCGCGAGGGACGTGTGAGTAGAAATGTCGGGAAACTGGCAAAGGTTCTGTGTATGAGCAGTCACGTCCCGCGAGGGACGTGTGAGTAGAAATGCATAAGCCTTGGCTTTTTCCTGTTTTCTCGGGGTCACGTCCCGCGAGGGACGTGTGAGTAGAAATCTGCATGATGTAGGATTGCCCGTGTCGTTTTGCTGTCACGTCCCGCGAGGGACGTGTGAGTAGAAATTTTTTATACGCGCATTGGCGGCGAACCCGGACGCGTCACGTCCCGCGAGGGACGTGTGAGTAGAAATCCAAGCCGTAGTTACCGCCCACTCTCTCATTGATAGTCACGTCCCGCGAGGGACGTGTGAGTAGAAATCTCCAGACCGGACGAAGGGCCATTGCGAGACTAGTCACGTCCCGCGAGGGACGTGTGAGTAGAAATCCTTGTACTGGTTCGTCCTGCAGGCGGTTATGTAGTCACGTCCCGCGAGGGACGTGTGAGTAGAAATCACTTCCTGCCGTGGTTGATCCGTAATCACAAGGTCACGTCCCGCGAGGGACGTGTGAGTAGAAATATGGCAAGTACCCCATGTTTCGCAGTGCTTTCAGTCACGTCCCGCGAGGGACGTGTGAGTAGAAATCCAATTCCAAAGGTAGAAGAACAGAAAGAAGAAGTCACGTCCCGCGAGGGACGTGTGAGTAGAAATATATACATTGCCAGATGTAGGGATAGAGAAAACGTCACGTCCCGCGAGGGACGTGTGAGTAGAAATTGCAAAGTTAAATAAATCGATGGTACAATCTATGTGTCACGTCCCGCGAGGGACGTGTGAGTAGAAATTTTATCAATTGTTTCTCTCCTTTCTTAGATTCCGGTCACGTCCCGCGAGGGACGTGTGAGTAGAAATTGCCGTGTTAGCATCCATAGCCGCCTGTAGAACTGTCACGTCCCGCGAGGGACGTGTGAGTAGAAATTGGTTGGATGGGTTGAAACGATGGCAGATAGGACGTCACGTCCCGCGAGGGACGTGTGAGTAGAAATATATATGTCTAAGCGATATAATCAGTTGCCAAGCGGTCACGTCCCGCGAGGGACGTGTGAGTAGAAATAACACTGTTCTCTTTTCCGGCCATCCGGCTTTTCGTCACGTCCCGCGAGGGACGTGTGAGTAGAAATCCAGAGTGTTCGGTTGTCTATTGTCCAGTTCTGCGTCACGTCCCGCGAGGGACGTGTGAGTAGAAATGAGTAAGTAGATTGCCCCGAAGCCTGGCTGTCGTTGTCACGTCCCGCGAGGGACGTGTGAGTAGAAATGGCTTGCATCGCCGTGTAGTACCGGTTGATTCCGTCACGTCCCGCGAGGGACGTGTGAGTAGAAATTGATCCGGAGCAGGAGGATCAACCTCAGCAGCCGTCACGTCCCGCGAGGGACGTGTGAGTAGAAATTCCACGGAATACGGTGTTGTCCTGGATGAACTGTACATGTCACGTCCCGCGAGGGACGTGTGAGTAGAAATTTTTGGTTTTGACATCAAAGCTATGGAGGAAAGCTGGTCACGTCCCGCGAGGGACGTGTGAGTAGAAATTTGGCATTGTGTATTTCTTTTCTGAATTATCAAAGTCACGTCCCGCGAGGGACGTGTGAGTAGAAATTGTAATCGAGACGGACTCATATGTGTTGATGACGTCACGTCCCGCGAGGGACGTGTGAGTAGAAATCCGGATAGCAGGAAACGTTGCGGTCACTGCCCTGCGTCACGTCCCGCGAGGGACGTGTGAGTAGAAATTTTGGAAAGCAGGCGCAAATTACGGCTGGAGTTACGTCACGTCCCGCGAGGGACGTGTGAGTAGAAATTTCTCAACATGCATACCAGATATCCCATCATCGTCACGTCCCGCGAGGGACGTGTGAGTAGAAATCTGTCTGCATATGCATTTGCACTGCCCGACTCGCAGTCACGTCCCGCGAGGGACGTGTGAGTAGAAATTGTTCAAAATGTTTTTGTAGGAGGGAGAGAATAGTCACGTCCCGCGAGGGACGTGTGAGTAGAAATAAAATCTGTAGCGTACAGTAACCGTCCTGCGTCGTCACGTCCCGCGAGGGACGTGTGAGTAGAAATTTCACGAGTCAAAAAGTATATACCGCCGTGATCGGTCACGTCCCGCGAGGGACGTGTGAGTAGAAATCAAGTTCATCAGTTTCACTGATTTCTCGTCATAGTCACGTCCCGCGAGGGACGTGTGAGTAGAAATTATAAAGGCCTTCGTCGTAGCATCCATACGTGGTCACGTCCCGCGAGGGACGTGTGAGTAGAAATAAGAATTGCTCACCAAGCACTCGATTCTCTCGCATCGTCACGTCCCGCGAGGGACGTGTGAGTAGAAATTCTTGTAAACCTGTGATATGGAATTGGAAAACCGTCACGTCCCGCGAGGGACGTGTGAGTAGAAATTGGAAAATGCAAGAACAGAAAGAAAGATACGCTGATGTCACGTCCCGCGAGGGACGTGTGAGTAGAAATGTCAATGATTTGTCTGGCGTTTGTGGGATTCCTGTCACGTCCCGCGAGGGACGTGTGAGTAGAAATCCCAGTCATCCTCGTCCTCTTCTTCCGGTGCCGGGGTCACGTCCCGCGAGGGACGTGTGAGTAGAAATGACGGGATCCGGCTTCAGGACATAGACCGCATACGTCACGTCCCGCGAGGGACGTGTGAGTAGAAATCCTGCCCTGCTAACATAGCCGCATACTGGGCTTGGTCACGTCCCGCGAGGGACGTGTGAGTAGAAATCAAACTCTCCGTTGTCATATGCTTCGAGCATTGCGTCACGTCCCGCGAGGGACGTGTGAGTAGAAATCATAACATCTGCTTCATTCTTCCGGTAAAACTTTGTCACGTCCCGCGAGGGACGTGTGAGTAGAAATTTAACAGGGCAATCCGTTTTGCAGAGGAAGGAAGTCACGTCCCGCGAGGGACGTGTGAGTAGAAATACCAACATACAAAACAAACATACAAGGGAATGGGTCACGTCCCGCGAGGGACGTGTGAGTAGAAATGTTAATGTACGCCTCGACAGCCGGAAAAATCTTAGTCACGTCCCGCGAGGGACGTGTGAGTAGAAATGAGATTAATGGACTAGGGCCGAGGTCAAGGGAAGGTCACGTCCCGCGAGGGACGTGTGAGTAGAAATTGGTTAAAGGAAGAGTCAAACGAAGACCCGTATATGTCACGTCCCGCGAGGGACGTGTGAGTAGAAATGACAATGGAGACCAGTTCCGGATTGTCATGCGCGTCACGTCCCGCGAGGGACGTGTGAGTAGAAATCGGATTGGTACAACATTGGTTGGCGTGCAAAGAGTCACGTCCCGCGAGGGACGTGTGAGTAGAAATAATGATAGCGCACACGTAGCGACAAATCTTGATGCCGTCACGTCCCGCGAGGGACGTGTGAGTAGAAATACCGATTGCAACAGCCAGAGGTGCAGCTGCTCCGTCACGTCCCGCGAGGGACGTGTGAGTAGAAATCATCTGTAGGCTCTCCGTATTTGTTTGTTTTCTTGTCACGTCCCGCGAGGGACGTGTGAGTAGAAATAGGTTTATGGCCGTGATTGAGTTGCCGGACAATGGTCACGTCCCGCGAGGGACGTGTGAGTAGAAATACAAAGTAGCAGTGGTTATGGTGAAAGAACATATTGTCACGTCCCGCGAGGGACGTGTGAGTAGAAATGGAACAAGTGCAAACACCGGGTTACAGATGGCTGACGTCACGTCCCGCGAGGAACGTGTGAGTAGAAATACCTGTGTTCATCCCGTCACAGCACCTTAGAGGAGTCACGTCCCGCGAGGGACGTGTGAGTAGAAATTCAGACGAAACATCTCTTTCTGAAAGAGAAATAAGTCACGTCCCGCGAGGGACGTGTGAGTAGAAATAGTTTCCCTATGATTCCGAGAACCGGCGATAGCGTCACGTCCCGCGAGGGACGTGTGAGTAGAAATGGAAAACTGCTGGCACAGAAACCGCAGACAACTGTCACGTCCCGCGAGGGACGTGTGAGTAGAAATGGTACATTCTGGTTTGGAACAACGCCGGAAGAGTGTCACGTCCCGCGAGGGACGTGTGAGTAGAAATAGAGACCGAGGTAGAATCGGCAAAAATCCTATGTCGTCACGTCCCGCGAGGGACGTGTGAGTAGAAATTTATGTGAGGATATGCTTTTGCCCTTCCTCCCTGTCACGTCCCGCGAGGGACGTGTGAGTAGAAATTGATGTTATGGATACGAAAAGTTACAGACTAATGGTCACGTCCCGCGAGGGACGTGTGAGTAGAAAATTCTAAGCCTTGTTGTATTGTAACCAGCTTCTTGTCACGTCCCGCGAGGGACGTGTGAGTAGAAATTGTGGTAATCGTCGAAAGAGGTTCTGCCAGTTCCGTCACGTCCCGCGAGGGACGTGTGAGTAGAAATCTGATATTCCCGTACATCTTCAGCAGCTTTCTTCCCGTCACGTCCCGCGAGGGACGTGTGAGTAGAAATGTTTTTGTTCTTCCATATAAGTACCCTCCCAGCCGTCACGTCCCGCGAGGGACGTGTGAGTAGAAATCGCATTGGCGATGGGTTCTCTCTTTGCCGTTTGGGTCACGTCCCGCGAGGGACGTGTGAGTAGAAATTGATTGTTTTACTAAATGGAAAAAGAACGAAACAGTCACGTCCCGCGAGGGACGTGTGAGTAGAAATCAAAAAGCTCATATCTGATCCGGTCGTCCAATAAGTCACGTCCCGCGAGGGACGTGTGAGTAGAAATCAATCACAGTTTGGAAACTTCGCACAGCAGATCGTCACGTCCCGCGAGGGACGTGTGAGTAGAAATCCTTGCGCTAATTATATCCCGAAATTTTGAAATTGTCACGTCCCGCGAGGGACGTGTGAGTAGAAATGATAATCGTTTCCAAGGACAGAAAAGTTGTTTCTGTCACGTTCCGCGAGGGACGCATGAGTTGAAATCAGACACTGGTGGTTGCGATTGGCGCCAGTTTTGGGGCATGTCCCATGAGGAACGTGCGAGTAGAAAACACTTCTGTAAGCGGTGGTGGATTTTATGCAAGAAAAAATTTATTTGATTTATGATGCCCAGGATGTAAGGAATTCTAAATAAAATATTATTACTTGTAGCGATATAAGATTAATTTTTTAGAAAGGAGCCATTATGCCTACGAGCCACACCCCCATAATCATCCCTTTCCCCGATTTCCAAAAGCTCAAAGAGGAAATCGAGAAACTTCGGACAGAGTTATCTATGCTTGTGCTGGAGCGGGACGAGCTCCGGTTCGTTATCTGCAAAAATATTGAGATGGAATATATGCTGAAGATTGGAGGCCTTGAATATCAGGCGTATGAAGCAGAATGCACTTTCCTGCGATTGAAGCGAAAGGTCGAACTGATCCAGGCGAAAAAGAACCGGCAGGAGAAGGTGATCCTTTCGGTCATTGAAGATGCGCTTGATCATGAATTTCTCGAATACCAAAAACGTCTCGATGAGCAGATGGACAAAATGAATGATGCATTGGAGCGTAGCAAGGCGGAGCCGTTGTCTGAGGAGGAAAGCAGAGAATTAAAAATACTTTACCGCAAGGTTGTAAAAGCACTGCATCCTGACATGAATCCGGAAATCACCGATGCGCAGGCGAGGCTATTTGATCAGGCGGTTTCTGCGTATAAAAATGGTGATCTTCCAGCCATGAGGGTCATCAATGAAATGGTTGGCAGCGGTCCGGTTTTGACGGATCAGGAAAATATGGCAGTAAAGCTTTCAAAAGAAAAAGATAGGTTAAATTCTCTCCTGGAACGAGTGAGAAAGGAAATTGAGAAGATTAAGACAGAGTATCCTTATACTATGAAAGAGTTCCTTGAGGATTCAGAGAAACTGGAGCGCAGGCGGGAGGAATTGGAAAAGATTCTGGAGCAATATCAGGAGCTGGCTACATTTTACAGGACAAAAATAGAAGAAATGCTGAGGTGACGGTAAGTGGATGAACTGAATAAAGCGGGGAAAAGCGGGCTGGTAAGTCTGCTCCACGGGAAGAATGGGGAAATATCCATCCCTAAACCATTTGAAAGGGATATATTTTTATTTGATACATATGTGGCAGGGACCTCGCATATTGAGGGCATGGAAGAATTAGAACCGCATTTGCAAACTGGTGACAGGCTGGATTTCTTCAGAGAGCCTGATAATCAGTATGATGCCCAGGCGATTGTGATCAAAACCGCTGACGGCGTGAAGATTGGCTATGTACCCAGACAGGATAACGTGATCTTTGCCCGGTTGATGGATGCCGGCAAGCTTCTTTTCGGCAGGATTTCAGAAAAAGAGAAAAAAAGAAAATGGGTGAAGATTTCCATTGACATTTTTCTTCATGAATAGAAGTGAGTCTTGAATTTAAAGGAGGGATTTACATGAAACACAACCAGGATTGGGATTCTATGAAACACACAGCATTCAGCTATTCATTTACGCCCAAGGAATTTTATTTTTTCCTTTTCAAAAAGCCCAAATGCCCCAAATGTGGAGAAAAGCTGATCCGGAAAAAGGAGTTTTTCTCAACAAAAGGCAAGATACCGGGAACTTTTACGATGGAGCTTGCGTCTGTAAAGGATGACAAGGTGAAATATTACTATTACACGTACACCTGCCCCAGATGTGGAGAAAAATATACCATCAGCGAACTGGCGAACAGCCGGCAATAACTGGCCTGTACGCCATAAACAAAACTGGACATTTCAATAAAGCCAGATCGGAGTTATGATAAGGATAAGATGAAGTG
>NZ_JACJLV010000049.1 GCF_016902415.1 Mordavella massiliensis | reverse complement strand
AGATAAAGCGGAAGGTGTGTTCATGTATATTCTTATTCCATTAATATTGTCAGCAGTGTGTTCATTTGTAAATCCTTATGTGGGATTGTTTGGTATATTCACACTGGTAGAAATAATTATTATCCTTTGTGTTGACATCAATGCAAAGGTCAGGATCAAATTGAGCCATAAAGTATCTGCGGAAAATCCGTCCCGCGCGGAACGGCTGAAGAAATCAGGAAAGGTTCTTGCAACAGCAGAATGTGTTCTCACTGCTTTTTTTACAATAATAACTGCAATAGTAGAGATCGGGGTGTGGATGCTTGCAAGCGGAAGCCTTACAGGTGATTCTGCGGTTATGACACCGTTTTCTATCATTTCAGAGGAGAACCTGACACTTAGTTGTATTTTACTTGTATTTGCTATAGCATTTCAGGTAATCGCGCTTATTCTTGCTTTTGTCAGGAGAGGACAGTTGAGAAAAAGAATTTGTTGAGACGATGCTTCTGATGCCCATAAGGGTCAAAGCTGCCGAAGTTTTTCAGAATGGAACAGAGGACTGCAAATGAGAGATCAGATAAAAGATCGAGAATATTTTAATGAATTTTTGCAAGAGGAGCTGGCGAGGATAACCAGATTCTCAGATAAGCTGGCAAATGGCGAAGTAAAACCGGAGAGGCAACTGCCAGTAAAAACAAAAATACATGATTTAAAGCTGGGAATATTAACAGCCAGATATTCCAGAGGGGACGAACTTTCGGTATTGGAAGGTGAATATACAGAATTATTGAAAAGCTGGGGAGAGGTATGGGAACCGGATAATTATAATAAAAACCTGAAAATGATTTCACTGGGAGTTTTGTTTGAGGGAGATATCGTATTGGCAAAAGAGACGAAAGCTATGCTGGATGCTGCAAACATTGATGATTGGCTTTTGAGTTTTCTGTTGTGCTCATGGACAGACATTGAAATGGAAAATAAAGACGTTGATCTGATCTTTCCGAAAAATTTTTCTTTGCTGCAGAAGGTGGTACTGACTCATAATAGAAGAGAATCTCTACAGGAATACTTGTCTTGTTGGTACAGGGAAGACTGCGGATGTTACGAAGCGCATAAGAGCAGCCAGAAGATATATTATGGGTATTGGAGTTTTGAAGCCGGGGCTGTGGCAAAAATATTGAATATAGACGATACAGGCATGGAACATGTGCCCTATTACCCGTACGATCTGGTCCATTATAAGTAATCAATCCTGAACGGATATGTCCGTGAACGTGCGGAAGAAACAGGCGGTTTTCTTTTCGGTTTGATGACGAGAGATAAAATATTTCTGTGATACCGAAAGTTTATAAAAGAAGGTGATTTATGGCATGCGGTCAGGCAGATATATGTCAGGGCATACGGCAATGTCCTGTGTAAAGAAAGAAATGCACCGGCAGTTTGGAGACGAAATATTGCTGGAGGAGGAAAAGCACGCCTGGGAGCATCATGGATGGTTTTTGTTGAAATTCCAGTATATACCGAAACCATATATGATTCAATTTGAAGGAGAATTTAACTGTTTTAATGTTAGGATAACGAAAGACGATGACGCTTATATTGCTTTGAAGAAACTGACTGATTACAGCAATGATCTTACTGAGAAAGATATATGTGATTCCATAGAAAAACTGAAGAATGTACTAAAAGGCGATATTGTTTTTTATAGATCCATAAACGGAAAACCCTATCAGGAGATTAATGGAGAGTACAAGTGGATCAAGAGATGAGAGGACTAGTTTCAAATGGATAACAAGTTGGTGAAAAGAAAAATACAGACTTATGAGATTATTTTATGCATTTTTGTACTTGCCGTGGTCGCGGCGGGACTGCTCATGCCGAAGACAGGCCCTCTTGTAATGATCGATGAGATCTGCGACATAGTTGCCATCTGGACGGTATGCATCTATGTGATCGTGCGGATCATACAGTCCAGAGGGCGGTTCCAGGCTTCCGTGAAAGCAGCCCGGATCCTTGTCATAGCCGCATGTGTGGCGATCGGCGTACTATTTACGGGGAGCACGGCTCTGGATCTTGTGTCCGGACCGGAGACGGCGCAATTGACGGATATACAGGTCAGCAGATCCCAGGCGCATACAGGTATCTTTTCGCTCCACTACTACCTGACAGGAACGGACAGCCGGGGAGAACGTGTCCGGTTGGAGATATCGGGAGACGACTACACCAGACTGTCGGGTAGCAGCAGCGTCACGGTTGAATATTACAGACATACCGGGCGGATCGTAAGGTATCTATAGCGTGCGAGCAGTGTCCGGAACATCCCGGACTATCTGAGGAACTGTAGTCTGGAGAGTGGAAGGAGGAGAAGATGGATATTGTAAATGACCTTATCAGGCGCCGCGCGGCCTGTGAACAGGAGATCGCGGAGCAGGAACGGAAGATACAGGAATACGAAAGGGCGTATGAGTCGCTGCGCAGGTTTGACGGAGCTGTAGATACGGCTCAGAGTAATTTCCACAATGTAAATACAGTAAAACTGAACCGTACATCAGAACTTTCATCCATAACTTCAAGGTGCCGTACAGCACAGCTTTATCTGGAGGGCTCACAGAGAACTCTGAACGGATTCGGGGCAAAGATCGTAGGGGCGGCATTTACCGGACTGGATGTGATGATACGGCTGAAGCTTGCGGAGTACAGACTGAAGATACAGAACTGCGAGAACAGGATATCATCACTCGAGAGATCCATAGACTCGATCAACAGCATGATCGATACTGCCAGGGAAGAACAGGAGCGCGCGGCGCGGGAGGCACAGCAATGAGCAGAGAACTTGTATGTGCGGACGGGGAACTGTCCGCAGCATTGAATAAGACAGAGCGTTACATCGAGTTCCTGGATGAGTGTATCCGGGAATATAACAAGATCCTGTCTGATACGGCAGACATCGGGATCGACGACGTGTTGGTCTGCACGGAGCTTGCACGGCTTTCAGGGCAGGTGTCAGAGATAAAGAAACAGTTGGATGCAGTGCTTCCGGACATTTCGGAGGCTGTCGCCAGGGAGATCCAGGACATTGAGGACACGGATAACTTTACATACCCGGACATATCGTTCGGGGATATCATGAGCACTCTTGCAGGCTTTTTGTAAATTCCCGGCAGGCGGAAATGAGGTGAAATACAGTGATATCAGAGATGACGATCATAGTACAGAGGGCAATGCTGAAGATACAGGCGGAGAGGATGCGGGAACTTGCATCCAAGATAAGCTCCAGGTCGTACCGTCTGGAATTTGAGCAGGGGGAAGGTGCTTTCGTAAAGGAGTTAGAAGCAATGGCCGCCGAGCTTAAAAGTGTGGGAAATGCACTTGGCGCCCTGGCGGCTGTGACGGCGGAACGCCTCGACAGCGCAGAGATAGAATTCACTGCGGCGGATGAACGTACCGCAGGATTCTACCGGGGAGGAGAATGAGAGTGGGGATAAGAAAGAAAACCTTTTGGAAGAGAACTTTTGCTGTATTCCTCGCATCAGTCTGTTTGTGGTCAGCAGCCGGATGCACAGGAGCGGGAACAGGAATGGACAGGGAGGATGAAAAGGTGAGCACAGAACTGACACAGAGGCAGAGAGAACTGTTGGAAGAGATGGGACTGCCGGCTGATTATGATAAACTTACCGATACCCAGAAGAACGCGGTCACGTCGATCGAGGCGATGCTTTCGTATCTGGAGAGTAAATATCAGGAGGAATTCTGCTACCTGTCTTATGCAGAAGCAGGGAATCTGGAGAAGGAGCACCTGGAGGCATATCCGGCGTCGGGGACACCGTCAGATGTGGTGACCGTATATCGGACATATGAGGACGGAGAATATCATTACGAAGATGATTACGGCAATATCGGAGTCAGACCTCTGTATGAGAGCAGGGTAAGAGAATTTGCCGTACAGTCTTTCCCGGAGAGCGGGATCAAAGTATTCAGCGATATCCGGAACTTAGGACAGGGTACAGACGGACAAAGTGTAACGGAGGAAAATGTACTGCAGACTGCATCGGCAGTCACGTACATCTTCATTTCTGAAAGCGTGTGTACGGAGGCGCAGCTCCGGGATTTTACAGAAGAGTGTGCGCAGTGGATGGAAAGCCAGTGCCAGGGTGTGGCGGCACAGATCTGTCTGAGACTGACAGATGCAGCTCAGTGGGAGTTGATCGATGCAACCGGATATGAGGACAAGCTGAGAGCGGACATATTTACGGCTGAGGCAGAATGTGCAATTTCGGCTTCTGGCAAGGTTACGGTTTACTGACGGAGGAAATGATCATGTATCTTACAGATGAACAAATCATGCTGCTCGAGCAATTGACCTATCTTACAGACGATGTGGCGGATGCAGCCGGGGTGCTCCTCGGCCCGTATGACAGCGTGGAGAATCTGCTCCAGCAGTTTGATGATGATGCGCTGCAAAGGCTTGAAGATCCGGGAAATCCTGACAGCACAAAGGACTATACAGGTGGAAAGAAATGGGCGGCCATCATACGCCAGATCAAAAGCGATCCGGATTTGTACAGTCTGGATATTGTGAATAAAGACGACTCAGTTCCTGCGATATGTTTTAATGACCCGGACGATCCTGAGCATGCTGTTGTTGTATTCAGGGGAACAAGCGGAAAGGATGAATGGATAGACAATGCGATCGGGCTCGGAGTCTCCGATACGGAACGCCAGAAAGCTGCTCTGGATTATATTGAAAATCTGCCCTATGACAGCATTACAGTGGCAGGACATTCCAAAGGCGGAAATAAAGCACAGTACGTGACGGTTCTGTCAGACAAGGTCGACCGGTGCATCTCCATGGACGGGCAGGGATTTTCACAGGAATTCATCGATAAATATTATGCAGAAATCCAAAAGAAAGGACATTGCATTAAGAACTATTATCTGGAAGGGGACTTTGTGAGCATCCTGATGTTTCCGGTCCCGGGATCTGACCAGATCTGCATCGATGGAGACGACAGTGTGATTGGGGCAGAGAATCACGCAACATCTTCTTTTTATCAGTTCTGGCAGGATGAAGAGGGGCGGTGGCATATCCGCTGCGACGCGGACGGGAATACTGCCCTGATTCCGGGGACGCGGGAAGATTCGATGGTATATCTTCACGAATAGGACGGGATGGTGCAGGAAGAGATGCCGGAGTGGGAGAGAAAGATCGCGGAGTATATGGAGCATATGGAACGGTGAGGTGAATGTTTATGTGGGGAAAAATATATTGAGGAGAAGAAAAATTCTGCAATTATAAAAGATGAGGGATATAAAAATAAGATAAGAATTACAATTTATCGTTCCAAAGCGATTGCACCGTTTGAAATCGTATGTGGTATTTATGGCCTGATGTTTCACACAGTATTTGCAAAGGATATAGCAGATGATCTGGTTCTGAATGAAGCGGAATTTTGTCACAGCTTTACAGATAAGTGGTAAATGTTCATATTTCAATACGGCAATTAAATGAAAGGTTATATTCGTCATTTGCGTTTCAATCTCGTCAAATAGCAAAAAATGACGAGATTGAAACGGAATGGTAGAGTTTGAAAAGAGCTAAAATAGTTGGGGCGGATTGTATATTTGACAGAACTTTTTTTATGATCTATAATATATTTAACAAGACAGTCGGAAGGTGACTACGCCTCACCCACCCCGGCGAAAATATTAGTTATCTGAAATAGCCGTTTACTTTCTCAGGGTAGGACGGCTATTTTCTATGGTCATTTTTAAAGCAATTCAGCACAGCAATAATCAGTTCCGGATACGTAGTCTGGTATCGCGATACTTCAAAGTACCGCCACAGACGGGGCAGACAGGGGTGTCATCACTGCTCATAACAAAAAACACCGGAGTCCGCCTTGTAGGTCAGTGTGTATTCTGATATAATAACCATGGTTTTTATAACCGGGTCTCAGAGTACACGACTTTCCAGGGAGGGTGCTCTGAGACTTTTTCTTTCTGTAGTCTTATGACAGTATACAGAGCAATCCGCTGACAGGCAAGTAGATCATAAATATGCTATTTTAAGAAATCAACAACATTTTACAAGGGCATATGTTTTTATGTTTTTTATGTAAGTAAATTTCTTTATGAAAATATTGAATTGCCAGATTAGAAAAAAATAGTTACAATAGGAAAAAGATAATTATCTTTGAGTCGTGGGAAACTGCGTGAGTAGAAATTATTATAATGTTTGAGGTGATCATTTGCAGAGTAAGAGGACCTGTAAATGATCATTTTTTTATAACGAATTATCATACATTATAATAAAGTTGAAAAAGAGATTTTTATATGATACTATGTGTATAAGAGATTTGGAAATTTATTTGTAAAAGAGAGGTGAACAATTCATGAATTATATTGCTCATAAAAATGAAATTACCGGACAGATACAAACTGTTAAAGAACATAGTGAAAAAACGGCTAATCTGTGCAGAGAATACGCAATTTCAGAGTTGAAAGATTTCTTGTATGCGATTGGCTTACTTCATGATGTCGGAAAGTATCAGGAATCCTTCGGTAAAAGGATTAGTGGAGAAAATATTAGAGTAGAACATTCTACTTGTGGAGCACTTGCAGCAAAAGACAATTATGCAATACCTGCTCCCATGGCTCTTATGATGGAATATTGTATTGCCGGTCATCATTCAGGAATTCCAGATGGCGGATTTCCTAACGATGATGCAGATAAATCGACATTGTGCGGCAGATTAACAAGAGATTTTGAAGATTATAGTGAGTATAAAAAGGAACTTTCCCTGCCGGAATTGGATGGATTAGGGTGGATGAAGTATCTGTTCCAGGATTGTGATAATCAATTGGAGAATGTGATTGATAAGTTTGCATTTCTTACCAGATATGTATTTTCCTGCCTTGTAGATGCGGATTCAAACGATACGGCTGAATTTTGTAAAGAAAGAGAATTTCCAAGAAAATTAAATACAGATTTTACAGCTTGTCTTCAAAAGGTTAATGCCAGGCTTGATTCGTTTGTGTGTAGAACAGAACTGCAAAAGACAAGAGCGCTTCTTCAAAATCAGGCATTTCAGAATGCAGGTCAGGATGGAGATATTTATCTGTTGAATATGCCTACAGGCAGTGGAAAAACACTTGCAAGTATAAAGATTGCATTGGAAAGAGCTGTACAAAAGGAAAAGAAACGGATTATCTATATTATTCCCTATAATAGCATTATTGAACAGACGGCAGATGTGTTTGAGAATTTGTTTGGCAAAGATATGGAAATCTTGCGTCACCAGTCAACATTTTCATATGAAGACGAAGAAAATGGAAGTGAAGATTACCGGATGGCGGCAAAGACGGCAGCAGAAAACTGGGATGCACCGTTTATTATAACGACGGCAGTTCAGTTTTTTGAATCTGTTTATGCAAACAAAAGGGGCAAACTTCGTAAAATGCATAATATGTCAGACAGTATCTTGATTTTTGATGAAGCACATCTGATGCCTCAGAATTATTTACAGCCATGTCTTCAGGCTGTGGCATATATTACAAGATATCTGCATAGCGAAGCAGTCTTTCTGACAGCAACAATGCCGGATTTTGAAAAGTTATTGAATGAATATGCATTGCCGGACTGTAAAATTGTAAGATTGATTAAAGACACTGCTATGTTTGCAAAATTTCAGAAATGTAAATATAGCTATATAGGGGAAGTTACACCTTCAGAATTACTTGCAAGATGCTGTGAATATCCATCGTCTCTGATTATTGTAAATAAAAAGGCTACTGCCAGAAAACTGTATCAGGAATGCGGCGGAAAGAAGTATCATCTATCTACATACATGACTTCTTATGACCGGAAAAAGATTCTGCGAGAAATACGACAGGAATTGCATCAATTGGAACTGGACTATCCGGATTACAAAGATGTTCCAGAGAATAGAAGAATCACCATTATCTCCACATCTTTGATTGAAGCGGGTGTTGATTTAGATGTTTATACAGTATTTAGAGAAAGAGCCGGGCTGGACAGTATTCTTCAGGCAGGAGGACGATGTAACAGAGAAGGGAAACGAGAAATAGCGGATGTATTTGTTTTTGATCTGTCAGAGGACACAAAGAAAAATGCTCTAGATGAGAAAGCAAATCTTACGAAAGGATTGCTGGAAAAATATGAGAATATTTCAGATGTGAAATGTGTCGACGAATATTATTCCAGATTGTATTTTATGAGAAAGGAAGATATTCAGAAAAATACAATGCATAGGGAGTGTTCGGATATTGCCTCCATTCCATTTAAAGAGTATGCAGAGAAGTTTGAACTAATTGATTCCAGACAGGTATCGCTTGTTGTTCCGAGGGATGTGCAGAGTGAGAAGCTGGTGGAAATAATGAAATATACAAAGGAAGGTAATGTAAGAAAACTGCAGAATTATACATGTTCAGTACGGCAAAAAGAACTGGAAGATCTGATCCGGCAGCATGTAGTGGATGATTATGGAACAGGTATTTACTGTCTGACTAATATGGATTATTATGATGAATATACAGGTGTATTGTTTGAGGCGTCGGACTATTTTTTATAAGAAAGGGGTGAGAGAGATGAGCTATGGATTTAAAATTATTGTAGAGGGTGATTATGCCTGTTTTACAAGACCAGAACTTAAAGTTGAACGGGTAAGTTATGACGTGCCGACCCCGGGAGCGTTGGAGGGACTTCTAAAGAGTGTATATTGGAAACCGGCTATTCGTTATGTTATCGATAAGATCATTGTTTTCCAGGATATTGATTTCGTGAATATCAGAAGAAATGAAGTCAAAGACAAAATCTTGCTTAGCGCGGTGAAGAGCCAGATGAATGGAAAAGATGGTGACCCTTGTATATATGCCTCCGAAAGTAGAAGTCAGCGTGCTGCAATGGTGCTGAAAAATGTAAAATACGGAGTAGAGTTTCACTTTGAATTGACCGGATTGAAAAATGACGCAGAGTCAGACGGGGAAAACAAGCACTATAACATAATTAAAAGGAGGCTGGAAAAAGGGCAGTGGTTTCGAACGCCGTGCCTGGGCTGTAGTGAATTTCCAGTGAAGCGGATTGAACTGGTAACAGAGTTTGATGAAAATCTGATCAGCAGTAAAATCCTTAGCATGGGAGATGTAGACCTTGGTTATATGAGTTATAAAGTCCAATTTGAAGATGGCGGGAAGCCAGTTAATCATGACTGGGATAATCCGAAATTTTCGGATAAAGCCTCTACGGTTTATTATCGGCCACATATGATCAAAGGTGTTATTGATGTAAAAAAATACAGGGAGGAATTGCGATGTTAATCAAGGCCTTGTGTGATTATTATGATATCCTGGCCAAGAAGGGCAGCGTTCTTCCGGCCGGATATTCTAAGGTGAACATTCATTATCTGATTTCCCTGACTGCAGATGGAAAGATAGATGAGATTATTGACTGTCAGAAAAAGGAGCTGGTCCAGTCAGGCAAGAAGACCAAGGAGAAAAAAGTTCCAATAGAAATGGTGATGCCTCAGAGAACAGAAAAGCCTGGTATAGACGCAAATATTGCGGAACACAGACCGTTGTATATTTTCGGTTTGAATTTGGACAAGGATCATCTGACACCGGAAGACAGAACAGATAAAGCAAAAAAGTCTCATGAGGCGTTTGTAAAGGAGAATTTGGAGTTTATAGAAAACCTCCAGTCTCCGCTTATCTCCGCATATAAAAACTTCCTGAATTCCTGGAAGCCCGAAGAAGAAGTAGAAAACAAATGGCTGCTTGGATTGGGAAAAGATTACCAGAAATCTGGTTTTGCGTTTTGTCTGTCTGGGAATCCGGATTGCCTTTTACATGAAGAATCTGCAGTCAAGAAAAAATGGGAAGAAGAGTATACAAAACGAGCAGAGCAAGGAGATGATGCAAGAAAGGCACAGTGTGCTGTTACTGGAGAACAAGTTCCAATTGCCAGGATACACAGTAAAATAAAGGGCGTCTACGGTGGCCTGGCTACAGGAAGTGTGCTGATAGGATTTAACAACGACTCGGAAAATTCTTATGGAAATGAGCAGTCTTATAACAGCAACATTTCTGAAACAGCTATGAAAAAATATACGGAAGCCTTAAATTTCCTGCTTAGCACTAATAAGCACAAAGCAATGCTGGATGAGATGACGATCGTGTTCTGGGCTATGAGTAGTCAGGAGACCTACGAGGATCTGTTCATGAAAATGTTTTTCGGACAGCAAGATCAGATGGATGCGGAAAAGACAGATGCTATGCTCAAAAATTTATTAAAGGATGCAAAAGATGTACAAGTGACAGAAGAACGGCTGCAGTCACTGGATATAATCGATCCGAATGTAGATTTTTATATGTTGGGATTGAAACCAAATTCATCCAGGCTGTCTGTAAAATTCATCATACGAAGAAGGTACGCAGATGTGCTCTGGAATATCGCAAAATTCCAGAAAGATTTGCAGGTATCGGATGATTTTCATTCAGTTGCGCTCTGGCAGATAAAGAGAGAGATGATTTCGCCAAAGAGTAAAAATGATAAAGTGAATCCTGCGCTGATATCAAGGCTGTTGGAAACCATATTAAATGGCGGAACCTATCCAGTTTCTCTCTTAGAAACAATAATCAGAAGAGTAAAGACGGATGAAGGAAGTGGGAAGATTAATGCGATTAGGGCAGGAATCATAAAAGCCTGCATTAATAACAGAGAGTCAAAGGAGGAATTAAAAGTGTCACTGGATAAAACAAATCAAACACCTGCATATTTGTGTGGCAGATTGTTTGCCGTACTTGAAAAATTGCAGCAGGATGCGTCCAATAATTCATTGAACAGGACGATTAAAGACGCCTATTTTGCTTCTGCATCTGCAAAGCCGGCGCTGGTATTTCCTAAATTAATCCGTCTTGCACAGAACCATTTGAATAAAGTGAAATATCCCGTTTACTACAATAAACTGATTGGCGAGATTATGGACGGGCTTCAGGGAGAATTTCCAGAAACGCTGCGTTTGACAGATCAGGGCAGATTTGATGTCGGATATTACCAACAGAATCAGGATTTGTGGAAAAAATCATCCAAATCAGAAGAAACGGAGGAAAAATAATATGGCACTTACAAACAGATATGATTTTGTAATACTTTTTGATGTTGAAAATGGGAATCCAAATGGCGATCCGGATGCAGGAAATGCGCCCAGGGTTGATGCAGAATCTGGATATGGATATATCACAGACGTCTGCTTAAAAAGAAAAATCAGAAACTATGTGGAACTTGTGAAGGAAGGAGTGCCCGGATATAACATTTTGATTAAACCGGACCGGTCATTGAATGCCAAGTTTACGGCTGCTTATGAAGCAGAAGGATTAAAGACAAAAAACAAAGGGAAAGATCCGAATGAAGTAAAAAAGGCAAGAGATTATATGTGTCGTACCTATTTTGACGTAAGAACATTTGGAGCGGTCATGTCAACCGGTGATGATCCCTGTGGTATTGTGAGAGGCCCAGTGCAGATTAATTTTGCCAGAAGTATTTCACCTGTTAATATTCAGGATGTTACGATTACTCGTCAGGCACGTACCACGGAGGATAGAAAAGAGACGGGTGATACGGAAATGGGTAGAAAGAGTGTGATTCCTTATGCGTTATACCGTGCAGAAGGATATGTCTCTGCGGCGTTGGCAAATAAGTCAACAGACTTATCTGAAGAAGATGTGGAACTTCTGTGGACTGCACTTATGAATATGTTTGAAAATGATCATAGTGCAGCGCGGGGGAAGATGTGCATGAGAAAGCTTTATGTGTTTAAGCATGAAAATGTACTCGGCAATAGTCCGTCTCATATTTTGTTTGATAAAATAAGCGTAAAAGAGAAGGATAATATTATTCCAAGAGCTTTTGATGATTATGAAATCAGTATTGACAGCAACATGCCGGCAGGCGTTGAACTGATTGAAAAGATATGAATACAGCCGAAATAACAATCCGCTCCATTCAACATTATTTATATTGCCCTCATCGTTGGGGACTTATGGAAATAGATAAAGTATGGGCAGAAAATATGTATGTGACAAAAGCAAACCTGATGCATGAGCGGGTGCATGATCCAGATAAGAGCTATACAATGCGAGGGAAAAAGGTATATACTTCAGTTCCTGTTTATAATGACCTGGAGGAATATAATCTTTATGGAGTGACTGATTGTCTTGAACTTACTAAGGATGAAGAGGGAGTGTCATTTAATGGCAGCGATGAAAAATATCATATTTCCATTGTAGAGTATAAGCCAACCATACCCAAAAGTATGGATTACAGGGATGATGATCTAATGCAGGTATTTGCGCAAAAAGTTTGTGTTGATTATGTGTTTGGCACAGATTGCGACGGGATTATTTACTATGCGGACGTGAAAAAACGTGTAGTGCTACCTTTCAGGCAGAATTATGAAGAGTATGATATAAAGCTTAAACAGATTATAAAAGAAATGCGAGGTTATTTGAAAGAAGGGAAAATACCCGCGATCAGAAAAGGACAAAAGTGTAGTGGATGTTCTATGAAAGATTTGTGTATGCCTTCCATTAAGCCTATGAAAGATTTTCGGGCGGAGATAAAGAAAATAGAGGAGGCGGAGTTATGAGAAAACTGTTGAATACGGTTTATGTTACAAACGAGATGGCATATCTGACTTTAGACGGAGAAAATCTTGTATGCAAAATAGATGGAGAAATTAAACTTCGGATTCCTTTTGAGAACATCGAAAATATTGTCTGCTTCAATTATGTTGGCTGCTCCCCGGCGTTAATGGGTAAATGTGTGGGAAAAACGATTCCAATTAATTTTATATCACCCCAGGGGAAGTTTCTTGCAAAAGTTTGTGGAGAAACTAAGGGGAATGTCTTTCTAAGGGTGGCGCAGATTGATAAATTCAGAGAATCTGGTCTTGTACTAGCTCAGAATACAATGGCCGCAAAATTTAGTAATACACGTCAGTTGATACGTCGTACATTACATGATAACCCGGAATTACGTGAAGATGCAGAAATCCAGAAAGTTATAAAAGTATTGGCTACGGGTATTGAGCAACTGTATCAGGCGCAGAGCATAGAAGAGGTTGTTGGTATAGAGGGGTATTGCGCACAAAGTTATTTCTCTATATTTAACAAACTAATTACAAATAAAAAAGTTCCGTTTACCTTTGAGTTGCGTACCAAAAGGCCGCCATTGGACCCCGTTAATGCCGTTTTGTCTTTTGTATATACATTGGCAACCAGTGAATTTGCGGCGGCGTTGGAAACCGTTGGTCTTGACAGTTATATCGGATATTGCCATATGTTGCGGAGCGGACGAGTTTCCCTTGCATGTGATTTAGTAGAAGAAGCAAGATGCCTTGTCGAACGGTTTGTGATTGGTCTTTTAAATTTACAAATTATTGGGGAAAAGGATTTTGAACAGCAGATATCAGGTGCAACCTGGTTGAATGATGAAGGACGTAAAAAAGTATTAACTCGATGGCAGGAAAAGAAGCGTTCTGATATGATGCATCCTTATTTAAAACAGAAAATTCCGATGGGACTCTTGCCATATGTTCAAAGTAACCTTTTAGCTAAGTATGTACGTGGTGATATTGAAACGTATCCATCTTTTCTTTTGAAATAAGCAAAGGGGAATCTGTATTATGATGGTTTTGATTAGTTATGATGTGAGCACTACAAGTTCGGCAGGGAGAACCAGATTGAGAAAAGTTGCGAAAGAGTGTCAAAATCATGCACAAAGAGTACAAAATTCAGTATTTGAAGCAGATCTTGATTATTCTTCATTTTTAAAATTAAAGGATAGACTGTTAAAATTAATTGATCCGGAGCAAGACAGTCTGAGATTTTATTATCTGGGGAATAATTGGGAAAAAAGAGTTGAACATGTGGGAGCCAAGAAAACTTACAATCCGGAAGGAGTTATTATTGTTTAGTAATGCGAAGGGTAGGTGATGGGTAAAAGGTCAAGAGGTTCGCCTAAATAATAGAGGAAATGTCTGCTTTAAATGGATATAATATGTATGTAAAAATTGTCCGTCCCTAGAT
>NZ_JACJLV010000048.1 GCF_016902415.1 Mordavella massiliensis | reverse complement strand
GTATCAGGATGATTACAATATGGGCATTTCATTCTAGCTTTCGTCCTTTCTATCTTCGCAGATTCATCCACTGAAATCTATTTTCACTTGCATCTGTATAAATATAAGTATATCTGCCCGCCAAACAGAAGTCAAACTACTTTTCGGCCTCATTTCTTACTTTTTCATAAAGTCGGCTGCTTTTTTTCATGGATCTCCACCAGAATGATATCCGGGCCGATCTTTTTTACACAGCCAAAGGGGATCACATACTCTCCGCCGTCGCTGAAAAAACCGCAGAGCTTCCCGCCTCTTGGCACGATCAGAGCGTCGATGCGGCCTGTGCATTCTTCAATGATCAGATCCGCCACATACCCAAGCCTCTTACAGTCACATGCATTGATCACTTCTTTTTCTTCCAGCTCGCAAAGCCTCATCCCGCTCCCGCCTTTCCGGCACAAAAAAGCCGCATATACTCTTGTTCCAGTATATGCGGCTTTCGCTTGTTCTGTTTCTGTCGTTTTTCCGGCCCGGTCTTTATCTGCGGATCCAGGTGCCGGTCTTTCCTTTCAGCGCGTCGTTTAATTTATCAAAAGAGGTGATGAGAGCCTCTCTTCCCTCTCCTTTTTCAATAAATTCTGTGGCGGCCCGAAACTTGGGCAGCATATTGTAGACGCCAAAATGTCCCTCTTCCATATACTGCTTCGCCTGCTCCAGTGTGATCTCGCCCAGTTCCTCTTCTTCCGGTCTTCCCATGTTCAGCTTTACTTTTTCTACGCTGGTCAGGATGATCAGAGTGTCCGCCTCTACCTCTTCTGCCAGCCTTCCTGCTGTCAGGTCTTTTTCGATCACGGCGCTGGCGCCTTTTAAATGATTATCCTGCTGCAGCACCGGGATACCGCCTCCGCCGCAGGCGATCACCACCTGGTCTGCGTCCAGCAGGGCGCGGATGGCGTCGATCTCCACGATCTTGCCCGGATTCGGGGCAGACACGATACGCCGGAATCCTTTCCCCGGCTCTTCCACCACATAATTCCCCTTTTTGCGCTCCAGATTTGCCTCTTCTGCATTCATATATCTTCCCAGCACTTTGGTGGGTGTATAGAAGGCTTCGTCATACGGATCTACCACCACCTGTGTCAGGATCGTGCTGACCGTCCGGTAGACCCCCTCGTTGAGAAGCGCTTCCCTGATCGCATTCTGCAGGTCATAGCCGATATAGCCCTGGCTCATGGCCGAGCAGACAGACATCGGCGCAGCAGTATAATCCTGATGCGCTTTTCCAAATTCATTCATCGCTGTATGGATCATGCCCACCTGAGGCGCGTTGCTGTGGGTGATGGCCGCCTGATATCCGGCAGCGATCATGTCAGCGATCACTTTCGCAGTTTTTTTAACTGCTTCTTTCTGCTCCGGCAGCGTGGTTCCCAGTGCGCGGTGTCCTAAAGCTACTACGACTCTTTTTTTCATACTCGATACCTCATATTTTCTCATAGATTTTCCGAATGCTGTGATACTCCAAATTATAGTCTGTATCTGTCCAAAAAGCAACCTTCTTCTCTCTTGCATTTTTCTCTTCTAAACGATATAATTGTACTAACCATTTAATACAAAGGAGAATTTCCCATATGAAATATGAAAATCTGTCCGTCCAGGCGCTGAAATGCATGTATGTTTCCACTGCGCTGTCCAGCCTTCTGGCGCTGGCCGTGCTGGGGGCTGTCAATTATTTTTACCTGATCCCGGAAGACATTGTTCCCGGCAAACTGGCCTCCCTGATCCTGGCTGTCCTGATCTGCCTGAACCTTCTTTTCAGCCCCTGGTT
Organism: Mordavella massiliensis; assembly: GCF_016902415.1. Taxonomy (GTDB): domain Bacteria; phylum Bacillota; class Clostridia; order Lachnospirales; family Lachnospiraceae; genus Merdimonas; species Merdimonas faecigallinarum. The sequence continues at coordinate 12,888 of NZ_JACJLV010000048.1, read as the reverse complement.
CCGCTATCACCGCTACCGGTACAGCATCAACCAGGAGTGCATCGACATCCGGGAAGGCTATCTGTTTACCAGACGGGACATTGTCCCCATCGAACGGCTCCACAAGCTGCAGACCGCCAAAGGCCCTCTGGACCAGATCTTTGGCGTTGCCAAAGTGATCGTAACTACCGCCGGCGGAGATGTCACCATCCGCTTTCTGGAGGAAAAACAGGCCGAGGAGATCGCCGACAGCCTGCGCCGCCGGATCAACCAGATTGTAACAGAACAGAGGAACGACTATGGAAACACCAATTAGATTTCGCAATCATATCTCGATCGTTGCCGAACGGATGGTCCGGGGACTGGTATTTTTAGGTGCCCTGCTGGCTGGTAATCTCTCCCAGAATCTTCCCGGCCTCCTTGAGGATGCTGGGCATATTTCCGAAAATCTCCCGGCCTTTGCCGCCGGTCTTGCAGGGATCTTTGTGCTCTTTTTGATCCTTGTGCTCTGGCAGGTCATGATCTGGTCAAAAACCTATATCAGCATCTGCGAAAATACCCTGGTTATTGAACGCAACACCATGAACCGGATGAAATACACCATCGCCGCGTCCAGCATTTCCAATGTAAATATGGAGCAGAATCTTTTTGAAATGCTGATCGGCACCAGCAAACTGAAACTGGATACCAATAGTCTGTCTACCGCAAATAAGACCGATGTGCAGATCCTTCTGAAAACCGCCCAGGCGGAGGCCCTGAAACAGCATCTGATGTCCATGATGCATCAGGATGCGCCGGCTCCTCAGCCAGAGGCGGCCGCCATGCCGGATGCCCCGGCGTCCTTTGATTCCCATGCTGATTTTGGAGATATCCTGGCGCACGGCTTCTTTTCCATCAGCCTGTTTTCCCTGCTGATCCTTGTCTTAAGTATCGCAGGCGCTGTGTTTTCCATCCGCGAAGCCATCTTCTCCGGCTCCACCGAAGGACTGGCCGGATTCCTGGTGTCTTTCCTGGTGATCTTCGGCCTCTTTGCCTCCTCCTTCTGGGATATTGCAAGAGGCTTCATCCAATATTATAATTTCCGCGTCAGACGATTGGAAGACCGGCTGTACATCCAGTACGGACTTCTTCGCAAAGTCAGCTACACCGTTCCGGTCGACAAGATCCAGGCTCTTAAGATCAACCAGACCTTGTCCGCTAGGATTGGCGGCCGCTATATGGCAGAGATCATCAATATCGGCATGGGAGACGAGGGAAATGACCGCAATTCTTTTCTGGTCTTATACTGCAGAAAAGATACACTGTTAAAAAGGCTCTCCAGCCTTCTGCCGGAATTCGCAGATTCCCTGGAACTGGACGTCCAAAGACAGCCTGCCAGGGTCTGGGCCGTCTGGCTGATCCCCTTTGGCATCGCCGGACTGCTCCTTGGTTTTCTGTCCTGGAGCCTTTACTGGTTCCAGATCCTGACCGCCTTCTGGTGCATCGCCGCGCCGCTTCTTATGGCAGGCGGATGCCTCCTTTTGATGATCCTCCGGTATCTGACCTGCGGATGTGCTCTGAAAGAAGACTATGTCCTGGCAGTCAACGGATATCTGGGGCGGCGCGTCACCATGGCAGCCTACCATCAGATCCAGTACGTAGAACTAAAACAGAATCCGCTGGCCATGCTTTTGCATCTGCAGAAGGGACGCCTGCATCTGCTGGCCGGCGCCGGCAACCAGATCCACGATCTGCCGTATTTCTCTTCGAAAAAAATCGACTTCTTCCGGAGAAGGCTCTTGCATTCAAAAGAACAGCGGGGGTATACTAATCCTATCAACGAAAAAGGAGAACAAGCATGATCGACATCGGTGTTGTACACGGAAGATTTCAACCACTTCATTTGAAACATATGGAATACATTCTGGCCGCAAAGATGCGCTGCCGGAAATTATATATCGGGATCACCAATCCGGATAATCTGCATACCAGGGAATCGGTTCATGATATCCGGCGTTCGGAGCGCTCCGCCAATCCGCTCACTTATTTTGAGCGGTACGAGATGATCCGGGGCGCCATGGCAGAATTCCGCGTGCCGGAATCAGAATATGACATTCTGCCCTTCCCGATCAGCTGCCCGGAATACATTCTCCAGTATGTGCCAAAGGACGCTGTCTATTTTATGGGACTCTGTGATGAATGGGATGAAGAAAAATACAAGATATTGAAGGATCTGGGGCTGAACATCGAAGTGCTCTGGCGCAAGACGTTAGCTGAAAAAGGTGTGACCGCCTCCTGGATCCGAAGCTGCATCGCCACGGATCAGGAGTGGACACACCTGGTTCCCAAAAGTGTTTCCGCCTATCTGACCTCCCATGAACTGGACAAACGCATCAAACGCCTGGAGCAGATGCGGATGGCGGAAAAGGACGCAAGCCTTTTATAGGCCAAGCACGTCCTGGATCGTATAGAATCCTGCCGGTTTGCCTGCAAGATAGGCCGCGCAATCGCAGGCGCCTCTTGCAAAGCATTCCCAGTTATACGAATGATGGGTGATCTCCAGCCGCTCTCCCATGCCGCCAAAGAAAACGGTGTGGCTGCTGGGGATATTGCCCGCCCGCAAAGAGTGGTATCCGATCGTTCCCGGAACCCTCGGAGAAGCGCCTTCTCTTCCATAAACAGCAATATCGGAGAGTTCCTTTCCCATCGCATGGGCCATGATCTCTCCCATTTCTTTTGACGTGCCGCTTGGCGCGTCTTTTTTCCACTGGTCATGCATTTCCAGGATTTCTACATCTACATCATCCTTTAAGATATTCACCACCATTTCCAGCAGTTTGTTCATAACATTTACCATTTTGGAAGTGTTTGCCGCATACAGCATAGGGATCTTCTCTGACGCCTCGCGGAACCGGTTCATTTCCTCCGGGCCAAACCCTGTCGTGCCGCACACCAGCGCCTTGCCGTGAGCCACAGCCAGGTCAAGCACCTCCATGGCCGCCTCTTTTGTAGAAAAATCAATGATCACATCACAGTCGTCGATCACGGACGCCAGGTCGTCTGTCACCGGAACCCCCAGTTCCCGGCCGACCATAGCCGCCGTTCCAAGATCCGTGCCGATATAGTCTCTTCCCTTCGGAGCCACGCCCGCCACAAGTTCCATATCTTCTCTCTGCGCGGCCACCTGCGTGATCAGTTTCCCCATCTTGCCTCTCGGGCCCATAACGATTACTTTCATATGCTTTGTTCCTTTCTCTATGATCATTCATAGCTGTCTCTTTTTTTATTGTAGCATAAATCACCGGAAAACTGGATAAAATAAAAAGGAAATCATACTCTTTCTGCTTATGGGAAATTTATGTAAAAAAAGACTTGCAATATACGACACGTTTCGAGTATAATAGACTTTGTTATCGGGGTATGGCTCAGTTTGGTTAGAGCGCACGGCTGGGGGCCGTGAGGTCGCAGGTTCGAATCCTGTTACCCCGATTTTTTCATGCCCATAATTAGATGGGATGCCAAATGGGGACGGGGGATTTTCGAAAATCCCCCGTCCCCATTTGAAATATTGCACAAAAAAAGTGGAGTATACGGGACTTGAACCCGTGGCCTCCACACTGCCAGTGTGGCGCGCTCCCAACTGCGCTAATACCCCATGAGAGGAGTATAGCACATCCGGAGCGAAAATCAAAGAATTATTTTAACAAATCCAAAAGCTCATCTTTGGGTTTGTATCCCATATCCCGCTTTACCACTTCTCCGTCCCGGAAAACCAGGAAGGTGGGAATGGACATTACCTTGTACTGTCTGGCCAGTTCCGGCTGCTGATCTACGTCTACTTTGCAGATCTTCACACCTTCTGCTTCTTCTGCAAGTTCTTCCACAATGGGGCCCACCATCTGGCAGGGACCACACCAGGTCGCCCAGAAATCTACAAATACCGGAATATCAGATTCCAGTACCTCCTTTTGAAAGTTTTCCTTGGTTAAATGTACTACTGCCATCGCTCTTTTCTCCTTTCTGCACAATATGCGACTTTGTAACTTGATTGTCTGTGATTTCTATCTGCCTTCCGGCAGTCTGGCTCTTAGGAACCGTCGTTTGTATTTTAATTCTGCATAATCTGTGATCTTCTTCAGATAAATCGTGTTGGAGATGCCTCCGGCAACGCCAGCCACCGGGATCCCCTGCAAAAATTTCATGTACAGGAGCGCTTCCGACAATGCATCTGCGGTCCGGCGCCTTTGTTCCTGCTGCTTTCCGGCTGCTTCTTTCTCGCCCATATGGCCGCCCCTCGCCTGGCTGTCTATCCACCCGTTCAAAAGTGCATTCCCCTGTTCCAGCTCCGCTCCTTTCCGCAGCGCGGTCTCAATGATCTTCAGGATAAACCACTGTTCTTCTTCGCTCTCATATGTAAAACCGTATGTCAGGGCAATCTCGTACACACTTTTTAAAATAACGGCTGTAAAAAGCGGGATATCCGGAATGCCAACGCCCAGCAGGCCAAGTCCCACTCCCTCCACGCCGGAAATAGCCAGATTCTTCGCCCTGGCGGCCTGTGACTGCCTGTCGAACGCCTTCACCGTCTTACGGTTTGCCTTTAACCCGGCTGCATATTCACGGACCTGATAATCCATTTTCTGCTGCTCTTTGTTATAGGTCTTTTCAATGATCCCGGTTCCCTTTTCAAACACCAGATCAAAAGCCTTGACAAAAGCCGCATTTAAGGTATCTTCCAGCTTTTCCGGAATCTTTTCTTCCAATTTTTGCCGAAGGGCCGAAGGTTTTTTCTCTTCCCGCTGGCGCTCCAGATAACGGAGTTCTTTTTTCTCCAGTATCATCCATTCTTTTTCCCACCGGTTCTGACGCAACATAAGGACCGCCTCCTGCTATTCTCCCTTTTTTCGTCCGTTTTCCTGCCCGCCGCTCTGCTTCTCCAGGGCTTCCCCAACCATCCGGAACTCGTCCAGATAAATGCAGTTGGCAAGGGTTCCTGCCTCCACCTGCTGCCGGCACTCCTCATAATCCATCCACAGAACAGACTCCACCTCGTCTTCCTGCAGCTTCAGGTCTGTGACATCTACCGGCCCGGTGTAAAGATATACATAACTTAACTCATTGTCCCGGAACATCCGCCCGTAAAATTCCGCCTCAAAGGCACCATGGTGAACACCAATAAAGGCAAGCTCCTCCGGGCGCACCCGAAGTCCCAGTTCTTCTTCCATCTCCCGCACCGCCGCAGGCAACGGCTCATCTCCAGCTTCTATATGTCCCGCCGATGAGATGTCGTAACAGCCGGGGTTGGAATCCTTGCAGGCGCTTCTTTTCTGCAGCAGCACATCGTACCCGCCTGCTTCATTCGGGCGGACGATCCACATATGCACTGTCCCGTGAAGACTTCCCTCCCGGTGCGCCACGCCCCGTTCTCTTACGATCCCGCTTTTGCTGCCGTCCGGGTTCAGGATATCAAAAAGCTCCATGGGCTGTCCGTCAAGTGCCGCAGACACCAGACGATCGTGCCCGTCATAGACCAGCTTCAAAGAGAAGAAATCCTCCCGTTCGTCCAGCAGCCGGAAAAAGATCTTGTCCCCTTCCCAGATGTTCAGCTTCCAGACCTCATCAATATCCACCCATTCCAGTTCACCTTCATCACAGGGAATGGGCGTTCCTTCAAAGCCGTCCGCCGTAAAGAGCGACATATATTCTGTCACGCCGTTTCCGGAAACAAATGTGACGATCCCCCGGTACCGGTAGGAGGTCAGCGTATAACCGGTCTCCTCCTTTACTTCCCGCAGGACACATTCCTCCGGGCTTTCATCCGCCTCAAAGTGTCCGCCGACGCCAATCCATTTGTCTTTATTGACGTCCTTTTTCTTCACCGTCCGGTGAAGCATCAGATATTTTCCGTCCTTTTCTATATAACACAGCGTGCTTAATCCTGTCATTTTGCTTCGCCTTCCTCTCCTGTCTCCATTACCATACTACTTCATTTCCCGATGTGGCACAACTTAAAAATCTATTAAAAATTCCGGTTCCCGCCCCGTCCTTTTCTGTGCTATACTTGGAGAAATGTCAGGAGGATATCTATGGACCGCACAATCATTTACCCTATCACAACCCAGCAGGACGGACTGCGAGTGGAGCAGTTTCTCCGCCGGATGGGCTACTCTGCCCAGAATCTTGCTTCTATCAAACGAATGCCGGAAAGCATCCTGGTAAACGGTGTTCCCTGTTACATGAAGCATCCGCTGGCGGCCGGCGACCAGCTTCAGGTTCGTATCAACGAACAGAAATGTTCCGAAAAAATCCCGCCCGTCTACGCTCCTCTTTCCATCGTCTATGAGGACGAAGACCTGATTGTCGTAAATAAACCGGCAGGCATGCCGATCCATCCATCTTTGAACCATTACACCGGTTCTCTTGCCAATGCGCTGGCATGGTATTATCAGGAGCAGGGCAAGCCTTTTATCTTCCGGTGCTGCAACCGGCTGGACCGGGACACTTCCGGCCTCACTGTGGTCGCCAAGCATCTGGTCAGCGGCAGCATCTTATCAGCCATGACAAAGAAAAAGGAGGTCCGCCGGGAATATCTTGCCATTGTCTGCGGGAAGATCAGCCCGGAATCCGGCACGATCTGCGCTCCTCTCGGCCGAAAAGAGGGCTCGATCATTGAGCGGTTTGTGGATTTTGAAAAAGGAGAGCCGGCCGTAACCCACTACCGGCTTCTGGACGAAAAAAACGGGCACAGCCTGGTTTCCGTACGCCTGGAAACCGGCCGCACCCATCAGATACGGATCCATATGAAATATCTTGGTTATCCTTTGATTGGGGATTATCTTTATAATCCTGATATGGAATGGATCACCCGGCAGGCGCTTCACTCCCACCGCTTAAGTTTTTCCCATCCGATCACTGGACAATGGATGGAGTTTACCGCTCCCCTGCCGGAAGATATGCAGAAAGTTCTTGAGGGATAATTTTCCCTATATTGGCAGGCTATTTCGCAGGCACAAAGCCCCATATCCCACCTGCGGATTGGGGTAGCTGTCAAATCCCGGCAGTCTGGCCGCCCCTTTGTGGAGATATGCCTTCACCTTCTCCCCGTACAGATACGGATCGTTTCCTTTTACAATCCCCCATTCCATTAAAAGCGCCGCGCCCCCTGTGACAAAGGGCGTGGCAAACGATGTGCCGGTAAACTGTCCGTAACCGCCGCCCGCCTTGGCAGAGACCACATCTACCCCAGGCGCCACAAGATCCGGTTTCACCTGCGGATTCCCTCTGGGATATCCTCTTCCCGAAAAATCCGCATATGCAAAGGTCCGGGCATTATATGCCCCTACGCTGACAGCCCGAAATGACGTAGAAGGGATGGTAAGCGTGGTGCGGCTTACCGGAGACAGAAATCCCGTCTCCCGGTTCAGGATCTCTTCGCCGGGCAGCCAGAGTTCATAAGCACCCGAAAGGATACGGCCGGGCGTCAGGACGATCTGCCAGACGCCGTCATCCACCCAGCTGCTTTTGGGAAGAAGTTCCATGTATATTTCCTGGGCTGTACTGTAAGGACTTGGTTCTCCATAGTATAGAAGCACTTCTGTATCTTCCACCGTAAACCGCTGAGGCCCCAGGATCGCCTGTACCGGCCCGACTCTTACGCCGCTTGGACTGACCAGCGCAATCTCCGTCTCATCTGTATACTCTTTCCAGATCTGGATACCGAACCCGGCCTGCCGTTCCTGCACGGCCAGGCGGATCACGGTATTCTCGCCTTCTTTTAAGACTCCTGCGGTATGCCCGGCGCCTGCAGCTTCATTGCCTGTGCCAATGCAGATCACGCTTTTCCAGATATTTGCCAGATCATCGATAAACCGCTCCAGAAGCGAGGTGCCGTCATGAGATCCATAGGTATTTCCAAAGCTGATATTCACGGCGATGGGGTTCTGGTATTCCTGTGCCTTGCGAATCACATAATCCAGCCCCCGCATCAGTTCTGTGGTCCGGGGAAATCCGCCTGCCCTCGCTCTTGCCAGCTTGACGATCACCAGCGGACTCTCCGGCGCCACGCCCGCATATCGGCCGCCGCTCCCCCGGCCGTTTCCAGCAGCGATCCCGGCGACCGCTGTTCCATGGCCCGAGGTATCCTCACTAGAGACGATCTGTTTTCTCGCAACCGGGTCTTCCTCCTCCAGGGCCCTGTTGATCTCCTCCTCTGTATATTCCCGGTTCTCCTCCTGATCCCAGAGCGCCCGGATCCGGGTCTTCCCCTCCGCAGTAAGAAAATCCGGATTGGCATAATCCAGGCCGGAATCCAGGATTCCGATCAGTACGCCCTGTCCGGATAAAGCAAAACGGGCTCCCTGTACCGCATCGATACAGGAAACCCGTCTTCCGTTTTCCACTTCAAAAAACAGCCTCTTTGGTTTTTCAATGTATTCTACTTCCGGCAGGGAAGCCATTTCCCGGATCCGGTCCTCCCGGACAAGCAGAACCGCATACTCATTTTGCAGTTCATAGACCTCTTCGGCCAGCTCCCGGACCTCCTTAAGATCACCCGAATACTTGATGATCAGTTCCCAGGTCTTCGTTTCCGGATTAAAACCCACTTCCAGTTCCGGCGATTTTGCCCGCTCTTCACCGGTGGCCTCCAGCGCCAGATTCAAAAGATTTTCTATCTTCTGACTTCCGTAAATATCGCGAACGTCTACAGCCATGCAACGACTCCTTCCAGATCCTATCTGATGTATCGTATGTGGCTCGGCTGCAGGAATATACCTGCCTTGTTCGTTTGCATACCGGCTTCTCTTACTCCAGCCCGTTGTAGGCCTCATCATCCACCGGTTCGCACCACTCGTTCCCGGTCTCTTCACCTGGCACTTCTACTGCAATGTGGGAAAACCAGCTGTCCTTTTTGGCTCCGTGCCAGTTGTTGCGGCACCCCGGCTCAAAGGTGACATTTGCCAGAAATACCGGGCATTTCCCCGCCTCTGTCAGGGGATTCAGATAGGACCATCTTCTTCCACTTCCAACAATTCCCTGCACTCGTTCAGCGCATTGAACAGACGGGGAAGCCCCATATAGCCGCTGGCATGGACCAGAGCGCAGACCACTTCTTCCCGGCTGTTACCAGCCTTCAGCGCTCCTTCCACATGGCTTTTCAACTGCACTTCTGTGCCGCCCAAAGCCGCCAGCAACACTACCGTGAGTAACTCACGGGTCTTGCCATCGAGGCCGGCACGGGTCTGAAAGTCCCCGAAGCACAGTTCAGTCAAAAAGCGGGGCACTACCTGGGCAAACTCGCCGGGCAGCCAGGTATAGCGGTCCGCGATCTCTGTTCCATAGAGAGGCTCCTGGATCTTTAATCCTTTCTGATAGCGCTCCTCATCGTTTTCACCGGCCAAAGTCTTTTGGGACGGCAGGGGCAGTTCAATCCCATTCTCCGCAAACACTTCGTTCATGGCACTGATGGCATTAAGTGTCTTTGGAAAACCGATAAAGGACGCGCACTGGTAAACTGCCTCCCGGATCTCCACCGGTGTGCAGCCGGCGTTGAGGCTGGCCTGCACATGGGCTTTGATCTGGGGCAGGGCGCTAAGCGTGGTCAGCACGGTAACCGTGACCAGCTCCCTCATGCGGTTGTCCAGACTGCCTGTATAGCAGACGTCTCCAAAAATGTAACCTTGCAGGATCTGCATGAATTCGCCGTCCGTTCCTTCATCCCCGGCGGCATGGCTGTGAAACAGCTCCTGCATTTTTTGTTCTGTTCTTTCTTTTCGATTCATAATTTACCTCTTTTTTATTTATTATCCCCCGTCTTCTATATCCTGTCTAATACCTGTCTGCTATGAAAAACCATACGTTTTTCGTATATCTATGAAATAAAAAAAGCCACGGCACCGGCGTTTTAGCTGATGTCATGACCATTTTTAATATTCTTGGATTGTCTGTACGAAAAGGGACGCCGCCCGAGAAAATAGATGATTCTTTTTCCACAGGATCACACTCCTTGTTGTGTGCTCCGGCAGAATCTGGCGAAAACAAAGACTGGGATCCGCATGTATGGACAATGCGCCGTCCAGACAGACTGCGCAGCCCATCCCGGCCTCTACCAGCAATGCAGCGTTGGAAAGAAGATTGTAAAAAGCCGGGATGTCCAGATGTCTTTCCTCGCACTGCATCCAGTGAAGAACTTCCTCTTTTGCATTCTCTCTTCCCGGCATGATCAGAGGATACTGCCGGATCTCCTCCACAGTTAATGTTTCCTTTTCCGCAAGTTCGTGATCCTTTCTCAAAAGGAGTCCCCAGGTTTCTTTCTGGGGAAGCCTTACATATTCAAATTTTGCAGTATCAATGGGCTCCAGAACAAGCCCCAGGTCAAGTAGCCCTCGTTCCAGCCTCTCTTTGATGTTGTCTGCCATCCCATTGTAGAGATCAAACTGGACATCCGGATATTTCTCACGGAATTCTTTCATGTAGAGGGCCAGCGCACGGCAGCCTACTGCCTCTGAAGCGCCAATCCGGATGGTGCCGCAGACCACGTCTTTTTTATCTTTAAAGGTATGTTCCAGCTTGTCCGAGAGCTCCACGATCATTTCCGCCTGCTGTTTAAAAAGGAAACCCTCATCTGTCAAAGTCACAGAACGCTTTCCCCGGATCAGGAGCGCTGTTCCCAGTTCGTCTTCCAACTCTATCAGCTGGCGGCTTAAGGTGGGCTGGGTGACATGAAGGATATCCGCAGCTCTCGTAATATTTCCTTCATCCGCTACCGTCAGAAAATATTTCAGCACGCGCAATTCCATATCCATCACCTCCCATCACAGCTTTTGCAAAGTTCCTAATTAAATCCCACCAGTCTTCTGGCTACAATGTAGGCCAGAGAAGAAATTTTCCTTCCGGGCTTTCCCGGAATATTCATGGTCTGTCCTAATATGCCATAACGGATCTTAAAGAAGACTTTAAAGTCTTTTTTCTTCAGATAAACCCAGAGATCTTTTTTCTTATCCAGATTCTCTTTCTTCTTGGAGCGGATCAGAAGGATCGAGGAAACCGTCATCATGATCGCCAGATAATTGATCATGTACGCGCGCAGTTTCTTGCAGGAAATCTTACTAAGATCATACATGTCGATCATGGATTTCGTCACAAAAATCTGCTGGTCCACCCGGCTGATCATCACCTTTTCATTTACCGACTGATCTTCCCGTCCAATGTAATAACGATAGAAATCCACATCCAGATAATAGATTTTTCTTACGTGGGGCAGGGGGTAATATACATAAATGTTGTCCACATAAAACGTATGCTTCGGCAGCCTTAACTGGATCAGTTTCAGCAGGTCTGTCCGGTAGATCACGGAATGCATCAGGATATACTGGCCCAGATGGAAATGTCCGATGTCATCCCAGTGAAAGATCTCATCCTGGGGAAGCACATTGCGGTAATGGATACATTTCTTATGCTCCACTCCCACCTTTTCATACACATAATTGGAGACGAGCATATCGATCTCTTCTTCCTCGTCCTCCAGCCGGCGCAAAAGACCCAGGATCTTCTGCAGCGCCTCTTCGTCTACCCAGTCGTCGCTGTCCACAACCTTAAAATATTTGCCGGACGCAGCCGCAAGACCGGAATTTACCGCGTCTCCGTGCCCGCCGTTTTCCTTGTCCACCACCCGGACAATCTGCGGATATTTCGCCTCATACTCCCGTGCGATCTTCAGCGTATCATCCTTGGAGCCGTCGTTGACAACGATGATCTCCACATCTTCTCCGCCGGGCAGAATGCTCTCGATCGCGTGGGACATGTACTCCTGTGAATTGTAACATGGGATCGCAAATGATATATACTTCATCTCTCTGATTCCTTTCTTCATCTGTGTTTTTATAGTATATATCATTTTCTGCCCTTTTCCAACGGATTATCCGTAAAATCTCTGTTAATGTTCATAATTTGTTCATTTATCTTTCAAAAATCTTTCATTTATACATCACTATTTCTTCACAGCTTTTTCCTATACTAAAACTGTCAAAAAAAATAAGACGGTACGCAGCAATGCTTGGAATAAACTTTTTCATAATACATGCCGGGGACTGAATACTCAGTCACCCGGCATCCTCCCTTTTTATGGGTTTTTCTGCACCACTTTCCAATCTATCCCTTTCCTTCATCAAATCAGGATATGCGAAATTTTTGCGGAAATCTTCTTCCGCTAATTTAGGAAATTTGACGATTAATATATTCCGCCAGAACATGATACACATGTTCAGCATTTTTTATCTGTTCTTCCGTATCATGTTTACTTGCAATAAACATGTCATCATAGTCCGAGGCATTACGAATTGTAAATGCTGAACCAATCATCTTGGATATCTCTGTCGGAAAGATACCTTCTTTAATGCATCATAAAGCAGACGGGCTGCGTCCAGATCTTCTCTGGCACGCTCTATTCTATATTTCGCATAATCTTTTTGTAGGGAACTGTACTCAGGCAATCTTCACACCTTCTCTCTCCACGTTCTGATAAAATGATGACACCGGAATGTATTTCTGATACAATTCATAATTCTGAACAACCGGCGCCAATACGACATCATACTCCAGATCAAGCTTATCTGATATGTCCAGAATACGATTTCTCTCAGAACTGATATCCTCCAATGGAACATTTAACAAAATCAAAATATCGATATCACTGTCATTTTGAAAATCCCCGCGCGCGCAGGAACCATAGAGGATAAGCCCTTCCAGTTTTATTCCATATATTCTTTTTGCTTCTTCTGCAAATTTATCTATGACTTCTCTGATCTTTTTTTCCGTCATATTATCACGTATAATCCAATCATATTAGATAGTGATTGGATTTTCTCCTTTCTCCCAGTTTCTACTGGGTAATTCAATCCTAATCTGATATATTTACTTAAGCACTGTGGATCT
>NZ_JACJLV010000047.1 GCF_016902415.1 Mordavella massiliensis | reverse complement strand
GAATATTATACACCAGTGTGCTAGTATAATTTTAGAGACAAATGAATAATATTCTTCAAAATCCAAATGGAAATGAAAAATATTGTTCAGAAAAGAGAACGTATTACAAATCAAAAAAGAGAAGCAGGAGGGAATCAAATTGAAAGTAGGATGCGTAAAAGAAATTAAAAACAATGAGTTCCGTGTAGGTATGACACCTGACAACGTAAAGGTTTACGCAGGAGCAGGACATGAGGTTTACATCGAGAAGGGCGCGGGACTTGGCTCCGGATTTACAGATGCTGAGTATGAAGCTGCCGGAGCAAAGATGATCGATACGGCAAAAGAAGTATGGGATACCGTTGAGATGATGATCAAGGTAAAAGAGCCTCTGCCGGAAGAGTATCCGTTATTCCATGAAGGACTGATCCTTTATACTTATCTTCACCTGGCTGCAGACAAACCGCAGACAGATGCTCTTCTGAACGGCAAGGTAAAAGGTGTTGCCTATGAGACACTGTTCGATCCCAGACAGGGCGGACTGCCGCTGCTTGCTCCTATGAGCCAGATCGCAGGACGCTTAAGTATCCAGGAAGGCGCGAAGTACCTGGAGAAGAGATTCGGAGGCGAAGGCGTTCTGTTAGCAGGCGTTCCGGGAACCCCGAAGGCAAACATCGTAATCCTGGGCGGCGGTAATGTAGGAACCAACGCCTGCAAGATCGCAGTCGGCATGGGCGCAAATGTAACGATCCTGGATATCAGCCTTCCGAGACTGGCTTATCTGGATGACCTGTTCGGCGCACGTGTACAGACACTGGTTTCCAACGACGCGAACATTGAGAAATCTGTAAAAGAGGCAGATCTGGTAATCGGTTCCGTACTGATCCCCGGAAAAGCTGCTCCGAAGATCTTCAAGAAGAAATATCTCAAAGAGATGAAGCCGGGCGCTGTATTTGTAGACGTTGCGGTTGACCAGGGCGGATGCGGCGAGACCACAAGAGTTACCTATCATGATGATCCGATCTTTATCGAGGACGGCGTTGTTCACTACTGCGTAGGAAATATGCCTGGAGCAGTTCCGAGAACATCCACCATCGCTCTGACAAATGCTACCGTATATTACGGACTGCAGATCGCGAACAAGGGTCTGGAGCAGGCATGCAAGGACAATGAAGTGATCTACTCCGCTATCAATACCTATGATGGCAAACTGACCTGCAAGAACGTAGCAGACAGCTTTGACTGCTATGAATATGTAGACATTAAGACACTTTGCTAATTACAATTCAGACATTTCCAAACTTAATTCCTTCAAGTTGCGAAAAGGAGCTTACAATTTCGGTTGTAAGCTCCTTTTGAATGTGTTATACTACCGATATAACACAGGACACAAGCAGAATACAAAAGCAGGTGAAGGATATGTTGATAGAAGTTGATTTTAACAGTGATGAAGCGCTTTACATCCAGCTGCAGAACCAGATCATCCTGGGGATCGCCATGGATCTGATCAAGGAAGGGGACGCTCTGCCCTCTGTGCGGCAGATGGCTGACCTGGTGGGCATCAATATGCATACGGTGAACAAGGCGTATACAATACTGAAGCAGGAAGGATTTATCCGGCTGGACCGTAGAAAGGGAGCGGTGATCGCACTGGATATAGACAAGGCCCAGGCGCTTCTTAAGATGCGGGAAAATCTTCGGATCCTGCTTGCCAGAGGCTGTTGTAAGAATGTCTCGCGGGAAGAGGTACACGCTCTGGTGGATGATATATTTGACGAGTATGGAAAGGAATAACAGACAGCATGAATTATACAAGGCAGGCAAATGAAGTATTAAAAAAAGCAGAAAAAACGGCCAGAGATATGAATCATCCTTATATCGGGACGGAGCATCTACTGATCGGTTTAAGAGAGGTCTACACCGGTGTGGCTGGACAGATCCTGGACGCCAACCGGGTGGACGAAGAACGGATCCTTACGGTAATGGAAGAGCTGGTCTCTCCGGTGGGGGATACGGCGGCTGTCCGCAGCCCCGGGATCAGCCCGCGGCTTGCATATATCCTGGAGGACAGCGAGGCGGAAGCAAAGCGCTTCCGCTGCGATGAGATCGGGACAGAGCATCTTCTCCTGGCGCTTCTTAGGGATGTGGACTGCGTAGCCTGCAGGATCCTTCTGACCCTGAATATCAATATCCAGAAGGTGTATCAGGAGATCCTGGAGGTTCTGGGCGCGGATCCGCGGGAATATCAGGAAGAGCTGTCACAGGAAGCCGGCGGCGCAAAAGGCGCGGTGCTGGAACAGTTCGGGACGGATCTGACGGCTCAGGCGGCGGAAGGAAAGCTGGATCCGGTGATCGGAAGGAAAGAAGAGATCAGCCGACTGATGCAGGTTCTGAGCCGCAGGACCAAGAATAACCCCTGCCTGGTGGGAGAGCCGGGCGTGGGAAAGACGGCCGTGATCGAAGGGCTGGCCCAGCAGATTGCTTCCGGCATGGTGCCGGATGACATGAAGGAGAAGCGGATCCTGACCATGGATCTGGCGGCAATGATCGCCGGGTCCAAATACAGAGGCGAATTTGAAGAGCGGATGAAGCGGTTGATCCAGGAGGTAAAAGCAGCAGGAAATGTGATCCTGTTCCTGGATGAAGTGCATACCATCATCGGCGCCGGCGGGGCAGAGGGAGCCATGGATGCGTCCAATATCCTGAAGCCGTCCCTGGCAAGAGGCGAACTTCAGCTGATCGGAGCCACTACCATTGGTGAATATCGCAAATACATTGAAAAAGACGCGGCTCTGGAACGGAGATTTCAGCCGATCACGGTGGAAGAGCCTACAGAAGATCAGTGCCTGGAGATCCTGGAAGGGCTTGCCTCCCGCTATGAAGCGCACCATCATGTGGAGATAGAAAAGGACGCTCTGAAAGCAGCAGTCAAATTATCGGCCCGCTATGTCAGCGACCGGTTCCTGCCGGATAAAGCCATTGACGTGCTGGATGAAGCCTGCTCCAGAGTAAGCCTGCGGGGATTTCAGGTGCCGGAGCAGATCTTTGATCTGGAAAAGGCGGCCAAGGAACTGTCGTCTCAGTTGGAAGAAGCCCTGGTAAGAGGCGACATTGCCGAAGCATCTCTTGTCCGGAAAGAAAGGGAAGAGGCGCTGAAAAAGCTTGGCAGACAAAAAGACAGATTCCAGAAGAAAAACAGCGAAAAGCAGCTGTTTGTAACTGAAGAGGATATTGCGGAGGTTGTGTCCCGGTGGACAAAGATCCCGGTAAAAAAACTGGCAGAATCAGAAAGCGCAAGACTGAACCGTCTGGAGCAGACGCTTCACAAACGGGTGGTCGGCCAGGAGGAAGCGGTATCCGCTGTGGCCCGTTCCATCAAACGGGGCAGAGTCGGGTTAAAAGACCCGAAGCGGCCTATTGGATCCTTCCTGTTTCTTGGGCCTACCGGAGTGGGAAAAACAGAACTTTCCAAAGCGCTTGCAGAGGCTCTGTTTGGAACAGAAGATTCGCTGATCCGGGTGGACATGTCCGAGTATATGGAAAAACACAGTGTGTCCAAAATGATCGGATCACCTCCGGGATATGTAGGCCATGAGGAAGGCGGCCAGCTCAGCGAGCAGGTGAGAAGGCATCCTTATTCAGTGATCCTGTTTGATGAGATCGAGAAAGCCCATCCTGACGTGTTCAATATTCTGCTGCAGGTACTGGACGATGGGCATATCACAGATTCCCAGGGCAGAAAAGTGAATTTCTGCAATACGGTTATCATCATGACTTCAAACGCAGGCGCGCAGTCGATCATTGATCCGAAAAAGCTGGGATTTAACGCAAAAGAAGACGCAGCCGGGGATTATAAGCGGATGAAGAGCAATGTGATGAATGAAGTGAAGCTGATCTTCCGTCCGGAATTCTTAAACCGGATCGATGAGATTTTGGTCTTCCATCCGCTGAATCAGGAAGAAATGAAGAAGATCGTCGGCATGCTGTGCCGGGATTTGATCAGGCGTGCAAAAGAGCAGCTGGATATCCGTCTTACGATCAGGGATTCTGTGAAGAAGCATATTGTGGAGACAGGCACAGATCAAAAATACGGCGCCCGTCCGTTGCGCCGCGCCGTGCAGAATCAGCTGGAGGATAAGCTGGCAGAAGCGGTGCTAGAAGGCCAGATCGAAAGAGGCATGGAAGTAGTGGCAGGCATGTCTAAAAAAGAAATAAAATTTATGCCAAAGACTACAAAAGAATCCTGATATAAGATATAATGAGGATACAAATGAAGAACCCAAGGGAGGATAAAATAATGGCAGCAGTGAAAGAACTTTTGAGAGCAGAAGCAGACGGTACGCTCAGCTTTGGAGATTACACACTGGAGAGCAAGACAAAACTGGAAGGCTTCGAGCATCAGGGGGACATTTACAAGGTTAAGACATTTGCAGAGATTACAAAATTAGAGCGGAACGGCATGTTTGTATATGAA
Organism: Mordavella massiliensis; assembly: GCF_016902415.1. Taxonomy (GTDB): domain Bacteria; phylum Bacillota; class Clostridia; order Lachnospirales; family Lachnospiraceae; genus Merdimonas; species Merdimonas faecigallinarum. The sequence continues at coordinate 11,005 of NZ_JACJLV010000047.1, read as the reverse complement.
TCTGTGCCGGGAACAGCGGTTGAGAATTTCCGTGCATCTGAGGAAGAGGTATCTTTCGAAGTATCCGGTCCGAAGGATGCGCAGTTTACATTAGAGATGGAAGCAGATACCCCGTATGAGGTGTATATGGATGGCAAGAGCGCCGGTGAGATGACAACGAATCTGAGCGGCAAACTGAGCGTCAGTGTAGAACTGGGGGCTGATACGCCGGTACCCGTGAAGATCGTGAAGAAATAACCGTTGAGTAAGGGAATTATTACTTAGATTTCAATTTCATATGGATTTTAACGAGACGGCCCATTGTGGCCGTCTTGTTGCATATCATCCGTTTTTCACTTATAATGGACACAATACATGACAGGGAGGATGACCATGGCAAAAGGAAAAAAGACCGTATTTTTCTGTCAGAACTGCGGACATGAAGAGAGTAAATGGCTGGGCCAGTGCCCGGCATGCAAAGAATGGAATACATTTGTGGAGGAAAAGGTTACGGTTCCTAAAGCGGGAAATGCAGCGGCCCTGGGGCCGGCAGGAGGCGCCGCGCCTCAGCCGGTGCTTCTTACCAGCGTGGATACGGATGATGATGAGAGGATCCGGACCGGCATCGGCGAACTGGACCGTGTTCTTGGCGGCGGGATTGTTCAGGGGTCTTTAGTCCTGGTGGGAGGAGACCCCGGTATCGGAAAATCCACCCTGCTTCTGCAGGTCTGCCAGAAATTGTCAGCAATGGGGAAGAAGATCCTTTACATCTCCGGAGAGGAATCACTGAAGCAGATCAAACTGCGGGCAGACCGGATGGGGACGTTTTCAGAAAATCTTTATCTCTTGTGCGAAACCAATCTGGAACTGATCCGGAGCAGTATTGAGCGTCAGAAACCGGATATGGCGGTGATTGATTCGATCCAGACCATGTATAACGAAGAGGTCAGTTCTGCGCCGGGCAGCGTATCTCAGGTGCGGGAGTCCACGAATGTTCTTTTACAGCTGGCAAAGGGGCTCAATATTGCCATCTTCATCGTGGGCCATGTGACAAAAGAAGGGACAGTGGCAGGTCCCCGCGTTCTGGAACACATGGTGGATACGGTGCTGTATTTTGAAGGAGACCGCCATGTGTCTTACCGGATCCTGCGCGGAGTCAAGAACCGGTTCGGCTCCACCAATGAGATTGGTGTATTCGAGATGCGCCGGGAGGGACTGGTGGAAGTAGAAAATCCTTCGGAATATATGCTGAGCGGCCGTCCGGAGAATGCTTCCGGCTCGGTGGTGGCCTGCGCCATGGAAGGGACCAGGCCAATCCTGATGGAGATCCAGGCGCTGGTATGCCATAGTAATTTCGGTATGCCCAGGAGAACGGCGGCGGGACTTGACTATAACCGGGTGAATCTTCTGATGGCTGTGCTGGAGAAAAGGGCAGGGCTTCCTCTGTCCAGTTATGACGCTTACGTAAATATTGCCGGGGGTATCCGCATGAATGAACCGGCCTCGGACCTGGGGATCGTGATGGCGATCGCGTCCAGTTATAAAAATAAACCGGTGCCGGAGGATACGATCGTGTTTGGCGAAGTGGGACTAAGCGGAGAGGTCCGTGCTGTGACGATGCCTGAACAAAGAGTGGCGGAGGCAAAAAAACTGGGATTTAAGGTCTGCATTTTGCCGGAGGTATCCAGAAAATCTCTGAAGAACATGGGCGGGCAGGAAGAACTCCGGATCATCGGCGTAAGGTCCATCAATCAGGCGATCGACCTTCTGTAAAAGGATGCCTGGAACGCTTATAAAGTGTTTAAAATGCACAAACAAGTTGACAGAACGCATAAAAACGGTTATTATTTTAACAAGTATTATCAATTATTCTAAGAAATTGGAAAAGACAGAATATATGACAGAACGTGAAAACAAGAGAGATTATTCGGAACCGGATAACAGAGATATCATAGGCTTAAAAGACTATCAGATAAAGATTATTGAAGAACAGAATGACCATCCGCAGATGGAGGAGCTGGATCAGCCGGAGGAGATGACGGAGGATACGACTGGAAAGGTCAGTCCCTTGGTTACAGACTTCCGGGAGGCAAAGATCTGGCTGCATCCGGGAAGCGGCTTTTATGATGCCCAGGAACGGATGCGCAGGTATCTGCACCGGATGGATGCCGACCAGCTGCTTTATAATTTCCGCAGCGCGGCAGGACTTCCGGTAAAGGACGCAGAGCCTATGTTCGGATGGGATGCGCCGGAGTGTCTGCTGCGCGGTCACACCACCGGACATTTTCTGTCCGCTCTTGCGCACTGCTATCATTCCTGCGGGGATGAGACGGCGAAGGAAAAGGCAGAGTACATGATAGAGGCGCTGCGGGAGTGCCAGGAGGCGTTCCCGAAAAACAAGGGGACCGGACAGGGATTCTTAAGCGGTTATCTGGAGGAACAGTTCGACCTTCTGGAAGAATATACTCCCTACCCGCAGATCTGGGCGCCTTACTATACGTTACATAAATTATTCGCAGGCCTTCTGGACTGCTATGAATTATTGGGGAATTCGCTGGCGCTTAAGATCGCCGAAGATCTGGGAGACTGGACCTGCCGCAGGCTGTCGAGGCTTCCAAAAGACCAGAGGAACCGGATGTGGAGCATGTATATCGCCGGAGAGTTCGGCGGTATGAATGAAGTCATGGCAAGGCTTTTTCAGATCACAGGGGAAGAAAGATATCTGGAATGCGCGGCAATGTTTGACAACGACCGGTTATTTGCGCCGCTTCTTCTGGGAAAAGACGCGCTTGGCGGTATGCACGCGAATCAGCATATCCCGCAGGTGATCGGAGCCCTTGAGATGTATATGGCCGGAGCCGGTAAACGGTACCGGACGATCGCGGAAAGATTCTGGAACTATGTGGTCAGCGGACACGCCTATGCGCCGGGAGGCGTCGGGGAAAGCGAGATGTTCCATGACCGGGGAAAAATCGGGACGCTTCTTACGGAAAAGACACAGGAAACCTGTGCTTCCTATAACATGCTGAAGCTGACGAAGGGATTATATCAGCTGAACCCCAAGGCGTCCTATATGGATTATTACGAGCGGACGCTTGTGAATCACATCCTGGCAGTACAAGAAAAGGAAGAGACAGGAGAAAGCACTTACTTCTGGCCGCTGGCTCCCGGAGCCAGACGGATCTTTGAGCCGGAGAACAGCTGCTGCCACGGAACAGGAATGGAAAGTTCCTTCCGCTTCCGGGACGCGATCTATTTCCAGGATGGGGATACGGTATATGTGAATCTCTATCTTCCGTGTACACTGGAAATGCCGGATGGAAGATTACAGATTCAGCAGACCCAGACGGAAAAGGATCCGGAACAGATCAAGATCCAGGTGAAAGGTAAGATCAGGACACTGGCGCTTCGAAAGCCCGGATGGGCAAAAGAAGACCTGGAGATCTGTGTGCAGGGGAATCAGGCTGATCCAATCGTCGATGAAAACGGCTACATCCGCATACAGGCGGACTTTGAAGCCGGAGTGGAGATAAATGTAAGCTTTCCGTATCATCCGGGGCTGATCCGTACACCGGATGAGCCGGAACTGGCAGCGGTGCAGGCCGGACCCTATATTCTGGCGGCGTTGTCAGAAGAGCAGGAAGCCCTGCAGGTTCCTGTGGATGAAAAAAATGTGGAAACCCTGCTTCAAAGGGCAGAAGAAGGTGTGGAATATTTCCTTGGAGATATCCGTTTTATTCCGCTTTACCGTATCGATCAGGAAAGATACCATGTGTATCTGCATACTGAGAAATAGAATATTAATGGCAAAAGAAAATAGATGGAAAGAAGGGCAGATAGCATGAACAGACTGGAACAGTTGAGAACTTACATGGAAGAACAGGGGCTGGACGCATTTTATGTGGCAAAGCCGGCCAATGTCCGCTGTATCAGCGGCTATACCGGAGAGGATTCCTATCTTTTTATTACAAAAGGAGAGCAGTTCTTTATCACAGATCCAAGATATACGGAGCAGGCTGCTTACGAATGTCCGGAATATGAGATCGTAAACTGGCGAAGAGCCGGTTATACCATAGGCAAAACGCTTGCGGAATGCGCAGAGAAGCAGCAGATCCGCACGATTGGATTTGAAGAGGATCATCTGACGTTCGGAACCTGGAGATCCATCCAGGAGGCTGTAAAGGCGGAGATGGTGCCGACGCTTAATGTGATTGAAAAGCTGCGGGCCGTCAAGACGCCGGAAGAGCTTAAGAATCTCCGCATTTCCTGTGATATTGCATCCAGGGCTTTTGATAAGATCCTGAAGGATATCCGGGTGGGAGTGACAGAAAAGGAACTGGCTTCCAGACTTTCCCACTATATGGTGATGGAGGGAGCCGACACCAAGCCATACGGCGGCATCCTGATTTCCGGGGCAAGGACTTCCCTGCTTCACGGGATCCCGGGAGAAAAGGCAATAGAATACGGCGACTTTGTGCTGATGGATTATGGCTGCCAGTACAAAGGGTATCTGTCAGATATGACAAGAACTGTGGTTGTAGGCCGCGCGGACGCAAAACAGAGAGAAGTCTATGATCTCTGCCGTCAGATGACCGAAGACACAGAAAAAGCAGTGAAGCCGGGTGTGACAGGAACTTCCTGTTATGAGGCGTCACTGGAAGCGATCAAAGATACAGAGTATCTTCCCTATAATTATACAGGCATCGGACACGGCGTAGGGCTGTTTGTCCATGAACTTCCGAATATCGGCGCGAGATGCGACAATATTCTGGAAGAGAACAACATTTTAACGGTAGAACCAGGAATTTATATCCCAGGCTGGGGCGGCGTGCGAATCGAAGACCAGGGTATCGTTACCGCAGAGGGATATGAAAACCTGATAAGTGCTACACATGAGCTAATAGAACTTTAGGAAGGCAGAAGCCTTTCGTGAGTAAAGGAGGTATTTTATGAAAAAGAAAGTATTAGCTGTATTACTGACAGCAGCCATGACAGCAACCTTAGCTGCAGGCTGTGGCGTACCCGGGGGGGGAGGAAGCGATGACGGCGGATCCGGCGATGGATCCGGTGAAAAGGTCTTCCGTTATTCTACAAGAACAGAGCCGACAACTCTGGACCCGACCAAGGGTAACTGTATCCCTGACAACGAGATCCAGCATGCGCTGACCGAAGGTCTGGTGCGTAACACAGGCGGAGAAGTAGAGCCTGGTATTGCTGAAGAGTGGGAAGTATCCGAAGACGGACTTACTTACACCTTCCACCTTCGTGAAGATGCAAAATGGAGTGATGGAGAGCCCATCACCGCAAATGACTATGTATACAGCTGGCAGAGACTTCTGAATCCTGAGACTGCAGCTCCGTACGCATTCATCGGCGAGTACATCAAGAATGGTCTTGCTGTAGAAAAAGGCGAGATGGATCCTTCCGAACTGGGAGTAGTTGCAGAAGATGACCAGACTCTGGTTGTAACCCTGGAGCACCCGACAGAGTATTTCTTAAGTCTGATCGGTTCTTCCGGACAGTTTGCACCGCTTCGTCAGGATGTTGTAGAAGAGTACGGCACTGACTTCGCGGCAGACGCTGAGAAGAATGTATACTCTGGTCCTTACGTACTGACAAGTTCTGAGAATCAGCAGTGGATCTTTGAGCCAAACGAAGAGTACTGGAACAGAGATGCGATCAACCTGGACCGTGTAGAACTTACCTACGTTCAGAACCAGGATACCGCTCTTGCAATGTATGAATCCGGCGATCTGGATTACTCTGAGCTTCCGAGCGCATCTGTACAGAACTACGAGGATACCGCAGAAGTATTCCGCAATGGTAACGTAGACTACTTCTACTACAACCTTGACTGCGGCAATCCGGCTATGGCGAACACAAACTTCCGTCTGGCTCTGAACTATGCTCTGAACAGAAACGAGTACAACACCCTGGTAAATAACGACCTGTTTGTTCCGTCTACCGGACTTGCATTCAGTGGTCTGGCAGATAACGGCAGCACATGGGGAGAGAACTCTACACTGGAAGGATATCCTCTTGACGGCGACGAAGAGGCAGCAAAAGAATATCTTGACACTGCACTTTCCGAGCTCGGAATGAGCGATCCGTCCGAGATTACTGTAACCATTACCACAACAGATAACGAGAGCGCTAAGAAGCAGGCTGAGGTTGTTCAGGAAATGTGGACCAAGGCTCTTGGCATCAATGTTCAGATCGAGCAGATCACATATGCAGAGGTTCTGACCCGTCACAGCACCGGCGACTTCGAGATCGCATGGGGCGGCTGGGGATCTGACTATGACGATGCTTACAGCTACCTTGAACTGTTCAAGTCTGACAGTGCTTACAACTACAGCAACTATGCAAATGCAGAAGTTGACGAACTGCTGAATGCTTCTCAGAATGAGACAGATGCTGCTAAGAGAAGCGAGATGCTTCATCAGGCAGAGCAGATCATCATTGATGAAGCTGCATTCCTGCCGCAGGCAGAAAGAGAAGTTTACTATCTGATGGATGAAGATGTAACAGGCGTTGAATTCTTCCACTGTGCAGTCAACATTGACTGGGTATATGCTGACATTACTGAGTAGATCCTAACGCAAGCGTTAAGTATTGAATTTGTGTAAAACAAAAACCGCTGTCCGGCAGCAGCCGGGCGGCGGTTACTGAGCAGGGGGAAAAGGCGATTTAGAAAAGACGCAGTATTCTTTGCTGAATCTCTTTTCCCTTTTACTACAGTAGGAGGAATGAGTATGCTGAAATATGTTTTAAAGCGTGTGGTGGCTGCTGTTCTGACAATCCTGGTATTGATTACGATCGTATTCTTCCTGGTGCGTCTGATGCCCGGCGAGCCGTTTACCAGCGCAAAGCTGACGCCGGAAGTGGCGGAAAATATGCGGTCCTACTATGGCTTTGACAAGCCCATGATTGTTCAGTACCTGCAGTACATGGGCAATCTGCTTCAGGGTGACTTCGGTTATTCCATGAAGTATACAAACAGAACCGTAAATGATATTATTGGAGAGACCTTCCCGTTCTCTGCAGACCTTGGAATCCGCGCCCTTGTGATGGCTGTGTCCATCGGTCTGATCCTGGGAATTGTCTCCGCGAGAAACAGAGGAAAGAAGATTGACTTCTTCTGTGTTATCGTTGCCGTATTGGGAACCAGTATCCCTGACTTTATCATGGGAGCGGTACTCCAGTATACATTTGGTATTAAGTGGGGATTGTTCCCTGTAGCAAGATATGAAGGAATTGAATACACGATCCTGCCGGCCTGTGCCCTGGCGTTCTATACACTGGCATCTGTCTCGCGTATCATGCGTGCCAGCATGCTGGAGGTTACGTCCCAGGATTACATCAAGACGGCCCGGTCGAAAGGTGTTTCGGATCTGCGTATTACGATGAAGCATCAGATCCGTAACGCGATCATGCCGGTTATGACAGTTATGGGTCCGACAGTGGCTTCCGTACTGACCGGTACTTTCGTTATCGAATCGATTTTTGCGATTCCTGGAATGGGTAAATATTACGTAGAAAGTGTATCTAACAATGACTATTCCATGGTACTGGGAATGACGGTATTCTATGGTATCTTCCTGGTAACCTGTAACCTGGTGGTAGACATTCTTTACGGCGTGGCTGACCCGCGTGTACGTATCGGAAAAAGGTAGGTGAGAGAGATGGCAGAATTAAATAAAGATATGTTTGTGATACGGGGAAAAGACACCGTACGTATGGAAAGCATCAGCCGTCCGTCTCTTTCCTTCTGGTCAGATGCCTGGAGACGTCTGCGGAAAAATAAAAGTGCATTTTTTGCCATGTGTCTGGTGCTTTTATACACGCTGCTGGCAATCTTTGCACCCATGTTCAGCCAGTACACACAGTCTCAGATGGATGCAAATGCAAGACATGCGCTGTTCTCTGCGGCACACTGGCTGGGAACTGACTCAACCGGGCGTGACCTGTGGGTACGTATCTGGATGGGCGCCCGTGTATCTCTTTCCATCGGTCTGATCTCCGCTATTCTGAACATGTGCGTGGGAGCCGTGATCGGTGGTCTGTGCGGATATTACGGCGGCAAGCTTGATATGATCGTAATGCGGATCGTAGACCTGCTCTACGGTATCCCCAGTCTGATCATCACCATCCTGGTTATGATGGTACTTGGTAAAGGTATCGCTCCTCTGATCGTTGCGATGTGCGTGGTTGGATGGATCGGAACCTGCCGTTTTGTCCGGGGCGAGGTTTATCGTCTGAAAGAGCAGGAATTCGTTATGGCTGCGAAAGTCATGGGTATTCCGGATTTTATCATTATTATCCGTCACATCATCCCCAATATCATGGGTATGCTGGTGACAAACCTTTGTATGGCTATCCCGGGAGCAATCTTCCAGGAAGCATTCCTTAGCTACATCGGACTTGGTATCGTACCTCCGGACTGCAGCTGGGGTGTTATCTGTAAAGAGGGTATCCAGTTCCTGCGGTACTATCCGCACGAAGTGCTGATCCCCGCATTCTTTGTATGTACTACCATGCTTGCCCTGAACCTTCTGGGCAACGGTCTGCGTGATGCTGTAGACCCGAAACTGCGTGGAACGGATTAGGAGGAACGTAAAAATGGCAGAAAGAGAAAATATTCTGGAATTAAAAGACGTGGTGTACTCCTTCCATACATACGGCGGAGAGGTACAGGCTGTCCGTGACGTCAGCTTCGAGGTGCGTAAAGGAGAGATCCTTGGTATCGTTGGAGAGTCCGGATGTGGAAAGAGTGTTACGGCACAGTGTATTATGCGTCTGAATCCGGAGCCCCCTGGATTTTTCAAGGGCGGCGAGATTTTATTTAATGGAAAAGACGTCCTGAAGATGACCAAGACGGAACTGAACAATATGCGGAGGGAAGATATCGGATTTGTATTCCAGGATCCGATGACATCCCTGAACCCGACCATGAGGATCGGCGCGCAGATTGAAGAGGTATTCCGCGGCCGTAAGGATGTAACGAAAAAAGAAGTAAAAGAAAAAGCGCTGGAGATCATGAAACTGGTAGGAATCTCCGATGTGGAGAAGCGTTACCGCCAGTATCCGCATGAGCTGTCCGGTGGTATGAAGCAGCGTGTCATGATCGCGATCGCTCTGGTAAGCCGTCCGAGCATGATCATCTGCGACGAGCCTACCACATCTCTGGACGTTACCATTGAGGCTCAGATCCTGGACCTCTTACTGGAACTGAGAGAGAAACTGGGTACATCTATTATCATGATCACACACGACCTGGGTGTAATTGCCCGTCTCTGCGACCGCGTGGTTGTTATGTACGGCGGTAAGATCGTAGAGAAAGGAACCGTGCAGGAGATCTTCTATGAGACAGCACATCCGTATACCAAGGGACTGATGGAGTCCATCGCCCGTCTGGATACAGAAAAAGGCGAGAAACTTAAACCGATCGAGGGTACGCCTCCGGATCTGTTCTCACCGCCGAAGGGATGTCCATTTGCGGCAAGATGCGAGTATGCGATGGATGTATGTCATGAACTCCCGCCGGAGCAGTATCTTCTGTCCGAAGAGCACAATACCTGCTGCTGGCTGCAGCATGAGTACGCGCCGGAGACAGAACTGAAAAAACCGGTGATCGGAAAGAAAGGAGAGGTGGAATAAATGGAAAATAAAGAAAAACAGCCTCTCGTTCAGGTGAAAAATTTATGTAAATATTTCAAAGTCGGAAGACATGCAGACTTAAAGGCTGTAGATAACGTATCCTTTGACATTTACAAAGGAGAGACCGTCAGCCTGGTAGGTGAGTCCGGATGTGGAAAATCTACTACCGGACGCTGCCTGATCCGGCTGTATGAGCCTACCAGCGGAGAAGTAATCTTCGATGGCAAGGACGTGACCAAACTTACAAAAGAAGAACAGAAGAAGTTCTGCCACCGCGTGCAGATGATCTTCCAGAACCCATATGCTTCTCTGAATCCCCGTATGACGGTAAGAGAGATCGTAGGAGAGGCTTTAAGACAGCACGGCATGCCGGCGAAAGAAGTGGAGAAAAAAGTGCAGGACCTGCTGGAGACGGTAGGACTGAACAAGGACCATATGTCCCGTTTCGCTCATGAGTTCTCCGGAGGACAGAGACAGCGTATCGGTATCGCACGTGCGCTTTCCGTAGACCCGGAATTCATTATCTGTGATGAGCCTATTTCCGCTCTGGACGTATCTATCCAGGCGCAGGTCATCAACATGCTGAAAGAGCTGCAGGAAACCAGAGGACTGACCTATCTGTTTATCGCGCATGACTTAAGTGTCGTAAAATATATTTCAGACAGAGTGGTTGTTATGTACCTGGGAACCATCGTGGAAGAGGCAGAGACCGAAGAACTTTACGGCAATCCGTCTCATCCGTATACACAGGCGCTGCTTTCCGCTATTCCGGAGGCAGATCCTGACAAGGCAAAAAGCAACCGCCGTATTGCGATCAAAGGAGAGATCCCAAGTCCGATCAATCCGAAGAATTGCTGCCGGTTCGCAGAACGCTGCCAGTATGCAACAGAACGGTGCTACCAGGAAATGCCACAGCTTCGTGAGATTGCGCCAGGACACAGAGTGGCATGTCATCTGACAGAGAAATAAAGTGAATGAAAAGAGGAGAATGTCCCGGATGAGTTTAAGAATGCTCATTTCCGGGGCATTCTTTTTTTTGTGAGGAGGACGTCTGGGATGCATTAATTGGTAAGACGAGAAAGATTTTGCAAAATGATAAAAATAGGCATTGACATTTTGGGAGAGGCATGGTATTCTAACACAGCTGTCGCAAATGCGAGAAACGCAAAAGCATAAAACGACAGAAAAAATTAAAAAAGTTGTTGACAAGCTTCAAAAGATGTGATAATCTAATTGAGCTGTCGAAAAACAGCAGAACAAGGACTTTGATAACTAAATAATAGACAACGACCCTGAAGATTCTTTTGAGAAGAATAATTCAGAATGGACATCGAAAAGATGTCAACCCAAAACAGTAAGTAACGGG
>NZ_JACJLV010000046.1 GCF_016902415.1 Mordavella massiliensis | reverse complement strand
AAAATTCATTTTGTTAATGAAAGCCCTGTTAATCTGATAAAAAGATTGCGGGAAGAAAATGGAAAAGGTATTTGGATCTGTGGTGGAGCAAACCTGATTCAACAACTGGCCAGAGAAGATATGATTGACTGTTACTATATTACTATTATCCCAATAATCCTGGGTTCAGGCATTCGACTTTTTGGAAACGCCAACCAAGCAATTAAGTTGAGACTGCTCAAAACACAATCGTATAATGGTATGACGGATTTGATCTATATTAGAAGATAAATTGGAATTTGCAGGACTGAAGGCTATAAACTAATAAAAATTTCCTTGTCAAAAAATCTTTGCGTTTATAATAGCGGACTGTAAAAGATGGATTGCTTTTCTTTTTGTTACATTCCACTGATAATATCCTTAGGAGGTAAAACGATGAGTATTGGAAAAACAATATTAAATGTTCGAAAGGAAAAAGGAATGTCACAGGAGGAATTCGGCGAATTATTTCATGTTACCAGACAGACGGTATCAAATTGGGAGAATGAAAAAAACTATCCAGATTTGAATACGTTAGTAACTATGAGTGATATGTTTGAAATTTCTCTGGATAAATTATTGAAGGAGGACAAACAAATGGTAAAAACAATAGATAAGGAAAGATTATACGGGAAGTATTATAAACATAAGCAATCTATTATTGATTTTTTTACAGGTGCTGGTACAGGACTAGTGATTTCGTGTTGTATTTCTCCAGATTCAATTAGAAGAACGGTTATACTTTGCATTGGGATTGCGATGTTTTTAATTGGTGGAGTTAAGAAACTTAGATGGGACAAAGAGGTTGTTAAGTATCTGGAAAAGCAAGAAAAGGAGCAATAAAGATACAAACAAATCCTAATTTGTGTGGGAGCGATAAATTTAAGAATGATAAGAAACAAGCAAGATATGAGCTACTCTATAAGAGAAATGCGAAAAGAAGAATATAGTCTGCTCAGTGACTTTTTGTACGAAGCAATTTATATTCCGGCTGGTACGGCTGCGCCGCCTAAATCTATAATAACTTGTCCCGAATTGCAAGTATACATTGCAGATTTTGGAAACAGCAAACACGATAAGGCTTTGATTGCAGAAGTTGACGGAAATATTGTAGGAGCAATATGGGCAAGAATTATGAACGACTACGGACATATTGATGATAATACGCCTTCCCTTGCAATGTCCGTTCTTAAAGCGCACAGGAGTATGGGAATCGGAACTTCATTACTCACACAAATGCTGTCAACAGAAAAAGCTGCTGGTTATGCAAAGCTTTCTTTATCTGTTCAAAAGGATAATTATGCAGTGAATTTATATCGAAAAGCGGGATTTACGACAATTTGCGAGACGGATGAAGAATACATTATGATTGTTGACCTAAATTCTATTTGCAAAATGGAGGAAGAAAATGGCTTTTGATTACAAGAAAGAATACAAGGTATTTTATATGCCGAAGAACAAGCCCGGAATTATAGAGATTCCTCAAATGAACTATATCGCAGTCCGGGGGAAAGGCAATCCCAATGAGGAAAGCGGAGAATACAAAAATTCAATCAGTTTGCTGTACGGTATTGCTTTTACTATAAAAATGAGTTACAAGGGGACACATAAAATCGAGGGATTTTTCGAGTATGTGGTGCCGCCCCTTGAAGGGCTTTGGTGGCAGGAAAACACGCAGGGACTTGATTATGCAAGAAAAGAAGACATGCACTTTATCTCTATGATCCGGCTACCGGACTTTGTAACGAAGAAAGATTTTGAGTGGGCAGTTCAGGAAGCAACGAAAAAGAAGAAGCAGGATTTTTCTAAGGTTGAGTTTTTCCCCTATGATGAGGGACTGTGCGTTCAGTGTATGCACATCGGCTCTTACGATGATGAGCCTGTCACTGTTGATCTCATGCACGACTATATGAAAGCAAACGGGTATGAGCTGGATATTACGGACACAAGATATCATCACGAAATCTATCTGAGCGATCCGAGAAAATGCGATGTGAGTCGGCTGAAAACGGTTGTGCGTTACCCGATCCGGAAAGCGGAGTAAGCGGAGGTTCGTATGCCAAAAGAAATTGATCCCAAAGATACGACAAGGGCTGCGGCTTATGAACTCTGGATGAAAGCGCCCAACCCAATGGTAACTTTTTTCAAAACCTTTGATGTGACCAACCTGATCAGGGTCAGCAGGAAAAGAAGTCTGAAGTTTAATATGCTACTGGATTACTGTATCGGCAGAGCCGCCGTAAATGTAAAGGAATTTTACATCCTTCCGGTGGGCGATAAGCTCATACAGTATGACACCATAGCGGTCAATACCATAGTGGAAAACAAAGAGGGCGAAGTCAGTTCCTGCGACCTTTCCTATAAAGCCGAGTTAAATCAGTTCAACGAGGAGTATCTGAAGTATACGACGCAGGTTGCCGCAAGCTGTCAGGACAGGGACTTGTCCGAAAATAGTATGGTCATCGGCACGTCCGCTATCATAGATACAGAACTTGACGGAGCTGTTGGTATGAACAGCGATATTTTCAATAATCCCTTTCTTATCTGGGGCAGATATAAAAAGAAATGGTTCCGGTATTACCTGCCGCTTTCGTTCCAGTTTCATCACACACAGATGGACGGGGCACATGCGGGTAGATTTTTGGAAAGATTGCAGGATGAGATCAATAGGCTACAATAACGGCAGATGTTATTGTTTTAGGGAGATGTTTGAATGAGTGATATGTTTTTGCTGTAATTACTGGAATTATTGCTGTTATTTTATTCATATATGTATTCTTTGCAGTTAGATGTAAAGGTCCTATTTTATCCAATACATATCTATTTGCTTCTGAAAAAGAACGTAGCAAAATAGATAAAAAGGCAGAATATCATATGGTTTCTGTTGTCTTCGGGATTTTGGCAACTATTTTTGCATGTCTGACAATGTATATCATTACATCGTGGAATATATGTCTCTATACAGTATTTGTTTTGATTATCTGCGTCATAGTATATGCTGTTAAAGAGAGTATTAAATCTGAAAAGGATAGATATTTTGATGAATAGGAGTATCATGGATTATGAATAAAATGTGGTCAGAACGAAACAAAACAATGCAAGCGCAAATTAAGTAGACATTGGGAGAAGAAAAAGTAGACTTTCAAACCTCAAAAGTAGACATTGAACGTAGATTGTCGAATCAGAGGCATGGCATGGGAAGTTGCCGTCAGGGGGAGAATCTATGAAAAGATATATCGCAGAAATTGTAATCTTTTGTATACAGCTTTTTATGTTTTACATTTCGCCGCTGTTTGCGGGACCAACCGATGGTATGGGGATGGTCGTTTTAATTCTGTTCGCGACCCTGATCCTGTCCATTTTGCTTGGCAGTATTTCCAAAAACAGAATAAAATATGTTTATCCGGCGGCAGTGGCAGCGGCTTTTTTGCCCTCTGCATTTCTTCACTATAATGGGACGGCGTTCGTGCAAGCAGTCTGGTACTTTGTTATAGCGGCAGTTGGCATGTTGCTCGGAACGATCATTTTTAAGGCGCTGCACCGGAAATCATAAATTGTGAGGGAAATGATGTATGAAATCTTTAATTATATATGGCAGTCAGTACGGCACAACAAAGCGATACGCAGAACGATTTGCAGAGATGACTGGTTTTCCGGTTATCAGCTATGAGGATATGAATGCCCTAACCGACTATGAGCGGGTCATTTATTTCGGCGGTTTATATGCAGGCGGCGTGAAAGGTTTAAAGAATGCAGTTAAGAGATTTTCTCTGAATACAAAACTGATCATCGTGACAGTTGGTTTGGCAGATGTATGCGATAAAGAAAATGTAAGTAATATCAGAAATTCCATAAGCAAGCAGGTGCCAGAGGATTTGTTAAAATCCGCATTTGTCTTTCATTTGCGAGGCGGGATTGATTATCAGAAATTGTCTTTTAAGCATAAAACGATGATGACGCTTTTATACAACAAGATAAAAAACTTGCCGGAAGATAAAAAAACTGCTGAGGATAAAGCTTTGATAGAAACCTTTAACTCAAAAGTTGACTTTGTTGATTTCGATTCTTTAAATCCTATAGCAGAAGTCCTTTGATGTAAAAGAATTCTTGCTGTTCTTTTCCCGGCAGATCAGCTATTGTTAAGGCGGAGGTGGTAGAATGTCTTCAGGATTTTTGAAGCGGCTTCTATAAGAAAGCGGTCCTTGGAAAGATCGAGGGGGATATCCCTATGGTGTCCCTGCAAAGCGATCCTGCGGTGGTCCTACATTTTCAGGACTATGATTATCAGGATATCCGGCCGGAGTTGGTCCGGAGCGTGCAGGGAGAGTTCCGGGACGGGACAAGCGATGACCCTGTATGGATCTGGGATGATCTGGCCTATGAGCAGGAGGACAGTGATGTAAAGGTGGCCCTTGATTCTGGCAAATTCTTTCAGGATAGGGATGACGGGGATATTTATGGGACATGTGTCATTACTATTGCATACAGGTATCAGGGAAATGACTATATTAGTGTAACGGCAGTTCAAGTAGGGAGGTAATTATGAAAATAGGAATTCTGGCCTGCGGGCCGATGGCGGAGACATTCGCCAGAACATTGATCCAGATGGAGGAGGCCGAGTGTTATGCAGTGGCTTCACGGAGCCTTTCCCGGGCGGAAGCATTTGCCCGGGAATATGGATTTACAAAGGCGTACGGAAGTTATGAAGCGCTGTGCGAAGACCCGGAAGTGGAGCTGGTCTATATTGCCACGCCTCATTCCTGCCATTATGAAAATATGGAGCTGTGTATCCGGCATAAAAAACCGGTTCTCTGTGAAAAGGCATTTACCATGAATGCAGGGGAAGCCCGGAAGATCATGGAACTGGCAGAGCAGGAGCAGGTTTTTGCGGCGGAAGCTATCTGGACCCGGTATATGCCCTCCAGGCAGATGATCCGGGAAGTGGTTGACAGCGGGATTATCGGAAAGGTTTCGGTGCTGACGGCAAATCTCTCTTATCCCATCAGTGGGAAGGAGCGGATCATGCGGCCGGAACTGGCTGGAGGAGCGCTGTTGGATATTGGCGTGTACGGGCTGAATTTTGCGCTGATGCATTTTGGAACGGACATTGAGCGGATGGAGTCTTCGGTCCGCATGACGGATACCGGCGTGGACGCCATGGAATCCATCACCCTCTTTTTTAGAGATGGAAGGATGGCGGTGCTGACACATGATATTTACAGCAGATCCGACCGGAAGGGGATTTTCTATGGAGAGAAAGGCTATATTGTAGTGGAAAATATCAACAATCCACGGAGTATCGCGGTCTACGACGCAGAAGACCGGCTCCTGAAGCAGATGGATGTACCGGAGCAGATCAGCGGATATGAATATGAGGTGCGGGAATGTATCGAGGCGATCCGGGCGGGAGCAAAGGAGAGTTCTTCCATGCCCCTTTCAGACAGTGTCCTGGTCATGGAGATCATGGACCGGCTGCGAAAACAGTGGGGAATGGTTTATCCCCGGGAGGAGGAATAACAGACGTATGGAACATTTTTTATTTGATCTGGATGGAACGCTGCTTCCGATGAAGCAGGAAGAGTTTGTAAAGTTTTATCTGCCGCTCCTGGCGGCCAGATTTCAGGGCCGGGGGATTGCGCCGGACAAGCTGATCGGCGCGGTCTGGAACGGCTTTGGAGCGATGGTGATGAACGATGGACGCGCATCCAATGAAGAGGTGTTCTGGAACTGTTTTTCCGGGGAACTGGGCATCCGGCGCTCCGAGGTGGAAGAGGATGTGCTGGATTTTTATGGAAATGATTTTAATCAGGCGATCCGTACCACAAGCCCGGATCCTGTGGCAAATGAGATTGTAAAATATCTGAAGAGCCGGGGGAAGAAGGTGTATCTTGCCACCAATCCGGTATTTCCACGCTGTGCCACCATGAACCGGATCCGCTGGGCAGGGCTGGACGCAGAGGATTTTGAACTGATCACCACCTATGAGACCTGCCGCTACAGTAAGCCGAATGTAGAGTATTATAGAGGGATTTTGTCGGAGTGTGGACTGGACCCGGAGGAATGTCTGATGATAGGAAATGACAGAAAGGAAGATCTGGCAGCCGGGGAACTGGGGATCCATACCTATCTTGTGACAGGGTGCCTGGAGCATGGAGATGCGCCGGCCAGAGGAGAGTATGAGGGAGAAAGCCTAAGTCAGCTGTATGAAGATTTGAAAGGTCTGGTATAACGTGTACATTGGAGATTTACATATTCATTCTCATTATTCCATGGCGACCAGCAGGGACTGTACGCCGGAATCCCTGGAACTGTGGGCGAGAAGGAAAGGGATCCATATCGTGGGGACCGGGGATTTTACCCACCCTGCCTGGCGGGAGGAACTGGAAGAAAAACTGGAGCCTGCAGGAGACGGGCTGTACCGGTTAAAAGAAACGTACCGGATCCTAGATGATTCAGTAAGAAACGGGGTCGAGCCCAGGTTTGTGGTAACCGGGGAGATCAGTTCCATTTATAAAAAGAAGGATAAGACCAGAAAGGTACACAGTCTGATCCTTCTGCCTTCCCTGGAAGCGGCGCAGAGGATATCGGTAAAACTGGAGCGGATCGGAAATATCCATTCTGACGGGAGGCCGATCCTGGGGCTGGACTGTCATGATCTTCTGGAACTTGTGCTGGAGAACTGCCCGGAATCGGTCTATGTGCCTGCTCATATCTGGACGCCCCACTTTTCTGTGTTTGGAGAGTTTTCCAGATTCGACAGTATGGAGGAATGCTTTGGGGATCTGACGCCCTATATCCATGCCGTGGAGACCGGATTATCTTCTGATCCGCCTATGAACTGGCGGGTCTCCATGCTGGATCCATACCAGCTGATCTCCAATTCTGACGCCCATTCTCCGGCAAAGCTTGGAAGGGAAGCCAATCTTTTTGATATCGCTCTTTCCTATGAGGGGCTTGCCCGGGCAATCCAGTCAGGGGACGGGCTTTTGGGAACCATCGAGTTTTTCCCGGAAGAGGGAAAGTATCACATGGACGGACACCGGAAATGTAATCTTTGCCTGACGCCGGCACAGACCAGGGAGTGTCAGGGGATCTGCCCGGTCTGCGGGCGAAAGATCACCGTGGGTGTTGCCCACCGGGTGGAAGAACTTTCCGACCGGCCGGAGGGATATGCGAGGGCAGACGCGAAGGCCTTTGAAAGTCTGGTTCCCCTTCCGGAAGTGATCGGAGCGTCTGCGGGACGTTCTCCGGCAAGTGTGAGAGTGCAGAGGGAATATCTTCGGATGCTGAAAGAACTGGGACCGGAATTTTCGATTCTAAGAGAAATTCCTCTGGAAGAGATTGAACATGTGTCCGGCAGCCGCGTGGCAGAAGGCATCCGGCGGCTGCGGAGCGGACAGGTGGAACGGATCCCTGGATTTGACGGGGAGTATGGGAAGATCCGTCTGTTCGATGATGAGAAATGATAAAGTTTACAAAGAAACTAAAATGCCGGAATAGGGCGGGAGAGTCAACAGAAGACTTTCCTGCTCTTTTTTCCAGATCACAGCAGTTTCCGGTGTGGAACCTCCAAAGGATTCCCAGTCTGTGTGCAGCAGGAGTTCTGGCTCTGCCGGACATACCGGATCGGCAAAGCCTGTCTCCAGCCGATAGTCCCCCTGTGTCTGATCGCTTAAGTTCAGGATCACCGCCAGACATTCATCTTTTGACCTTCGAAGAAATGCGTAGATGCATCGCTCTTCCTGATGACAGTCCAGCCAGGTGAATCCATTTTCGTCATAATCCATCTCAAAACATGCCGGGTGGGTCAGATACAGATGATTCAGCCGGCACATATAGTGGTAAAAAGCATCGTGGATGGGGTAGGAGCGCAGGCACCAGTCCTGCTCTCTTTTTTCATCCCATTCCCGCAGCTGCCCGAATTCATTTCCCATAAAATTCAGTTTTTTGCCGGGGTGAAGCATCAGATAGAGATACAGCGCCCGGGCCTGTGGAAATTTTCCATCGTAATCGCCGTTCATTTTCTGGAGGATGGTGGCCTTCCCATGGACATTTTCATCATGAGAGAAGGGCAGCAGATAGCGCTCGTTTCGAAAATACATCATGGAAAAGGTCAGTTTGTGGTAGTTGGCGGGACGGTATTGGGGGCCGGTCCGGAAAAAATCCAGGGTATCGTGCATCCATCCCAGATCCCATTTATAGTCAAACCCCAGCCCTCCATGGGATACAGGAGAGGTGACGCCGGGATAGCTGGTAGAATCCTCTGCGATCAGGATACATCCGGGATGGCGGCGTTTCAGTTCCACGTTCATACTTTTCAGAAAATCAACGGCATTTCCATTCACGCCCCGTGCTTCATCGCCCTGCCAGTAGATGATCCGGCTGATGGCATCCATGCGAAGTCCGTCAAAATGATATTCGCTAAGCCAGTAATCGGCGCAGGAAGCAAGGAAACTACGCACCTCGCCTCTGGAATGCATGAAGTTATGACTGCCCCACTCGCTGACGCCTACGTCGGAATGGGGATATTCGTAGAGAGCTGTGCCGTCATACCGGGCCAGGCCGTAGTCATCCACGGCAAAATGCACAGGGATAAAGTCCAGGATCACGCCGATGTGTGCTTCGTGAAAACGCTGGATCATCTTTTTTAGATCAAGAGCCGTGCCGTACCGGCTGGTGGGGGCGAAAAATCCGGTTGGCTGATAGCCCCAGCTTTCGTCGCAGGGATATTCAAAAAGAGGCAGGATCTCAAGATAATTGTATCCGCATTCTTCCAGATAGGGGATGAGAAGATCCGGAAGTTCATCATAGCGGTACCAGCCGGTTTCTTCCGGACCTTTCTTTTTCCAGGAGCCCAGATGCAGTTCATAGATATTCAAAGGCTCGCTTTCCCGGCTGGTGCGCGCCTGCATCCAGGAATGGTCCTGAAAAGAAAAGGAAGACAGATCCCGTACAATGGATCTGTGGGCAGGGCGAAGCTCCATGCCAAAGCCATAAGGATCGCAGTGGTCCCTGACCTGGCCGTCTGCCTGATAAATGCGATATTCATAAGATTTGCCTGGTCCCATGTCCGTCAGCGTCTGTTCATAAAAATTTCCGTCGTGAACGGGATACATGGGGTATTCGCCGGTATCTGTTACAACAGATACGCCTGCGGCGGCAGGGGCAAAGGTGCGGAAAACGGTTTCCTGTCCATCGGTATGTGCTCCCATCCACTTCCAGGCGTTCTGTTCCCGGCCGGTATAAAAGTTGTAAAAGTCCATAAAGCAGTCACTCCGAAACTTAATTGACATGTGTAAATTATTTTACTAAGATGTATTATAAATGAGGTGGAGAAGAGTGACAATTTACAATCATTTGAGAGGGTAAAATAACAGACATTTTGAAAGAAAGGACTATTATCCATGGATCTAAGACAGAAAAAGACGTTGGCGGCGATCCGGACCGCCTTTTTGGAACTGCTTGGAAAGAAGCCGCTGGAAAAGATCACAGTAAAAGAATTAGCTGAGAAAGTCCAGATCAGCAAGGCTACATTTTATCTGCATTATCAGGACATTTATGATCTGGCGGAGCGTTTGCAGGCGGAGGTGATCGGGGAGATTTATCAGAGTATCGCCCATCCGGATCTGGTGCTGACAGATCAGCCGGGATTTACCCGGGAATTATTTCTGGCGTTCCGTTCCCACAATGAATTGAGCCGGATCCTGTTTTCCGGCTCCCGGGCGGCTCTGATCCCGGATTATGTGGAGCGGGAGTTGAAAAAGCATATTTTCCGGAACCATCCGGAACTAAAAGAAGACATCCACTTCCAGGCGCTTCTTACCTATCAGGTCTATGGCGGATATTATACCTACCGCCTGCAGGGAGAGCGGGTCGGAGAGGAAGAGATTGCAGAAGAGATCGTGGAGATCGCCAGAATCCTGTCAGGAGCGGAGCGAACGCATCACACGCCGGTTTAAGATGGTGGTAATGACTACGGTGCAGACATCTGAGACGGCCTGCGCCGACTGGATGCCGAGAAGTCCGAAAAACTGCGGCAGGATCAGAAGAGCCGGGATGAAGAACAGACCCTGTCTGGACGCAGCAAGAATGGAGGCAGGAAGGGTTTTTCCCATAGTCTGCATCATCATGTTGTTCATTACGATCCATCCGCCCAGAGTGAAGGTAATGCACTGCAGTCTGAGAGCAGTGGTGCCGATGCGGATGACGTCCGGGTCATTACGGAAGATGCCGATCAGGTGACCGGACAGGAGCATGCCGGAAGCGGACAGCAGGAAGAGTACAACGGTAGATACTTTGACGCAGAACCAGAAGGCTTCCCGGACTCTGTCGTATTTGCGGGCGCCGTAATTGAACCCGCAGACCGGCTGAAAGCCCTGGCCAAAGCCGATCAGGGCTGAGTTGGCAAACATCATGATCCGGCTTACCACAGACATGGCGGCAATCGCGGCGTCCCCGTATGGATTGGCTGCAATGTTAAGCGTCATGGTGGCAACGCTTCCCAGTCCCTGACGGAACAAAGAAGGAAGTCCGCCGCCTGTGATCTCCAGAAGCCGATGCCTGGAGAGGCGGATGTTCCGCGGGTGGATGGGAATACATCCGGAAAAACGCACTCCTGCAAGGAGAAGGCAGAAGCTGACAAACTGACTGAGAATGGTGGCAAGTGCCGCGCCGGAGATCCCCATGTCAAAGACAAAGATAAATAAGGGGTCCAGGCCGATGTTTAAGACGGCTCCGGCGGTAATGCCGATCATGGAGTAGAAGGCATTTCCCTGGAAACGGATCTGATTATTGAGCACCAGCTGGGCGGTCATATAGGGCGCGCCCAGAAGGATAATGCCAAGATAGTCTTTGGTGTAGGGAAGGATGGTTTCGGTGGAGCCAAGGAGATGAGACAAAGGCTCCAGAAACAGAAGGCCAAGCGCCATCAGGAGAAGCCCCAGGGCGAAGGCCAGGAAAAACCCGGTGGAAGCAAGCTCTTTTGCGGCCTGTGTGTCCTTAGAGCCAAGTTTTCTGGAAATGGAGTTGCCGGAACCGTGGCCGCAAAAAAAGCCCAGTGCCTGAATGACCGCCATGACGGGAAATACGACGCCAACGGCAGCGGTGGCACTGGTGCTGATGCGGCCCACGAAAAAGGTGTCCGCCATATTATAGAAGGATGTGATCATCATGCTGATGATGGTAGGCACCGCCAGACGGCCGATCAGACCGGGGATCGGGGTCTCCGTCATCATCTGATATTTTTCATCCTGCGTTTTTCTGTGTGACATGCGATCGCTTCCTAACTGATATGTACTATCCCTATTGTATCACAAAACGCATGTCTGTGTGACTAAAAATCGGTATAAGTTTCTCCGTTTAAAAGAGTCTTGCCTTTGGAGGCGGCAAGTTCAGATACGGTTACCAGCTGGTAGCCTTCGGCCTGAAGCCTGGGGATCAGCTGCAGCGCGGCATCGATGGTCTCTGAGTGGATGTCGTGCATCAGGATAATGTCGCCGTCTTTGACGTCCTTCATGACCGCATCAATGGTGCTCTGGGCGTTGCGGGTCTTCCAGTCCAGGGTGTCAATATTCCACAGGATCATGGGCATGCCTGCATTGGAGGACAGGGTGCTGCTGATGGCTCCGTAGGGCGGGCGAAGGACAGTTGCACCGTTTCCGGCAATTCCCCGGATCCCTTCATTGGTCTGGGAGATCTGGGACTGGATGCCGGCGGCGTCCAGCTTGGACAGATCCGGATGGTCATAGGAATGATTTCCCAGTTCGCAGCCGATTTCCTGCATTTTACGGATGGCATCCGGATAAGAAGAAACTTTCTGCCCCAGCATAAAAAAGGTGGCGTGGGCATTGTATTTTTCCAGCTGGGCCAGAAGCTCCATGGTTCTGGGGCCGGGCCCGTCGTCAAAGGTCAGAGCGATGGCCGGTTTGTTCGGATCGATCTGGCTTTCTGTTTTTGAAATCAGTTTTCCATTTTCGTCAAAAGAACAGCGGGTCAGTCCCAGATAAATGTCGCCGGTAGCCATTTTTCCGTTGGCGTCAAAATAGTAGGTGGATCCGTCCAGATCCTGCCAGCCGGTAAGTGCGGCTCCGTTCTCGCCCAGGTAATAGCGGGCGTTGTCGCCATCTGCCCAGGTGCTGGTTTCCATGGCGCCCTCATCGTTGAAATGGTAGGTGGCATTGTTGATGGTCTGCCAGCCTGTGACCATGACCCCGTCCTGATTAAAATAATAGGTCTGGTTTTTAGAAACCACGAAATCATTGGTTACATAGGTCCCGTCGTATTTCCGGAACCGGTTGTCCTCCCATTCGCCAATGGGATTTTTGACCGTAAAGACGCCTTCCTTTATGGTAAGCTTCAGATGTTTGCTCCAGGTCCTGGACTGAAGCTTCCGGGTCAGCTGATCAGATAATGTAATGGTGATCGGGTATTCCCCTTCCGCGTTTGGGTCCGGCTGACAGGAAACTGTATAATCACCGCCGCTTTTCAGATCTTTAAGAAGATCTTTTGCAGTGTAGAATTTCTTCCAGTCCAGAACAGCGTGCTCATTTCCTGTGAGATGTACTTTGGCGCTCCAGTCTGCCGGCGCAGTTTCTCCCTGCAGGATCTGGGCGTTTTTTGCCTGGATCTCAATGGATGCCGGCCGGGTCAGGGTATAGGCAAGATATAATGCGCCTGCAGAGAGCAGGCATAACAGGACGAAGAGTACGGGCAGGATCAGTCTTCTCTGACGCCGCTTTCTTCTTCTTTTTCTTTTGTTTCTTGGATTCATAAATACTCCCTCTTAAGTTCGCTTATCTTCTGGAAGAATCTTCCAGAAGACAGAGATATGCAGAGGTAGTATAACTTTTTTCGACATATTTCGCAAAGGGAAAAGACGATTTTTAAGAATTCTTAATAATTCGCTCAAAATTATTAAAAATTATCGGATGTGCTTTTTGATGGCTTCAAAACTCTCCGGGCTGATCACATGCTCAATCTTGCAGGCATCTTCAGAGGCGATCTCTTCCGGGACTCCAAGGCGCACCAGCCACTGGGATAATAAAAGATGCCGTTCGTAGATCATTTCCGCGATAGCTTTGCCGGAATCTGTCAGATGGATAAAACCGCTGTCTTCCATGACGATATGATTCTGTTCCCGCAGATGCTTCATGGCAACACTGACGCTTGATTTTTTAAAGCCCAGTTCATTTGCGATATCGACAGAACGGACCACAGGCAGTTCTTTACTTAAGATCAGAATCGTTTCCAGATAATTTTCCGCGGATTCGCTGGTATAGGTTCTCATATGCGTTCCCTCCTGTCATCATGTGTCCAGTATAACATATATTTTTTTTGAATACAAAATAAAAAAATATTCTCAGGAAGGATTGACAAAACAATCTGGTTAGTTTAAACTATCAACTGTTAGAAGAACCTACTAAAAATTTGTTGTGTATAACCATCCGGGAAGACGGATGAAAAAGATAAGTGAGAGGATCTGGTTTTATGACATTAATGGATGCAAAAGAAGGGGAAGAGTATATTGTGAAAGAGATTGTCACAGAAGATGATGATCTGGAAGCATTTCTTTTTTCCCTGGGATGTTACAGCGGAGAGCCGATTACCGTGGTTTCCCGTGTCCGCGGCGGCTGCACGGTTTCCATCAAAGACGGGAGATATAATATAGATACTGATCTGGCGAAAGCCATATCAATATAATTTTTTTACAACTGGGTTAGTTATAGCTAATCAATATAAAGGAGGAGATCAGAACATGAGAATTGCTTTTGCAGGGAATCCCAACAGCGGGAAGACAACCATGTACAATGCTCTGACCGGCAGGAATGAAAAAGTCGGCAACTGGGCCGGCGTGACGGTGGAGCGGAAGGAAAGCCTGATTAAAAAGGCATATTATGCCGGGGAAGAGGAGCTGGTGGCAGTAGACCTGCCGGGCGCTTATTCCATGTCGCCGTTTACGTCTGAAGAAAGTATTACCAGCAGTTATGTGAAAAATGAACATCCGGACGCGATCATCAATATCGTGGATGCAACCAATTTGAGCCGGAGCCTGTTTTTTACCACGCAGCTTCTGGAACTGGGAGTGCCGGTGGTTGTTGCGTTGAACAAAAGTGATATTACCGATAAGAAGCAGACGAGGATTGATGAGAGACTTTTGTCAGAAAAGCTTGGCTGTCCGGTGGTAAAGACGATTTCTACATCTTCCGGCCACGATGGTCTGAAAGAGGCGGTTGCGGCCGCGGCTTCCCTGAAAGGAGCCGGACAGAGAGCGCCTTATGTGCAGGCCGATATTGATCTGACCGATAAAAATGCGGTAGAAGAGGCGGACAGAAAGCGGTTCGCTTTTGTCAATGAGATCGTAAAGCAGGTAGAACAAAGAAAAGTCTTCACAAAAGATAAAAATGCACAGGATAAAGTGGACGCTGTTATCACTCATAAGATTGTGGGAATCCCGATTTTTGCGGCAGTGATCTTCCTGGTGTTCTACATTTCCCAGACAACGCTGGGAACCTGGATCGCCGACTGGCTGGTGGCCTGGATCGAGACATTCCAGGGATGGGTCGGAGGAATGATGGAGAATGCCAATCCGTTACTGTATGCGATCCTGGTGGATGGTATCATCGGCGGCGTGGGAGCGGTCATCGGTTTCCTTCCGCTGGTTATGGTGATGTACTTCCTGATTGCTCTTCTGGAAGATTGTGGGTATATGGCAAGAGCTACGGTGGTGCTGGATCCGATCTTTAAGAGAGTGGGGCTTTCCGGAAAATCCGTGATCCCGATGGTCATTGGAACCGGATGCGCGATTCCCGGAGTCATGGCGTCCCGTACCATCCGCAATGAGAGAGAACGGCGGACCACGGCGATGCTGACGCCATTTATGCCCTGTGGAGCAAAGATCCCTGTGATCGCTTTATTTGCAGGCGCATTTTTCGCAGATGCCTGGTGGGTGTCCGCAACCATGTATCTGGTGGGAATCGTACTGATCCTTCTGGGGGCTTTGCTGGTAAAGAGAATTACCGGTCAGAAATACCGGAAATCTTTCTTCATCATTGAACTTCCGGAATATAAGATCCCAAGCCTGAAGCGGGCATGTATTTCCATGCTGGAACGCGGCAAGGCATACATTATCAAGGCCGGAACGATTATTCTGGTGTGCAACACCGTTGTCCAGATCATGCAGACCTTTAACTGGCAGTTCCAGCTGGTGGCGGAAGGCGCAGAGGATACTTCCATTCTGGCAAGCATTGCCCACCCGATCTCCATTCTCTTTATCCCGCTTGGATTTGGCGTATGGCAGCTGGCGGCAGCGGCAGTGACCGGATTTATCGCAAAAGAAAATGTAGTCGGCACGCTGGCGGTAGTATACGGCGTCACCAATCTGATCGATACTGATGAACTGGCACTGGTGGGAAGCGGAAATGCAGTGGCAGCAGTTTTGGGACTTACCAAAGTGGCTGCTCTTGCGTACCTGATGTTCAATCTTTATACGCCGCCGTGCTTCGCGGCGCTCGGAGCCATGAACTCTGAGATGAAGAGCAGAAAATGGCTGCTTGGAGGCATCTGCCTTCAGCTGGGAACCGGCTACACCGTTGCCTTCCTGGTATATCAGATCGGCACATTGATCACAACCGGATCTCTGGGAACCGGATTTGTTCCGGGACTTGTCGCAGTCATCGTCTTTGTTCTGATCGTGCTGTGGAGAATCCGCAAGTCCGACCGGGAGTTCGCGGAAACCTACAGCCTGCATGCGGCGGCATAGGAAAAAGGAGGAATTCATATGGTGGATTTCATAGCGTTGGCTGTATTGGCGGCCATGCTGGGAAGCGCGATTACTTATATCGTAAAAGCAAAAAAGAAAGGCGTGAAATGCATCGGATGCCCGGCGGGCGGGAAATGCTCCGGGTGTAAGAAATAGCAAATGGGGACGTAGTCCTTTGCAAAAGGACTACGTCCCCATTTGCTATTTCTTACACCCGGAGCATTTCC
>NZ_JACJLV010000045.1 GCF_016902415.1 Mordavella massiliensis | reverse complement strand
GATCTACACCGCATTCTTCGGACCGATCTTTGCGGTACTGATCACAGATTTCTTCATCTTACATAGAAGAAAATTCAGCGAAGCTGCTCTGAAGGATCTGTATGATCCCAAGGGAGATCACGCCGGAGTAAACTGGGCCGCATTTATCGCGATCGCGGTAGGCGCAGTGATCGGCCTGATCAATGTAGATATTTCCTTCTTTACAGCAACCATCCCGACAGGTCTGGTATTCTACTTCTGCATGAAGTACATGAAGTCCTGCGAGCGGTTCAGAAAGGGAACGACTTTAGAGAAATAGGAGGTATTTCTTTATTATGTATGATTTGTTGATTAAAAATGGTAAGATTGTAACTGCTGACGCGATTACAGAAGGCGGCGTTGCAGTAAAGGACGGCAAGATCGCCGCGGTTCTGGAAGCCGGAGTGGAGCCAGAGGCCGCAAAGGTGATCGACGCCGGCGGAAAGTATATCTTCCCGGGCGCGATCGATACACACGCACATCTGAATGATCCGGGGTATGAGTGGCGCGAGGACTATGAGCACGGCACAGCGGCCGCGGCTCTTGGCGGATATACTACCGTCATTGATATGCCTCTTCAGAATGAGCCCTGTATGACCAATGCGGAAACCTTTGATTTCAAAGAGAATAAGGTTT
Organism: Mordavella massiliensis; assembly: GCF_016902415.1. GTDB lineage: Bacteria > Bacillota > Clostridia > Lachnospirales > Lachnospiraceae > Merdimonas > Merdimonas faecigallinarum. The sequence continues at coordinate 15,401 of NZ_JACJLV010000045.1, read as the reverse complement.
CTCCCAACGCATATGTGGACTACTGCTTCTGGGGCGGACTGACCAGCTATAACTTTGGAGACCTGAAGGATCTGGATGAAAAGGGCTGCGTATCCTTTAAGTCCTTTATCGGACCGGTTTCTCCGGACTATGAGTCTTTAAGCTACGGCCAGGCGCTGGAAGCGATGGACATTATCAAAGAGTTTGACGGACGTGCAGGCTTCCATTGTGAAGACTACTCCATCATCAAGAATCAGGAAAAGAGAATGAAAGAGGCCGGACGCAATGACTGGAAGGCTTATCTGGAGTCCCGTCCTGTAGTTGCGGAGATCGTGGCGACAGACGCGATCATTGAGCTTGCGAAGGCCACAGGATGCAAGGCTCATATCTGCCATGTATCCCATCCGGCGGTTGCAAAGAAGATCAAAGCCGCTCAGGATGAAGGCTATGATATCACGGCAGAGACCTGTACTCATTATCTGACCTTCACTGACGAAGATGTGATCAAGAACGGACCGCTCTTTAAATGCGCGCCCATCCTGCAGCCCAAAGAGGCGGTAGAGGAAATGTGGGAGTATGTTAAGGCAGGCGTATTCAGCGGAATCGCTTCCGACCACTCTCCCTGTTCTTATGACGAGAAATACAACGAGATCCTTGGCAACAAGATCGAGACAGTATTTGACGTATGGGGCGGATGCTCCGGCATTCAGAGCGGATTCCAGGCAGCGTTCAGCGAAGGCGTGGTAAAACGGGGCGTTTGCCCGACTGTTCTTGCTAACTCCATGTCCGTACAGCCTGCAAAGGCATTCGGCATCTATGGCAAGAAGGGCGATATCAAGCCAGGCTTTGACGCGGACCTTCTGATCGTGGATCCGGACAAGGAATGGGAGATCACCAGTGAGTCTCTGAAATATGTTAATAAGATCTCTGCTTTCGTCGGACTCAAAGGCAAAGGCCTTCCGGTATACACCATCGTAAGAGGCCAGGTTGTCGCAGAAGACGGCGAGATCGTAGGCGAGAAGGGCTACGGAAATCTGGTGAAGAAAATTAAATAGACCTGATAAAATACCCGCCGCCCCGGAAGGGATTGAAGGGGGCTGCGGATACAAGAAGGAGAGAGAAAATGGCTATTGTTGAAAACGTAAACATTAATCCGGAACTTGTGAAAAATGTGGATCAGGATCTGCAGCCTACCAAGAAGCGTATCATGGGATCGGTATCCTATGCGGCCAGCTTCATGGGCGGCTGTGTATCCATCGGAACCTTCTCCATGGGCGCGGGCCTGATCGGAGAACTGACCGTACTGCAGGCGGTAATCGCCATGACCATCGGCTGTCTGGTCATCGCTGTTGCACTGGCAATCATCGGAGAGTGCGGACATACTTATGGTATCCCGTTTACCGTACAGTTGAGAAGCAGCTTTGGTTTTACCGGCGTTAAGATCCCCGGCGTTCTTCGTGGACTTCCGGCCATCGTGTGGTTCGGTTATCAGAGCTGGGTCGGCGCAGGCGCCATCAACAGCTGTACCAGCATTCTGTTTGGATTTGACAATCTGCCGGTGGTATACGGATTATTTACCCTCGTGCAGGTACTGCTGGCGATCAAAGGATTTGAAGGAATCAAATGGATGGAGAACATTTCCTGTATCTTCATTCTCGTGATCCTTGCCTACATGCTGTATGTAGTAAACACCGAATTCTCCACAGAGATCGGAGACGTATTCTCCGGTATCGAAGGAACCTGGGGCATGCCGTTCTGGGCAGCGACCACATCCTTCCTGGGTATTTATTCTACCATGATCATCAATGCGTCCGACTACTCACGGAACGCAACCGATGACATCAAACCGGTGAAGGCTGCCAGCATTTACACCATCGCGATCCTGCCTGTAACACTGTTTATGGGTCTGATCGGCCTTCTGGTTACAGCCGCGACCGGAAACAGCGACCCGGTTGTTGTGTTCTCCACCACCATGGACAACACATTCCTGACCATCATGACCCTGCTGTTCATCGCATTTGCACAGGTAACGACAAACGTACTGAACAATATCGTTCCGCCGGCTTACGTGCTGATGGAGTCCTTCAAAGTAAAATGGACCTACGCAACCATTCTTGTTGGTGTGCTGTCCGTAGTTGTAATGCCCTGGAAGCTGGTTACCGCTGAATCTGCGGCAGGACTGAATCTTTTCACACAGTTCTACTCCGCATTCCTGGGACCGATCTTTGCGGTTATGGCAGTGGACTTCTACATCCTTCGGAAGAAGAAACTGGATCTGAACCGTATGTATGACAAGAACGGACCTTACAAAGGAATGAACTGGGCTGCTGTTATTGCAATCATCATCGGATCCATCTGCTCCCTGATCATCATGGAACTGTCCTGGTATGTGAGCCTGATCCCGACAGGAGTGGTATATTACTTCCTGATGAAGAAGATGAAGAGCGCGGAAGGATTCCGTGTGGGCACCATCTTTGAAGATGAGAAATAGGGAGACGTATGAGATTTAAAGGAAAAGTTGCAGTCTGGTGGTATCTGATCATTGCAGCTTTGAACGCCGTGCTGGTATGGATGATCGTGAAATACGGGCTTCATTATATCTCGTATTTTTACATCCTGCCGGCAGGCCTTCTGGACCTGTATCTGATACCGGTATGCTTTGCAAATTATGTTGAGATAGACAAAAAGAAATTATTCATACGCTTCGGGATCTCAAAAGAAGAGCTTTTGATCGAAGATATTACGGCTATGCACAGAGCCGACAGGCTCACGCTGTCTTACTGCGCCTCCACGGACGTGGTCCTTCTGGGAACCAGAAATAAGAAAAATGTGGTGGTATCGTTAAAAGACAATCAGGCCTTTATGGATGCGCTTCTGAAAGCGAACAAAAAGATCAAAAGATATATTTAGGCTTATGAAGAAAGTGTATTTGGAAGAAAGGAAGACAAAAGCGGCATGGGCATCATGGACACCAGATATCCGGCGTATATTGTAAAGACCGGGCGTGACGGAAGGCTGATCAATCAGCTGCGCCGCCTGGAACCGGACCGGAAGAAAGGAATCATCGTCCGGCAGGAGAGCGGGTTCGGTCTGTTTGGAGAGATCGAGCGGACGATCCGGCCAAAAGAGATCATCTGCCTGAAAAAAGGGCAGTCCAGCCGGTCAGGCATCTGCGCGGAGGATGATCTGTATATCTGCGTTATAGACGACGCGGACAAAGAAACGGTGTTTCGTTTTACCATGAATGTCCATTGGAGCGCAATGCGAAAATACCTGGAAAAATACATAAAGAGACACTAAAGAATAAGAAAGACTGACAGGAAAGCAGGTGATCAAGCTTTTCGGTCAGTCTTTTTTCATGATGCCAGAGGTTAAATATGTTTATCCAGGAAATCGATCGTGGCGTCCAGAAGCCTGGGAGTGAACTGGTTGTCTGCCTCCCGGTCGAAGTCGTGGACATTGCAGGCTGCGATGAAGGTCCTGGGATTGTAGCGGGTGATCAGTTCCCGGAATTCATCGAAGGGAACATCGGTATCGTTGGTGGCGTGGGCGGCGAACAGCGGACATGGCAGGCTCTGGCAGGTCCGCAGGGTGTAGTCCAGATAGAAGTATTTTTCCCGTCCTTCGTAGAGAAGGGAGAACCATTTGCCGGTCTGCCTTGCGTAGACGTAGATGCTGTAGTGGGTGTTAAGATCGCCGTTTGTCTCGTATCCGGAGGGCAGATGGCTTAAGCAGGAAGCGTCCACAGGAGGCAGGGTCTTATAATAGGCGCTGGGAGTCTGGAACCAGTGGTCGCAGAGGAAGCCGTATCCGTAATAAGACAGGATGCCCGCAGGCGGCGTCTCAAAGTAGCCGTAGGCAGCCGCGATCAGGCACAGGTAAGCGCCGGCGGAACGTCCCCAGAGAAAGTAGGGAAGCTTCTGCCCGCAGTAGTCCTCGGCGTGGTCAATATAGTGGTGGATGGAATCCCGCACATCATCCAGGATCATGGGAAGTTTTGCAGTCGGGGCCAGGGGATAATCATAGGCAATAATGACATATCCCGCCTCGGTCAGTTTTATCAGATGCCCTTCCGGCAGGTCCTCTTTGTGACCGTATAAAAGGCCTCCGCCATGGAAATACAGGATGCATGCTTTGGGGGTGATTTTTTGGTCATAATAGATAATAGCTGATTTATCATAGGATGCAGTTTCAATTGATATGGTTTTCTGCTCAAACATCAGGATACCTCCCTAAATATATACTATGCACAAAATCTATTATAACATAGACAAACGGAAAGGTGTGATGTGAAAAAATTAACATCAGGGGTGAAAGTGGATAAAAATAATTTCTATGTTTTGTCTAAAATATTGATTGAAAAAAAGCAGTTTCATTGTCATAATTAATAATAGAGTAAATGGTCGACCAGCCATAAGAAAAGGAGAGATTTTAGTATGAGTTATTTAAACAATCAGGTAGGCTATCGTGATGAACTTTTGATGACACGTTCTGTTGTGAAGAAAGAGAACTATGTTCTCCTTGAGCCAGACGGACTGGTAAAGAACGCAGTACCGGGATATGAGAACTGCGACGTAACGATCCTTGGATCTCCTTCCATGGGAGCAACCTTCGCGGATTATCTGGTAACTGCAAAAGCAGGTGGCAAGAACACCGGCATCGGCGGAGAAGGAATCGAGTCCTTCCTGTATGTGATCTCCGGTGAAGTTACCGTTAAAAATGATGATCAGGAAGCAACGCTCACAGAGGGCGGTTACATCTTCTCGCCTGAGAGCAATGCGATCACATTTGAGAACAAGAGCGGAGCAGACGCAAAACTGTATGTTTACAAGAGAAGATACGACCGTATCGAGGGCTACAGCGCGCACACAGTAGTGAACAATGTCAACGATATGGAGTGGGTAGAGTACGAAGGAATGAACAACTGCCATATCAAAGACCTTCTGCCGGCAGCAGGCGATTTCGGATTTGATATGAACATGCACATCCTGAAGTTCAAACTGGGCGCTTCCCACGGATACATCGAGACACACATCCAGGAGCACGGCATGTACTTCCTGTCCGGTAAAGGTATGTACAGACTGGATGACGAGTGGGTTCCGGTGAAGAAAGGCGACTATGTATTCCTGGATGCATACGTTCCGCAGGCCTGCTACGCAGTAGGACGTGAAGAAGATTTTGCTTATATTTATTCTAAAGACTGCAACAGAGACGTTCAGTTATAAAAAAGTGTAAAGGGTGGAAATTTGAAATGAAGCTTTCACATGACGAGTTAAAGAATTTGATGAAAAATAAGCTGATGAAAGCTGGTCTGAATGAGGATCACGCAGACATCGCGGCAGAAGTTATGACCTGGTCTGACGAGAGAGGATACCACTCTCACGGCGCGGTCCGCGTAGAATACTATGCAGAGCGTATCGCAAAAGGCGGTATCACTGCAAACCCGAAATTTGAATGGGAAGAGACCGGCCCCTGCTCCGGTGTGTTCGAAGGAGACAACGGATGCGGATATGCGGTTGCAAAATACGGCATGGACAAAGCCATCGAGATGGCAAAGAAGAACGGGATCGCTGTTGTGGGTATGAAAAATATGTCCCACAGCGGATCCATCGGATATTATACAGAGATGGCAGCAGAGCAGGGACTCCTTGCAATCTCCTTCTGCCAGTCTGACCCGATGGCAGTTCCGGTAGGCGGAACAGAGCCCTACTACGGAACCAACCCCATTTCCTTTGCTGCGCCGACAGCAGACGACAGAACCGTTGTCTTTGACATGGCTACTACTGTACAGGCATGGGGCAAGATCCTGGACAAGCGTTCCAGACATGAGAGCATCCCGGACAGCTGGGCAGTAGATGAGAAGGGCAATCCGGTCACAGACCCCAACCATGTAAATGCGCTGCTTCCGATCGCGGGGGCAAAGGGATATGGCCTGATGATGATGGTAGACGTATTCTCCGGTATCCTTCTTGGCGTACCGTTTGGAAAACATGTAAGCTCCATGTATCATGACCTTTCCAAGGGAAGAGAACTGGGACAGATGCACATCGTGATCGACCCGGCCCGTTTCGTGGGAGCAGAGGAATTCAAGAAAGCTATGTCTGCATCCATCGACGAACTGGGCGAGATGCCGACTGCTGAAGGATACGACAAAGTTTACTATCCGGGCGAGCGTGCAATGCTGAGAAAAGAAAAAGCATATGCGACCGGCGGCGTGGAGATCGTAGATGAGATCTATGAGTATCTGAAGAGCGATGATATTCATTTTGACCGCTACGACCATAAGAATCGTTTCGCTGAATAGATCAGGAAGACTCAGGAAGGAGAACCTATGTTAAAAACAGTTGTGAAAAAGGGCAGCTATCATGATTCTGTTGTTCTGATGCTTCTGACCAACCAGATCTCTACGATCGAGGGTGTTAAGAAAGTATCCATCATGATGGCAACACCGGCAAATAAAGATATTTACAGACAGAGCGGGCTGGCTACTGAAGAACTGGAGGCCGCATCTGCAAACGATCTGGTTATCGTTGCGGATGTGGATGACGACAGCCTTCTTGACACCATCGAAGCTGAGATGGAAGAGTTCTTTAAGAAGCAGTCTACCGAAAGCGCTGAGAAGAAAGGCGCAGAGAGCGTAAAATCATGGGAGAAGGCTCTCGCAAAACAGCCGGATGCGAATCTGGCAGTGATCTCTATCCCGGGCGCATATGCGGCTCTGGAAGCAGACCGCGCGCTGGACGAGGGATTAAATGTATTTATGTTCAGCGATAACGTAACGCTGGAGGACGAAGTAAAACTGAAAAACAAAGCACACGAAAAAGGACTGGCCGTTATGGGACCGGACTGCGGTACCGGCATCATCCAGAGTGTGCCGATCGCATTTACCAATAATGTGGCTCCGGGCTCTATCGGAATCATCGGGGCTTCCGGTACGGGTATCCAGGAACTGACAACGATCATCGACAGACTGGGCGAAGGCGTGACCAACGCCATTGGAATCGGCGGACGTGACCTGAATGCGGCTGTTGGCGGAATTACCATGATGGACATGATCGACGCAATGGAAGACGACGACGCAGTGAAGGTACTGGTGATCGTTTCCAAGCCGCCGGCAAAAGAAGTACGGGATAAGATCGCGGCCCGCTTAAGCAATTTCAGCAAACCGATCGTAACCCTGTTCGTCGGCGAAAAGCCGGAATATCATGAGGAGAACTTCTATCATGCCTATACACTGGACGAGGCTGCGCGCCTGGCAGTGGGCCTGGTAAGAGGCGAAGAGATCCCGGAGGCTTCCGTAGAAGTAGACGAGTCTTCCTTCTACAAGGCAGAAGACAAGAAGACCATCAAGGCATATTATTCAGGTGGTACACTGGCAAATGAGGCGGCTATGCTGATCAAAGACGCCATGGATGTAAAAGTTCCGCCGGAAGATATCGAAGGCTACATGCTGCAGCTGGACGGCAACGTGGTTGTGGACCTGGGCGATGACGCTTATACACAGGGCAAACCGCACCCGATGATCGATCCCGCAAAACGAATCGAGTGTATGCAGGAAGCAGTAGACGATGAGTCTACAGGAGCTGTTCTCTTTGACATTATGTTAGGATACGGCTCACACGCAGACATGGCAGGCGCTCTGCTTCCGACCATCAAGGAACTGATGGCAAAGGCAGAGGGACAGGGAAGAAAGGTATTCTTTGTCGCTACCGTCTGCGGAACCAGAAGAGACTTCCAGGGATACGATGACGCTGTCAACAAATTAAAAGAAGCAGGCGTGATCGTATGTGAAAATAATAAACTGGCATGCCGCACCGCGATCCGTGCGATCGGCAGAGACTTTAACGAGCCTGCAAAGGAGATCCGCCCGAAACAGGTGGTAGATTTCCCGAAGGCTGCTCCGTCCGAGAAGCTTCGTCAGCTCTTAAGCGAGAAGCCGAAGATCATCAACATCGGTCTGAAGAGCTTTGCAGAAGTGGTAGAGCAGTTTGGCTGCGAGGTGGTTCAGTATGACTGGATGCCGCCGGCAGGTGGAGATGTGAAGCTGATCAAGGTTCTGAATTTCCTGAGAAATTATGAGGGAATTGATGAGAAGAACCAGGAAGTGATCGCAAAGGTGGTTGCAAGCCAGCCGATCTTAAGAGACAATGTCCGTGCAAAAGAAGTCATTCCGGAACTCAATGAAGGAAAAGTCATCCTTCACGCAGGTCCTCCGGTAGAGTACAAGAACATGCCGGATCCGATGCAGGGCTCCTGTGTAGGCGCAGTCCTTTTCGAGGAATGGGCAGACAATGAAGCAGACGCAAGAAAGATGCTGGAGAACGGCGAGATCAAGTTCATCCCCTGCCACCATGTCAATGCGGTAGGACCGATGGGCGGTATCACTTCTCCGAATATGGCAGTCTTTGTCGTAGAAAATGTAACCGGCGGAAACCGTGCTTACTGTACCATGAACGAAGGTATCGGAAAAGTACTCCGTTTCGGTGCATATTCTGAAGAAGTTATCGATCGTCTGCGCTGGATGAGAGACGTTCTTGGACCGACACTTGGCAAAGCCCTTCGCTCTATGGAGAACGGACTTGCCATCAACCCGCTGATCGCCAAGGCAGTTGCCATGGGCGATGAGTTCCATCAGAGAAATATCGCAGCTTCTCTTGCATTCTTAAAAGAGATGGCTCCGATCATCACCAAGATGGATATGGACGAAAAAGACCGTTACGACGTGATCAAGTTCCTGGCTGATACCGATCAGTTCTTCTTAAATATCATGATGGCTACCGGCAAGGCAGTAATGGACGACGCACGTACCGGAACCGATGGAACCGTTGTAACTGCTATGTGCAGAAATGGTTATGAGTTCGGTATCCGTATCGCAGGTATGGGCGACGAGTGGTTCACAGGTCCTGTTAATACTCCGCAGGGACTTTACTTTACCGGATATGACGGCGAGGATGCCTGCCCGGATATGGGCGACAGCGCCATCACAGAGACCTTCGGCGTCGGCGGTATGGCTATGATCGCGGCTCCGGCTGTTACCAGATTCGTAGGAGCAGGCGGATACGAAGATGCACTTCGCACCAGCAACGAGATGATGGAGATCGTCATCGACAGAAACCCGAACTTCACGGTTCCGACCTGGAACTTCCAGGGAATCTGCCTTGGCATCGACGCAAGAAAAGTGGTAGAGAAAGGCATCACGCCTGTGATCAATACCGGTATCGCGCACAAGATCGCCGGATACGGACAGATAGGCGCAGGTACGGTTCATCCTCCGATCGAGTGCTTCGAGAAAGCGATCACAGCATACGCAAAGAAGCTTGGCTACGATCCCGAATAGAGAGTGACGGAGGACAAGGTTATGGAAAAAAAGAAAGTTGTCATTGCATTAGGCGGAAATGCTCTGGGAAATAATATCCAGGAGCAGAAAGAGGCGGTAGCAAAGACAGCGCAGGTGATCGTCGACCTGGCAGCCCAGGGTCTGGAGCTTGTGGTAACCCACGGCAACGGCCCCCAGGTGGGCATGATCCAGAAAGCGATGGACGAGCTGGCTACCAATTATACCGATAATTATATGGAGACTCCGCTTCCTACCTGTGTGGCCATGAGCCAGGGATATATCGGTATCGATCTGCAGAATGCGATCAAATATGAATTACACCGCAGAGGGATGGACGTAAAAGTTTCTACGATCCTGTCCCAGGTAGAGGTGGACAAAAACGACGAAGCTTTCAGGAATCCGACCAAACCCATCGGACGGTTCCTGACCGAGGAAGAGGCAAAGAGAAACCAGGAGAACGGCATCCCCTGCATGGAAGACGCAGGCAGAGGATACCGCGTGGTGGTTGCCTCCCCGATGCCAAAGAAGATCCGGGAGCTTCTGACCATTAAGACGCTGGTGGACGCGGGACATATCGTGATCACCTGCGGAGGCGGGGGCATCCCCGTTGTAGATGAGGACGGAAAATTATCCGGCGTCAATGCAGTCATTGACAAGGATAATGCCAGCAGCCTGCTGGCCGCCGAACTTGGCGCGGATTACCTCATCATACTGACAGCCGTGGAGAAGGTGGCAATTAACTTCGGAAAAGAAAACCAGGAATGGTTAAGTGATCTTACCGTTGACCAGGCGAAAGAATACATCGCACAGGAACAGTTTGCCAAAGGCTCCATGCTTCCGAAGATCGAAGCAGCGATCCGCTTCGCAGAGTCGGGAGAAGGAAGACGTACACTGATCACCCTTCTCGACAAAGCTGCGGCCGGAATCGCCGGCGAGACCGGAACGGTAATACACAAGTAGTTTAGGAGAGAGAAAATGAACGTACCAACAAATCTGTTTATGTGGATAATGGCCTGTCTGCCAATTATCGTACTATTACTCCTTTTGATCAAGTTCCAATGGGGCGCCACTGAGGCCGCCCCTATTGGACTTTTAATCACGATCATTACGGCGGTGGCTTTTTATAAGGCGGACTTTACCCTGCTGGCGTCCGAGACGGCCAAGGGGATCTGGAGCGCGCTTCCGATCCTTTTGATCGTCTGGACGGCCATCCTTTTGTACCAGGTGGCGGATGAAGCCAAAGCCTTTCTGGTGATCCGGAACGGCATGCGAAAGCTCCTTCCCAATGAGCTTTTGCTGGTGCTGGCTCTTGGCTGGATCCTGGAAAGTTTCCTGCAGGGCATTACCGGATTTGGAGTACCGGTGGCTGTAGGCGCCCCGCTTCTGATCGGGATCGGCATGCACCCCATGTGGGCGGTGATCCTGCCTCTTTTGGGACAGTCCTGGGGTAATACATTCGGAACACTGGCGGCGGCATGGGATTCCCTTGCTTCTACCTCCGGCCTGACAACAGGAAGCCCGGAATATTTTGCGGCGGCTCTTTGGGCCAGCGCTTTCCTGTTTGTATGGGACGTAATTACCGGCCTTATCATGTGCTGGTTCTACGGAAAAGGCGCGGGCGTGAAGAAAGGTCTTCCTGCAGTGCTGATCCTTGCAGTGATCCAGGGCGGCGGAGAACTTCTGTTAAGCCAGGTAAACACCACGCTTTCCTGCTTTATCCCGTCCTGCGTATCCCTGGTGGCATTATTCCTGATCGGAAGAATGAAGATGTACCGCGAGGAGTGGAAACTGGAAGACAGCCCGATCATGAACCGGGCCGGAACCACTGCCAAAGAAGAAGAAGGCCCCTCCGATATGTCCCTTCTCCAGGCATTTGTTCCGTATTTTATCCTGACAGCCCTGACCATTATTGTCCTGGTGGTAAAACCCATTAATGAGTTCCTGGGACAGTTCTCCATTGGGTTTTCCTTTGCGGAGACCTCCACAGGCTACGGATTTGTCAATCAGGCAGTGGAGAGCTTTTCTCCGCTGGTTCCGTTTACCCACGCCAGCATGTTCCTGTTCCTGTCCTCCATCGTCGGCCTCATTTATTACGGCAGTCATGGATGGATCAAAAAGGGCGGCACAGGACGCGTGTTTGCAAAATCAGTGGCAATGACCATGCCGTCAGGTATTGCGGTCATCGGACTGGTGATCATGTCCAGGATCATGGGCGGCACCGGTCAGACGGACGTCCTGGCGGACGGGATCTCCCGCGTGCTGGGCAAGGCCTATGCGATCCTGTCACCGGTAGTGGGACTGATCGGAACATTTATGACAGCCAGCAATATGTCCTCGAATATCCTCTTTGGCGCGTTCCAGTCTACGACTGCAGGACTTCTGGGACTGAATGAGGCAGCGGTTCTGGGAGCGCAGACCGCAGGCGGCGCCATCGGCGCGGCTATCAGCCCCAGCAAGATCATTCTGGGAACCACGACTGCAGGTATCCTGGGAAGAGAAGGCGAGGTACTGAAAAAACTGATGCCTATCGCCATTGGAACCACGATCGTGATCGGACTGGTGGTATTTGCCACTGCGGTATTATAGGAATGGCAGGATAAGAGGAGGTAAAAGCGATGAAAAACAGTTTTTTTAAAACAAAAGAAGGCGGACTTACGATCGCATTCATCATCATCATGATATCCTTCTTCCTGATCCAGGGAGGACTTGCCGCAGGCATGAATGCGCTGGCATACCTGGGATTTATCCTGGTGATCGTTTCTATGTTATATTCACCGGTCAAGGTGTTTATCATAGACAGAAAAAAATAAGAAGGCTTCCCTGAAGGAAGGGAAAGGAAGGTGGCGTATGGGAATTGAAGATGTAACAGGAAGAATTGCAAGAGATCTGGAGCACTTAAAACAGTATACAGCGACTCCGGGCAACGGCTGTACAAGACTGCCGTTTACCAAGGAGGCAAGAGACGCTGTAAACTATCTGAAGGAACTGATGACAGAAGCAGGTCTGGAAGTTACGGAAGATGCGGCAGGCAATGTGATCGGAACTCTCAAAGGAGAAGATCCGGACGCTCCCTGTGTTATGATGGGATCTCACTATGATTCTGTTGTAAACGGCGGAGACTATGACGGTATCGCCGGTGTGATCTGTGCCATTGAAGTGGCAAGAATCTTAAAAGAAGAAGGATTCGTTCCGAAGAGAAACTTTGTTGTGGTTGGCTTCTGCGACGAGGAAGGTATGCGTTTCGGAACCGGATATTTCGGATCCGGAGCAATGCTGGGACACAGAGACGTAGAGTACACCAAAAAATTTGCTGATACCGACGGTGTGACCATTTATGACGCTATGAAAGGCTATGGCCTGGATCCGGAAAAGATCGGCGAGGCGGCATGGAAGGAAGGCTCCATCGGACAGTTCCTGGAAGCACACATCGAGCAGGGACCGGTTCTGGACGCAGAAGGCACAGAACTTGGTCTGGTAGAAGGTATCGTTGGAATCCAGAGATACATGGTAACCGTTCACGGAAGAGCGGACCATGCGGGAACCACACCGATGGATATGAGAATGGACGCGGTAGACGCAGCTACAAAAGTAATCTCCAAGATTGCCGACTGGGCAAGAGAGAAAGCGGATGGAACCGTTTCTACAGTAGGTTATATCAACACCGTTCCCGGCGGAATGAACATCGTGGCAGAGAAAGTGGAATTTACCGTTGATATCCGTTCCATGAACAACGACAACATCAATGATATCACCAACCGGATCCGCAAGGCTCTGGATAAAGAAGTGGCAGAGTACGGCGGAAGCTATGAGATGGACAACAAGCTGACCATCACACCGGTACACCTGTCCTCCGAGATGCTGGACTTCATGGAGGCAGACTGCAAGGAGAGAGGTTATACATACCGCAGAATGCCAAGTGGAGCCGGACACGACTCCCTGGAGATCGGACAGAGCATTCCTACCGTTATGATCTTTACCCCGAGTAAAGAAGGCAGAAGCCACTGCCCGGTAGAGTTTACCAAATACAGTGAGTTTGCCAAGGCGTCTGTGATCATGAAGGATCTTGCGAAGCACTATCTGGAGAAATAAAACGGACCGGATCTGACGCCGGATTCCGGGAATCGGCGTTACATGAGACACAGCTGGAGCGGTCGTACGGTTTTGCACTGTACGGCCGCACGTTTTTTATGTTATAATGGACAAGTAATCGGTAAGGGAGTTTTAGAAAAATGGCGGTGAGACAAAGAATGGCGTTGTATGTAAAAGACCTGTTAAAGGAAGAAGCGATCAACGGAGCACGGCTGATCAGCGGAGAAGAAGGACTTGATAATGAGATCAAAGGCGTAACCATCATAGAAGCTCCGGACATTGTAAAGTGGATCAACGGAGGCGAGGTGCTTCTGACGGGTCTTTATGCCTTTCGCTCCTGCACGATAGAAGAGTTTCAAAGCTATATCGACGAGCTGGAAAATAAAAAAATCAGCGCCCTGATCCTGAAGCGGGGCAAGCCGGTAGAAGGAGCGGAGGAAAAGATCGGATATCTGCTGGAATTTTCCAGAAAACATCAGATTCCGGTGCTGGAGATGCCTTTTGAGATTTCCTTCCGGGATGTGATGAGCTGGCTGATGGAGCGGCTCTTTAACGAAGAAGTTACCCAGCTGAAGTATTTTAAGACGACTCACGACAACTTCTCGGCCCTGGTGCTGAAGTCGGAGAATGTAGACGTGGTGATCGACCATATTCTGGAGGTGCTGGCCAAGCTGATCGGCAATCCCGTAGCTGCCTTTAACCGGCAGCTTAACTGCATCGGAGCTTCTGACGGGGCAGACAGGGAGGCTGAGATCTTAAGGGAGGCAAGACCCTATCAGCCGGATATTTACTCGAATTATGAATATCTGATCCAAAAAAGCGGGGACGGGGACAAAGACCAGTATATCATCAAAGTCAAGCTGAATCTTAGGGAACGGCTGTATCTTGTGATCACGGAGCAGAACCGGCCCCTGGACGTGATGGACTGCATCGCTGCGGAAAGCGCGATCTGGGCCCTGCAGTTTGAACTGGTGCGCCAGTATTCGGTGGCGGAACTGGAAAAGAAGTTCCAGAACGATATTATGCACAATATATTGAACGGAAAGATTGATTCTGTCTCAGAACTGCAGAAAAACACCAGCCTTTTGGGCGTGCCTGTCAACGGTTGTTTCCGGGTGATCGTTTTTGGATTAAAGGGAGACGAAAGAGAGAAAAAGGACTTTAAGTCCAAGATCAGCGAGATGAATCTTCTAAGCGACGCTATCGCCTGTCAGGCAGGAAATGTGAAGATCTACAATGATCTGGATCGGATCGTGGTGATCAAAGAAGTTCCAAGAGAGCAGACACAGGAGGAGTACCGGGCAGAGATCCGCGCCGTGGTAGAGGAAGTGCAGGCTTATGTGAGCCGCTCGCACAAAGAGATGCAGGTAAAAGCCGGTGTGGGAAAAGTGGTGGAAGGGATCATCAACCTGCCGGAAAGTTTTAAAGAGGCAACGGAAGCCTTCACATTTGTGGATATTGCCGGGGAGATCTCAGAAGACGGTAATACCCAGGTGACGCTGTTTTCCGATCTTGGCATTTTCAAGCTTCTGTGCCAGCTGGACGATCCGGAACAGCTGCTGGAGTATGTGCCGGAAGGGCTGCAAAAGCTGTATAACTACAAGAAGCCGCAAAGAGACGATCTTCTGGTTACTTTAAAGACCTACCTGGACAGGAACCAGAATCTGTCTAAGACGGCTCAGGATCTGTATGTACATTATAAGACAGCTTCTTACCGGATTGAAAAGATTGAAAAGATCACAGGCGTGGACTTCAGCAATGCCAATGAAGTGCTGGCCTTCCGGATCGGTCTTGTGGTCTACAAGATGATTGAGAAGTATAACCGGGATTTTATATAGGAGCCCTGGAAGCTGGCGCGAAGGCAGCGCTTTGCTTTCCGGATCCTGATATCCCGCAGAAACACGTATAAATATGAATGAGAAAGATAATTTATCCAGAATAGATAAATTGTCTTTCTTTTTTTTATCTCCATCCGCCGATGCGGATTGTTAAATTA
>NZ_JACJLV010000044.1 GCF_016902415.1 Mordavella massiliensis | reverse complement strand
GCGACTATGGTATTAGAAGGCGGCGCCACCAGAGGGGTATTTACCTCCGGCGTCCTTGATTATCTGATGGAACAGGATTTTTACACCTCTCATGTGATCGGCGTGTCCGCAGGATCCTGCAACGGGGTGGATTATGTGTCAAAACAGATCGGCAGGACAAGAGACTGCATGATCCATAAAGAAAAGGAATACGATTATTATCACGATCTCCGGAAATTTATCAAGGAGAAGAGCATTCTGGATATGGATATGGTGTTTGACAAATATCCCAATGAGATTTTCCCTTTTGATTATGAAACGTATTTTGGATCGGAGACAGAGTGCGAGATCGTGACCACCAACTGTGAGACCGGACAGGCGGAATATATGACAGAACGCAAAGACAGGAACCGTCTGATGAAAATCTGCCGGGCGTCCAGCAGTCTTCCTCTTTTGTCTCCTATGGTAAATGTAGACGGGGTGCCGTATCTGGACGGCGGTCTGGCGGACTCCATTCCTGTGAAACGGGCTATGAAGCTTGGAAATGAGAAGATCATCCTGGTGCTGACCCGGAATCCGGGTTACCGCAAGAAACCGGTGTCTCCAGGGGTGAAGGCGCTTTATAAGCGGGCATATAAGAAATATCCGAATCTGGTGCGGACCACCATCCGGCGAAATGAAGTCTATAATCAGCAGATGAAGCTGGTGGAGAAGCTGGAGGACGAGGGAAAGATCTACGTGATCCGTCCGCTGATCCCCACAGTCTCCAGGCTTGAGAAAGATTATGATGCGCTGATGCATTTTTATGAGCACGGATACCGGCTGATGAAGCGGCAGTATCAGGCGCTGCAGGCTTATCTGGAAGAATAGGTGATCTCCTGCAGATACAGCCCTTTGG
The DNA here is from genome assembly GCF_016902415.1 of Mordavella massiliensis. Lineage (GTDB taxonomy): Bacteria > Bacillota > Clostridia > Lachnospirales > Lachnospiraceae > Merdimonas > Merdimonas faecigallinarum. The sequence goes on along the minus strand of NZ_JACJLV010000044.1, from coordinate 15,314 downwards.
GGTCGCAGGGCTCTCCCGGATACTGGATGCCGGAGAAGATGTCCTCGATATCTTCTTTTTTACGCATGCCAAATCCGATGTCCAGCAGGATGCTGACAAGAAATCTTGCCATGTTGTGGAGAAAATCATCCGCCCGGATCATGATCTGCATTTCCTCGGTATCACCATAGATCTGGATGTCGTAAATCTCGCGCTCCGTGTTTTTGCTCTTTTTGGCGGAAGAAAAGTTATAAAAATCGTGCTTCCCGACCAGGAGAAGAGCGGCCTGCTGCATCAGGTTCTTGTCCGGGATGTGGTAGCAGTGGAAGGTATATTTCCGGTCAAAGACACTGGGCACGTCATCAATGGTCATGCGGTAAAGATAGGTTTTGGAAGAAGCGTTCATCTGGGCATGGAACCGCTCCGGCACTTCCTCCACTTCCGTGATGGCAATATCCATGGGGAGATACCGGTTAAGATAATGCTTGATCTCCGGCAGGGGCATGTCACATTCGGTCTTGAAATTGGCAACCTGCGCATAGGCGTGTACGCCGGCCTCTGTGCGGCATCCGCAGTTCAGTTCGATCAGGTATTCCCCGGTCATCTTTTTTAACACTTCAATGATTTTATTGGAAATCGTATTGTTCGATTCATTTTTACCAAGACGGGTCCAGCCCTGGTAGCGGCTGCCGTCATACTCTATCGTAAGTTTAATATTTCTCATAGCAGACATCCTTTCGTAGAAATCAGTTTTAGTATAGCAAATCTTATGCTATAATGAAAGAGCACTGCGGGAAATGTAATAAAAATCTAAGAAATAGACATACGGAGGAAAAGCGATGAGCGAAACATTCAAAAAAGTATCGGACTCGGCGGCGGAAACCCTTCACATCGTGCGCCCCAATCACCTCAATGCCGCAGGGCGGCTGTTCGGCGGCGTGCTGATGCAGTGGATTGACGAGCTGGCTGGCCTGGTGGCAAAGCGCCATTCCCATATGAACGTGACCACCGCGTCCGTAGATAACCTTCGCTTTCTGAAAGGCGCATATCAGAGAGACGTGGTCGTGATCTGCGGAAAGATCACCTACGTGGGAAATACCTCCATGGAAGTACGGGTAGATTCTTATGTGGAAGATCTAGACGGCGTGCGCACACCCATCAACCGGGCCTACTTTTCCATGGTAGCCCTGGACGATAACGACAAGCCCTGCAGGGTGCCAAGACTGGAACTGGAGACAGACGAAGAAAAAGAAGAATGGGAAAAAGCAAAGCTCCGAAAAGAAGTACGGATGATGCGAAAAGAAGTGGGGATCTAAAAGATCTCCACATTTTTTTTCGAATTATCCACATTTTTATGTGGATAATTCGATTGGGGACGGGGGATTTCCAGAAATCCCCCGTCCCCAATCGAATTAATGTAGAAACCCGTGCATCATTTTGACCATCTGGTCGATCTTTGCCTGTTCTTCTTTTGGCTTTCCTTCTTTTATTATGGACAGGATCAGGTCCATCTCTTCCGGAGTGAAGCGGATGCCCTTCTTATTGGCACCGGTAATCAGCGCCATCATCACGGGCGCAAGCGCCTTCCCGCTCTTGCCGCGGGTCCGGCTGGCGGCATTTTTGATCAGTTCCAGCTTCACCGGATCCATATCTTTCATCATCGGGTGGTTGATCCATTCGTTCATCACAGAATGCTCCTTTCATAATATCCTGCATAAAATCAGCCGTATCTGCCTGCTGCATCATTTCCATCATATTCATCATGGACTCCATCTGTTCAAAAGTATCCTGCTCTTCCTGGCTCATATATCGTTTGAGTTCATGAAAGATCTCTGCCCCGGAGGAGGGAGAACATCCGGAGGATGAAGGGAATCCCCGGAAATATCTGATCGTGCGGGTGAATTCTGTGAATTTGATATATACAGCCAGATGATGCTGGAAACGGGGCGGAAGATAGGGAAGCATGAGCTTCAGTGCGTACAGCCCCGGCGGAGTGACAAGATCGTCGAAAGGCGTCATAAGCCTGGGCGTTTCTGGTTTCATAAGGATTCTCCTTGCCTGACATTTGGACCCTGGTACCATTTATATGCCGGCTGTATAAGAAATATGAAACATGGAAACATATATTATAGGTAGGAACACTTCAAAAAGGAGGAGCAGAAATGGAAAGGCGTCTGATCATTGACGGCAATGAGGTATATGAGCTTGACGAGTCCTGTATGTTGAAAAAGAAAATAAAAACGCAGGATCCAAAGGAAAAGGAGAAAAGCAGGCAGTCCCATCTGAACCGGTATCAGCACAGAGGAAAATAAAAACAGGCGGCGGGATGTTTTACCCCGCCGCCTGTTTGCCGGCTGAAAGATCAGCAGTCGCATCCACATCCGCATCCGCCGTTGCCGCCGAAGCCGCCGCAGCAGCACAGAAGAAGGATGATCCACAGACAGTTGTCGTTGCCACAGCCATTGCCGCCAAATCCGCCGCCGCAGCAGCACAGAAGAAGGATGATCCACAGGCAGCTGTTGTCGCCAAAGCCGCAGCCTCCTCTTGACATTGCAGAATCGCAGCCGCATCCACAGTTGGTAGCACTTAAATCACTCATGTTAGAATCCTCCGATATTGATGTTTACAGTACATAATATGCAAAGGACATCAATGTGTGAAATGGCCTGTTTTTAATATTTGACCAGCCGTTTGACGGAATGCTGGAAGTGATAGGATTTTTTCTGAAGTCTCAGCCTGTCCAGGGCAGAGACGCTTTTCTTCACATGTTCATCATAGAGGGTGAGGAGATAGGAAATGGTGATGTTCCGGTTTTTGTACCAGGTGAACAAAAGCCAGTTCATAATGTCCGGATGCCAGTAGCGTTCCGGGATCTGGGCGCCCCGCAGGGTAAGCACATGACGGATCGCGTCCATGGATAACTTGGCCAGCCGGGGACTGCGGTGATGCTCCTTAAAGAGAAGATCGCTTTCGCAGATAATGTCGTAAAGATCATTGGCTGATTTCCAGTATGTGACGAATCCGGTCTCCCCGCCGTCTTCACCGGCATCGGCAGATTCCCGCAGATCAAAGGTCTGCATCACTGAGCGCCGTCCCTTCAGCTTGCGGTCATACTCCGCCCGCCTGTCCGGGTCCGAGAGTACGCGGTAGGCTTCCAGGATCTCCTGCATCTGCCGGGTGGTATCTATGCCGTTCCTTAGATTGGCGTCCGGATGAAACCGCTTGGCCAGCGCGTTCTTTGCAGCTGTGATTTCTTCGACAGTGGCCGTTACAGACACCCCTAATATCTCATAGTAGTTATTTTCTTCCATGATATCCTCCCCTTACAAATTCCCCTGTGCCATTTATAGTACGACAAAACCATGGGAAATTCAATAGAAGGTTGCGGAAGGATATAATTCGGAATATTCTGATAAAAAAGGATATTTGAGTGATGCATATGGACCGTGTCAGACAACTGGTCCGTTACTGGTGCGACGATACTTTTTCCGGGAAATGTCTGGGAAAAGGCGTGACTGCGGCGGTGCTGGATACCGGCCTCGCTCCGCATCCGGATTTCCGGGGACGGGTCCGGGTGTTTTTAGATCTGACAAAGGGAAAGAAGCAACTCCGGCAGCCCTATGATGACAGCGGCCACGGGACGCATGTGGCCGGGATCCTGGCTGGAGACGGCCGGATGTCCGGAGGCCTCCTTGCGGGAATGGCTCCAGAGGCGGAGCTTGTGATCCTGAAGGTGCTGGACGAAAAGGGGGAGGGGAGTATAGAGGATATCCTGCGGGGGATCCGGTGGGTGGAGGAGAACGCTGCCCGTCTTGGCATCCGGGTGGTCAATATCTCCGTGGGGGCCAAATCCGGCCTGGGAGAAGAAAAGGAACGGCGTCTGCTGTCAGCAGTGGAGATGCTCTGGGACCAAAATCTGGTGGTCACCGTGTCCGCCGGCAATCAGGGCCCCGGGGAAGGATCCGTGGCTGTGCCGGGCACCAGCCGCAAGATCATTACCGTGGGAGCCTTAAAGACCGGTACCGGAGTGCTGAACTGTTCCGGAAGAGGCCCCACCAGGGAATGCGTAGTAAAGCCGGATCTTTTTGCACCCGGATACCTGATCCGCTCCTGCAGCCACCGGCCTGGCAGGAGAAGCGGATATTATACGGCTAAAAGCGGGACTTCCATGGCGGCTCCCGTGGTCTGCGGGGCCGCGGCGCTGTACCTTTGTAAATATCCCGAAGCTTCCAATACAGAAGTTAAGCTCCGGCTGCTGCAGACCGCCCTTAAAACAGAAGGGGGAAAAGGAGAGCGGTGCCTGGACGTAAAACATTTCCTGCATTGACGCAAAGCTCTGGTCTGTAAGAAAATAAAGGTGTCAAGAAAAAACCCTTGACACCTCTTCGGTTTTCGTGTATGATAGCACAGGTGATAAAAGTGAATGAGATATTGGAACAGGCGCTGCTCTTTGATTTTTACGGAGAGCTTCTGACCGAACACCAGAAAGAGATCTACGGCCAGTTTATCCAGGAAGATCTTTCCCTGGGAGAGATCGCAAAAGAGGCCGGTATCAGCCGGCAGGGCGTGCACGACCTGATCCGAAGATGCACTCAGACGCTGAAAGGCTATGAAGAAAAACTGCATCTGGTGGAGCGGTTCCTGAATATAAGAACAAAGATCCGGCAGATCGACGAACTGCTGGAAGAGTATGAAGAGCAGGATACGACCGGTCTGACTGCGAAGATCCGGGCAGTCTCGGACGAGATCTTAGAGGAGTTATAACATGGCATTTGACAGCTTGACAGAAAAACTTCAGAATATATTCAAAAATCTGCGCAGCAAAGGCAGACTGACCGAAGACGACGTCAAAGAAGCGCTCAAAGAGATCAAGCGCGCGCTTCTGGCGGCGGACGTCAACTTCAAGGTGGTCAAGGATTTCATCAAGAAGGTCCAGGAACGGGCCATCGGACAGGATGTGATGAGCGGACTGAACCCGGGCCAGATGGTGATCAAGATCGTCAACGAAGAACTGGTAGAGCTGATGGGCTCGGAGACCACCGACATCCAGCTGCAGCCAGGAAGCGCCATCACTGTGATCATGATGGCAGGTCTTCAGGGAGCCGGTAAGACCACGACCACGGCCAAGCTGGCCGGAAAATATAAACTGAAGGGAAAGAAGCCCCTTCTGGTTGCCTGTGACGTGTACCGTCCGGCGGCCATCAAACAGTTGCAGGTCAATGGTGAGAAGCAGGGCGTGGAAGTCTTCGCCATGGGCGAAAACAATAAGCCCGCCAACATCGCGAAAGCGGCGCTGGAGCATGCCAGAAAAAACGGCCATAACATCGTGATCCTGGATACGGCAGGACGGCTCCATATCGATGAAGATATGATGGGCGAGCTGCAGGAGATCAAGGAAGCGGTGACGGTACACCAGACCATTCTGGTGATAGACGCCATGACCGGACAGGATGCGGTTAATGTGGCAAAAGAATTCAACGATAAGATCGGCATTGACGGCGTGATCATCACCAAGCTGGACGGCGACACCCGGGGCGGAGCGGCCCTGTCCGTTAAAGCCGTGACCGGCAAGCCCATTTTCTATGCAGGTATGGGCGAGAAGCTCTCAGATCTGGAACAGTTCCATCCGGACCGGATGGCGTCCAGGATCTTAGGCATGGGAGACGTCCTTTCCCTCATTGAAAAGGCAGAGGCCCAGATCGACGAGGAAAAGGCCAGACAGATGACCCAGAAGATGAAGAAAGCCCAGTTTGACTTTGACGACTATCTGGAAAGTATGAAGCAGATGCGTAACATGGGCGGACTTGGAAATATCATGAGCATGATGCCGGGCCTTGGAGCCATGGGCGGCATGAAGATGAAGAACCTGGATGATGAGCAGACGGCGCAGGCCGAAAAGAGCCTGGCGCGGATCGAGGCCATGATCTATTCCATGACCCCGGCGGAGAGAAGAGATCCGGATCTCTTAAACCCATCCAGAAAGCACCGGATCGCAAAAGGCGCCGGCGTGGACATCAGCGAAGTCAACCGCATGGTCAAACAGTTTGGCGAGATGCGCAAGCTGATGAAGACCTTTGGCAAGAGCGCAAGAAAAGGAAGACTGCGTTTTCCCTTTTAACTAACGGTATATCGCGTAAGGACGCGTTATATAAATTATGCCGGGGCATACAGAGAAAAGCCTTCCGGCGATCACACATAAAATATTTTAAATTTACGGAGGTAAAGAACAATGGCAGTAAAAATCAGATTAAGAAGAATGGGACAGAAGAAGGCTCCTTTCTATAGAATCATCGTGGCTGATTCCAGATCCCCGAGAGACGGAAAGTTCATTGATGAGATCGGAACCTATGATCCGAACTGCGAGCCCAGCGCGATCAAAGTAGACGAGGAGGCAGCTAAGAAGTGGCTGGCTAACGGTGCACAGCCGACAGAGACTGTCAGCAAGATCTTTAAAGTGGCAGGTATTGAGAAATAAAGCATACTTTGGAGGTGCGCACGATGAAAGAATTAGTTGAAGTGATCACAAAAGCACTGGTTGATGATCCGGACAGCGTAGTGGTAACGGAGCGGGAGGACAAAAAGTCCACGATCCTGGAGATCCGTGTCGCTGATTCCGATATGGGAAAAGTGATCGGCAAGCAGGGACGTATCGCGAAAGCTATCCGTCAGGTGGTAAAAGCAGCCGCTGCGAAGGAAGATAAGAAAGTCATCGTAGACATTATGGATTAATGGAATGGGAGAGCCCATTCATTACAGGGCAGACACCGTAAGAAGGGTCTGCCTTATTAAATGGAGAGAACTATGGAAGAATTACTGCAGGTAGGCGTAGTGACCCAGACCCACGGTATCCGCGGAGAGGTCAAGGTATTTCCTACGACAGACGATGCCGGAAGATTCCGGGATCTGAAAAAAATATTTCTGGATACGGGAAGGGAAAAACTCCCGCTTGAGATCCAGGGCGTAAAATTTTTCAAGCAATTTGTGATCGTCAAATTCAAGGGGCTGGATACTATCAATGAAGTGGAACGGTTCCGCAGATGCCCGCTCCTTGTGCCAAGAGAGGACGCGGTGCCTCTGGAGGAAGACGAGTACTATATCGCCGACATGATCGGCATGCAGGTGGAGACCGAGGACGGAAAAGCCTTTGGAACCCTGAAAGATGTAATGGAGACGGGCGCCAACGACGTGTATGTCATTGACAGCATTTCCCATGGAGAAGTGCTGGTGCCGGCCATTAAGGAATGCATCCGCAAGGTTGACGTTGCAGAAGGAAAGATGACCGTCCATCTGATGGACGGACTGGTACAGGAGTAGCGAAAATGAATTTTTATATTATGACTTTATTTCCCGAGATGGTGATGGACGGCCTTCACACCAGTATCATCGGGCGGGCCGTAAACAGCGGGCTCCTTCATATCGAGGCAGTGAATATCCGCGATTATGCCTTTAATAAACACAACAGCGTGGATGATTACCCTTACGGCGGCGGCGCGGGGATGCTGATGCAGGCGGAGCCTGTGTGCCAGTGCTATCAGGCGCTGGAAGAGCGGATCGGGAAGAAGCCAAGAGTGGTCTACCTTTCGCCCCAGGGAAAAACCTTTCATCAGGGGATGGCCGAGGAGTTTGCCATGGAAGAAGACCTGGTCTTTCTGTGCGGCCATTACGAAGGCATTGATGAACGGGTCCTGGAGGAGATCGTCACAGATTATGTGTCTATCGGCGACTATGTGCTGACCGGCGGAGAGCTGCCGGCCATGATCATGGTGGATGCCATCTCCCGGCTGGTGCCGGGCGTCCTTCACAATGACGTGTCGGCGGAATTTGAAAGTTTCCAGGATCATCTGCTGGAATACCCCCAGTATTCCAGGCCCGAGGTGTGGCACGAGAAACGGGTGCCGGAGGTGCTCTTGTCCGGCCACCATGCCAACATTGAGAAGTGGAGGCGGGAGCAGTCGGTGATCCGCACAGCGAAGAACCGGCCGGACCTTCTTGCAAAGGCGGAGCTAACAAAGGCGGAGCGGGAACTGGCAAGAAAAGTGATGGAAGAAGAATAAAGCGGGTTGAAAAAACCATTCTATCAGATTATAATAAGAAAGTAGACATGGAATACAAATAGTGTTCCTAAAAGAAAAAACGGGGAGCTGGCAAAAGAGCCGGCTGAGAGGAAGCGTTTCCTTCGCTTCGACCCGCAACCTGATTTGGATAATGCCAACGTAGGGATCAATACCAAGGAGAGATGTGACAGAGGTTCCCTTACGGACCTCTGTTTTTTGGTTCCTGCATATGAGATGGAGGTAAGAGTGATGAGCAGTTACACAACACAGATGGATGCAGCAAGAAAAGGGATCCTGACGCCCCAGATGAAACGGGTGGCGCAAAAGGAGCATATGCCGGAGGAAACTCTGATGAAGCTGGTGGCGGAAGGAAAAGTGGCGATCTGCGCCAACAAGCGGCACGAGTGCCTGGATCCGGAGGGCATCGGCAGTATGCTTCGCACCAAGATCAATGTCAATCTGGGAGTCTCCAGGGACTGCAAAGATTATGATATCGAGATGAAGAAAGTGATGAGCGCGGTAGAACTGGGCGCGGAGGCCATTATGGACCTTTCCAGCCACGGCAATACCCAGCCGTTCCGGCAGAAACTGACAAAGGAATGCCCGGTGATGATCGGCACCGTTCCGGTTTACGACAGTGTGATCCACTATCAGAGAGATCTGGCAACTTTGACCGCCCAGGATTTTATCGACGTGATCCGGCTTCATGCAGAAGACGGAGTGGATTTTGTGACCCTGCACTGCGGCATCACCCGCAAGACCATTGAGCAGATCAAGAAGCATAAGAGAAAAATGAATATCGTAAGCCGGGGCGGAAGTCTGGTATTTGCCTGGATGAGCATGACCGGAGAAGAGAATCCGTTTTACGAATATTATGATCAGATCCTGGATATCTGCGAAGAATATGACGTGACCATTTCCCTGGGAGACGCCTGCCGGCCGGGCTGCCTTGCAGATGCCACAGATGTGTGCCAGATCGAGGAACTGGTGCGGCTGGGCGAGCTGACCAAACGGGCCTGGGACCACAACGTGCAGGTGATGGTCGAGGGGCCGGGGCATGTGCCGCTCAACCAGGTGGCAGCCAATATGGAAGTGCAAAAAAGCATCTGCATGGGCGCACCGTTCTACGTACTGGGACCTCTGGTCACCGACATCGCGCCCGGCTATGACCACATCACCGGCGCCATCGGCGGGGCGGTAGCAGCCATGAGCGGAGCAGCTTTCCTGTGCTATGTAACACCGGCCGAGCATCTGGCCCTTCCCAACGTAGACGACGTAAAACAGGGCATCATCGCCTCCAAGATCGCGGCCCATGCGGCAGACATCGCCAAAGGCATCCCCGGAGCCCGGGAGATCGACGACCGGATGGCTGACGCAAGAAGAAAACTGGACTGGGAAGAACAGTTCGCCTGCGCCCTCGACCCGGAGACCGCACGCGCGATCCGCGACAGCAGAAGTCCGGAAGACGATCACAGCGACACCTGCAGCATGTGCGGAAAATTTTGTGCAGTTCGCAGTATGAATAAGGCTCTGGCAGGAGAATATATAGACATATTGTAGTAAGGGTACACCCTTAATTACAAAAAGGTACAGGGCAAATTGCCATTTGGGACGTAGACCTTTTGCAAAGGTCTACGTCCCAAACAGTCCCCGGAAAAAACCACTTGCATTCTTTTCTTACATATGGTAAACTAATATACGCTGTGAAGAAAAGGGAGATGGTCCTCTGGTACGTATGTATTTATGAACATCCGATGAATGAAGGAGGTCACGCAGTATGAACGAGATTATCAAGAATATTGAAGCAGCTCAGCTGAAGGAAGCTGCTCCGGAATTCCATGTTGGAGACACTGTAAAGGTATATGGAAAGATCAAGGAAGGCAACCGTGAGAGAATCCAGGTTTTCGAAGGTACTGTTCTGAAGAGACAGGGCGGCGGTTCCAGAGAGACTTTCACTGTTAGAAAGAATTCTAACGGAATCGGTGTTGAGAAGACATGGCCGCTGCATTCCCCGAACGTGGAGAGAGTAGAGGTTGTCAGAAGAGGTAAAGTCAGAAGAGCAAAACTGAACTACTTAAGAAACCGTGTCGGCAAGAAGGCAAAGGTAAAAGAATTAGTAAAATAGTTGAGAACGGAAAAAAGGACAAATACAGCTTGTATCTTGTCCTTTTTCTGATATTCAGGGTGATAGGATGAAACGTACAGATAGACGAAGGTATCAGCCGAAGCGCAGGAAAGTCAAGAGGAGAAAAGCCGGCCTGATCAAACCGAAGTGGAGACTGCGGTTAAACTGGGAGTATCTTCCGGTTGTCGCAAAGTGGGTGTTTGAGATCGCCGTGGTCTGCCTGTTTGCTTTTGTGGCCGTCTGGTATTTTGGCCAGCGGGTCAGCACGGTGGGCGATTCGATGAGCCCGGTCTTACGGAACGGGGATGTGGTGCTGGTGAACCGTATTGTATATAATGCGACTACGCCCAAGCGGGGGGATGTGATCGTTTTTAAGCCGAAGGGAAATGAAAATGATCATTATTATATCAAGCGGATTGTGGGACTCCCGGGAGAGACTATCGAGATCATCGAGAACCGTGTGTATATCGATGGCGAGCGCCTGGAGGAAGACTATGAGACCACCAATATTGATGATGTGGGAGTGGTAGATGAGAAGCTGAAGCTGGCCGGCGACGAGTATTTTGTGCTTGGCGACAACCGGGAGCAGAGCGAGGACAGCCGGGACGCTGACGTGGGAAATGTCAAGCGGGAGTATATCTATGGAAAAGCCTGGTTTGTCATTACCCCGGGCGACGAGTTTGGGTTTGTAAATTAACAGAGGAGAGTATAGAACATGCAGTTTCAATGGTATCCTGGTCATATGACCAAAGCGAAACGTATGATGCAGGAAAATATTAAGCTGATCGACCTGGTGATCGAGCTGGTGGACGCCCGGATCCCCCTTGCGAGCAGGAATCCGGATATTGACCAGCTGGCGCAGAATAAGGCCAGGATGATCATTTTAAATAAAGCGGATCTGGCGGAGGAAAAGTGGAATGCTGCCTGGGAATCTTATTTCCGGGAGAAGGGCTTTGAAGTGGTCCAGATGAATTCCAGAAATGCAGGGAAAATGAAGAGTGTACACGCTGTGATCCAGGAAGCCTGTAAGGAGAAGATTGAAAGGGACCGCAAACGCGGCATCCTGAACCGGCCGGTGCGGGCCATGGTAGTGGGGATCCCCAACGTGGGAAAATCGACATTTATCAATTCCCTGGCCGGGAAGGCCTGTGCCAAGACTGGCAATAAGCCGGGCGTTACGAAGGGAAAGCAGTGGATCCGTCTGAATAAGCAGGTGGAGCTTCTGGATACGCCGGGAATCCTGTGGCCTAAATTTGAAGATCAGAGCGTGGGTCTGCGGCTGGCCTTTATCGGTTCCATCAAGGATGAGATTGTGAACCGGGAGGAGCTGGCAGCGGAACTGATCCGTTTTTTAAACACATCCTATCCGGGGGTGCTGGAGGAGAAATACCAGATCCAGCCGTCCGAGGATGTGTATCGTCTGCTGGAGGAAATCGCGCTTAGCAGGAACTGTCTTTTAAAGGGCAGCGAACTGGACACAGGGAAGGCATCGCTTCTTCTGCTGGATGATTTCCGGGGAGGCAAACTGGGGAGACTGACGCTGGAATATCCGGCCGAGGTGTGATAAAATCTACTGTATAGTCAGAAAGGGGTCTGTAGCATTTATGGCAAGACACAGAAGAGAGCGGGGCATTTTCCGGGAACTGCTGGGATGGCTCGTATATATACTGATCATTATAGGACTGACTTATCTGATCATTACTTATGTGGGACAAAGGACCCGGGTCAGCGGACAGTCCATGGAGACGACTTTAAGTGACGGCGACAACCTGATCGTGGATAAGCTGACCTATCATTTTAAGGATCCCGAGCGGTTTGATATCATTGTTTTCCCATACAAATATGAAGAAAATACTTACTATATCAAGCGGATCATCGGGATGCCGGGCGAGACGATCCAGATCATGGGAGGATATGTCTATATCAACGGACAGCAGCTTACTTCGGACATATACGGGGCGGAAGTCATGCAGTCGGCAGGGATTGCGGCAGAGCCTATTACGCTGGGGCCGGATGAGTATTTTGTCCTGGGGGACAACCGGAACCACAGTACGGACAGCAGAGAGCCAAATGTAGGCGTCCTTCACAGAGAAGACCTGCTGGGAAGAGCCTGGGTGCGCATTTATCCATTCGATAAGATCGGAGTGATCAGACATGAATAAGCGGGAAGAGGAACGGATGAAAAAGCAGCAGGAAAAGCTGGAAAAAGAACTGGCGCGGCTGAAGACCATGAGTGTTTATGAGGAACAGTATGCGTCCTGTTCGTATATATGCGGGATTGATGAGGTTGGCAGGGGACCGCTTGCCGGGCCGGTAGTGGCAGGAGCGGTGATCCTGCCAAAAGACCATACGATCCTGTATCTTAATGATTCCAAGAAATTGTCCGAGAAAAAGAGAGAACTGCTGTATGACGAGATCATGGAGCATGCCGTGGCTACGGGGATCGGCATGGTGGGGCCTGCAAGGATCGACGAGATCAACATCCTTCAGGCCACCTATGAGGCCATGCGTATGGCGATTGAGAATCTGCAGGTAAAGCCGGATATCCTTCTCAATGACGCGGTTACGATCCCGGAGGTGGAGATCCTGCAGGTGCCGATCATCAAGGGAGACGCCAAAAGCATTTCCATTGCTGCCGCAAGCATCATTGCCAAGGTGACCAGGGACCGCCTGATGAAGGAATACGATCAGGTAATTCCGGGATATGATTTTGCAGGCAATAAGGGATACGGGACCAAAGCCCATCTGGAGGGGCTTCGAAGACTTGGACCGTCGCCCATCCACCGCCGGACATTTATCCGCAATTACATCTGACCAGAGCGGATCGAAGGAGAGGAATATGGAGAACAATCGGCGAAGGACCGGGGCCAGATATGAACAGACCGCCGGCAGGTATCTGGAGACAAAGGGATATCAGATCCTGGAGTATAACTATCGATGCAGAAGAGGAGAGATTGATATCATTGCCAGAGACCAGGAGTGTCTGGTGTTCTGTGAGGTGAAGTACCGCTCCGGACCGGGAGCCGGAGACGCGGCAGAAGCAGTGGACGCAAAGAAGCAAAGAAAATTGTCTGTGTGCGCGCTTTTTTATCTGACCAGTCACGGGCTGATGGACACCCCGTGCCGGTTTGATGTGGTAAGCATTACAGGAAACAAGATCCGGCTGTATCGGGATGCCTTTCCCTATGCCGGCAGTTAAGGAGAAGAGTATGAGTCTTGGATTACGGTATAAAAATGATGAGAAGATCCTGGAGGAACGTGTGGTAAACGGCGTTCCCCTGCTGGTTTATCCTCTGCTGGAAAAGACCGGCGTGGTAAAGCATGGATTTACGACCAGGCTTGGAGGCGTCAGCACCGGCTACTGTGCATCCATGAACATCAGCACGACCAGGGGGGATGATCCGGCGGCCGTGGAGGAGAATAAAAGAAGGCTGGCGGGAGCCATCGGCGTGAAGCCGGAAGATATGACATTTACCCACCAGACCCATACGGTCCATGTGGCCGTGGTAGAGGAAAAGGACCGGGGCAAGCGGTTTCTGGAGACGGACGGTATGGTGACGGATGTGCCGGGAATCTGCCTGGTGACATTTTACGCTGACTGCGTGCCTCTTTATCTGGTGGATCCGGTGAAGAAGGTGATCGGTCTGAGCCATTCCGGATGGAGGGGAACCGTGAACCGGATGGGCCGGGTGACCATTGAGAAGATGCAAAGCGTTTACGGGACAGATCCAGGAGACGTGGTGGCAGCCATCGGGCCTTCGATCTGTCAGGACTGCTATGAAGTCAGCGAAGATGTGATCGAAGCATTCCGGAAGAGTTTCCGGGAAGACCAGTGGGATCAGCTTTTTTACCGGAAAGAAAACGGTAAGTATCAATTGAATCTCTGGAAGGCAAATGAGATCATTTTCCGGGAGGCGGGAGTAAAGCCGGAACATATCGCGGTGACCAATGTATGCACCCACTGCAATCCGGATATTTTATTCTCTCACCGGACAACGGGGGAGAAACGAGGAAACTTAAGCGCGCTTCTTGCGCTGAAATAATCGGGCTCAATCGGGGAGGAACAACAGGATGAGGTATTATTTTTCCCTTGCCTCCGCTTCGTCTACTGGAGAAGAAACGGCGGAGCAGGTGGCGGAGGTTACACAGGATACGGTAGAGCAGGTTGGCCGTCTGACACAGTTTCTGCAGGATAATATCCCGCAGCTGATCGCCTTTGGCGTGCAGGTGATCTTTGCACTGATCTTTTTCTTTGTCGGACGACAGCTGATCAAGTGGGTGCGCAAGATCGTCCGGCACTCTTTTGAACGGTCCAGAGCGGATACTGGCGTGGCCCAGTTTGTGGATTCGCTGTTAAAATACGGCCTGTATTTTCTTCTGATCTTCAGTATCGCGGCAAGATTCGGTGTGGATACGGCGTCTGTGGCTGCACTGGTGGCGTCCAGTGGACTGACGCTGGGCCTTGCCCTGCAGGGAAGTCTTTCCAATTTTGCAGGCGGCGTACTGATCCTGCTTCTGAAGCCTTTTGAAGTGGGAGATTACATTGTGGAGGACACCAATCACAAAGAAGGAACCGTCAAAGAGATCCAGATCTTTTATACCAAGTTGTCTACCATAGACAACCAGACCATTGTGATCCCCAACGGCCTTCTTACCAACAACAGTCTGACCAACGCCACGGCCAAGGACGAACGCAGGCTGGACCTGAAGATCTCGGTATCTTATGAAGCGGATCTTAAGGAAGCCAAGCAGCTGATCGAAGAGATCATTACCCACGATCCCTGCGTCATGAAAGACGAGGATATCCAGGTGTTTGTAGACGACTTGGCGGCCAGCGCAGTGGTGATCGGCGCAAGAGCCTGGGTAAAGAACGAGGAGTTCTGGCCAACGAAGTGGAGGATCCTGGAAGAGATCAAGCTTCAGATGGACGCGCACGGGATTGAGATCCCTTATCAGCAGGTGACGGTGCATCTGCCGGAGAAGGGGTAGGAACAATCAGAACCACCGGCTTAGCCGGTGGTTCTGATTGCCCAGAGATTTTTTTCACGCATCTTGTTTTCCGGAGCAGGCTGTGTTATGATGATTTCACATCAAATTCCCGGATATTTTTCTTCTAAATTTTCTAACATCCGGACAGAGTTTTCAGGCGTTTCAGC
>NZ_JACJLV010000043.1 GCF_016902415.1 Mordavella massiliensis | reverse complement strand
TTGTCATGTCTAATTTTGATGTCACCTGCTTCTCATCTTAGGAATCCTGCATTGCAGGATTCCTACCGCATTTTTAATCAGGATTGCGACCTTGTTTCGCAATTACCTACGTAAATATACAGGCATAAATCTGCCCTCCGGAAAATCTGTGATCTTCCAGAGGGCTTCATCAGCTCTTTTTGCTGCTCTTACTCTAATTCAATGTTTTCATCCAGATCATATTCTTCCTGGGGCTGTGCCTCCGGTTCTGCGCTTCCGTACTCTGCCTCCAGTCCTCTCGCCGACTGATCCGGGATCTCCAGTTCAGAACGGTTGTTGCGGACCATATCATAACACTCCTGCAGAGAATTTACCAGACCGTCGTATTTGGTGGTATAGCTGTCCAGGGTATGTCCGATGATGCTTTCCGCATTCGCCAGAAGATCGTCTGTATACTGCATTGCACCGATACGGATATCATTGGCATCGCTGGTCGCATTGTCCAGGATCTGCTGTGCCTGCTCGGTCGCAGCAGTCACGATCTCATTCGCCTGTGCGTAAGCCTGCTGCATGATCTCATGCTCGCTGACCAGTTCGTTGGTATGGATCTGTGCCTCCTCGATCATGCTGTCCGCCTTGGCCTGAGCGTCAGCCAGGATGGCGTCCTTGTTGGCGATGATCTTCTGATAACGCTTTATCTCATCCGGAGTCTTCATCCGCAGTTCTCTCAGCATCTCATCCATCTGATCCTTATTTACAATGATCTTGGATGTGGACAGAGGCTGGAACTTACAACTGTCGATGTACTCCTCGATTTCTTCAATAATCTGTTCAATTCGGCTGCTCATAATTTACACTCTCCTTTTAAATTCATTTTCTCTTTCATGCAGTCTGATACGTAACCAGGTACAAACTGAGAAATATCCCCTCCAAAAGCTGCCACTTCCTTCACCGTGGTAGAACTCAGGTACGAATATTCCAGGCTGGTAGTTAAGAATACGGTCTCCACTTCCGGCTCCAGCTTGTGATTGGTCTGAGCCATCTGCAGTTCATACTCAAAATCTGTAATTGCACGCAGCCCGCGGAACACCATGTCCGCCTTCGATCTTCTTGCAAAATCTACCAACAGCCCTTCAAAGGGCTCGATTTTGACATTTGGCATATCTTTTGTTACTTCTTTTAACATTCTAACACGTTCTTTTACAGAAAACAACGGGCTTTTTGCTTTATTATCCAGCACTCCGACAATTAATTCGTCCACCAGTCTGGATGATCTCCTGATAATATCCAGATGTCCCAGCGTCACCGGATCAAAACTTCCCGGATAGATCCCTTTTAACATATCTCTTTCCTCCCCGCAGGTGTCAGAAACACATGCTGATTCGTCTTATATTCTTTTCTCTTTAAAATATCATATCCCAGATCTTCCACGTAGGAGAAATCCGTATCTTTTGACGCCTCCACGATCACAACACCGCGGTCAGCGATCAGATCCGAATCCGCAAGATAGGTCAGTACCTTTTTTTCCCATTCCTGTCCGTACGGAGGATCCATAAAAATATAGTTAAACTGTTTTTCCCCCTCCAGTTTATACAGGGCTGTCATAACATCTACGGACATGGTCATGCCCTTTGACTCCAGATGGGTTTTTTTCAGATTCTCTTTTACACAGGCCATGGCTTTGGGATTATTCTCCACAAATACCGCCTCCATGGCGCCGCGGCTTAAAGCCTCGATCCCAATGGCCCCGCTTCCTGCAAAAAGATCCAGAAACATACAATCATATAAATAAGGGGCGATCATGTTGAATAAAGTCTCCTTGATCCGGTCGGTCGTAGGTCTGGTTCCCAGTCCTTCAATTGTTTTTAGCTGGGTGCGTTTCGCACTTCCGGCAATCACTCTCATCTGTCTTTTCCGCTCCTTTCTGTCTTTACAGCCGAAGCCCTCTGTAACGGTTCATGCATGCAAACAGTTCCTGCTTCCTGGGAATGCACAGGTTCCCGGGAAGGGCGCCCTGGCCTGTCAGTATCTCCAGACCGTCCCGTCTAATCCTCTCGTAGATCGTGTCCACGATCTGCCGGATGCCTGTTTTTCCATCCATCAGCTTTTCTTCTGCATATTTCATCATATATCCCAGACATTCCAGCTGTTCACTGTCCGCAAGCTGTTCCACATATCTTAGATCGATATGTTCCTGCCCCAGTGTCACGCCATCTCTTCCCATGGTTTTGATCTTGATCCGTCCCTTATGGTAGAGCCCCGGATTGGATCCTGGGCAGCGGTCGAACTTTGGCATGCATATGCCGTCCTGTGGAACATGCAGCGACGGATATCCTTCTGCTGCTTTTTTGGCAGTTTCTGTAATATCTTTTGGCACATAATGATCCATCTGTATGATGTGGTCGGCGATCTGAAAATAAGCGCCGGAACTTCCCGCCACAAGGATCGTGGAAATGCCCCGGGTCTCATAAAGCCCGCCGGCCCGTTCGATGAATGGCGTGATCGGTTCCATATCCCTGCAGATCACCTGCTGCATCAGTTCATCCCGTACCATAAAATTCGTAGCGCTGGTATCCTCATCGATCAGCAGCACCGATGCGCCGGCCTCCACCGCTTCCACCACATTTGCCGCCTGAGAAGTACTGCCGCTGGCGTCTTCCGTATAAAAGGCCTCTGTATCTTTTTTATTTGGAAGATTGTTGATGAACCATGAAATATCCGTATGTTTGATGGAACGACCGTCTTCTGCCCGGATCTTTACCGCATCCGCATCTGTCACCACATATTCTCTGCCGTCTCCCGCAATATGAGGATAGATGCACAGTTCCAGCGCCTTTAGCAGGGTGGATTTTCCGTGGTAGCCGCCGCCTACGATCAGGGTGATTCCTCTGGGGATCCCCATGCCGGTAATTTTTCCCCGGAAGGGAAGATCCATCTCCACTTTCATTGATTCCGGAGACACAAACGGCACACCGTTCTTCATGGGCTTCTGCGACACGCCGGATTCTCTGGGAAGTAAAGACCCGTCCGCCACAAACGCCGCCAGCCCCTGTACGTTCAGCTGTTCTCTGATATACGCCTGGTCTTCTGCCAGTTCCATCACCTGTTCCAGATGCTTTCCGTCAAGATTCCGGTAGATACAGGAGTTTCTTACACATTGCGGGAGAAACTCAAAGATGATCTTTGAAAGTTCTCTGGCATTGATGGTACGTCCATTAGCAGGAAATCCTGCTTCAAACCGTATGATCACATCCCCGCTCTTTGGATGGATACTGCAGGCGCTTCGCTCCAGTACCTCCTGGCCGCACTTGGTCACCGATAACAGACCGCTTTTCCCCGATCCCTTCGCCTGGAAGGAATATTTCCCTGCCGCCCGGGCAAACCGACGGATCAGTTCATCCTGAAGTGCGATCCTCTTGTGAGGTTTATCATAAAGCTTCTCCGGAAACCCTGCTGTCCTCCCCTTCACCTCAATATGAAGCCTGGACGGAGCGGCAAAAGGGTCGCCCTGAACATGGTCGATCCCCAATAGATACCCCGGAAACTGATACATCCCTTTTGTCTCTTTATATGCCGGATACCCCTTTCGATCGATCCGGGTCAGTAATTGCCTTAAATCTTCTGCTGTTTTCATCCTAATATGCCTTCGCCTCTTCTCTTGTCATCCAAAAATGAATGCCTGTGGTAGAATCCATCCACCGGTCCTCATTAAAATCTCTGACTTCCACCCATTCTCCCTTTTTATAGATAAAGTTTTCATCCACCAGAGACCAGGCCTCGTCAAATTCTTCTGTATAATCAAAGCTTTTAATTGTCAGAACCTTCGCCCTGCTGCACCGGCAGGAAGGCAGTGTGGCGGAAGTACGCTTTGCGTCCGCCGGGATCAGAAGCTGTACCAGACGGTCATTGAAACATTTTTTATATCCGAGAAATGCCCCTGTTTCCGGACAGCGCATCCGAAACCACTGCGTGTCTGCATCTGACCGGATCCCCGTCAGATCCGCATACTCCAGTATGGCGCCAAAAAGATTGGCCCCCTTGATATTACTGTTCCGGAGATCACAGTACCGGAAGGATGCCGTTTTCAGATTGGCGCTCTGAAAATCGGCGTCTTTTAACGGACATCCGTCAAAAAGAGCGTTTTCGAGACTGCTTCCGGAAAAATTCACCTGATTTAAGGTCGACCCCTGAAAAGAAGACAGCGTAAAATCGATATTGCTTAAATCCCAGCCGGTAAGATCTGAAGGCTCCAGTTCCCGTTCCCGAAAAAGAAGCCGCTCTCCCGCCCGTCTTTGCGCTAATGCTTTCTTTAATTCTTCCTCAGACAGCCACTTCATTGCACCTGCCATGGTCACCGCCCCTTTTTCCTGTTTTCAAAAGCAAACAATTCCTGTATACTGTATTTTAACATATTATTATGTTTTTTCAACATACACATACGGAAGGAAAGGAAAAGAACTTATGGAATACATCTTAGCTTCTGCGTCTCCACGCAGAAAGGAACTGCTCACCCAGGCAGGTCTTGCCTTTGAAGCAGTTCCTTCTCATGTAAAAGAAATCATCAGAAAAGAGGAGCCGGCAGAGATCGTAATGGATCTGTCTCTTCAGAAAGCCGAAGATGTTTACCGGACTCTGCAGCCGGTAAACCGCACAGTGATCGGCGCGGATACCATCGTCGTCTATCAGGGCGAGATCCTTGGAAAACCGGCCGATGCTTCCGAAGCTATGGATATGTTAAGCCTGCTGGCCGGCCGGACCCATCAGGTGTACACCGGCGTCACCCTGATCTTAAACAGAGGCGGTGATCCGACTGTGCGAAGTTTTTATGAAAAGACCGATGTGACTTTCTATCCCATCGACCGTTTTGATCTGCAGGATTATATCGCCTCCGGCGATCCTCTTGACAAGGCCGGAGCCTATGGCATCCAGGGCCCCTTCGCCATCCATGTGAAAGAGATCCACGGAGACTACAATAACGTAGTGGGGCTTCCCATCGCCCGTCTTTATCAGGAACTGAAAACCTTTTCCTGATTAACCGGCCATCTTCATATCCAGATATTTCGCCGCTGCTTCGTCAATGGATTCTCGCATCACACAGATCAACTGATCTACATCTTTTTTCGAGGCGATCAGCGGCGGGATCATCCGGTTAACCTGGTCACCGATCGCTGTAAACAGTACTTTTCGCTCCAGCGCTTCATGCTTTACCTCCACCGCGATTGGAAGATCATACTCGCATCCCACCAGAAGACCTTTCCCACGGACTTCCTTTACATGAGGGAGTTTTGCAAGTTCCTGTCTCAGATAACGTCCTACTCTTCTTGCATTTCCGCTTAAATCTTTGTCAAGAATCTCTGTAACCGAAGCGAGCGCTGCCGCACAGGCAACCGCGTGGCCCGCATAAGTAGAGCCGTGAGTTCCCGGCGTAAAGGCTTTGGCAACCTCATTTGTTACACAGCAGGCTCCGATCGGCATTCCACCTCCCATAGCCTTTGCCATAGAAACAAGATCCGGTTTCACACCATATCCCATATATGCCATCGGAGTTCCGGTCCGTCCCCATCCGGTCTGCACCTCATCCAGAAGAAGCAGCAGGCCTTTCTCATCGCACAATTTTCTAAGTCCTTCCATAAATTCCTGGGTAGCCGGATATACTCCGCCTTCTCCCTGTACAGGCTCAATCATGATCGCAATAGTATGGTCTGTGACCTTTGACGCAAAATCCTCCAGGTTATTATATTCTGCATAGGTAAATCCTTCCAGCATAGGGCCGAATCCCTGTTGGATCGCGGTGTCCGGCTGACCTGTTGCCGCCATGGATCCAAAGGTTCTTCCATGGAATCCTTTCTGTGCTGTAATGATATGATATTTATCCGGTCCATAATGGTCAATCCCGTATTTTCTTGCCATCTTGATCATGCATTCATTGGCCTCTGTCCCGGAATTCTGATAAAAAATTTTATCCATTCCAATGGTATCACAGATTTTTTTCGCCAGAAGCGCCTGTGGAATCGTATACGGATAATTAAAGGTATGCATAATATCATCCATCTGATCTTTGGCTGCCTTTACCACCTCCGGATTGCAGTTTCCGGGGCTGTTGACCGCTACGCCGCCGTAGAAATCCAGATATGGCGTCCCTTTTTCGTCATATAGGTACATGCCTTCGGCCCGCTCTGCGATAAAATCATACCGCTCATAAGTTTCCACCATGTACTTGTTTACCATTGCCTTCAATTCCTCTGCTGTAAGTCCCGTATCTCTTAATCTCATGATATACTCCTTTCTCTTCCCTTGTTGCGGTTATCCACTGCTGATTTCATAAGAGGGAATCCTGCTTTGCAAGATTCACCGTTGAAACAAAAAAAGGTGCCGTATCCTAAGATACGGCACCTTTGCCTGACATATTTCGTATAACTTTATGTTCTTATTTTTAAAATCCTTTTCTAGTTATACTTACGCTTTCTAGCAGCTTCAGATTTCTTTTTACGTCTAACACTTGGTTTTTCGTAATGTTCTCTTTTACGAATTTCCTGCTGAATGCCGGCTTTCGCGCAGTTTCTTTTGAATCTGCGTAAAGCACTATCCAATGTCTCGTTTTCTTTCACGATTACATTTGACATACTCTCACACCTAACCTCCCTCCAGTCCTATATTGTGCATCATATGACTGTTCGGGTATATTTCTTGCACACATAGAATTATAGCACATATTTCGTCTACGTCAACATTTTTCGTATTTTTTTATGACAATTGTTCTTTTAAAACCTCCGGCACCTTAGCGACAGCGGCCTCCATGCCTTCCGGATTCTTTCCTCCGGCCTGGGCCATATTCGGGCGTCCGCCCCCGCCTCCGCCTACAAGTCCGGCAACCGCTTTGATCAGATTGCCTGCATGGGCGCCTTTCTTCACGGCTCCATCCGTGGCCATAGCCATCAGGGACACCTTGCCGTCTGTAGCGGATGCCAGTACGATCACGCCTTCACCCAGCTTTTCTTTCATCTGGTCGCCCAGATCCCTCAGACCGTTCATATCTACGCCGTCCAGTTTCACTGCCAGAAGCTTCACACCGCAGACCTCTGTCACCTGATCGGTCACATCACCCATGGCGTCTTTTGCCAGCTTGCTCTTTAAGCTCTCTACTTCGCTGTGCAGTTCTTTATTTTCACTCTGCAGGTGAGCGATCTTCTCTTCCAGCTTATCCGGATTGGTCTTCAGTAATCTGGCGGCCCGGTTCAGCTTTTCTTCCAGTGCGCGGTAATAATCATCCAGTCCCTTAGCCGTCAGGGCTTCGATTCTCCGCACGCCTGCCGCCACACCGGTCTCGGACAGGATCTTGAATGCCCGGATCTGTCCGGTATTTGGTACATGTGTACCGCCGCAGAACTCAATGGAAAAATCTCCCATGCTGACTACCCGGACGATATCGCCGTATTTCTCTCCAAATAATGCGGCTGCTCCGGTTTTTCTGGCCTCTTCGATTGGCAGATTCTCAACTTTTACCGTGAGATTCTTACGGATCTGTTCATTCACGATATCTTCCACCTGCTGCAGTTCTTCCCTGGTCAAAGCGGAAAAATGAGTAAAGTCAAACCGCAGTCTCTCTGCATTCACAGAAGATCCCGCCTGTTCTACATGGGTGCCCAGTACGCTGCGGAGCGCCTTGTGGAGCAGATGGGTTGCGCTGTGGTTATTGGCAGACAAGGTACGGTTTTCTTCATCCACCAGAAGTTCCGCCTGATCGCCTGTTTTCAGCATTCCCTTTGTCACATGACCTACATGGCCGATCTTGCCGCCGTGAAGCTTGATCACATCCTCTACCTGGAATTCTCCCTCTGCAGTGCGGATCACACCTTTATCGGCCTCCTGACCACCACTGGTGGCATAAAACGGAGTCTCGTCTACAATGATCGTGCCTGCCTGTCCCTCAGTCAGCGCCTCCACAATCTCAGTCTCTGTAGTCAGAACGGTGATTTTCGATTCACAGGATAACTGATCATATCCTACAAATGCAGAGGTAATCGCCGGGTCAATAGACTCATATACCGTCACATCCGCCCCCATATAATTGGTGACTTCGCGGGCATTACGTGCAGTCACTCTCTGCACTTCCATAGCTGCCTTAAAGCCTTCTTCATCTACAGAGATTCCCTTCTCCTCCAGGATCTCCTTCGTCAGATCCAGCGGGAATCCATAGGTATCATACAGTTTAAATGCCTGATCTCCGGAAAGGACTTTCTCGCCTTTTTCCCGGATCTCTGCTTCCATCTCGCTTAAGATAGACAGACCCTGGTCAATGGTTCTGTTAAACTGATCTTCTTCCTTATCAATGACCTTCAGGATAAAGTCTTTCTTCTCTTCCAGTTCCGGATACCCGTCCTTGGATCCTTCAATCACAGTAACGGCCAGGGTGGTCAGGAATTTCCCCGGAATATTCAAAAGTCTTCCATGACGGCAGGCGCGTCTTAAAAGCCGGCGCAGGACATAACCTCTTCCTTCATTGGAAGGCATGATGCCATCAGAGATCATAAAGGTAACGGAACGGATATGGTCAGTAATAACACGGATGGATACATCCGTTTCATAGTCCTTGCCATACTCTGCATTTGCCAGACGGCTTACATGCTCCCGCAGTTCCTTAATCGTGTCTACATCAAACATGGATTCTACATCCTGGACGATGCAGGCCAGACGCTCCAGGCCCATGCCGGTATCGATATTTTTCTGCTCCAGTTCGGTATAGTTGTTATTGCCGTCATTATCAAACTGGGTAAATACGTTATTCCAGATTTCCATGTACCGGTCGCAGTCGCAGCCTACAGTACAATCCGGTTTGCCGCACCCAAACTCCGGCCCTCTGTCATAGTAAACTTCCGAGCAGGGACCGCAGGGGCCGCTTCCGTGCTCCCAGAAATTGTCCTCTTTTCCAAAACGGAAGATGCGCTCCGCCGGGATGCCGATGTCTTTATTCCAGATCTCCCACGCTTCATCATCATCCAGATAAACCGACGGATAGAGTCTGTCCGGATCAAGGCCTACTACCTCGGTCAGGAACTCCCAGGTCCAGCCGATGGATTCTTTCTTAAAATAGTCACCAAAAGAAAAGTTTCCCAGCATTTCAAAAAATGTACCGTGACGGGCTGTCTTTCCTACATTTTCAATATCTCCGGTACGGATACATTTCTGGCAGGTAGTCACACGCTTGCAGGGCGGGATCTCCTGTCCGGTAAAATAAGGCTTAAGCGGCGCCATGCCGGAATTGATGAGCAAAAGGCTCTTATCATTATGAGGTACCAATGAAAAACTCTTCATTGCCAGATGTCCCTTGCTCTCGAAGAACTCCAGGAACATCCTTCTTAATTCATTTACTCCGTATTTTTGCATAATTTCCTCCTGTATTTAGGCTATCTTTTAATTATAAAGAGAGCCCCGGTGTTTGTCAACGCCGGGGATTTTAAAAATCACATCAATGAAAGTTACACTGTATCACATATAATCACTCTGCAATACTTCTACCAGATCACACTTCAGGATCTGCCTGCCGCCCAGGTAATATGCCAGCCCCACAAAGCCAAAAAGCACTGCGATAAAAAGCGCGACAGGAACGATGGGAGCCGCCGACCAAAATTCCATCGGGTTCAGGTAGCTTGCCCGTATCATCAGCCACACAAACACAGCGGTGACCGGCAGCGTGATCAGAACAGGGCGGCCTGCGATGACGAGGGCCTCGACACAAAACATTTTTCGCATACCCTCCGGCGTCATGCCGATGGACATATATCTCGCAAATTCTCTTTTTCTCTGCCGGACAAATCCCAGTGTGTTGGAAAATACATTGGCGATCCCGATGAGGGCCAGCAGCACACACAGCGCCCCAATGATCAGTTTGTATCCGTTCAACATGGCATTATTGTCTATCTTTTCCTGAATCCGGTTTTCTACCTCGAAAGAAATGTCATGCCCCAGCACATTCGTCAGCTCGTTCTCGATCGCGCTCAGTTCTGTCAGGGTTCTATCTTTTTCTGAAAGAATGCGGATATAGGTGTCTGGCTGGGCGTTTCCAATCGTTCCCTGGATTTGTTTCCAGGTGGAGAAGGACACAAACTGGACTAATGCATAGTTGTCATATTCCTCTCTCAAAACCGGCGGTTCCTGTGTAAGGCTAAGAACCGGGATCGCCACAGCCGCAGCGGCATCTTCCGGGTTCCGCAAAGTCACCGCGTCCTGGTTCCCTGACAAAAACGGAACGTATTCCTTGTATCTGAAATTGCTGTTTCTGTTATCCCAAATGCGGTTCAGGACAACGCTCCCGTTCTCCGGCGAAGAGACGCCGATCTGTTCGCAGTATGCGGCAAAACTGCTGTCGTCCATGATGACGATGGGAGCCTGAATGGCATAGATCCCATCCGCCATACTGACCTCACTTCCGGCTATCCCATCAAGACCGCCCAGGCTTTTGACCTCTTCGCTGAGGGCGTCCGCCCCAATAGAACAAACGGCGTTTGCCTTTTGATAGATCACACTGTCTGTATCAGCCAAAGCATGGATTTCATCCGTGTGAGAAAAGTCCCCGATCTCTGTGTCCTTGAGGGTTGCCATCACATCCCATGCATCCTGGTAGCGCTCAAAGTAAGTATGGTTTGTGCTGATCCCGGATAGAGTAAAAAAGCTCAGCATGAGAGCAAAGCCCAGAAAAGAGAGGGTCAGCGACAGCGTGGCGGTCCGCAGAGATTTTCTCTGTGCTTTCAGCGCATTCCCGGCAAGCTCCCCTTCGGTTCCAAATAAATGCGCAAGAATACGGGATTTTTTTCTCCGTTTTAGCTGTAATTCTCCCGTGTTTTTTATGGCTTCCAGTGGGGTCATCTTGCTCAATTTCCTGGCTGGCAGCCAGGCAGAAATCAGTACCGTCAAAAACGAGGTCAGAATCATGACTGCAAACACCAGCGGATGATAGGCAAAGGCAGCTTCATGTCTGCCGACAATACCATCGGCGAGAATATTGACTGCCTGGATGGCTCCGAAGGTCAAAGCGATTCCGACAAAACTTCCGATCAAAACAGGAATCACACAAAGCATCGCCGCTTCCTGTAAAAGACAGGTGCGAATTTGCCTCGGCGTCGCCCCAATGCTGGAAAAGATGCCAAACTGATGTACACGGGCATTCATAGATACAGAAAACGAGTTATGAATGATTAAAATCAACGACACCGACACAAGCAGGAGTACAAAGAGATAAAAAGCCATCAATAAGGGCGGATTGCTGTCCTGCGGATCGTTGATGAAATAACTTGACAATAGTGATTCATGATACGATACGGAAGTTTCAGGAATACCTAACTGCCGGGCGATCAGAGGCATATCCTGATACACGGCCCTCATGTCATCGAAGCGGATATCGACTACAAGAGTCTGCCCGTCTGATAAATCCTCATTAATCAAAGCCGTTTTTACATTGGCGAAATTTTCAATTTCAGACACTTCATCTTCTTCGAACGCCCCACTAATGCGTCCCTGCCAGTTTCCTTCTTCTAAAACAACGGATTCTATTTCATAATTCCAGAAGTTATAAAATAAACCGCACAGCAAAGAAAGAAACAGAGCAGAAATAAACGCCGCAACCAGAACAGATACGCTGGAAGCCCGATTCTTTTTGATGAATCCTATCGAATAGTCTTTCCACATATCCTTCACCGACCTTTCTCCTCGAGGATCCCTTTGTGCCACTTAGCTGTATCGCGGAAATGATCGCCGACGATTTTCCCATCTTCTATGGTAATGATGCGATCCGCCTCCAATGCGATCTTTTCATCATGGGTAATCAAAAGAATCGTCTGTTCCAGGTTACGGTTAGATAATTTTAGCAAGTCAATAATTTCCTCTCCGTTTTTCCGATCCAGGTTGCCTGTCGGTTCATCGGCAAGCAGGAGAGCCGGGCGATAGATCAGAGAGCGGGCGATGGCGACGCGCTGCTGCTGTCCGCCGGAAAGCTGGCCTGGCAGTGATTCCAGTTTGTCTTCGATTCCCAGGGAATGTACAATCTGCTCAAAGTATTCTTGATTGGGTCCTCGTTTGTCTAACAAGAGCGGCATAAGTATATTTTTCCGGACAGTCAGGGTGGGGATCAGGTTATAAAACTGATAGACCAGCCCGACCTTTCTGCGCCGGAAGATGGCTGCCTGCGTCCGGTTCATGGCAGATAGTTCTGTCCCCTCTATCAGGACTTTCCCTTCTGTCGGCTGATCCACACTTCCCAAGATATGCAACAGTGTAGATTTTCCCGAACCGGATGCCCCTACGATTGCTACAAATTCTCCTTTTTGTACGGACAAGTTAATGTGGTTAAGCGCCACGACCTGATTGTCTCCGGAGCCATACACCTTACGGACATTTTCGCATCTTAGTATTTCCATGTCACTTTCTCCTTCCTCTGTCTCCCGCGCATTCCACGGCATAAAGGGACCGCTTTGCGTACAGTATAGCAAAGTAAAGTGACATCTCAGTGACTGTATATCCTTATTTCAAAACAAGCGCCGCCAGTTTGCAGATTGCGGGCGGTTATGGTTCCATTCTGCAATTCAAAAATGGAACGGGCAAGAGCCAGGCCAATTCCGATTCCATCGGGAGCAGCACACCGTCCCCGGTAAAAACGATCAAAAAGATGCGGTAAGTCCTCTTTATCAAAACCCGCCCCGTCATCCCATACACGAATTTCTACATAGAGAGGGTTGCCAGAGTATTCACAATGGACTACGCCGCCCGGTTTGGAATGTTCCATACAATTCTTTATGAGATTGATGAGGGCTTCCATTGTCCACTCTAAATCTCCCAAAAATTCGATACAGCCATTTTCCGGAATGTCAACAGTAATATGATTATTCCGCAATAGGTCGTTTAGATTATCTGACGCCAGATTTAACACAGTATAAAGATCAACCTTTTCCCGCTTGAGCGGCAGCGTTCCGGCATCAATTTTAGAAAGCATAAGCAAGGATTCTTCCAGACGGTTTAATCGTTTCAACTGCTGTCTGACCTGTTCTGCGTAAGTTCCGGGAACCTCTTTTTCCATAAGCTGCAACGACAAAAAGGCCGATGTGATCGGTGTTTTCAGTTGGTGTGCGATATTGGCCAGGTTCTCTGCGAAATTTTTCTTTGCGGCAACTGCCATTTCTCTTGTTTGGTAAAGCGATGTAACTGTTTTGTATATCTCGTCCTGCAGATGGGAATATTCATCTTCCTGCGTTTGTACCAGCGTCCCCCCTGCGCCAATATTGACCTGCTCCAAATAGGCCGTCAGATCCGCGATCCTCTTTCGATTTTTTCTGCGGAACAGAAAGATTGCGGCCGCAAAGGCGCAGGCAGTCACAAGAAAAAACAGAATCGGGAAAAGCACTGTATCCGGCGAGAAATCATAGCAAAAATCATCGGCCCGGTATCCGTATTTTTCCAGATAATCGTTCCCCTTAAGTTTTTCTTCCGTCAATGAATGATACTCTTTCAGTGCCGCTAATAACTGCGGCTCTGCTTCAGGAACATTTGCCAATATGGTTTCGCACAATGCCGAAATATGTTCAAATGCAATCTGCCAGTACGTATGCAAGAAAAAAGCGGCGGTAAATATCGTGCCCGCCGCAAAAACAACAAACGGAAAAATCAAAAGTATATTGTGTTTCCACTTTTTACTCATTGTGTGTCCTCCATACGGTAGCCAAAACTTCGGATCGTTTTTAAGCAGGCTGGATAGTTCAGCTTTTCCCGCAGTCTTTTCATTGTGACCGTCAGCGTATTATCGTTCACATAATTTCCGCTGCAATCCCAAACCTGCTCTAATAACAGGTTTCTGGTAATCGTTTTTCCCTTGTTTTCCATCAGGATCAGGAGAAGTCTGTACTCCGGCTGGCTTACAACAATTTCCTTCTGCCCGTCATAGACAGCTGTTTTCTCCTTATCCAACATCAGGTCATCACAGAATAGCTTTGTATCGGTTACGGTTTTGGTTCTCCGTAGCAGAGCCAGAATACGGGAATACAAAACAGCAAGATCAAAGGGCTTTACCACATAATCATCCGCCCCGTTTTGGAAGCCGGTAACAATGTCATGGGAATCACCGCGAACCGTCAAATAGATAACAGGCAAAGTTTTCCATCTTTCCCGGATCCAGAGGCACAATTCATTTCCCTGTCCGTCCGGCATATTCCAGTCCAGCAGGACGATCATAGGCAAATGACCGATCAGGGCTTTCTTGACATCGGCAATCCTATCAAAAACAGTCACTTTGCAATTCTGCTGCTCCAAATATTCTTTTACAGACTTACCAATTGTTTCGTCATCTTCCACGTAATAAACTTCAATCATGATAGTTCCTTCACAAGCCTTTGGATAGTATCTTCCTCTTCTTCCAGAGCCTCTGCAATCTCGGAAACAGATTTACCCTTTGCAAGCTTTTTCTGAATCTGATTCTTTAATTTATTCTCTTCTCCCTTTCGTTCGCCAGCTTCCCAGGCTTCCTCGCGCTCCTGTCGGATATGTTTTTCCTGATCGTATTCATAAATACTCACGTTCTTCGCCTCCCTGCGATTCTTCTCCAAGAACTCCTTTAAGACCCCTTCTCGGATACACTCTGTAATGGCACGCTCTACCGCCTCCGCAATGGGCTGGTCTTTGGCATACCTTCTCACCCGCCCTGTATATTCTGCATATTCCCATAATGTATGGCAGGCTTCCATCAACTCCGGGTTATGTCCCTGATTCACATTCAGCATCAATATTTCCATCTCCAGCTTCGGGACTTCTTCCTTCACTGCATATAGTTCGGAAAGTTTCAGAATCTGTCGGTCCGGCTGTTCTTCTTCTCCGTTATAAAAAACCACGAACCGGGGCGCCGGAATTTGTACTTTTTTCGTTCCATAGAGGTTGGCATCCGCTGTCATCCCCGACAGAATATCTGACAGATAAAACAAAAAACGCAATGCAAGGTTTGGACTATACGTGGATTGATGCTCATAAAGCGACAACCTAGCGTCAATAAGAAAAGACAGATCATTTCTCATCGACATATAGATGGCGTTTTCCAGGGTGTTGATCTCCAGAAGTTCCGGATCTTCATAATGTTTTCCACTGACTGCATTATACAATTCTAACAGTTTCTTCTTATCCTCGAAAATCATAACGAATAGGCGCGCCTTATACAGACGATTCAGTCTTTTTTCCATCCTGTTTCCTCCTTTAAAATGAATGATTCGCAGGAGGCATCCGCCATCTGGAAACCTCTCTGCATTGTTTGATTGGGATACAAAGCATTGAGATTTCTTTTGACGAATAAAGTCAGAATGTTCGATGCGGCAGACACCGCCAAGAGGTGAACCATTAGAAATGAAAATGCTTTTATTGTGATAAAACTATCACCGATTTTATTCCATGTCAACTCTTTTTAAGAGGATTTTCCAGGAACTAATATACTTGTTTAGTCACCATCCTAAAAGTCTATTTCGTACTCCAGATACCTTCTGGATTCATTCTGTGTCTCGCTTACAAGAGTCGCATTTCCTCCGCATTTCATTCCTTTTATAACAGCATCTATTTTTACTGCCTCACTCTCCTTCAAACCAGAAGAATTACTGAGTTTAATCATAAGTTTTTGATGCAATATAGGACTGTGTTCATTCATTCGCATTTCTATGAGATTATTGATACTGGGATCATATTTTAAATATTTCAATTTTGGTTTCACTGGATCGTGTCCTGGAAAGCTCATCTCTGCTGCTATTTCTGCCGCTATGTAATCCCTGCCTTCAATGTTTTGTTCTGCGTTTACAGCTGTAATTCCTTCCCTTGCTTTTCCTTCTTTTTTCTTCTTTGAAAATGAAGCTTTCTGTTCTTTATATGTGACTTTAAAATGTTTTGCCCCAAGATCCTGGGCGATTTTTTGTAATTCATTAATGCGTGCTTGTTTTAAGTAGTTAAAATATTCGTCAAGTGCAATATACATTTCATGATCACTTGGATTTACATAGTAAAATTCTTCATTGCAGTCTGGATAGAATGACAACCCGAACTTATCTATAGAATCGCGAAAAATATTTATCATGCGAAGATCTTTTTTATCAGATCGGAAGCCAATCGAATTTTGACAAACTTCGCTTTCCACATATTTTTTATCTTTTTCAGTCAACCTGATAAACTTAGGTATTACAAAATCTGTATCATTCAACTCCTCTAAAAATAGCGGCTGCAATGTTTTCAATTCCAACTGCCGTGCTTTCTCGTCTACAGTTTCTTTCAAAGCATGCGCTTTCTTCTTTACCGTATGTCCGACATTTCCAGCCACAATAGTCACATCTTCCAGATCAAATTCACCATCTTCATTCTGATCAGCCATACGAATGGTAATCTCTTTGGATTTCTCCAGGATATTTTTTGCATTTTCTCCAACATTTGAAACTAATTTACTGATCTTTCTCTCCATTTTTTCTCACGGGACAACTTTCGTTATCCTTCTCCTCATACTATTGTAGTAGTGTTTTTTGTCCCTCTCCAAGGACTGCGAATTCCATATGAAATATATAAATATATACGGTTACTAAATAT
>NZ_JACJLV010000042.1 GCF_016902415.1 Mordavella massiliensis | reverse complement strand
TAAATGGGGACGGGGGATTTCCGGAAATCCTCCGTCCCCATTTACATGGTGGTGGAAAACTGCACAATTTTTCCCGTGGAAAATGTGGATAATTGGTGAATCTGAATCTGTAATAGGTGTTATAATAAACATGTAACAAGAAAACCTGTCAGATTTTTGGAGGAAGAGATAAAATGGATACTTTAAAAGCTGAAAAAAGATCAAAAGAAGTAAAAGCTAAAAAATTAAGAAGAGAAGGTTTTGTTACCGGCAATGTGATTGGCAAGGAAATTGAGACGTCTATTCCGGTCAAGATGAATAAGCAGGATGTAGAACGTCTTTTGAAAACCAATGGAAAGGGAAGTACGATTACCCTGGATGTGGAAGGAACTTCCTACAACGTGCTGATTAAAGATGTAATATATAATTCTTTGAAGGGGCAGCTGGAAGAAGTGGATTTCCAGGCGCTGGTCAGCGGCGAAAAAGTGCATTCAGTAGCAGAGATCGTTCTTCTGAATCATGAGAAAGTGATTGGTGGCGTACTGGAGCAGATGCTGGAAGAAATTTCATTCCGGGCTTATCCGGATGCGCTGGTAGATAAAGTAGAAATCGATGCGGGCGAACTTCACGCAGGCGATGCGGTTCATGTAAAAGATCTGGACATTGCGAAGAATCCGAAGATTGATATATTGACAGATCCAGAAACAATCGTAGTTCGTGTTCAGGAAGTTCATAATACTTCAGAAAATGAAGAAGAAACAGAAGCTTAAACTGCGTCAGGAGAAAACTGCGGCAGAATATAACATAGAAGCAGAAAAAACGAGAAAGAACATCGGGATTTGCGGCAAACAAGTCCCGATGTTTCTTTGTGGAAATCTAATCGGGTACACCCTTATTTTCATTTTGGTACACCCTGAAATGCAATTTGGGACGTAGACCTTTGCAAAAAGTCTACGTCCCAAATTCCAAATTCCGGAGAAACACCTTGACAAGGCCGCAAAAACGTAATACACTAGTTGAGCGTGCATAGAAATGCATTCTATTTTTTGTGCGCGCGGATTCATGGAAATGAATGGCAACTTATTATAATCGTAGGAGGTGAAAGAGAATGCCAACATTTAACCAGCTTGTAAAAAAAGGACGTCAGACATCTGTAAAGAAGTCTACAGCTCCGGCACTTCAGAAAGGATACAATTCTCTTAGAAAGAGAAGTATCAATGCATCTGCTCCTCAGAAGAGAGGCGTTTGCACAGCTGTTAAGACAGCTACACCGAAGAAGCCGAATTCAGCTCTTAGAAAAATCGCCAGAGTTCGTCTGTCCAACGGTATCGAGGTAACAAGCTACATCCCGGGTGAAGGACACAACCTTCAGGAGCACAGCGTGGTTCTGATCCGTGGCGGAAGAGTAAAAGACCTTCCGGGTACCAGATATCACATCGTTCGTGGAACCCTGGATACAGCAGGTGTTGCAAAGAGAAGACAGGCCCGTTCCAAATACGGCGCTAAGAGACCGAAAGACGCAAAGAAGTAGAAACAAAGTAATGTAGTCACAAACAGAACTATGATTATGTAAGTTGCAAGGTATATACAACGTATGCCCCGCACTACACTGTATCATTAGAAAGACACATGTGAGTACCGATGAATTAATCATTATGTTTAAGGAGGGAAGGACCGTGCCACGTAAAGGACATACTCAGAAAAGAGACGTATTAGCGGATCCGTTATACAATAATAAAGTGGTTACCAAGCTTATCAATAACATTATGTTAGATGGTAAGAAAGGTATCGCACAGAAGATCGTATACGGAGCATTTGAAAGAGTTGCAGAAAAGACCGACAAGCCGGCGATCGAAGTATTCGAGGAGGCTATGAACAACATCATGCCAGTACTTGAGGTAAAGGCAAGACGTATCGGTGGTGCAACCTACCAGGTGCCGATCGAAGTAAGAGCTGACAGAAGACAGGCTCTGGCGCTTCGCTGGCTGACCAACTTCTCCCGCGCAAGAGGCGAGAAGACTATGGAAGAAAGACTGGCGAATGAGATCATGGATGCTGCAAACAATACAGGTGCAGCCGTTAAGAGAAAAGAAGATATGCACAAGATGGCTGAAGCAAATAAGGCATTTGCTCATTACAGATTCTAGGAGGCAACAATGGCTGGAAGAGAATATCCATTAGATAGAACAAGAAATATTGGTATTATGGCTCATATTGATGCCGGTAAGACAACACTGACTGAGCGTATCCTGTATTACACCGGAGTGAACTATAAGATCGGTGATACTCATGAAGGTACTGCAACCATGGATTGGATGGAGCAGGAGCAGGAAAGAGGTATCACGATCACTTCAGCCGCTACCACATGCCACTGGACTTTGGAGGAAAAGACAAAACCGAAAAAGGGTGCTCTGGAGCATCGTATCAACATCATTGATACCCCGGGCCACGTTGACTTCACGGTAGAGGTTGAGCGTTCCTTACGTGTACTGGACGGCGCTGTCGGCGTGTTCTGTGCAAAGGGTGGTGTTGAGCCGCAGTCAGAAAATGTATGGCGTCAGGCAGACACCTACAATGTACCGCGTATGGCGTTCATCAATAAGATGGACATTTTAGGTGCAGACTTCTATAATGCCGTTGAGCAGATCAAGACAAGACTTGGCAAAAATGCGATCTGTCTGCAGCTGCCAATTGGAAAAGAAGACGATTTCAAGGGAATCATCGACCTGTTTGAGATGCAGGCTTACATCTACAACGATGAAAAGGGCGATGACATTTCCGTAACAGATATTCCGGAAGATATGCAGGACGACGCAGAGCTTTACCACACCGAGCTGGTAGAGAAGATCTGCGAACTGGATGACGATCTGATGATGGAATACCTGGAAGGTGACGAGCCTTCTGTAGAGGCAATGAAAGCCGTATTAAGAAAAGCTACCTGCGAGTGTACAGCAGTACCGGTTTGCTGCGGATCTGCTTACAGAAACAAGGGTGTTCAGAAGCTTCTGGACGCAATCCTTGAGTTCATGCCCGCTCCGACCGACATCCCGGCGATCAAGGGTGTGGATGAGGACGGAAATGAAGTGGAGAGACATTCTTCTGATGAAGAGCCGTTCTCCGCTCTGGTATTCAAGATCATGACAGACCCGTTCGTAGGAAAACTTGCTTACTTCAGAGTTTATTCCGGAACCGTAAACTCCGGTTCCTATGTATTAAACGCAACAAAGGGCAAGAAGGAGCGTGTAGGACGTATCCTTCAGATGCATGCGAACAAGAGACAGGAGCTTGACAAGGTATATTCCGGAGATATCGCAGCAGCGATCGGATTTAAGTTCTCCACCACAGGTGATACCATCTGTGACGAGCAGCATCCGGTAATCCTGGAGTCCATGGAGTTCCCGGAGCCGGTTATCGAGCTGGCGATCGAGCCCAAGACCAAGGCTTCCCAGGGCAAACTTGGAGAATCTCTTGCGAAACTTGCAGAAGAAGACCCGACCTTCCGTGCACATACTGACCAGGAGACTGGACAGACCATTATCGCCGGAATGGGTGAGCTTCACCTGGAGATCATCGTAGACAGACTGTTACGTGAGTTCAAGGTAGAAGCAAATGTAGGTGCTCCGCAGGTTGCATACAAGGAAGCATTTACAAAGGCTGTGGATGTGGACAGCAAGTACGCAAAACAGTCTGGTGGACGTGGACAGTACGGACACTGTAAAGTGAAATTCGAGCCCATGGATGTCAATGGAGAAGAGACATTTAAGTTTGAGTCTACTGTAGTCGGA
Source organism: Mordavella massiliensis (assembly GCF_016902415.1). Taxonomy (GTDB): domain Bacteria; phylum Bacillota; class Clostridia; order Lachnospirales; family Lachnospiraceae; genus Merdimonas; species Merdimonas faecigallinarum. Next base: position 12,820 of record NZ_JACJLV010000042.1, on the reverse strand, counting down.
GGAGCAATTCCGAAAGAATACATCCCGGCTGTAGGCGAGGGTATCGAAGAGGCTATGAAGGCCGGTATCCTGGGCGGATTCCCGGTAGTCGGCATTCATGCAAATGTATACGACGGATCTTACCATGAGGTAGACTCCAGTGAAATGGCATTCCACATCGCAGGTTCTCTTGCATTCAAGGATGCAATGAAGAAGGCTGCACCGGTTCTGCTTGAGCCTATCATGAAGGTGGAAGTAACCATGCCGGAAGAATACATGGGCGACGTAATCGGAGATATCAACTCCCGTCGTGGACGTATTGAGGGTATGGACGACCTGGGCGGCGGAAAGATCGTACGTGGATATGTACCGTTGTCTGAGATGTTTGGTTACTCAACAGACCTTCGTTCCCGGACTCAGGGACGTGGAAACTACTCCATGTTCTTCGAAAAATACGAGCCGGTTCCGAAGTCCGTACAGGAAAAAGTACTGTCTGGTAAAAATAATGAGTAATTAAATATGAAAAAGGCTTGAAAAACTGTATGATTTGAAATATAATCAATCTTAGCCGAGTTAAAACGTATTATAAAAATGCCTGAAACAAGGCGCTATAATAAGGAGGATATTCAAAATGGCAAAAGCTAAATTTGAAAGAACAAAACCGCATTGTAATATTGGTACCATCGGTCACGTTGACCATGGTAAAACCACTCTGACTGCAGCTATCACAAAGGTTCTGTCCAAGAGAGTAGCTGGTAACGCAGAGGTTGCATTCGACAACATCGACAAGGCTCCGGAAGAGAGAGAGCGTGGAATCACTATCTCTACTGCACACGTTGAGTACGAGACAGAGAAACGTCACTACGCACACGTTGACTGCCCAGGACATGCTGACTACGTAAAGAACATGATCACTGGTGCTGCTCAGATGGACGGAGCTATCCTTGTAGTAGCTGCTACTGACGGTGTTATGGCTCAGACAAGAGAGCACATCCTTCTGTCCCGTCAGGTAGGTGTACCGTACATCGTAGTATTCATGAACAAATGCGATATGGTAGACGATGAAGAGCTGCTTGAGCTGGTTGAGATGGAAATCCGTGAACTGCTTGACGAGTATGAGTTCCCGGGAGATGACACTCCGATCATCCAGGGTTCTGCTCTGAAAGCTCTGGAAGAGCCGGAAGGACCGTGGGGAGACAAGATCATGGAACTGATGGATGCTGTTGACAGCTACATTCCGGATCCGGAGCGTGACGTTGACAAGCCGTTCCTGATGCCTGTAGAGGACGTATTCTCCATCACAGGTCGTGGAACCGTTGCTACTGGTAGAGTAGAGCGTGGTACTCTTCACGTATCTGATGAAGTAGAGATCGTTGGTATCCATGAGGAGACCAAGAAGACTGTTGTAACAGGTGTTGAGATGTTCCGTAAGCTGCTTGACGAGGCTCAGGCTGGTGACAACATCGGTGCCCTGCTTCGTGGTATCCAGAGAACTGAGATCGAAAGAGGTCAGGTTCTGTGTAAACCAGGTTCTGTAACCTGCCACCACAAATTTACCGCTCAGGTATACGTTCTGACCAAAGATGAAGGTGGACGTCATACTCCGTTCTTCAACAACTATCGTCCGCAGTTCTACTTCAGAACAACTGACGTAACAGGTGTCTGCATGCTTCCGGAAGGAACAGAGATGTGCATGCCTGGCGACCACATCGAGATGACAGCTGAGCTGATTCATCCGGTAGCTATGGAAGAAGGACTTCGTTTCGCTATCCGTGAGGGTGGACGTACCGTAGGTTCTGGTGTTGTTAAGAACATCATCGAGTAATCGAGATCTGACAGCATAGAATAGCTTTCAAAGCTTGATAAGAAAAGAATATTCCCCCGGAAGTGTAGACTTCCGGGGGTTTTTCGTATAAGATGAATGACAGGGGGCAGGCGCATTCAGAAAAATCTAAGAAGGCAGAACATAAGAAAGGCAGAGATATATTATGGAGCGTACGGGAATGAGAGAGGCAGATAGAAGCAGGACAGAAACGAGTAAGACAGAGATGAGTAAGACCGAAACGAGTAAGGCAGAAACGAGTAAGGACCGCGCAGGAGACGGAAAGACCAGCGCAGCGCAAAGAGACGGGGCAGAAAAGAAGACAGCCGTATTTCGAAAGTCTCCGCAGGAAATCATAAAACAGGCCTGTATGCTGATTGCCGGATGCCTGTGCTGTAGTATATCCACCAACTGGATTTTGATTCCGAACGGCCTGGCAGCCCCTGGAATAACCGGAATCTCCCTGACTGTGGAACATTTCACCGGAATCAATTACTCCTTTGTATACTATGCGATCACAATCCTGATCCTGATCACCACATGGTTTACACTCGGGAAAAAAGACGCATCCAACATCGTGATCCTGTCCATACTGTATCCGGCAGTTTTGTCCGTCTTAAGTTTCGTGGATATCCAGATTGTGTTTGAAGATAAGCTGATCGCACTTGCCGTATTCGGCGTAATATACGGAGTCGGGATCGGGATTCCCTATCGGATCGGATTTTCCTACGGCGGCGACGATACAGTGGCCAAAATTCTCAAAAAATGCGTCTGGAAATCCATAGAGCTAAAGAAAATATACTATTTCGAAGAAGTGCTGATCATTCTGTTCATGGCAACGGCATTTGATCTGGATACACTGGCGTATGCCTTCGCCGGACAGCTGATTTACGTAAACGCCATGAACTACGTAGTGTTCAACCTGGGGCCCAAATTGTATGACATGCAGATCATCGGCGATCAGAAAATGGAAGAAGTGGAAGACTTCATCATCAATACAATCCACAAAAGCGTTACCATTTACCATGACGCCGTGGGCGGATACTCCAGAGAACCCAAGGTACAGATGAGCTGCGTGTGCAACTCAAAAGAATACATCCAGCTGCGCGAATTCATCAAAAAAGGCAGCTATAACTGCTTTATCAAAGTCATTCCGCTGGTACATGTATTTGGACAAAATCGAGATTTCCACAGGCTGGATGATGAAAATATTGAGTAGGGTACAGGGTAAAATGCAAAAAGGTACAGGGTAAAATGCAAATTGGGACGTAGACCTTTGCAAAAAGTCTACGTCCTAATTTGCATTTTGCAGCAATGCTGTGAGGACTTTTTCTACGGAGTCGGTGACGGCGTCTGCGTGTTTTTCCACGCCGGGAGCGGCGTTTTTCATGGCGTACCCAATGCCGGCATATTCCAGCATTTCGATGTCATTATACTGGTCGCCAAATGCGATGCATTCTTCCGGTGCGATGCCGAGGTGTTCGGCCAGGGCCTTAAGTGCGGTGCCTTTGTTGGCGCCGGGGGCGATGAAGTCTACCCACAGGTTGCCGGAGGTGACGACTTCAATCTGGTTTCCGAACCGCTTTTTGAAGTAGGGCAGCAGATTGTCGGTGCCGTGGAAATCGCAGGCTGCCAGTTTGAGGAAAGGCTCCTGTATGCTGGAAAGATCCGGGCAGTAAACAATGTCGTTGAGAAGTTCATCGCGCAGATGGCGGATAAATGTTTCGCTGGTGGAATCGGTGTAACAGTGGCTTTCGCAGGAGAGAAGTGTGTGGCTGCCCTCGAATTCTCCGGAAGCCTGGATGATGCGAAGTCCTAGGTCCCGTTCGATGATCCCTTTTGCGATCACCTGCCCGCGGCAGACGCACAGAGAGCCATTTTCTGCGATATAGGAAATGTCATTTTTTACAGGGGCAAAGAGCTGGTGCTGGCTGTAAAGCTGCCGCCCGCTGGCCGCCGCGAAATGGATGCCTTTTTCTTTCAGGCGCAGAATCAGGTCAAAAATCTTCGGCGAAGGGCGCTGGGCTCCGTTTTGTAGTAAAGTGCCGTCCAGGTCGCTGGCTATCAGTTTTATCATATTCCGGTCTCCTTTTGTTGCGTATTCGTACCGAACCCATTATAATATAAAAGGAAAATAAATGGAAGAGAGGGTATTTTAATATGAAGATAGGGATCGGCAATGATCACGCTGCAGTAGACATGAAATTCGAGATTGTGAAATATCTGGAGGAGTCCGGGTATGAAGTGGTAAATTTCGGGACAGATACAAATGACAGCTGTGATTATCCGGTATATGGGGAAAAAGTTGCACGGGCAGTGGCAAACGGAGAAGTGGACAGAGGGATCCTGATCTGCGGCACCGGCGTGGGGATTTCGCTGGCTGCAAATAAGGTAAAAGGGATCCGCGCGGCTGTCTGCTCTGAATCTGTAACCGCCCGTTTTTCGAGATTGCATAATGATGCAAATATCCTGGCCTTCGGTGCAAGGATTGTGGGTGTGGAGACCGCGAAGGATATGGTAAATGTGTGGCTCAATACAGAATTTGAGGGCGGCCGGCATCAGAGAAGAGTGGATCTGATTATGAAGATCGAGGAGGAATAGAAAGAGCATGGAGGCGATCATTTTTGATGTAGACGGAACCTTGTGGGACGCAAAGGATGAGATTGTGTATTCCTGGAACAAAGCGCTGGAAGGATGGCCATCCGTCAAAAAACGGCTGACTGGAGAGATGATGACGCCGGAGCTTGGAAAACCAATGGACGAGATTATGGACGATCTTTTTCCGGAATTATCGCCGGAAGAGCAGGAGCGTCTGGCAAAGGATCTGTACCGTGTGGAAAATAAGTGGGTAGAATCGGCGCCATGTCATATTTACGAGGGGTTGGAAGAGACCATCCGGGAGCTGAGCGGCAGATATCAGTTGATGATCGTCAGCAACAGCCAGGCCGGATATATCGAAGCGTTCCTGAAAAATACAGGCCTTGGGGAATATTTTGTTGATCATGTATGCTTTGGCGATACAGAGATCCCCAAAGGGGAAAACATCCGCCTGATCATGGAACGAAACCAGATCAAAGACGCCGTATATGTAGGCGACACGGCGGGCGATGCGCAGGCCTGCCGGCTGGCGGGAGTTCCCATGATCTATGCGGCCTATGGATTCGGGAACGTAGAAGGAGATTATCTGACCATTCAAAAATTTACAGATCTTCTCAAAATAGATTTTGAACAGTTGATGTGGAAAACTTGTGGAAAATAATGTGGAAAACTATCAATGGGGACGGGGGATTTTCAGAAATCCCCCGTCCCCATTGATGGTTACATCATCATATGCTGGATCGCGCCCTGGTATCCCGGCTGTCCGGCAAGGATGCCTTCCAGTTCTTCTTCTGCTTTCTTCCTGTTTCCGAGTCCCAGATTTCCTAAAGCGATCAGATAATGGCAGTAGGTGTCGTTCCGGTTCTGGATGTTGCTTGGAAAGACTTCAATTTCCGGCAGGGATACGGCAAAGTAGTCATATCCTACGTGGTCGAACAGGTGCTTTTCGCCAAAGGAGATCAACTGGTGGAAGCACTTGCGTGCTGCGGCATGTTCTCCTAATTTCTCGTGCGCCAGACCCTGGTAGAGAATGGTGTCTGAGGGCTGGTCGTTGTAGTAGAGCACACTTCCGGGTTCGTCGAGTCCGATGGAAGCTTTGCGGAAATATTCTGCCGCAGTGTCAGTTTCGCCTTTTGCTTCAAATGCGATTCCCAGGTAGTAGTCGGCGATGTTGTCCTGTACGTTGGGGAGCTTGCCTTCGCCCAGATTTTCCGGGTAAACCTTGGTTGCTTCCAGCAGGCGGATGGCCTCGTCGTACTGCTTTTCACCGAGCAGGCGGATGGCCTTCTGGGTCAGCGCGTAGCGGTACTGGGTGCTGACTTTTCCTTCGCCGCCCTCCCATGGATGGAACTTGTGGGGGGTCAGGCAGGAAAGTGCCTTATCGTACTGGTAGGTGTTGTTTAACAGTGTAATGTATTCGATGTACAATGCATCCCGGTCTTTCGTCAGGTCTATGCGGGATTCCAGAAGGGCCAGCCGGTTTTCATTGGAAACGCCTGCCTTGGAGCAGAGCTGGTCGTATTCCTGCAGGAACCGGGAATACCCGGGATCCAGGTCCAGCGCTTTCTTCATGGAAGCCAGCGCTTTGTCGATATCTTTTTCCTTATTATAGTAAGCGATAGCAAGATTCCGGTGCGCCATGGCAAAGTCCGGCTCCCCGGCAATGGCGGTCTGCCAGTGGGCGGTCGCTTTTTGATACTGCTTTTTATCATAGTACAGGCAGCCCAGATAGTAGTGGGCTCTCGGCGCATTGCCCAGTGCGTGGATGGCGGCGTTCAGGATGACGACCTCTTCCACGCGGTTGGGGAAGCAGCAGTCCGGGCATGCGGCTTCGCCTTTTGCATAGGCTTCTTTAGCGTCTTCCGTATGTCCGCTGTCTGAAGATGTTCCCGGAACTGTGCTGCCCGTTCTGTCTTTTTCCCACGCATAGCCCAGATAATAGGAAACCATAGGCGATGGATCTTCGCAGGCTGCAAGGATGTTTCTGGCATCTTCATAGAATCCGGCTTTCATATAATCCAGGGACAACTCCAGATAATTGTGGGCCGGCCTGCGCATCATGCGCTTCCAATCCTCCATGCTGCCGCAGATCAGGGCCTTTTCGTAGCGTACGCCCATATCCAGCGGGTCGATGGAAGAGGACTCTGCAAGAAGCGCCGACGGATCCTGGTCCAGTGCGCGCAGGATGGCGGCCTTCAAAGTCCGGGCCTTCATGTTGTGCCAGTTGCGGATCATAGACTGGTCAATAAACTCCAGAGCCGCCGCATAGTCGCCTTTTTTACAGGACAGGCAGGCCAGCCAGTAGAAACCGCTGCTCTGGGTTTCGTAACTCCAGGTAGCCTTGTAAAATGCATCAAACGCCTCCTCGTCCCTGCCGGTCATCACCAGCGCAAGCCCCAGATTAAAATAACATTCCCCGTGATAGGGATTGGGGTTTTTCCAGGTCTGTTTCTCAATCGCCCTGCGGAAATAAGGAATGCTCTCCTCAAAGCAGCCTCTGCGGAAGAGAAGAAGTCCGTAGGCATTGTTTAGACGGAGGTCGGAAGGATCTCTTTTTAAGCCTTCCAGATAGTAGTCCTCCGGCGCATATGTAGCGTGGCGGTACTGCTCCAGATGAAGCCCGCCCAGATACAGCTCCTCCGTAGATTTTAACTGTTCCGGCGCAAGCAGCGGATCTGCCGGTTCAGGCGTCGGCTCCAGCTCTGCCGGTTTCTGGGTGTAGCTGACCAGCACATTTCCAGATGCATCGCGAATGGAAATGGTGCAGCCGGTCAGTTCTGTCAGATCCGTCTCAAAGCTTCCATCGTAAATGTCGACAGGAGAAAGGGGAGCAGTCTCGGAAAAGAGCACATTTCCATCTTTTTCCACCCGGATGCATACGGCCGGATACTTGCCGGAAGCATAAGCCTTGATGTGGCACAGGCCGTTTTCCAGTTCTATATTCACAGAAGCGTCTTTGGTGGCATTTTTCACCCGGCCCACATGTTTGTACGGCATGAAGTACTGGGTAAATGTCTTTTCTTCCTGCGGTTTCAGCCAGGTGAAATCCGGCTGGTTATCTGCGAAGACGCCGGTCATCAGCTCGATGTAAGGACCGTCTTCATCCGTCAGATTCCGGTCCCAGGCCTGGCCGAAGTCACTGTTTCCCCAGGTCCACTGTTTTTTTCCGGGGGAAATGTGGTGATCCGCCACGTGGAGAAGACCTGCGTCCAGGTTCTCGTCAAAGTTCCCGATGAAGTCGTAGTCCGAATGCGCTGCCATGTAAGAGGTGGGCACTTTGATGTTGCGGTAACAGGAAATGTCGATGCCCTCCGAATAATCGTATTTATAGTATTCGCCTGTGGCAATGGGGAAGGTGGATACGGCCCGTTTGCCGTGATCCATGACTGCATGTACGTCCGGCGGGAATACGGAATATGTATGCTGATTGACCGGGACCGCCGGATTGGCCCACCACAGGAAGGTCTGCGGCATATCGGTGCGGTTGTAAAGCTGCCCCTTGATCTCGATATAGGATTTTCCGGGATACAGGGTAAATGCGCCCATGCCCTTGGTGCCGTACATTTTGTCGATTTCACTGACATAGACTGTGGCAGAACCGTCCTCGTGCTCCTGATAGAAATAATCTGCCGGAGAATAGGTAGACGGCCGGTGGTGCTGGGGCCAGTTAAACTCAATGCCTCCGGAGATCCACGGCCCGGTCAGACCCACCAGCGCCGGCTTGATCACATGATTGTAATAGACAAAATCATAGCCGTTGGTCTTGTCGTATGCCCGCTGGATCCTGCCGCCGATCTCGGGAAGGATCATCACCTTCAGATATTCGTTTTCCAGGTAAATGGCGTGATAAGCCACGTCCTCTTTCTCATCGGATATTTTTTCTGTGACAGGAAGGGGATAGACTCTTCCGCTGCTCCCCTGGTAAGCGCGGTTTTCCAGGAAAAGAGGGCTTTTCTCCGGTGCCGCCGCAGGATAAGTAGGGATGATCGCCTGTTCCTCCCACACTTGTACACGTGTTGCTGCCATAACAATGTCTCCTTTCGTTTTTCCTTTACATTCGATCGCTGTGTTTTGTATTTTCTGCCTTTAGAATAGCATAGCAAAAGCGGTGCAGGAATGGCATAAATGATAAAAACATGGACAATATTCCACTGCAGTGCTATAGTGAACCCATAGAAGAGCCTGGAGATGCAGGCGGGTTTTGCATCGGAAAAATTATAAGGAGGCGGGAGCAAATGACAGACGGGATCGGAAAAGCGGAAGGATTCCGGGATGAAACGTATCTGATCATCCCTACGGAATCTTTTACCGAATATATGGCGCATCCATTGATCCGGGCGGCATATCTGACGGACGTGGGATTTTTCCCCCGGGCCAGAGAACACTACCGGGAGCGGGAAGAAGGGGCGGATCAGTATATTCTTATCTATTGTACGGAAGGAAAAGGGATCATCGAGGTGGAGGGGCGCAAATACCACCTGGGCCGGTCAGACGCGTTCTGCATTCCCCGGCATAAACGCCACCGGTATTATGCGGACGAAAAAGAACCCTGGAGCATTTTGTGGGTCCATTTTAAAGGAGAAAGCATTTCCTATTATCCGGTGCAGGAGTGCCGGGTGATCCACCTGTCGTCCCGGGCCAGCGACAACCGTATGATGGTCCTTTTCAAACTTTTGTTCCGGGTTCTGGAGCGCAACTATACATTAGGAAATTTTATATACATTTCCCAGGTGCTCGCGCTGATCCTGTCAGAAATCTATTTTCGGGAAAAGATGGACGAAAGCACCACCTCGGACCGGCATGTGACCCAGGTGGTCCGCTATATGTATCAGAATTTAAATAAAAATCTGACGCTTTCTGATATTTCCCGGGAAGTGGAATTGTCCAAAAGCTATCTGAACGCGATCTTTAAGGCACAGACCGGAAAATCTCCGGTGGAATTTTTTATCCATCTGAAAATGCAGGAGGCCTGCAAGCTTCTGAAGTCAGGACAGATGTATGTTTACGAAGCGGCGGCCGCCTTAGGGTATGAGGATCAGTATTATTTTTCCCGTATTTTTAAGAAGGTGGTGGGTGTTTCCCCCAGAGATTATCAGAATGGCGACTATTTTTATCCGGAATAGAAAAGTGGAAGATAGTCCATCAATGGATAGAATAAGGAATTTATGGGAGAAGGGAAGCGTGCTATACTAAAGCCAGAATAAAAAAACGTAGGAGGATGATCACTATGGAAAACAAGATTCCTGAGACAATGCTTGGAATGAAACTGCCGGGCGGAGCAAAGGTTGAAGCGGTACAGGTTCCGGTTCCCCATCCGGGCCCGGGACAGGTGCTTTTGAAAATGAAGGCGGCAAGCCTGTGCGGAAGCGACCTGAAATACATTTATTTTGAACACACGGATAAGACCGGCGGCGCAAGATATGACGATGTGATCGCAGGACACGAGCCCAGCGGACAGGTTGTGGAAGTGGGCGAAGATGTGAGCGATTTTCAGATCGGAGACCGGGTGGTTGTGTACCATATTCAGGGATGTGGTTATTGCGACGAATGCCGCAAAGGCTTCTTCATCAACTGCCAGAATCCGGAGCGCCGGGCTTACGGATGGCAGAGAGACGGCGCGCTGGCAGAATATATGGTAGCGGATGTCAGCACCTGCATCCATCTGCCGGATTTTCTGACCTATGAGGACGGCGCCATGATCGCCTGCGGATTCGGAACCGCTTATCAGGGACTGCTTCGGGCAAATGTTTCCGGAAACGACAAAGTTCTGGTCATGGGGCAGGGGCCGGTCGGACAGGCCGCGATCATTCTGGCAAAGGCACTGGGCGCGCAGACCATTGCCGTGGATATTGCAGAGGAACGTCTGGAGATGGCTAAAAAGATCGGCGCGGACGAAGTGCTGCTGGGCGACGATCAGATGGTGGAAAATGTAATGAAGATGACAAATGGCAAGGGCGTGGAAGTAGCGATCGACTGCTCCGGAAGCGCCATCGGACGCCACAGATGTCTGGAAGTGGCAAGAATGTGGGGAAATGTAGTCTTCCTTGGCGAGCAGGGAACGGTTACTTTTGAGCCAAGTCCGCTGCTTCTCCATAAGAATCTGACGCTGCACGGATCCTGGGTTACCAGCGTCGCAAATATGGAAAAACTGGTAGAACTTCTGGACCGCAAGAAAATACATCCCAGCCAGATCATCACGCACCGGTTCCCGCTGAAAGATACAGACAAGGCATTTGAAATCTTTGCCACAGGAAAAACCGGAAAAGTCTGCGTCTGCCATGAGATGGAGGAAGCATAATGGATCATGTGACAAGGGTGAGAGCCTGGCTGAAAGAGCAGAGCTACGATGGAGTGATCTTAAGCAGAAGAGATAATTTCACCTGGATCAGCGGAGGCGCGAAAAACGCAGTCTGCACCAATGCGGAAGCAGGGATCGGGTATTATGTCATCAGCGCCGGAGAGGTAAAGCTTCTGGCAGATTCCAGCGACGCGCCCCGCATGGGAGCAGAGCAGAATCCCCTGGGAGGCGAAGTGGTACTGGTTCCGTGGTATGAGTCCATGGATGCATTTATCCGGGAAATGGCGGACGGGAAAACGTATGTGTCCGACACCGGCATCGGAGGGACAAAAAATGTACAGAGCCAGCTGGTAGATTTAAGACTGCGCCTGGACCCGGAAGAGGTGGAACGGTACCGGGAGATCGGGCAGGCCTGCGCGCAGATCGTAGAAGGCGTCTGCAGGGACGCAAAACCAGGGCAGACGGAAGAAGAAGTGGCGGCAGACTTAAAATGCAGATGCATCCGGCAGGGGATCAGCCCGGACTGCGTTTTGGTAGGCTCTGACGAGCGGATCCTGAATTACCGCCATCCGGTGCCCACGGACAAAAAGATAGAAAAGAGCCTGATGGTGGTGCTGGGCGGAGAAAAGTACGGATTAAACATCAGCATGACCAGAATGGTATATTTTGCGTCCGTACCGGAAGAAATCCGGGAAAGATACGAAAAAACCGCCTACATCTTTGCCTGCATGCAGTGCATGATGAAAGAAGGACTGTCCTACCGGGAATATTTCAGAAAAGTACAGGAACTTTACCGGGAGGCAGGATGGGACGGCCAGTGGCAGAAACACCACCAGGGCGGACCCACAGGCTACGCCTGCCGGGAATTCATAGCAGGCCCGGATACGGAAGGCAAGATGTTTTGCGGGGAAGCCTTCGCATGGAATCCCACAATAGAAGGAACAAAATGCGAAGAAACCACATATCTTACAGCAGACGGCGTAGAAACATTCACACGGACAAAAGAATGGCCGAGCCATGTGGTAGAAACACCCTACGGGGACTACGAAGTGGCGGACATCCTATAATTGGGGACGGGGGATTTCCAGAAATCCCCCGTCCCCAATTATCGTTTTCCACAAAGAATCCCCGGCGGTTATCCACCAAATGTGGATAACCGCCGGGGATTCTTTCTTTTGCCACTTTTATTTCCAGTCCAGCATATATTTCTGGAATACGACTGCGTCGTGTGCGTCTTTATCTAACTGTTCTTCGGAAGCGCCGCGGCTGATGTCGCGCCACACATGGATGTCCTGGCCAACCTGTCCGCCCATGGTGACGAAGGGCTCCATGACCACGGTGCCGTCATACCCGATATCCCGGAGCGCGTTGCCGATCTCGCGCCAGGGGGTGCGTCCTTTTCCGGGAACCATGCGGTTGCATTCGCCGGTGTGGAAATGTCCCAGCAGGCTTCCGGCGGTGCGGATAGCGTCGCCGATGCTGGATTCCTCGATATTCATATGGAAGGTGTCCAGCATGACCTTGATATTATCCATGCCGACTTCTTTTACAAAGGCCACGCCTTCCTCTGCCGTGTTCAGAATGTGGTTTTCAAACCGGTTTAATACCTCCATGCCCATGTTGATGCCGTACTGCGCAGCTACAGGAGCGATATCCTGCATGGCTTCTACGCTGCGTTTCCAGTCGCCTTCTTTATCCACACCCTTGGAGAAATCCAGGGGCCAGTAGGAGTAGAGGGCTCCGCCGATGAGGTGGATATCCAGCTGGGCCATAACGTCGAAAAGTCTGGTGAACCATTCTTTCGCGTTTTTCCGGATGGCCGGGTCAGAGGATCCCAGATTGTGGTCATAGGTAGGGCCATAGCCTGCGGTCAGTTCGATGCCGTTTGCTTTTACGCAGTCACGGAGCGCGCGGATCTGCTCCGGCGTATAATCCGGCAGCGGGGCGGCGCCCACTTCTAAAATATCAAAGCCAAGGCGCGCGACTTTGTCTACATAATAGGTATAGTCCGCAGCCCATTCTTTTTCCCAGTAAGCATAGTAAATCCCGTGTTTCATAGCTCCCTGTTCCTCCTTTATCCATAGAAAAAATACATTTGGTATTATCCTAGTATACCACTGGAA
>NZ_JACJLV010000041.1 GCF_016902415.1 Mordavella massiliensis | reverse complement strand
CTTTTATTATTTAGAAGAAAGGATATAAAAATGAAACGTTTACCTAAATATACGCCTGCGGAAGTACGGAATGATCCATACGGATTTACTTACAAAGAAATGTCGGAAGTTATTGGCGAGAATGAAGCAAAAGCCTTATATGAAGAATTATATAAGCAATTACCACGCAAAAAAAATCTATCAATGTTGGTAAAAAATATTTGCAAAAGCAGTGATACTGAAAAGTATGTTTACGAACTGAAAGACAACAAATACATTGAAACGGTTTTTATCAAGCGGCGAGATGGTGGAACTGTTTGCGTGAGCACACAAGTCGGTTGTCCTGTTGGTTGTATTTTTTGTGAGTCCGGGCGAAATGGCTTTGTTCGTAATCTAACATCGTCAGAAATCGTACAACAGATTATATTGTTGCGTCGAAAAGTAAACCGTATCGTTTTTATGGGTATGGGAGAGCCTTTATTCAATTATGACAACTTGATAAAAGCAATCCATATTCTCCGAGATAGATATGGGCTCAACTTTCCAACCGACGGCATTACCATATCAACAGTTGGTCCGGTCGATCAATTAAAAAAATTGCGCGAGGAACATCTTAAAATTCAGTTGACAATATCTTTACACGCAGCAACACAATCTGCAAGAAATCGTATTATTCCTCACATGCGCATATATGCTATTGAAGATGTTGTTAAGCAAGCCTTATCCTATTCTGAAAGGCATAATCGCAAAATTGTCTTTGCGTATTTGCTTTTACCGGGTATAAATGACCGGCCCTCAGATGTAAGACAACTTGCAAAATGGTTTCGGGGCAAAAAAGTTATGATTAACGTGTTACAATACAACCCAACAAGCAATTCAAGAATTAAAGCACCACAGAAACGGGAAATAGTTGCATTCAAACATCAATTAGAGCAAGCAGGACTTGAAGTTACTATGAGAGTTTCTCATGGCAGAGAGATTAACGCGGCTTGTGGACAGTTAGCTAACACATATAATAAATTCAAAAAAAAATGATTAAAAGTGCCAGACGCATAGACGCAGAGCCGATAACGCATTAGGTCAAAAAACCTATGTGTTATCGGCTTTTTTATTTAATATTGCGCAAAAGCCGCTGTTCCCTATTATAGAATGGATTGCGGGTAGTGTATTAAAGTCGCCCTTTTTTAAGGATACGGCGGTATCGGGGAGGTATCGCCGTGTCCATTTTTATTTACTGTAACCCGCCTAATGCTTTGCGGTCAAAAAAAGCTATGCTCCGCAAGCGGGATATTCCGGCTATGAATGTGAACTGTCAATACATTTAGCTACTGCTTACATTTCCTTTGCGCCCGTCCGCGTCTTGCGGACGGGCGCATTTTGCTTCTGGGTCGCCCTCACGGGCTTTGAGGATTGTTTCATAGGGGAGAAGTCTACTCATACCGGCTCACCCCCATTTCTTCGCGTAGCCGCTGCAAGGCAAGCTGGATATGCCGCCCCGCTGTGCTGCGTGACCGGCCAATACACGCGCCGATCACGCGCTGCGGCTGGCGCAGAAAGTAATAGCGCAGGATTTCTTCCCGCGTCTGCTCCGGCAAAACAGAGATCGCGTCGGCAAGGGCGGCGTTGCAGAGCAGGACGGTCTGACCGCAGACGGTAAATGGGTATTCCTCGTCCGGCTCCGACGCGGCAAACTGGACAAACTTCTCGTTCATCAGATAGTCAAGGGAAACTTGCCGTTCCCATTGCCGTTTAAGCTTCAAAATCTTGTCCAAGGCGGCACAGCGGATAACAGTCTTGCAAAAGGCGTTGTACCTGCGCTGGATATATTCTTGATAGGCTATCTGGTCGGTCATGGAAATTCCCCTTGCTGAATAATAGTGCGGGGCGGTGGCACTTCTTGCTGTCGCCCCTTGATTGCCTACCAGCAAAGGCGGGCGGGGCTGTCAACGGCTGCGCATATGCGCCGTTCATCTTGACCGTTGACTGGCTCGGCTGGGTTTGCTATTTACCCGACAAACTTGAATTTATTTTAAGCTATCACGTTTTACCTTCTTAAGCCTTACTATCATTACCATAGGAATTTCTTTGTTGGTTTTAAAACATTCTTCATAAAATCCATCAATGACAAATCCAGCTCTAAAACAAAGGTTAAAAATATCTTGTATGGAACGATGATAATAAATCTGCTCTTTCGGTTGCCCTTCAATCGCTATATCATAGTAACTGTGCGGTGTCATATATTTTTCAGTCAACGTGACAAAACAAGGGTGTTGCGTTGCAAAGACAAAAATTCCGCTTTCCTGCAACAGTTCATAAACAGCCATAAGAAGTGGTTCAATATCCGTAATATCCATAATTGCCATATTAGAAACTGCTTTCGTAAAGGCTCGATTTCTTTTTAATTCTAATATACTTTTTCTATCGGTCGCATCCGCCACACAAAATTCAATTTGTTTTGCATATTGTGATTGCCGTCTTTTAGCCAATTCTATCATTTTTTTGCTGTAATCAAAAGCGACAACCGAAGCGCCTCTTTGTGCAAGATACGAAGAATAATTTCCATTGCCACACGCAATATCCAAAATGTAATCCGCAGGATTAGGAGATGGAAGTTCCGTTACTTTGGGACGCACTACCTCTCTGTGAAATTCATTAGATTCGTCACCCATTGCATTATCCCAAAATTGTGCGTTCTCCTCCCAGATTTTTTTACTTTCCTCTGTTCCCATGTTCTCTCCCACTCCCCAAATTTGCTTTTTTGCTTCCATTAAATCTTCCTTACTATATTCCATTGTTACCCTCCATAACTTCTGATTGTTGCCGTCTTGACGATTATGTATCTTTACATTACCTTCTGAAACATATGGCGCACCTTGTCCAGGCGGCTGTTTGGACGGCGGGGCTGGATGACCGGCTGACCGACAGCGGCCTGATATCCTTTCAGCTCTGTAAGGCATACGCTCCGCCCGTTGGTGTAAAAGGCCAGATCAGTACGGTATGCCTGTATACAGCGGGCGGGAATCTCGCCAGTAAAGACAACTTCATCCTTTTTTACCTGGGCCGTTTCGATGGTGGCACAGTATTTCGGTGCATCATGATAAGCCCTGGAAAGGTATTCCTGGGGCGCATAGAGGATGAAGGAGAGATAAGGTTCCAGCAGCTGCGTCCCCGATTCCTTCAATGCCTGTTCCAATACAATCGGGGCCAATGAGCGGAAGTCCGCCGGCGTGCTGACCGGACTGTAATAAAGCCCGTATTCAAAGCAAATCTTACAGTCCGTTACGTTCCAGCCGAACAAGCCCTGCTCCAGCCCGTAACGGATACCATCCCTGACAGCGTTTTGAAAACTCTGGTTCAAGTATCCCAGCGAAACCCGGCTCTCGTATTGTACACCGGAGCCAAGCGAGAGTGGTGTAACAGACAGTCCTATGGATGCCCAAAACGGGTTGGGCGGCACCTCGATATGGATGGTGTGGCTGGCTGCTTTGAGCGGCCGCTCCATATAAATGACGGAGGGTTCCTTTACCACTGTTTCAAGCTTGTATTTTTCCGACAGCAAAGCGGAAACAACCTCCAACTGCACCCGGCCCAAAAAAGAAAGAATGATCTCATGGGTGATGGAATCCACTTCGCAACGCAAAAGCGGGTCAGTATCCGCAAGTTGCGTAAGAGCGTCCAGCAGCCGTTCTCTTTGCGCTGCCGTTTTCGGCGCAATCGTCGTCCGCAGCATGGGGAGGGGGTCCTCGCGCCACCTTTTACGAGGGAGCCGGGTTTGGTCCCCTAATACATCGTTTAACCTCACGCTGTCGCTGGGAAGGATAACAATTTCACCCTGATAAGCGGTGTCTGTCCGAACAATTTCCCCTTTGGATGGAATACGCATCTCTGTGATTTTCAGCTTTTCTCTCCCGGCCAGGGCCACCGTATCCCGCAGGCGCAGCGTTCCGCTGTATAACCGTAGATAGACACGCCGCTGGCCGCAATCGGTGTACTCAACCTTGAAAACGCTGCCGCATAGGGCGGCGCCCCCCTGTTCCCCAATCGGTTGGAACAGCCCTGTCACCGCATCCATCAACGGTTGAATGCCAAGGCCATTTTTGGCGCTGCCATGATAGACTGGGAACAGGGAGGCGTCTTGAACCCGCTGCTGTTCCTCCCGCGCAAGTTTTTCCCGGCTGATTGGTTCTCCTGCGATATACTTTTCCAATAATTCATCGTTATTTTCGATGACCGCATCCCATGCTTCTATGTCGGTATTTTCCTCCAGGACTATTTCCGGGGACAGCGACACCGTCTGCTTGATGATAATATCGGCGGAGAGCTTATCCCGAACAGACTGAACCACGCTCTGCAAATCAACGCCAGCCTGGTCGATCTTGTTGATAAAGATAACGGTGGGAATGTTCATTTTCCGCAGGGCATGGAACAGAATACGGGTCTGGGCCTGCACGCCATCTTTAGCGGAGATCACCAAGATGGCCCCATCTAAAACAGCCAAAGAGCGGTACACCTCCGCCAAAAAATCCATGTGGCCGGGCGTATCCACAATGTTAACTTTACATCTGTGCCACTGGAAGGAAGTGACTGCCGCTTGAATGGTAATCCCACGCTGCCGCTCCAAAAACATGGTGTCCGTCCTCGTTGTCCCTTTTTCGACGCTCCCCGGTTCTGAAATGGCTCCGCTGGCATATAGCAGGCTCTCCGTCAAGGTCGTCTTTCCAGCGTCTACATGGGCAAGAATTCCAATATTGATTATTTTCATGTGATTGTCCTCCCTTTACAGCCCCAAAGGGCATAAAAATCCCCAGCAGTAAAATACTTTTACCACTGGGGATTATAAGTTGCGGACATACACATATACAGCATACACCTGTTTGTGATTGCTGTTTTTGGGGATATGTCAAAATTGATAAGGCAAAAGTATTCTTAAATTGGGTACAAAAAACTAAGCCCCTACAAAAGGAGCTATCATAATCCTTTGTTCCCACTATTTGATTATAGTTTTATTTAAGAATACCTTGCCGCATATTTTTTACTCCTTTTCTGGATTAAATCATTGTATCACATCAGTTTTAGGAAAGCAAGTACCTAAAAGAAATTTTTCTTCCCCTTATATGTAACAATCATACCGGCTTCCTAGCGTTCAGAATGTTTTCTGCTGTCTGCTGTGGTGTTTGGTTGGAATTGTCCAACCAAAAGCCGATCCGTGGTGTTGTCTGCATTTTACTAAATACAAATTCAATGTATACAGAAAGATATAAGGAGTGGGAGGGATTCCGCCGTAGTTGGCATTGTAGGAAAATCCAAAAGTTTAGATTTTCCCACAATGCTTATCTTTTGGTCTTTGGTTCGGAATAGTGTAGTGCTGGCGGTCTATCTCTTGTTTTCGGTTGCTTGCTTCCTTACCGTACATGAGCATTTGCACCAGGGTTGTCGTTGCCGTAACCTTCCAGAAGGTTAATCACGCCCCAGATACCAAGGCCAGCGCCCAGGGCGATAACGAGAGTCTGAAGAACATCCACAGCAGAGTTAAAGAATTCCATAATGTACCTCCATAAAATTTGATTGATTTTTGATTGATTACGGAAGGCACACATTTTCCTCGAAGGTAATCAACCGCCGGTTTCCTCGGCGGCTTCGTCCCCGGACAGGTCTATCGAATAGGCTGCAAATTGTTCGTCCGGCCTCAATTTGAGCCTGGCAGACAGAAAACGCTCTATGTCGAAGGCGTTTTTCTTGTCGTAGTCGGATAGGTATTTGTAATTCGGATGTTTGGTAATATCAAACTTCTCCGAAAGGAACGGCCTTACGCCGCGCAGTTGCAGGATGCACTTGCCGCCATCCATAACGGCCAGCTCATCCTGGCTCATCAGCTCTTTACTGCCAAAGCAATGGACGAGATCCATAAGGCTTCAGCCGGGATTCCGAGAATGATCAACCGAGTATGCGAAAAATCACTTATGTATGCGTTCCAACAGCAAAAGCGGCTCGTCGATGATTATATGGTCAAGTATGTAGTGGAACATGAAATGCTTGGGACCGTAACCGGATAGAGAAGGTGCCGTCCGGATTCCGGACGGCCCATACATCAACCATCACGGTGACAGTAAACTTAGCAACTTAAAGACAACTCATGAGAGCAGTCTGGTGACAGCTCATGAAATCAGCAACATTTAATAACACCCGATAACGCCTCTCGGAAGGTGGTGAAATCTCAAAGGGCTAATTCCAATTTGTTAGTTTGATTATATCTATTTTCTAAAAATCAATCAATGTATATCTTCAATCCACCAACAATTCTCATAGCCGCATTTCTCCATTTTCATATTCAATATTCCAACTTCCTCTGCATAATTTCATGCAGATCCTATTAGGATAGACCTTAATCTTTATCCGGTCCGGATATCCTAATACATCATAAGAAAAAAGAACTTCTTTGAAATCATTTCGCCTGGTCCGATCCAGAAGATTTTCTGCAAAAGCAACTTTATCAGGAATGATAAGCTTATTGGCAACTACTGTCATTCCCTGTTCATAAAACTGATCGCTGGTTGTACTCGTTGTGGATATTACTTCTACATCCCGGCCAAACTGCAGATATAAAAGAATGCCGGCAAAGAGAATCAGAATCGGCAGGATTATCTTTACTTTTCTCATATACGCACTCTCCTGTAGTGTCCGTATACGAACACTATTGTTTCCCTTATTTTACGCTAATAATATCTGTATAGCAATATGAATCTATAGAAAGCAGTTTACTGAAATGATTAAATATGACAAGTTATGGGAAACTATGAAAGCCCGGAACATTACACAATATGATCTGTACACCCGGTATCATATGAACCGCTCTCAGCTAAACCGATTACGGCATAATCAGAATGTAGAAGTCAATACGATTGATAAACTCTGTAATATTTTGAATTGCAATGTTGAAGATATTATGACTCATTATCCTGATGACAATGTATTCTGAACACATCATCTGATGAACAGACTCCCCATTCACAATGAATGTGGAGCCTGTTTATTTTTACAGATTAAATAACCGGTTTGCATCATGAAATCCCTGACAATATGCCGTCTTTCCGCATATCCGGATCATGCACTCCAATTTATCATACAGTTCCTGTATGACGTCCATTCTGCGACAATCCGATAAGTTCTCCTGCATCTTTTCAACTACTATTTTTAGCTCTTTATCTGCTTGTTGAAATTCTTTATCATCATACATAGCTTCCTGAAATACAGATCCTTCCTGTATCTGATAAAGCTTATTTATAAGTTCGTCTGCTCATAATCGATTTCCGTATTATGCCTGTACTGACCTTTTTCACGCCTGAGATTAGCAGCCATATCGACAACAAGTAGAATTCCCATCTGAAGTCCTATTTCTGTATATACGCTGGCCGTCTCACTGCTGATCTCATTGGAAAGATCCAGAAGTTCTGACGTGGGATTTGGATCATACTTTTTTACTGCATCTTCAAACTTGTCGTACAGTTCGTCTATTCTCTCCTCATAATTCCTTGTATCTTCATCCGGCCCCAGACCAAACAGCAGAAAATCCGCAACACTCCGTATATTTGCTTTTCCTAAAATTTCATGTATGTACGCCATATTCATCCTTCTTTCTAAGACAAAAGCCTGTCGCTCACATATCCTCTCAGCATATCTACCGTTACTTCGATAAAGCATCCACAGAATAAAATCAAGAATGCTGCCGCTTCAATACACAAGAGTGCCGCCACCTGAACCCAGTCCTGATAACAGACAATCGTTCCGATCATCAAAAGAATAAGCAGGAAAGTAAAAACCCCTTTTATAAAGCCATATAAATTGACTGTCAGCTTAATGCAAAGGCTGATCAGAGCCAAGATGATCCAGATTGGCAACAATATCAGTTTTTCAATTAATTTTAAAATTATCATGATTTCTCCTTTCCTCCATCAGGCAAACTGGGGCATATCGTGATTTACCTCAGCCTGATAATAACCATCAATCGTAGCAGGCGCATTAAATAATGCAGCCAGCATATACTTCTTAATATTCTTGACTTTTGAAGTATTCTTTTTCAGACATTCGATCACATATTCGATGTGTGAATATTTAAGTTTCAGAAATTTACTTTTCACAAACTGCACCGGATACCGGTTACTGGCAATCAGTATTTCTTCATTCTGACACAATACTGTCTCCAGTATCAGCTCATAGATCCCATTGATCAGCTCCTGCTCAAAAGGATGGGTGATCAGAAGATTATCATAGTCAATATTCTCTTTGATCAGGCTTCCGTACGCCTGCATAGTTGTCATCCCTTCTGCGGATCGCATCTGAGACGATCCGATTAGATCTGATTCAGTATCATTCTCTTTATTATAACTTAAATTATTATAAATAGAGTTTGTTTTGCAAACTTCTTGAAGTTTATTTTCAGGACTTCTTGAAGTTTGTTTTTGGGACTTCTTGAAGTTTGTTTTGTAAACTTCTTGATCTGACTCTTCCCCCTCATAAGTTTGAATTGTAAACTTCTGTGGCTCTGTCTCCTGATCTGATGGAATATCTTCCGCAGTTTTTTCCTCGTCTGCCATCATAAATGATTTTACATAGATAATATTGGTCTTGCCAAATCCCTGACGTTTCTTCTCGATTAGACCAATCCCGTTTTCACTGTCCAGCTCCTGCAGCGATTTTACAGCTTTATTTCTGCCACAATTCAGCAATTCCATAATATCTTCAATAGAAAAGTATATGTAAGCCCTGTTTTCATCATCAAACCACTGGTTCTTGATAGATAAAGACATCCTGTCCAACATCAGCCCATACAATATCTTCGCATCACTGGACAGTCCGCGGAAGTAATCATTCTTAAATAACGCTTTTGGAATCCGGTAAACTATACTGATCCGCCTGGGATCCATAAAAATAATTAAATGATACTTTTTGTTCCATATGTTCCTCCTTTCTTCTGGATTTCAGAGGTTCTATTTCCGGCACCTCTGATCATGCCGCTGTAAACTGTTTAATATATAAAAGGTTTGGCAGTCCAGATCCTCGGATCTGTTTCTCAACAAGTCCCTTCTCTTCTAATTCGGAAAGGATCTCCATCGCCTTTTTTCTTGAAATACACATATCCTGCTGGATTTCTGCAATAGGATAGATCACATATACTCTGTTCTCTCTGTCGAGCCATTTATTCTTTGATGCCATTCCCATTCGATCCAACAGAAGACCGTATAACATCTTAGCCATAATTGACAGAGATGAGAAATCCTTGCCTGTTAATAACAGTTTAGGAATACGGATAAAAGAGTATTGATCCGCCTCTTTTCCATAAAAATACCGAAACGCCATGTTTTCATCCCTCCTGTTCCGTCTTCCATTTTTCCAACAAACCGACGATTATCCGTTCCATTTGCTCTTCCGAATATTCAAGCGGAAAATATTTCGTGAGTTTTTTCTCTGAAATTGTCACCTTTCTATTTTTGGTTTTAGGAGCAATACAATTATTAAATATCGAGATCATAAAATTCTGAGTGATTGTTTCCGTTTCAAGATGTTTCCGCAATGCTGAAATCTGGCCAGGCTTGATGAAACCATTGTCCCGGATATATTCATAAATCCATTTCTGGATTTCCCTGTCGAGATATGAAATATCAACAGCTACAGTAAATTGCAGTTTCTTTTTATCAACGAGTTCGAGCAGTTCCGGTATAAGTTCCGTGAGACGAATATACCTCGAAACTTGATTTTTACTCACGCCTGCACTTTCAGCTATGATATCTCGCGATTTTAATCCATCGTACTTGTGCCCATTTTGGGCACAGGTTAAGTCATTTCGTAATCCTTGATGCTTAATTGCCTCTAATTTCATTTTAAAAGCAAATGCCTTTTCACTCGGAAGCAGCTCTTCCCTCTGAATATTGGCATCTACCATTGCGATTACCGCTTCATCATCTGACAGTTCTCTGATGATTGCCGGAATTGTAGTAAGACCTGCGATAGCAGCTGCATGCATTCTACGATGACCGGATATCATTTCATATTGATCATTCGCCATTGGACGGATCAATACAGGAGTAAGCACTCCATTTTCCTTTACACTATCTACCAGATCCTGCATTTTTCCATCATCAAGAACTTTAAAAGGATGATCCTTGAAACTATGGATCCTGCTGATTTCTATCTCCATAGCCGACTCTTCATTCAGAACTCCAAGCATTTCGTCAATACTTGTCAGTTTAACTTTTTCCCCGCTTCTATTTTTCATTTTCCAAAACCTCCTCTGTCAGATTTCTGTATGCCTCTGCAACTTTACTCCTGGGACAGTGTGCATAAATACTTATTCCTTCTGCGCTTGTTTCGGCAGCCTTTACAGACATAGGAATCGTATTCTGAAAGACAACAATCCTTGATCCGTATGTTTCATGTACTTTAGAAGAAATATCTTTCGCATAATTTGTTCTGTAATCGACCATAGTAAGAAGAATTCCCTGGATTTTCAATTTACGGTTCAACCTCTTCTTTACCATCATGATTGTTTTAATTAACTGCTGAAGTCCTTTTACAGGAAGGTAAGCAGCCTGAACCGGGATAAGCACTGAATCTGATGCCACCAGAGCATTAATTGTCATCATTCCAAGACTTGGCATACAATCGATCAAAATATAATCGTATCGTTCTCTCATCATATCGATATAATCCTTCAGTATTAATTCCCTGCTCATAACATTTCCCATTGTCACTTCCAACGCAGAAAGTTCAATATTGCCGGGCATAATATCTATATTTTCCTCATGATGAAGAATCCCAGCTGCCATATCGATTTCTTCCTCATTAATAACAGCCGTCAGGATGTTTGCCAGAGTAACCGGAATTTCATCCGGTTCGACATATCCAAGGCTTGCAGTCAGACTTCCCTGCGGATCTGTATCGACAAGCAATACTTTATTCCCTTTCCTTGCTAATCCAATGCCAAGATTTACAGCAGTAGTAGTCTTTGCGACTCCGCCTTTCTGATTTGCTATTGAAATAACCTTACACATTTTTTGTCCTCCTCAATTACTGTTCCCAGTATTGTTCTGCCCAGAGTTTTAATATTGCCAGGATTTCCCGTTTCATTTTCTCCGGTGTATAACTGGATGGGAAATATCGGTGAAGCTGTTCATTTGTAAAAATCACTCTGGAGATTTCTCCCTTCTTAATCTCACTCATAATATCTTCCATCTTTTCTTTTGTGAGCTTTCCTTCTTTGCTTAACCTTTTCATCCGCTGCGCCTGTGACAGTGAAGGCGTAGACTGTGCATAATCCATAGCGTCGAGAAGCTGTTTTTGCTCTTCCTTCTTCAGAGAGGCGATCTCTACTGCAGGATTAAATCCAATCATTTCATCATCCAACTGTTGGAGCAGTTCCGGGATCAATTCTGTAATCTTGATATAGCGTTGAACCTGCTTAGGGCTGTCACCGCCTTCCTCTCCAATAATCTCGACTGTCTTTTTCCCTTTGAATTTGTGGTCAATTTGGCTACGCTTTCGACCGCCTTTTCTTTTCATTGCCTCATTTTTCATCATATAGGCAAATGCTTTTTCGCTGTAGCTGATCCGCTCCCGCTGCAAATTAGAATCCACCATGGAAATAATCGCCTCGTCATCGGACATCACCCGGATGATTACGGGCAGCTTACGATATCCCAATTGCTGTGCCGCATATTTTCTTCTATGCCCTGCCACAATCTCATACACACCATCCAGGACAGGTCTAACGATCAGTGGACTGAGTATCCCGTAATTTTGAATACTTTCTTTTAGAAGCGACATCTCTTTATCGTCCCTGACCTGAAATGGATGCTTCTTAAAATCGCGAAGCCTCTCGATCTCAATTTCAATGACTTTCTCTTTTTCTTCCAATTCTTCCAATTCTTCCTCCTTCTTTCTTCTGATACGCAAAAAGCCCGTTCAGATCAGATTTTTATAAATCCGATCCAAACGAGCTTCTCGTTTGACATATCCATGTAATTGATATTGTATCAGCTTTTTTCAGATAATCCGTAATGACGTACCGCCTGTTTATCCAGCATTTTCTCTTTTTTACTATCTAAAACACAGGCTGACATCTAACTGAGCACTCATATTAGCTAAACGCCCTGAAAAAAAGTATTAGCCATAGAGCATATTTATTAGCTGGAGCCGCCGATTTTTGTCCGTGTATTAGCTGAGATTTCATTCCTGACAGACCCTTTTTTATCTCCAGAAAATGAAATAAGCGGGTAATTATTCAGCCGTTCCAGCTAATAATTCCCGCTTATATTTGCCGTCTCCGGGAGGATTTGAACCTCTGACCCCTCGCTTAGGAGGCGAGTGCTCTATCCAGCTGAGCTACGAAGACATTCTCTGATTTTTGGCTTAAACACTGGGTTTTCAGCCTCTCGGTCAGATAACCGATTCTATGGTAACAGCCATTTTTTATGACTGGTAACCAACAATTTTTTCTGTTTCTTTGACAGTGAAGCGAACACCTTTTTCATGTTCAACTCCTGTTCAATTCGTTTCCGTACCAGATCCGATTTGTACTCAAATCTGCCTGTCCCTGCTTCCATGAGGTGTTCGCTTACCAAACACTTAGGAGGCGCTTGTTATATCCATTTAACTAAGGGAACTTTTTTCATGCCCATCAATTATACTGCATTTTCATGGGCCTTGTCAAACACTACTTAGAAATTGATCACTCCCTGCATCCAGATATTTCCCTTGAATCTTCTTCCTACGGCGGGCTCTCCCACTACTTCTTTTACCGGCACGCAGACATCAAACGTCAAACCGTTGACCTCCAGCGTCATCACATAGAGTTCTTCCCCGGTATATTCATTTTCAATACTCTGGAGCCCCAGGATCTCGCCCAGGATCGAATATCTGTCGCATTCAATCCCATAGGGCATAATATACGTATCAACGATGGTAAATACGTCTTCTGTGATCAGTCTTCTCGATACTTTGGAATATGTATCAATATCATCCAGCGTCAGGCTTTCGATGGCCGCCGGATCTCCGGTGCGGGCCGCGTTCATAAGCTTCATCCGGTTATGTACGTCTTCTCTTTGCTTCTGCTCCTGAGATTTGTCTTTCCTTACCGGAAGGAGCACCGTGCCGCCATCGCACAGTCCCGACAGAGTGACGGATTTGTATTTTACAGACTCCGTCCTCTGCCGTTCTTTCAGATACTCCACAATGTTCTGGAGATAGAAGATCAGACTGATGCCGATCTTCATATCTTCACAGATGCCGACATAGGATTCCCGGTCCATCCGTCTTTCGATATACACCTCTGCATTAGAGGTAACACCGGTGCCAAGAAAATATGGATAGTAATACTGCATATAAAATTCTTCATACAGATCCATATCTCCATACATGGCGATTCCTATGCCCGGGCCGTATTCTTTCTGAAACTCGCAGAAATCCATTTCATCATCCTGGGATACTACTTCATGATGATGAAAATGTTTTCTTGTTTCATACAGGATCTCATTTAATTCTGTCTTCCCGTTGATACTGCCAAAACCGATGGCTTTCAGATATTGATGCATATAAGTTTCCTTCTGGATTATTTGTTTTTGGGGATCAGAAGTTCCGTTCCGCCCATATATGGTCTTAAAACTTCCGGAATCCTTACAGTGCCGTCTGCCTGAAGGTTGTTCTCCAGAAATGCGATCAGCATTCTCGGCGGAGCGGCCGCTGTGTTATTTAAGGTATGAGCAAAATATTTTGTACCATCTGCTGCTTTTACGCGGATGCCAAGTCTTCTTGCCTGTGCGTCTCCTAAGTTGGAGCAGCTTCCTACTTCAAAATATTTCTTCTGTCTCGGGGACCATGCTTCTACGTCGCAGGATTTTACCTTCAGGTCTGCCAGGTCTCCGGAGCAGCATTCCAGGGTACGTACCGGAATATCCATGGAGCGGAAGAGATCCACTGTATTCTGCCATAATCTGTCATACCACATCATGCTGTCTTCCGGCTTGCAGACTACGATCATTTCCTGTTTCTCAAACTGGTGGATCCGGTAAACGCCTCTTTCTTCAATTCCATGCGCGCCTTTTTCCTTGCGGAAGCAGGGAGAATAGCTGGTCAGAGTCTGCGGCAGCTGATCTTCAGTAAGCATGGTATCGATAAATTTTCCGATCATGGAGTGCTCGCTGGTTCCAATCAGATACAGGTCTTCGCCCTCAATCTTGTACATCATGGCGTCCATTTCCGCAAAGCTCATAACGCCTGTTACCACATTGCTCCGGATCATAAAAGGCGGAACACAGTAGGTAAATCCTCTGCCGATCATAAAGTCGCGGGCATAGGACAACACTGCGGAATGCAGTCTTGCGATATCGCCCATCAGATAATAGAATCCGTTTCCGGCCACTCTTCCCGCACTCTCCAGATCAATACCGTTAAAGCTTTCCATGATCTCTGTATGATAAGGGATCTCGTAATCCGGAACTATCGGATCACCGTATTTCTGGATCTCCACATTTTCACTGTCGTCTTTTCCGATCGGAACGGAAGGATCGATGATATTGGGGATGATCATCATGTTCTTTTTAATATTGGCTTCTACTTCTTTTTCTTCTGCAGATAAAGCTTCTACACGGTCTGCATTTTCCTGTACCTTTTTCTTCAGCTCTTCTGCCTCTTCTTTTTTGCCCTGTGCCATACAGGCGCCGATTTCTTTGGAGATCTTGTTTCTCTCTGCACGAAGCGCTTCTACTTCCTGCTTGATCTCACGGTTTCTTTTGTCAAGCTCCAGGACTTCGTCTACCAGCGGCAGTTTCTCATCCTGGAATTTCTTCTTAATATTCTCTTTTACGACGTCCGGATTGTTTCTTACAAATTTGATGTCTAACATGTTCTTCCTCCTCTTTTTTTACTCGTTGACTCCATATGCTTCCCCGTAGATAGCCTTATCCAGCGCTTCCGCCTCTTCTTCAGCCAGTTCTACGAAACTCTCGCCCTTCAGAATTTCCTTGACGTAAGTGTAGCAGCCTTCTCTGCTGTGCATGGCGTTCAGGATCCATCCACTGTTGTTGCCGTCCAGCATGGCAATGGCAAAACTTAATTTTCCGCCCATCTCGTTAAATGCGTCATACTTTACGATTCCCATCTTCTGATAGTTCTTTTCTGTATGCTTGCTCATTTCCCGGATATCCAGACGGTTCTGCTTTGTGATCTTTAAGATGGCCTCTACTTCTGAGAATCTTTCTTTAAAGCTCTCTTCCAGAGTTTTTCCATCTTTACCCTTCATAAACGTGTTGTAGCTGCTTTTTAGTCTATTATACTTCATGGTTACATTCACATACAACACAAAGAGTGCGATAATTAGCAAGAATAACAATATGATGATAATCCCCGGGTCAATGCCCAGAGCTGATAAGATTCCGCTTTCCATATATTATACTTCCCTTCCTATACTCATAATCATATCGAACATACGTTCTAATTCTTTATCAGAATAATACTCGATCTCTATTTTTCCCTTTCCATTTCCTTTTGATGAAATACTTACTTTTGTACCCATCACTTCTTTCATCTTATCTGCAAGATCCTGATAGAGAAATGCATTTTCTACAGGTCTTTTTACTTTTTCTTTTTTCGGATTCTTAATATCCTTGATCAGTTTTTCTGTCTCTCTGACGCTGAGTTTTTCATCAAAGATCTTGTTTGCCAGGATGTACTGCTGTTCCTGATCGTCAATAGCCAGAAGCGCTCTCGCATGGCCAGTTGTGATCATATCGTCAATGATCATCTGCTGTACTTTTTCGTTGAGCTTTAATAATCTCATAGAGTTTGTGACAGCCGTTCTGCTCTTGGATACTCTTTCCGCCACTTCATCCTGCTTCAGATGAAATTCTTCCAGCAGCTTTTTATAAGCCATGGCTTCTTCAATCGGATTCAGGTTCTCTCTCTGAATATTTTCAATCAGCGCGATCTCCACGATCTCCTGTTCTGTATAGTCTTTGATGATCACAGGCACTTCCTTTAGTCCTGCCATCTTCGCGGCCCGCCATCTGCGTTCTCCGGCGATGATCTCATAATAATCTTTTCTCTTTCTTACCAGCAGTGGTTGCAGAACTCCCATCTGTTTGATGGAGTCGGCCAGTTCCAGAAGTGCGTCTTCCTCAAAATTTTTTCTTGGCTGATCCCGGTTTGGCTCTACCATATTGATCTTCACCATCAGTTCTCCGGAACCGGACGCCTGCTTTTCTTCTGACAGCGCCTTATCTTCTGTCTTTGCAGGTTTCGTCACTTTTTTATCCTGGATCAGAGCGTCCAGCCCTTTTCCTAATCCTTTATTTCTTACTGCCATTTTCTGATTCCCCCATTTATACTTCGTCCCTGTTCATGACTTCCTCTGCCAGACGCATATAACTGTCGCAGCCGGAAGATTTCGGATCATACTTATTGATCGGCATGCCATAACTGGGCGCCTCCGCCAGTCGTATATTTCTCGGAATAATCGTCTTATAAATATTCTGATGAAGATTATCCTTTACATTTTCCACCACCTGCAGAGACAGATTGGTTCTGGCGTCGTACATTGTAAATACTACGCCTTCAATCTCCAGCCTGTCGTTCAGTCTGTCCTTCACCAGTTCAACCGTGTGGATCAGCTGGCTTAACCCCTCCAATGCATAGTATTCGCACTGAATCGGCACTAATACAGAATCTGCTGTTGTCATGGCATTGATCGTCAGCATACTTAATGAAGGCGGGCAATCAATAATGATATAATCATATTGATCTTTGATTCCTTCAATCGCATTCCGGATAATATATTCCTTATCTTCAATGCCGATCAGCTCTATTTCTGCAGCCGAAAGATCTATATTTGACGGAAGTATATCCAGATTTTCAAGAACTTCCTTCTGAATCACCTCGTCCGTCCCGCATTCTCCGATAATAATATCGTAAACCGTTTTTTCAACGGAATCCTTGTCCAAGCCAAGGCCGCTGGTCATATTTCCCTGCGGATCCATATCAATCGCAAGTACTTTCTGCCCCTTATCTGCTAAACAAGCAGAAAGATTAATAGCTGTTGTTGTCTTTCCTACTCCGCCTTTTTGATTTGCAACGGCTATAGTTCTTCCCATTTTTTTCTCCACCTCTCTTCAGCATAGGTCTAGTATATCACTTTTTCGGTTACTTATCTAGACAATGTTTCGCGTGAAACATTATTTTTTTATTTCACGTGAAACATTGTCTAGATAAGTAACCGAAAAAGTGATATACTAGACCTATGCTGAAGAGAGGTGGAGAAAAAAATGGGAAG
>NZ_JACJLV010000005.1 GCF_016902415.1 Mordavella massiliensis | reverse complement strand
TAATAGTTTCTAGTCAACTCTATTTTACCATAAACCTTGAGGAGATATTTTATTTTGGCAACAAAAAATGCCGTATTTATGCGGCTTTTGGCGTTTCGCAAACGCCTATGTATATTTACGATTTGAAAGGAGAACAGTGTGCAGATGTTTCAGTCAAGAACCCATACATGCGGGGAATTACGCAAAGAACATGCCGGGCAGCAGGTGACCATCGTAGGATGGATGGAAAATGTGCGGGAGGTGGGAAGCAGTCTTGCCTTTGTGGTGGTCCGGGATTTTTATGGGATCACGCAGGTTGTGATCGAAACAGAGGAATTAATGGCGGTTGTCAAAGATATCAATAAGGAGTCCACGATCTCGGTTACTGGCCTGGTGCGGGAGCGGAGTAATGTGAATTACAAGATCCCCACCGGAGAGATCGAAGTGATACCCGGCACGATCCGGGTTCTGGGGCGGTGCACCCATCAGGAACTGCCCTTCGAGATCCGGCATTCCCGGAATGCAGATGAGTCCCTGCGTCTCAGATACCGATATCTGGATCTGAGAAATCCGGAGGTGCAGCAGAAGATCGTGCTGCGAAGCCAGATTATTTCCGCTCTTCGAAGCGCCATGACAGAACATGGTTTTCTGGAGATCACGACGCCCATCCTGACAGCTTCTTCTCCGGAAGGAGCCAGAGATTACCTGGTGCCGGCCAGAAAACATCCGGGAAAGTTCTATGCGCTTCCCCAGGCGCCGCAGCAGTTTAAGCAGATCCTGATGGCATCGGGGATTGACCGGTATTTCCAGATCGCGCCCTGTTTCCGGGACGAGGATGCCAGAGGAGACCGTTCGCCAGGAGAATTTTACCAGCTGGATATGGAGATGGCGTTTGCCTCAAAGGAAGATGTCTTTGCAGTGATCGAAGACGTCCTTCCGCCGGTATTTGAAACTTACGGCGTTTATGACAGGGCATCCGGCGCGCCATTTGTCAGAATCCCCTATGCACAGGCTATGGAAGAGTATGGCACGGATAAGCCTGACCTGCGGATCGATCTGAAGGTTGCAGACGTGACAGACCTTCTTCAGGAGATTGGTTTTGATCCGTTCCGGGATCAAAGCATCAAAGCGGTTCCGGTTTCCGACTGTCATCTGACCAGAAAGGCTATTGATAAGATCTGCGCGGAGATCGAGGTGCAGTCCGGCAGCAAGGCATATTGGTTTAAGACAGATGAAAATGGCGCCATCAATGGCGGCATTGCGAAATTTATCAATGCGCAGGAAGATCTGATCCCGTCCCTGACCGAAAGACTGGGACTGCAACCTTCCATGCTGGTGGTCTTATCAGCCGGAAAGCTTGCAGACGCGCAGAAGACGGCCGGTGTTGCGGTGAAAAAACTGGGAGAGGCCTGCGAGGGGCATATGGACAAAGAAAAATATGCGTTCTGCTGGGTCGTTGATTTCCCGATGTACGAGATTGGAGAAGAATCCGGGGAACTGGAATTCTGCCACAATCCATTTTCCATGCCGTCCGGAGGGATGGAGGTTCTTCTGAAAGCGGAGCGCGGCGAGATCGATCCGCTTGACATCCTTGCGGATCAGTATGATCTGGTATGTAACGGCGTAGAGCTTTCTTCCGGCGCCGTCCGTAATCATGATCCGGAGATCATGATCAAGGCTTTTGAACTGGTGCGCCTGGGAGAAGAGGAAGTAAAGGCAAAATTCCCGGCCATGTATACGGCGTTTACCTATGGAGCACCGCCGCACGCGGGCATTGCTCCGGGAGTAGACCGGATGGTGATGCTGCTTTGCGCAGAGGAGTCTATCCGGGAAGTGATTGCTTTTCCGATGAACAAGAATGCACAGGATATCATGATGGGAGCCCCCTCGGAAGTAGAGGAGAGGCAGCTTAAGGAACTGCACATTGATGTGAAAGACCGTTAAAGGGTACAGAAAACCGGATAGAATACAAATGCAAGGAAGCTGGACGCAACTGCTGCGGCCAGCTTTTCTGCCATATAAGGCCAAAACATAAGTCCTGTCCCGCGGATCACAGAAGCTGTCTGAGCGGCGCAGCAGAATCCGCCAAAAGAGGTAAGAAAGATCACGAGAGCATATTTTACAGCCGGAGCAAGGTCAAGGCTGCACAGGTACACGGCGCCGTTTGTCATCTCAAGTGAGGGGATGAGTATCAGGCGGATCAGGAAAGGCGGGTCCGGGATCAGACGCAGGACTGAAAAAAGAATGGAAAAGAGCATAATGTATCCGCCGATCCGCGCAATATTTTCCAGGGCGTCCATGATGCAGTCATCTGCAGAACAGGAACTGCCGGAATCCGGGCCCGGCTGTCTGGAAAAAGGTTTTTCATCCCTGTAATTGCCGGACCGGAAGAGCTGCCGGAATCCCAGGGAACAGACCATGGGGACCAGAAGGAGCAGGCAGACGGAGGGAAGGGTGAAAGAAGGGCTTTTCAGGCACTGCACGGTCAGGAAATTGGCGATATAACCAGGGCTTGCATTGTTGCAGAAAGAAAGAAGGTAATTGCCTTCAGACGGAGAAATCTTTTCTTCCCGTACAAGATCCGCCGTGGTTTTAGCGCCCATGGGATAGCCGCACAAAAAGCCGCACAACATGGCAAAGGCTCCATAAGGAGAGATCCGGAAGATGCGGCAAAGAAAAGGAGACAGCCATTTGGAGATCCAGACGACCGCGTCTGTCCGGATCAGGAATCCAGAGACAATAAAAAACGGCAGAAGCGTAGGCAGGACAGTGCGAAACCAGAGGAGAAGGCCGCTTGTGGCGCCCTGGAATACGGTATCCGGAAAAGCAAGGAGAAGGACGAAAAACAGGAGAGACCAAGCTGCGAAAAAAGGGCGTTTCATAGTGGGAAAACCTTTCGTAGATTTCTTGGTTCAATTTTATGGGGAAGCTTGAATTTTTATGTTAAATGTTCCATAATAGGCATAGAGTGAAAAATCAAAAGAAAAGAGGGAATAGAAATGGCAGTATTAGAAAATCTCGAACCAAAGCAGGTGTTCCATTTCTTTGAGGAACTCTGCAAAATTCCGCATGCCACATTTGACACCAAACGGATCAGTGACTATTGTGTGGAATTTGCGAAAGAAAGGGGACTGGAGGTATCTCAGGATGACACCAACAATGTGATCATCAAAAAACCGGGAACAGCCGGTTATGAGAACAGCGAACCGGTGATCCTGCAGGGACATCTGGATATGATCTGTGAGAAAACTCCGGATTCCGATCATGACTTCACAAAAGACGGACTGGATCTTTATGTGGAGGACGGGTATGTCAGAGCCAGAAACACATCTCTTGGGGGAGATGACTGTATCGCGGTAGCGATGGCTATGGCGGTCCTGGACAGCAAGGATATCCCGCATCCGCCCATTGAAGCGGTATTTACCGTTGATGAAGAACTGGGAATGGGCGGCGCTGAAGCGGTAGATCTTTCTCAGTTAAAGGGAAAGATGCTGATCAACATTGACTCGGAAGAAGAAGGAATCCTGACTACAGGATGTGCCGGCGGAATCTTTTATAAGACCGTGATCCCGATGAAAAAAGAAGCTGCAGAAGGTACACTGGTAAAAATCAATATCCATGGCCTTCTGGGCGGACATTCTGGTAATGAG
Organism: Mordavella massiliensis; assembly: GCF_016902415.1. Taxonomy (GTDB): domain Bacteria; phylum Bacillota; class Clostridia; order Lachnospirales; family Lachnospiraceae; genus Merdimonas; species Merdimonas faecigallinarum. The sequence goes on along the minus strand of NZ_JACJLV010000005.1, from coordinate 87,742 downwards.
ATCCACAAACAGAGAGGCAATGCCAATAAGATGATGGGCAGACTTTTGTATCGTCTGGGGAAAGAGACGGACCTGCGCCTGACAGAGATCTGCGGAGGAAGCAAGGATAATGTCATTACCATGAATGCTTCTGCAGGCGTGCTGGTACCGGCAGATCAGGCGGCAAAAGTGCAGGAAATGACCGACGAGATGCGTCAGATCTGGCTGGACGAGTTTATGGGTGAGGAGCCGACACTTGCCGTGGATTATGAGGTGACAGCAGACGTACATATGGATGCCTATGACAAAGATTCTACCAGAAGAGTGATCGCATATCTGGAAGTGGCTCCTAATGGACTGCAGGAGTACAGCCGGAAGTTAAAGGGAATTGTGGAAAGTTCTCTGAACCTTGGCGTAGTGGAATGTGACGATACTTCCGTGACCACACAGTACCTGATCAGAAGTTCTGTAGAGACCAGAAAACAGCAGATGAGAGAGCAGGTAGAGCAGTGTGCGATCCTGGCCGGAGGAAAGGGAGAGACGACCGGAGAATATCCGGCATGGCAGTTTAAGGCAGATTCCAAACTCCGTCCGATCATGGTAGAGACCTATAAGGAACTGTATGGCAAAGAGCCGGTAGTATCCGCTGTTCATGCAGGACTGGAATGCGGTCTCTTCTTAGGCAAACGTCCGGATCTGGACTGCGTATCCTGCGGACCGAACCTGCTGGATATTCACTCCTTTAACGAGCATCTGGATATCGCATCTACAAAGAGAACCTGGGAATATCTTCTGGCAATTCTGAAAAAATGTAAATAATATCCTGTAATGTTTCAGACCGCCGTTCTTCTTGAAAGGACGGCGGTCTTTTTTCGCGCGAAGATTCATATACTGGCATGAAATGATAGAAAAAGGGAAAGAAAATGAAACGCCGGTTTTATAAAAACAGTATGATTCTTCTGATCCTTCTTGCGCTTTTCAGTGTTCTGGGCATTCATTCTATGCTGGAAAAAAGCCGTCAGTTTCAGGCGCAGGATCTGACGCTGGAGGACGCGGGATACCGCCGGGATTTCTTCAGTGAGAGTATGAGAAGCGATCAGCATCTGTCTTTTGAGTGTCAGACATTTCTTACAAATGTGGAAAAGGAAGCGGTTTATTTCCCGATTCCCGAGTCTACTGTGGATAAATCCCTTTCAGTCAGCTACACGGATTCCTGGATGCAGGAAAGAAATTACGGGGGAGAATCGGGGCATGAAGGGACAGATCTTATGGCTGCCAGGAATGAAAGAGGGATTTATCCGGTGTTGAGCGTTTCTGACGGGACGGTGACAAATCTTGGCTGGCTGGAAAAAGGCGGTTACAGGGTCGGGATCACTTCTGAAAGTGGTACTTATTATTACTACGCTCATCTGGAGTCTTATGCCAATATCCGGGAGGGCGACCGGGTCAGGGCGGGAGAGCTTCTGGGGTATATGGGAGATTCCGGGTACGGACCGGAAGGAACGACGGGACAGTTTGATGTACATCTGCATTTTGGGATTTATCTCTATCAAAATGGTGAGGAATATAGTTTTAATCCTTATCATTTACTGTGTTATCTGGAAAAACATAAATTAAAATATGCATATTCCTAGAGTTATGGTGTGGATTGTGTTATACTTTGAATATGTATGTGCCAAAATTCAGAACGGAGGAATGTTATGAATCTGCCCCGCGCATTTGAAGAAAAGATGAAGGGACTTCTGAAAGAGGAGTTTCAGGAATATATAGATTGTTATGAGGAACCCAGATATTACGGACTCAGGGTAAACACCGGAAAGATTACAGTACCCGAATTTCAGAAGATCTGTCCTTTTGAGATCCGTCCGGTCCCCTGGATCCCCAATGGATTTTATTATGACGGAGAGACGGTTTCCCCGGCAAAGCATCCCTATTATTATGCAGGGCTTTTTTACCTGCAGGAGCCAAGCGCCATGACGCCGGCCAGCCGTCTGCCAGTGGAACCGGGAGACAAGGTGCTGGATCTGTGTGCGGCGCCCGGCGGAAAGGCAACGGAACTGGGGGCAAAACTTACCGGCGAGGGACTTCTGGTTGCCAATGATATCAGCAGTTCCCGGGCAAAAGGTCTCTTAAAAAATATAGAAGTGTTTGGAATCGGAAATGTACTGGTATCCTGTGAGGAACCGGGAAAGCTGGCCGGATTCTTTCCAGAATATTTTGATAAGATACTGATCGATGCGCCCTGCTCCGGAGAAGGGATGTTCCGTAAAGATAAAAAAATGGTCCGCGCATGGGAAGAACATGGACCGGAGTTTTTCAGTAATATCCAGAGAAACCTGATCTGTCAGGCGGCCGGAATGCTGAAACCGGGCGGGATGCTTCTTTATTCTACCTGTACGTTTGACAGCCGGGAAAATGAACAGATTATTGCCCATCTTTTAAAAGAAGACCCCCGGTTTGAGATTCTTTCTATAGAACCATACGAGGGGTTCGCTCCCGGAATGCCGGAACAGGCAGAAGAGGGGCCGGAAGAACTTTCCAGAACCGTCAGGATTTTCCCACACCGGATGAAGGGGGAAGGCCATTATCTTGCGCTCCTTCACAAAAGAGACGAAAAGGCCGGGGAGGAGTTAATAGACCACGCTCCTTCACATACATTTACAAAAACATCTGCCGGAAGGAAGGAACGGGTGCCGGAGGAACTGACAGAATTCTGGAAACACATCTCAAGACCTCTCAGGCCGGACCGGCTGGAGATACGGGGAGACAAGATCTATGAGATGCCGGAAGGGCTGCCGGATCTGAAGGGACTTCGCTTCCTGCGGACAGGCCTTCTCCTGGGAGAATTGAAAAAGAACCGTTTTGAACCCAGCCAGGCGCTTGCGATGACTCTTGGAAAAGACAGCTGTGATGCCTGCATCGATCTTTCCTGTGAGGACGAACGGGTTGTCCGGTATCTGAAGGGTGAGACGCTGGATGTGGAAGATCTGGCCGGCGGACAGGCCGGCGGATGGTATCTGGTCTGTGTGGACGGTTTTCCTCTTGGATGGGGCAAAGTAAGCCGCGGGATTTTAAAGAACAAATATCTTCCGGGATGGAGGATTTGCGGATGATGCGCCTGGATAAATTCCTGGCTGAGATGGGAGTCGGTTCCAGGCAGGAAGTGAAAAAATATATCAGAAAAGGAATGGTCTGTATCAACGGGGAGACGGCCGCAGGGCCGGAACAAAAGATCCGTGAGACGGAAGACCTGGTTACTTTTCAGGGAGAACAGGTCGCGTATGCGGCTTATGAATACTATATGCTGAATAAACCGGCAGGGGTGGTGTCAGCCACGACAGATGCAAGAGATACGACGGCAGTGGATCTGATCCGGGAGAAAAAAAGGAAGGATCTGTTTCCTGCCGGCCGGCTGGATAAAGATACGGAAGGACTGCTGCTCATTACCAATGACGGGACTCTTGCACACCGCCTTCTTTCTCCGTCCCGCCATGTGGACAAGACTTATTTTGTGCGGGTAGAAGGACTTGTGACCGAAGAACTGGCGCAAACTTTCGCCTCAGGGATCGATATCGGTGAAAACGGACAGACAGAGATGACAAGGCCTGCAAAGCTTGAGATACAAAGGAGCGGGGAAGTTTCAGAAGTCTATCTGACGATCCATGAAGGAAAATACCATCAGATCAAGCGGATGTTTCAGGCGGCCGGAATGCGGGTGATTTATCTGAAACGTCTGACCATGGGGAGCCTTAAGCTTGATCCGGCTTTAAAACCCGGAGAATACCGGCCCCTGACAAGAGAGGAGCTTAAGAATGTTACAGACGAAAATGCTGGAAGGCATTGACGGGATCATCTTTGATATGGACGGGACCCTTCTGGATTCGATGTGGATATGGCCGTCCATTGATGATGATTATTTAAATAAATATCAGCTGACAAAGCCGGAACGCTTTCATGAATCCATGGAAGGAATGAGTTATCCGGAGGTGGCACAGTTCTTTCTGGATACGTTTCCCGGGCTTTCCCGCACCAGAGAACAGGTGATGGAGGAATGGATGCAGATGGCCAGGGACAAGTACCGCACGCAGGTGACAATGAAAGGGGGCGTTCATTCTTTTATCCGAGAGATGAAGTCCCAGGGAAAGAGGATCGGGATTGCAACCAGTAATGCCAGAGAACTGACAGAAGACGCCCTTGACGCGTTAAAGATCAGCGGCCTGTTTGACGTGGTGCGTACCGCAGGGGAAGCGGGAGCCGGAAAACCTGCCCCGGATGTTTATCTTATGGTTGCCGCGGAACTAAAGGTGGAGCCGGAAAGATGCCTGGTGTTTGAAGACGTACCCATGGGAATCCTGGCAGGAAAAAATGCGGGAATGAAGGTCTGCGCTGTGGAAGATGCTTTTTCCAGTCTTCAGCGCGGGAAGAAAAAAGAACTGGCCGATTATTATATCAATGATTACTATGATATTTCCAATGAGACATATGAGGTGCTGGAATGAAACAAGGGTTTTTGCCTCTGTGCAGGCAGGATATGATCGATAGAGGATGGGACCGGGTGGATTTTGTCTACGTGTCCGGAGATGCCTATGTGGACCATCCGTCCTTTGGACACGCCATCATTACCCGGCATCTGGAGGCTCATGGATATAAGGTCGGCATCATCGCCCAGCCGGACTGGAAGGACAGCGCTTCGGTTACGGAATATGGAGAGCCAAGGCTGGGGTTTCTGGTGTCTGCCGGCAACATGGATTCCATGGTGAATCATTATACGGTTTCGAAAAAAAGAAGAAAAACGGATGCCTATACACCAGGCGGAGTGATGGGAAGACGTCCGGATCATGCCGCCGTTGTGTACAGCAACCTGATCCGGCAGACATACAAGGATACGCCTGTTATCCTGGGCGGGATCGAAGCCAGTCTTCGAAGAATGGCGCACTATGATTACTGGTCGGATCAGCTGAAGCGATCCATTTTGCTGGATTCCGGCGCGGATCTTATTTCTTACGGAATGGGCGAGCGCTCCATACTGGAGATTGCCGATGCGCTGGAAGCGGGGATCGCGGTGAAGGATCTTACGTTTATTCCGGGAACCGTATTTAAAACACGTTCTCTGGACTGTGTATATGAGCCGGAAGTGCTTCCGGATTATGAGGAACTGTGTGCGGACAGGCTGGCCTATGCCAGGAGTTTTTACACGCAGTACTGTAATACCGATCCTTTTACGGGGAAATGCCTGGCAGAGCCTTACGGTGGACATCTGTATGTAGTGCAGAACCCGCCGGCCAGACCTCTTGGCCAGGAAGAAATGGATGAGATCTATGCATATCCCTATGAAAAAACGTATCATCCTTCTTATGAAAAAGACGGAGGCGTGCCTGCGATCTCGGAAGTAAAGTTTTCGCTGGTCAGCAACAGGGGATGTTTTGGGGGATGTAATTTCTGCGCCCTGACCTTTCATCAGGGGCGGATCATCCAGACCAGAAGTCATGAGTCTTTGATCAAAGAAGCAAAGGAAATGACGAAAGATCCGCAGTTTAAAGGATATATCCATGACGTGGGCGGCCCGACGGCCGATTTCCGTCAGCCTTCCTGCGAAAAGCAGCTGGAACACGGCGTCTGCAAGAACCGTCAGTGCCTGTTCCCAAAGCCGTGCAGGAATCTGAAGGCAGATCATAAGGATTATGTATCTCTGCTTCGAAAGCTGCGGGAGATTCCAGGGATAAAAAAAGTTTTTATCCGTTCCGGGATCCGGTTTGATTACGTAATGGCAGATCCGGACGACACATTTTTCCGGGAGTTATGCGCCTTTCATGTCAGCGGACAGTTGAAGGTGGCACCGGAACATGTGTCAGATGCGGTGCTTGACAGAATGGGAAAACCGGGGAACCAGGTATATCAGGCTTTTGTGAAAAAATATCAGAAGATAAACCGGGAACTGGGCAAGGATCAGTATCTGGTCCCGTATCTGATGTCCTCGCATCCGGGATCGACTTTGAAAGAAGCGGTCACACTGGCGGAATATCTGCGGGACATCGGACATATGCCGGAACAGGTACAGGATTTTTATCCCACTCCCTCAACGATTTCTACCTGTATGTATTATACGGGTGTGGACCCGCGGGATATGAAACCGGTTTATGTGCCGAAAAATCCGCATGAAAAAGCGATGCAGCGGGCGCTGATCCAGTACCGGGATCCGAAAAAATATGATCTGGTCCTGGAAGCGCTTCATAAAACCGGACGCATGGATCTTGTAGGATATGACAGACACTGCCTGATCCGTCCGCGAAAAGAACAAGGGAGTGTGAGGCAGGGGGCAAAACCCCGGAAAAACGGCCAGGCTTCCAGAGGGAACCGGAAGAAAAAGACGATCCGGAATATTCATAAAAAGAAGGGAAACGTATGAAAATCGCAGTAGTTACAGGAGCTTCCTCCGGGATCGGAAGAGAATTTGCAAGACAGATCCCGCAATTATACAGGCATCTGGATGAACTCTGGGTTGTGGCAAGGCGGACGGAGCGGCTGAAAGAACTGGAAAAGGACGCGCCGCTTCCTGTGCGGATCTTTGACGGAGATCTCAGGCGGGATTATATCTATGAACGGCTGCAAAAAGAACTGGACAGGCAAAATGCAGAGATCCGTATGCTGGTCAATGCTGCCGGATATGGAAAGACGGGCAGATTTGAAGAGATCCCGCTGGAAGATCAGTTGGGAATGATCGACTTAAACTGTCGTTCTCTGACGAAAATGACAGGAATCTGTCTTCCGCATCTGCGCAAAGGAAGCCGGATCGTAAATATCGCATCAGCGGCGGCTTTTTCACCGCAGCCGGGATTTGCGGTATATGCCGCAGGAAAGTCTTATGTGTATCGTCTGTCCATGGCGCTGCGGGAAGAACTGAAGGGAAAGGGGATTCTGGTAACCGCCGTTTGCCCCGGACCTGTGGAGACAGAATTTTTTCAGATATCCGGAGAACTGCCCGGAAAGTTAAAGACTGCTTTCCGCCAGGGAGTGTCGGAAGTGGTACGGCAGGCATTAAAAGACGCGGCAAAAGGAAAGCCTGTATCCGTGTACGGGAACACGATGAAGGCGGCAAGGATTTGCGGCAAGATCCTTCCGGATCCGCTGCTTGCAAGTTTGATGAAACGTACAAATCAGATCAGATAAAAGGGGAGAGTAGATCATGAAACTGGAAAAAGGACAGCCGGGATATATCAAGGCCAGAAAACTCAGGTATCTTATGCTGGCGGTGGCAGAGTTCGCGATTGTTGCGGCGGTATTTATCCTGGGCTATATGCAGACAGGAAGCAGAATGAATCTTTTTACCGTGGCGGCGGCAGTCGGCTGCCTGCCGGCTACAAAGATGCTGGTGGAATTTATCACGATGGCGCCATACAAGAGTATTGATCCGGAAAAATACAAGGAGCTGGAAGAGAAGGCCGGTCTTCTTACCAGGGCCTATGACCTGATCATTACCAGTACAGAGAAGGTCATGTCTGTGGAAGCGGTGGTGATCAGCGGCCATGTGGTATGCGGGTTTACATCGAATCCGAAGACGGATGAAACCATTCTGGCGCGGTATATCAAAACGACTTTGAAAAACCAGCGGTATGATAAGATGACGGTAAAGATTTTTCATGATTATCAGGCATTTCTGGCCCGTGTGGAAGGAATGGGCAACATCGCCGCGGTACAGAAGCCGGACAAGCGTCGGGATCAGGCTGTCAGAAAGATTCTATACAGCATTTCCATGTAGCAATAAGTGTTTCTGAAAAGGACTACTATGAAAGAAATATTGGTGAATGAAAAAGATGCCGGACAGAGAATGGATAAATTTTTAAAAAAGTATTTAAAAGATGCTCCGGCAAGCTTCTTTTATAAAATGCTTCGAAAGAAAAATATCGTATTAAATGGCAAAAAGGCGGAAGGAAAGGAAAAGCTGGTCTGCGGAGACAGGATCCAGTTGTTTCTCTCGGATGAGACGATCGCAAAATTTTCCGGACAGAACTCAAAACCTTCCGTTCCAAAAGGGAAGGCGCCGGTTCTGGATATTATCTATGAGGATCCTCAGATCCTGCTGGTCAATAAACCTTCCGGGATGCTGTCACAAAAGGCAAAAGAATCGGATCTGTCCCTGGTAGATGTGATCACGGCTTATCTTCTTAACAGCGGCCAGATGACTCCAGTGGAACTGCATACCTTTCATCCGGGGATCGGCAACCGGCTGGACCGGAATACCAGCGGGCTTGTGGCAGCCGGAAAGACCGTGGCTGCGCTGCAGACGCTGGGACAGATGTTCCATGACCGGACGATAGAGAAGAGGTATCTCTGTATCGTAAAGGGACAGATCAGGAAGAGCGGATATATCAGCGGCACGCTTTCCAAAGACAGCCGGACCAATCAAGTGACCATCGGTGAAGATAACGGAGCTTTGATCAGGACAGCCTACCGGCCTGTCGCCTGGAATGAGGAGATGACACTTTTAAATGTTCATCTGATCACAGGAAAGACCCATCAGATCCGCGCGCACCTTTCCTCCATCGGACATCCGATCCTGGGAGACCCCAAGTACGGGGATCTGAAATGGAATGCATACTACCGGAAGAAATACAGGGTCTGTTCGCAGCTTTTACACGCTGCAACTCTTACGTTCCCTGTGACAGAAGGACCGCTTGCGGCGGTATCGGGAAAAACGTATACTGCAGCGGTGCCGGAAGAATTTTGGAAGATCATAAAGGAGACATCATGGCAACATGGAATTCAAGAGGCCTTAGAGGTTCCACATTAGAAGAAATGGTCAACCGTACCAATGAATGGTATCAGGAGAAGGGGCTTGCGCTGATGCAGAAGATCCCTACGCCTATAACCCCGGTGAAGATGGATAAAGAGCACAGGCAGATCACGCTTGCCTATTTTGATCAGAGAAGTACGGTAGACTATATCGGGGCGGTACAGGGGATCCCGGTGTGTTTTGACGCCAAGGAATGTGTGGCGGATACCTTTCCGTTACAGAATATCCATGAACATCAGGTCCGTTTTATGGAAGCCTTTGAACGCCAGGACGGGGTAGCGTTTATCCTGATCTATTACGCTGCAAGAAACCAGCTTTATTATCTCCGGTTCCAGGAACTGTATCGTTTCTGGAGGCGGGCGGAAGAAGGCGGGCGCAAGAGTTTTCGCCTGGATGAACTGGATCCGAGATTTTTTCTGGATTTTAAGAGAGGATACTATATCCCGTATCTTGACGCGCTGAATCTGGACCTGTCGATGCGGGATCAACTTGACAATGAATAGGAAAATGCTTATAATTCAAGAGTCTGTAGATTTAATACAGTAGCACGCTAAAGTAACGGAGGAGCTATGAAAAAATTACTGCATACACCAGAGGGTGTCCGGGATATTTATAACGTAGAGTGCGGGAAAAAGCTTGCGCTGGAAGCAAGGTTAAAGAAAGTATTCCATCTGTACGGATATCATGACATCCAGACGCCGACATTTGAGTATTTTGACGTGTTCCGCAAAGAGATCGGAACCATTTCATCCAGAGAACTGTATAAATTTTTTGATAAAGAAGGCAACACCCTGGTGCTTCGGCCGGATTTTACCCCGTCGATCGCCCGGGCGGCTGCAACTCTTTTTCAGGAGGAAACACTGCCGATCCGGCTTTGTTATACAGGCAGCACCTTTGTCAATCATTCCAGCTATCAGGGACGCCTGAAAGAATCGACGCAGATGGGAGCGGAGCTTCTGGGCGATGATTCGGCGGAAGCGGATGCAGAAATGCTGGCGCTGGTGATCGAGTCTATGCTTACGATCGGTCTGAAGGAATTTCAGCTGACAGTCAGCAATGTGGCCTTTATCGAGAGCCTGATCGAAGACGCTGCTTTAAAAGAAGAAGAGCAGGAACGGGTGCGCGAACTGATCATTAACCGTAATTATTACGGGGCGGAAGAATATCTGGACAGCATTCAGGTAAAGCGCAGCACAAGAGAGGCATTTGCCTCCTTAAATGGTCTTCTTGGCGGTGTTGACATTCTGGAAAAGGCAAAAAATATTGCGCCCAATTCCAGAGGCGTGATGGCCCTCCGGCGGCTGGAGAAAATTTATGATCTTCTGAAGCTGTACGGAGTGGAGAAGTTTGTCACCTTTGATCTGAGTATGATGGGAACCTACGGATATTATACAGGCATCATTTTCCGCGGCTATACTTATGGAACCGGGGATGCGATCGTAAAGGGAGGCCGTTATGACCACCTGATCGAAAAGTTCGGGAAACAGTCGGCATCCATCGGGGTTGGAATTGTTATTGATGAATTGATGAATGCACTGACCCGTCAGAAGATCCGTATCTTATATACCAGAAAAAATACGATGATCCTTTATGATGAAGGACGCCAGAAAGAAGCGATTGCTCTTGCAAAAGACTTTCGCAGCAAAGCGAAAAATATCGAACTGATCAAGAAGGCAAAGGATAAACTTCTGGAGCAGTATGTGGAATATGGAAAAGAGTATTATGCAGGGAATCTGATCTATATTAAAAAGTCCGGAGAGATTACCATGATCAATCTGGTCAGCGGAGAAGAAAAGACCCTGAATGGCACAGATAGGAGTTAAAACATGAGATACCTGACATTTGCCCTGACAAAAGGACGCCTTGCAAAGCAGACCATGGAACTGCTGGAAAAGATCGGGATCAGCTGTGAAGAAATGCAGGACAAAGATTCCCGGAGGCTAATCTTTACCAACGAAGAACTGAAACTGCGTTTTTTCCTGGCCAAGGGGCCGGATGTCCCGACGTATGTGGAGTACGGGGCGGCGGATATCGGCGTGAGCGGAAAAGACATTATCCTGGAGGAAGGCCGTAAAGTCCATGAAGTCCTGGATCTTGGATTTGGGAAATGCAGAATGTGCGTCTGCGGGAGATCGGAGGCTGCGCCCCTTCTTTCCCACCACGAATTGATCCGTGTGGCAACCAAATATCCGAACATTGCGAAAGATTATTTCTATAATACCAAGCATCAGACCGTGGAGATCATCAAACTGAACGGTTCGATCGAACTTGCACCGATCGTCGGACTTTCAGAGGTTATCGTAGATATTGTGGAGACCGGCTCCACATTGAAGGAAAACGGGCTTGAGGTGTTAGAGGATGTTTGCCCGCTGTCGGCAAGGATGATCGTCAATCCGGTGAGTCTTCGGATGGAAAATGACAGGATCCGGGAGATCCTGACCAGGCTTCGTGCCCATGTAATAGTTTAGTCCCCAAAAGGATAAGAAAGCGAGCGTGAGATTTATGAGAATCAGAAAACTGGACGCAGATACCAGAAAGAATATCCTGGAGGATCTTCTGAAGAGAAGTCCGAATCAGTACCGTGAATATGAAGAACGGGTTCAGGCCATCCTTGCCCGTGTCAGAGAGGAAAAGGACCAGGCGTTGTTTGACTATACCTTCCAGTTTGATCATGCAAAGGTGGATGCTTCTTCGATCCGCGTGACAGAAGAAGAGATTGAGGAAGCGTACCGGGCGGCTGATCCGGAACTGATCCGGGTGATCAAAAAAGCGTTGGAAAACATCCGGTCCTACCACGAAAAGCAGCTTCAGAGAAGCTGGTTTGACAGTCAGCCGGACGGCACCATTCTGGGACAGAAAGTAACTTCCCTCCAGAGAGTAGGCGTCTATGTACCGGGCGGCAAGGCGGTATATCCTTCCTCCGTGCTGATGAACATCGTGCCTGCGAAAGTGGCCGGTGTGGACGAGATCGTGATGGTCACTCCGCCGGGAAAAGATGGAAAAATCACGCCAAATACACTGGTGGCTGCAAAGGAAGCCGGCGCCGATGTGATCTATAAAGTGGGAGGAGCACAGGCGATCGGCGCGCTGGCTTATGGAACAGAAAGTATTCCCAAAGTGGATAAGATCGTCGGACCGGGCAATATCTATGTGGCCCTTGCAAAAAAAGCGGTATATGGCCATGTAAGTATTGATGCGATCGCAGGACCAAGCGAGATCCTGGTGATCGCCGATGAGACTGCCAATCCGCGGTATGTGGCTGCGGATCTTTTGTCTCAGGCAGAGCATGACGAGCTGGCAAGCGCGATCCTGGTGACAACCAGCATGGAACTGGCAGAAAAAGTTTCTGAAGAGATTGACGGATTTTTAAAAGAATTATCAAGGGCGGAGATCATAAAGAAGTCCCTGGATCATTACGGATATATCCTGGTGGCAGAAACCATGGAAGAGGCTATAGAGACGGCAAATGAGATCGCGTCCGAGCATCTGGAGATCCAGACAAAAGATCCCTATGATGTGATGACAAGGATCCGCAACGCAGGCGCTATTTTCATCGGGGAATATTCCAGCGAACCGCTGGGAGATTACTTTGCAGGCCCCAATCATGTACTGCCTACCAATGGCACCGCAAAATTCTTCTCGCCCCTGTCTGTGGATGATTTCATTAAGAAATCCAGTATTATCGCATATTCCAGGGAAGCGCTGGAAGCAATCCATACAGATATCGAAGCCTTTGCAAAGGCAGAACAGCTGACCGCACATGCCAATTCCATCCACGTGCGGTTTGAGGAATAACGGAGGTGAAAACACATGGAAAGAACAGCGGTTTGTAAAAGGAAAACGAAAGAAACCGAGATTGCCATGAGCCTGAATCTGGACGGATCCGGAAAAACCAGTATCCATACAGGGATAGGATTTTTGGATCACATGCTGGATGGTTTTGCAAGACACGGGCTTTTTGATCTGGAGATAAGTGTAAAAGGAGACCTGGAGGTAGACTGCCACCACACCGTAGAAGATGTGGGGATTGTTCTGGGGGATGCACTTTGCCAGGCACTGGGAGATAAAGCCGGGATCAAGAGATATGGCCACAGTATCCTGCCTATGGACGAGACGCTGGCTCTGTGTGCGGTAGATCTGTCGGGCAGGGCTTACCTTAATTATGACGCGGCATTTACAGTACCCCGTCTGGGAGAACTGGACACGGAAATGATCCGGGAATTTTTCTATGCTGTGTCCAGTCATGCCATGATGAACCTTCATGTGAAGATCCTGGACGGCGGCAACAACCATCACATGGCGGAAGCGCTGTTTAAAAGCTTTGGAAAAGCGCTTGACATGGCGGTACAGGAGGAACCCAGGATCCAGGGCGCCTGGACCACAAAAGGAAGCTTATAAGAGTTTCTCAGACAGAGATAAAGGAGAGATAGATCAAATATGACTGCTAGCTATAAAAGACTGATTCCCTGTATCCTGATCGCAGGAGGGAAGGCGGTAACCTGGTTCGATGACAAAACGCTCATAGCAGAGGATGTGATCGGGCTTGCAAAATATTACAGTGATCACGGCGCGGATGAGCTGATTGTTTTTGACCTTTCAGATTCCGATGAAGAACATGAAGAAGCCATTGATCTGATGAAACGGATTAACCGGATCATCCGGATCCCCATGATTGCGGGAGGCAATGTGAAAAGGCAGGAGGATGTGAAAAAAATCCTGTACGCAGGGGCAAAACGGGCGATCATTAATTTTTCCAGGCAGGACAGCCCCAAACTGATGGAGGATGCGGCGAAACGGTTTGGAAAGGAAAAAATCGCCGTTTCTCTGCAGGACTTTGACGCGTTGTTTAAGCATCAGCATCTGATTGAAGAGTGCTGTGGAGAAATCGTATTCATGCACAGACTGGATCTGGATTCTGTCATGAATGTTACGGATATTCCCTGTGTGATCGTCACGGATACACAGGAGGAAAAAGAGCTGTTTAAGATTCTTAAGTCCCCCGGGGTCAAGGGATTATCCGGCAGATATATCAGCCGCCCGGATATGGATTTTCATGCGTTTAAAGAGAAATGTTCCGAACAGAATATTAAAATGACCTCTTTTGAAAGTATTATGGAGTTTTCCCAGTTTAAGACCAATGAACAGGAGCTGATCCCTGTAATCGTCCAGCATTATAAAACCCAGGAGGTACTGATGCTGGCTTATATGAACGAGGAAGCATTTAATCAGACCATCAAGACCGGCAGGATGACATATTACAGCAGAAGCCGCCAGAGCCTTTGGGTCAAAGGAGAGACCAGCGGACATTTTCAGTATGTCAAGTCCCTGACCATTGACTGTGATCTGGATACATTGCTGGCAAAGGTGGACCAGGTGGGGGCAGCGTGTCACACCGGCAATCCGACCTGCTTTTTCCAGCCGCTGGCTGGTACCGACTATGATGAAAATAATCCGTTAAAGATTTTTGAATCCGTGTACAATACGATCCTTGACCGGAAAGAAAATCCCAAAGAAGGGTCCTATACCAATTATCTGTTTGACAAAGGGATTGATAAAATCTTAAAGAAAGTCGGCGAGGAAGCGACAGAAGTCGTGATCGCAGCAAAGAACCCCAATCCGGAAGAAGTAAAATATGAACTTTCAGACTTCCTTTATCACGCCATGGTGCTAATGGTGGAAAAAGGGATCAGCTGGGAGGATATTATCCGGGAACTGGCAGACAGATAAAATACCAAAACAGGCAAAATGACAGAAAAGAAGCCTTCTGTGAGGGTTGGACAGAAATGACATCCAACCATCATGGAAGGCTTTTGATCTGAAATAGATTCTTTTACAGGAACAGGTATTTCAGCACGAACAGTATCGCCAGTACATACATCAGGATACTGATCCGGCCTTTTGCCTTTCCGGTGAGAAGATTCAGCACGACATAGGAGATCACGCCCATGGAGATTCCTTCAGAGATACTGTAGAAGAACGGCATGGCAATGATGCAGATGTAGCAGGGAAGCGCCTCTGCAATATCACTGAAGTCGATATCTGTTACATTTGTCAGCATATAGAAACCAACCACTACCAGGGCCGGAGCCGTGGCAAAGGAAGGAATCGCCAGAAAGATCGGTGAGAAGAGGAGCGCGATACCGAACAAGATAGCTGTCGTAAAAGAGGTAAGACCGGTCCGTCCGCCTTCGGTCACACCGGATGCGCTCTCTACGAAAGTAGTGACTGTAGAAGTTCCCAGTACTGCACCGGCGGTGGTTGCAACTGCGTCCGCCATGAGAGCCCCTTTGATCCGCGGGAGCTTTCCGTTCTCATCCAGCATTTTGGCTTTGGTGGATACGCCGATCAGTGTCCCCAGAGTATCAAAGATATCTACAAATAAAAAGGCAAAAATAACAACCAGGAATTCCAGAGAAAAGATTCCGGAAAATTCCAGCTTTCCAAAGATCGGGGAAAGGCTTGGGATAGCAAGTCCGTTGCTGAAATCCGGAAGCAGGCTGTAGAACCCGAGTTCTGCGTTTGGCTGATACAGCCCCGTCAGCTGGCAGAGGATTCCAAGCAGCCAGGTGATCAGGATTCCCCAGAGGATATTTCCCTTTATATTTTTGATCACAAGAAATCCAGTGATCAGAATACCGATGACCGCGAGAAGTACGGTAATCCCCACATCACTGAAACTTGCTTCGACTCCGTTCAGAGCGTTGTATTCGTCTATGGAGAAGAGCTGAAGCAGAGAAGAACCGCCGATGACGATCTTCGCATTCTGGAGACCGATAAATGCAATAAACAGACCGATCCCGACACTGACCGCTGATTTCAGATTCTTGGGGATCGCATTAAAGATGGCTTCCCGCACATTGGTTAAGGACAGGACAATGAAGATAATACCTTCGCAGAATACGGCTGTCAGAGCTGTCTGCCAGCTATAGCCCATACCGAGTACTACCGTGTAGGCAAAGTAGGCGTTGAGACCCATGCCGGGCGCCAGTGCAAAAGGATAATTGGCAAAAAAGGCCATAAAGAGAGTGCCAAGGAATGAGGCAACCGCAGTGGCGGTAAATACAGCCCCCTGGTCCATACCGGCCTCACTTAAAATGCTGGGGTTTACGGCAAGGATATAGGCCATGGTCATAAACGTAGTGACTCCGGCAAGGATTTCTGTTTTCACATCTGTGCCGTTTTCTTTCAGCTTGAATATTTTTTCTAACATGTTTTCCTCCTTTTGAAAGCTCATTCGTAAAGATAACGAATTTATCTTAACAGACAAAAAGCGGAAAGTAAATGGATTATTTCGGAAAACTATGGTAAGATATAGGCAAAATTATGACAGACGCTGGAGAGGGTCTTTAAATATAACTACAATATTATGAAATGGAGGAATGAATATGAAAACATTAATATTCAAAGAAAGGAAAATTGGAAGAAAGTATGAGGTTTATCGAAAACATTGAAAAAGAAGGATCATTAGTTTCTTATTTTTTGAAGGAGACATTTATTTGGAAGTATTATGGCGTCATGATGCTTCTGGTTGTATTGTCTGTTATTGCGAATCTGAGTTTTTCTTATGGATTTTCAGAAATCCTATCCGGGAACCGGCAGGCTGCAGAGAGTATTTCTCTGATTTTTCTGGTCTTTGCGGGCGGAAAACTGTCCTATACTGTGTGCCGGTTTGCTTATTCACAAATTACTTTACAATTGAAAATGGAACTGAAAAAAAGATATTCGGAAAAGATCACAGGAAATCTTTTGGTGGCAGATTATGCCTGGACAGTAGAGCAGCGCGGCGGAGATCTGATTGGAAAAAGCTGTGAGGATGTAGACTGCACTGCAGAAGCGATGGCCGTTTATCTGCCGAAATTGTTTAAAAGTGCGGGTTTACTGGCTTTTAACGCAATATACCTGTCTGGTTATCACCTGATCCTGGGAGCAGCCTTTGTGCTTCCGCTTCCGTTTCTGTTCTTTTCTGAATGGAAAGGCCGTGAAATAACCCGGCAGTACCTGCATAATTCAACAGCGGTTTTAAGTGAAAGAAATGCCGTGTTCCAGGATCTGGTTTCCCATCATGACCTGATTACACATACTTCAGCACAAGAAAAGATGTTGTCCCGTATGGAAGAAGTAAACGAGCGTTATGCAAAAATATTCGGAAGAACGATGGGCGCGCTTGTGGGATGGATGAGTCCGGCAATTTTGCTGAACAAAGTTCCGCTTTTGCTGATCGGCATATGGGGGAGCGTTCTTGCCGGTCAGGACAGGATATCTGCCGCGGCTTTTCTAAGTGCATTTCTGTTTACCTATGCTTTTAATGAAGAATTGGCGGATCTGGATGATTTTATGGCGAATTTTCCAACACTGGAAGTGTTTATGGAGCGGGTAAAAGAACTGATAGATTGTCCGAAACAAAAATCCGGCCGGCTTGAGACATTTTATGAATACCATCCAGTGATCTGTTTTGAAAAGGTTTTCTTTTGTTATCACGATTCTACTGTCTTTGAACAGCTTTCCTTTCAAGTAAAGGCTGGAGAGAAGGTTCTTTTGCTTGGAAAAAATGGAAGTGGAAAAACAACGGTTTTAAAACTGATATGTGGGATATACCAGCCTTCTGCGGGAAGGGTACGTGTTTGTGGAGAGGCTCCGGAGACCTATTCTCTTACCGGTATGCGTCAGATCCTTTCCTATGTTTCCGCAGAACCTGTTTTGTGGGAGGGGACGCTTAGAGACAATCTGACCTGCGGGAAAGTGATAGAAGAAGAAAAAATCATCAAAGCCCTCTGTGCATTTGATTTTTATTCCGCGTTCCCGGACCGGGGAGCGCAGGATATTCTGGAATACCTTGTTAAAGATAACGGGGAAAATCTGTCTGGAGGCCAACGGGAACGTATCGGCCTGGCACGTGCGTGGCTGTCGGGAACGCCGGTAATCCTGCTGGATGAAGCAACGAATTCTCTGGATCAATCCGGGGAGAAAAAGATTATTCAGTTTCTGTGCGATTCCGGACGGACCGTGTGTATGACCACGCATCATACAGAACTGCTCCCATATTTTGACAGGGGAATCCAGTTAGGGGATCAAAGGGAAGTCGCATGGAAGGAGGAGAACTATGAGAAAAATTCATAAAGCAAAGGAAATCTGGAAGGACTTTTGGATTATTATGGCAATCCGTCCCGCGGATACTTTGAAAGCTCTTGCCGGTTCCGCTCTGGTTGCAGGGGCATGGTTCCTGATACAATTTACGAATTCCTGTTTGTTAAGAACTGTGGCCGGTTATGGACAGGAAAGTAGAAATATCGTTGTAATTCTTCTGTTCCTTTTTGGACTCTATTGTGTTTCCAGGATACCGACCATATCCGGATACTGGCTCTCGGGTTTAAGCGCCGAACGGATTGTGGGAAGCATGAATAAAAGACAGTTAAGATCATGGCTCTTTTGTTCGCGGGAAAAACGTCTGCAAATGTCAGAAGGAAAGGTTTTGTCCCTTTTATTAAATGACAGCGGAAATGTTATGAGCGATTTTTTATTTATGGGTTTTACGATTCACTTTGTGGAGCCTTTTTTACTCGGAATATTATCGATCCTGGTCTTTGCTCTCTGGAAACCGGTGATTCTGCTGCCGTTTCTGATATTAGGGATGCCGTCTGCGATCCTGAACCGCTTTTTTCAAAAGAAGGTAAAGGAATATTCCGCCCTGCAGCGGGAAACTTTCGATGGACATACGTCTTTTTTTCAGTATTTGAGTGAACAGCTTACCACGATCCGGGAAAGCGGGATCCAAAATGTTCTGCTTGAAAAAGGAGAAAGAACCATCCGTCGTGCGGTGTCCGCAGAACAGAAAAAAGAAAATACGCTGCGATACGCTCAGTTTGTATCGAATCTCCTGGAAGACACCGGCCTTATCAGCAGCGTGGCCGTCTGCATCCTTCTTATGTCCCGTCAGAAGATCCAGATGGCAGACCTGGCATTTATCTTTGCGCTGGCACCTTTCATTTTTCGCT
The DNA here is from genome assembly GCF_016902415.1 of Mordavella massiliensis. Classification (GTDB taxonomy): domain Bacteria; phylum Bacillota; class Clostridia; order Lachnospirales; family Lachnospiraceae; genus Merdimonas; species Merdimonas faecigallinarum. Next base: position 68,980 of record NZ_JACJLV010000005.1, on the reverse strand, counting down.
TTTTTAACTGTTTTACCAACACATGGAACTATCTGACAGATGTATATACCTCTGTCAGGAGTAAGCGCGGATAAGGAAAACGAGGGAAAGAAAGAGGAAAGCCGGCATGTGCAAAACGGGGCGCTTCAGATCACGCATCTTACCTTCGCTTATCCGGGGCAGGCTCCCGTATTAAGAGATATTTCCTTTGCTGTACCGTTTCAGGAACATTGCGTACTGACCGGAGTGAACGGAGCCGGAAAATCTACACTGATGAAACTGCTCCTTGGGGATCTGACGCCGCAAACAGGCGAGATCACAATTGTATCCGATAAGCAGACATTTCCGTGCACACAAAGATTCTTCGCTTATGTTCCACAGGAGCCGGAACTTTTAAATATCAGTTTTTATGAAAATATGACGCTGGACTGCTGCCGGTTTGGCAAAGTACCGGACAGGAATGAAGTGGAAGAATATGCGGAAATGCTTGGCATCCATGACAGGATTCTGTGTTTTCCGGATGGATATGACACCATTGTAACAGAAAACGGAAAAGACCTGTCGCTTGGAGAAAAGCAAAAAATCTGCCTGATAAGAGCGCTTCTTTCCCCGGCACCCTGTGTTCTGATGGATGAACCGGAACATGGGCTTGATACAAAGACAAGAGAGGCTTTTTTTGAGTGTTTGCGTCAGAATCAAAGAATGGTGATCATGATTTCGCATACAAAGGATAGTCTGAAGTTTTTTAACAAAGAAGTCAATTTGCAAAATGGTATTCTGAAACGCATTGACAGTGTATCTAAAATTCAATACAATATTTTGTAGCGATTCTTGAAAATCATGAATTTTAAAGGAGTAATCAATACAATCAAATGCGTAAATTAGCCTTAAATGATGAGATTTTAATGAAGATTGAAAAGCCTGCCCGTTATATCGGCGGAGAGGTCAATTCTGTGTACAAAGACAAGGAGAGCGTGGATATCCGCTTTGCCATGTGCTTCCCCGACGTTTATGAGATCGGCATGTCCCATTTAGGCATGAAGATCCTCTATGATATGTTCAACCGCAGGGATGACGTGTGGTGTGAGCGGGTGTTTTCCCCCTGGATCGATCTGGACAAGATGATGAAAGAGGAGAAGATCCCGCTGTTTGCTCTGGAATCCCAGGAGCCGGTAAGGGATTTTGATTTTCTGGGCATTACGATCCAGTATGAGATGTGTTATACCAACATCCTGCAGATCCTGGAACTGTCCGGGATCCCCTTTGACGCAACGGACCGTACCTGGGAGGATCCGATCGTGATCGGCGGAGGACCCTGTGTGTATAATCCGGAACCGCTGGCAGACTTTTTTGATCTGTTTTATATCGGAGAAGGCGAGACGGTTTATGACCGTCTGTTTGACGTGTACAAAGAGATCCGGAGGAGGGGAGGCTCCAGAAAGGAGTTTTTGGAAGCTGCCGCAGAGATTGAAGGGATCTATGTTCCGGCCTTTTATGAAGTGACATATCAGGAAGACGGAACCATTCAGGATTTTTATCCGGTAAATGTACACGCAAAGCCTGTGATCACCAAGCAGGTGGTGATGAACATGGACGAGATCACATATCCGGAAAAACCGGTTGTGCCTTTTATTAAAGTAACCCAGGACCGGGTGGTGCTGGAGATCATGCGGGGATGTATCCGGGGATGCCGGTTCTGCCAGGCGGGAATGATCTACCGGCCGACCAGGGAGCGAAGTGTGGAACAGTTGAAAAAATATGCTTACTCCATGTTGAAAAGTACCGGTCATGAGGAGATTTCCTTAAGTTCCTTAAGTTCCAGTGATTACAGCCAGCTAAAGGAACTGGTGGAATTTCTGATTGAGGAATTTCAGGGCAAAGGGATCAATATTTCTCTGCCTTCCCTGAGGATCGATGCGTTCTCTCTGGATGTCATGGAAAAAGTCCAGGATATCCGCAAGAGCAGCCTGACCTTCGCACCGGAGGCCGGCTCCCAGAGAATGCGCAACGTCATTAATAAAGGACTGACAGAAGAGATGATCCTGGAAGGCGCAGGGGAGGCTTTTGAGGGCGGCTGGAACAAGGTGAAGCTTTATTTTATGCTGGGTCTGCCGTCAGAGACGGAAGAAGATATGAAGGCAATACCGGAACTGGCGGATAAAATCGCCAGACGGTATTATGAGATTCCCAAAGATCAGAGAAACGGCAAGTGCCAGATCACTACCAGTACCTCTTTCTTTATTCCCAAGCCCTTCACGCCATTTCAGTGGGCAAAGATGTATACCAATGAAGAATATATTGCAAAGGCCGCTGTTGTGAAGCATGCATTTCAGGAGCAGCTCAACAGGAAAAGCCTGAAATATCACTGGCACGATGCAGAGGTGACCGTGCTGGAGGGCGTACTGGCGAGAGGGGATCGCAGAGTGGGCCGTGTGATCCGGGAAGCTTACCGGCTTGGATGTCTTTATGATTCCTGGGGAGACCTTTTTGACAATGATAAGTGGATGCAGGCGTTTGAAGACACCGGTGTGGATATCGGATTCTACAATCTGCGGGAGCGTTCACTGGATGAGACATTCCCCTGGGATTTTATTGATATCGGCGTGACGAAACAGTTCCTGAAAAAAGAGTGGGAACGGGCCGTGAATGCGCAAGTAACGCCAAACTGCCGGATGCAGTGTTCCGGATGCGGTGTGGCGAAGTGGAAAGGAGGTGTCTGCATTGAAGGCAAGAATTAAATTTCGCAAATACGGGATTATGCGGTTCATCGGACATCTGGACGTTATGCGCTATTTTCAGAAGGCCATGCGGCGGGCAGACATTCCTATTGCTTTTACAGGGGGATACAGTCCTCACATGATCATGTCCTTTGCGCAGCCGCTTGGGATCGGTGTTACCAGCGACGGAGAATATCTGGATATCGAACTGAAAGAGCCGGTTGCTTCCGATGAAGCGGTAAAAAGGCTGAACCAGGTTATGGTGGAAGGCATGGATGTGGTGAGTTTCACAGAGATCCCGGAGGATAAAAAATCTAGCGGTATGACGATCGTGGCGGCAGCTGCCTATGAGATTACGATGCTGGTTTCCGGAAAGTCTATGTATGAGACGGTTCCTGTTCCAGGAGAATGGGATCGCGCTCTTGAAGCGTTCCTGAAAGAAACCACTCTTAATGTAATGAAGAAAACCAAGCGGAGTGAAAAAGAAGTGAACATCCGTCCGATGATTTACCGGATGGAAGCCTCCGGAGAGGGACTTTCCATGTTTCTGGCTGCAGGCAGTGAGGAAAACTTAAAGCCGGATCTTGTGATGGAGACATTTCTTAAATATATGGGGCTTGCCTCGGAAGAACACCCCTTTCATATACACAGAAAAGATCTGTATGCGAAAACTGCAGATGGGTCATATCTTCCGCTTGAAGATCTGGGTCACAGGATCCAGATGTGAAAGGATTGCAGGATTTTTGGAAATGATGTAAAATAAATCTGGTTGAAGAGTAAGTTGGAGGATGACAGGACAGATGATAAAAGTTGTAAAGTTTGGCGGAAGTTCCCTGGCGGATGCGGCCCAGTTTCAAAAAGCGGGGCAGATCATCCGGAAGGAGGAAGAAAGAAGATATGTAGTCCCTTCCGCACCGGGGAAGCGTTCACCGGATGATACAAAAGTAACGGATATGCTTTACGGATGTTACGGAGCTGCGCTCACAGACGAGGAAGATTTTTCAGAGGAATTTGAAGACCGTCTTTCCCAGATCCGTAAGCGATATGAGGAGATCATAGAGGGACTGGGAATCTCACTGGATCTGGAAGAGGAGTTCCTTGAGATCCGGGAAAAATTCCTGAAAAAGACGGGAAGAGACTATGCGGCGTCCAGAGGAGAGTATCTCAATGGCCGGATCATGGCGGAATATCTGGGGTATACTTTTGTTGACGCTGCGGATGTGATCTTTTTTGATGCATCCGGCAATTTTGACGCGGAGAAGACAGACCGGATCCTGTCAGAAGTGCTGTCACAGACAGAGCGGGCAGTGATCCCCGGTTTTTACGGATCTATGCCCGACGGGTCTGTGAAGACGTTTTCCAGAGGCGGATCTGATATTACCGGCTCGATCGTAGCAAAAGCGGTCCATGCGGATATGTATGAAAACTGGACGGATGTATCCGGATTTCTGATCGCAGATCCAAGAGTTGTTGACAATCCCAAAGCGATTGATGTGATTACATACCGGGAACTTCGTGAATTATCTTATATGGGCGCAACGGTCCTTCATGAGGATGCGATCTTCCCTGTCCGTCAGGAAGGAATTCCCATTAATATCCGCAACACCAATATTCCGGCGGATCCAGGAACACTGATTGTGGAAAACACCTGTCGGAAGCCGCGTTTTGTGATCACGGGGATTGCGGGAAAGAAAGATTTTGCTTCCGTTACGGTAGAAAAAGCTATGATGAACGCAGAGGTGGGGTTCTGTGTGAAGGTTCTGCAGGTTTTTGCCGATAACGGGATCGCGATCGAACATATGCCGTCGGGAATTGATACGCTTACTGTCTTTGTTCATCAGGATGAGTTTGCGGATAAAGAACAGAAAGTGATCGCAGGGATCCACCGGGCGGTTCATCCGGATTTTCTGGAACTGGAATCAGACCTTGCGCTGATCGCTGTAGTCGGCAGAGGCATGCAGACTGCCAGAGGTGTGTCCGGAAGAATTTTTTCCGCCCTTGCCCATGCAAATGTAAAGGTAAAAATGATCGATCAGGGTTCCAGCGGTCTGAATGTGATCATCGGAGTCCGCAATCATGATTTTGAGGATGCCATCCGGGCCATTTACGACATTTTTGTAACTACAATGATTTAAGAAAATGATACTTAGGGGAGAGGTTTATGAACATTTTATTTTTCCTGCGGCCAAAAAGCGAGGTTGCTTATATTTATGACTATCATACGTTACGCCAGGCGCTGGAGATCATGGAGTACCACAAGTATTCTTCTGTGCCTATCTTAAATAAAGAGGGGAAATATGTAGGCACCATTACAGAAGGTGATCTTTTGTGGTCGCTGAAAAAACGGGATCTTTTGAATCTGAAGGATGCGGAGGACATCAGTATCCTGAAGGTGCAAAGACGTATGGATTATTTGAGTGTGTCGGCGGAATCTAATATGGAGGATCTGATCGAAAGGGCAATGGAGCAGAACTTTGTTCCTGTGGTAGATGATCAGTCTCATTTTATCGGGATCATTACCCGAAGGGATATCATCAGTTTCTGCTATGACAAGATAAAGGAGTGCGAAAAAAAGCATGATCATTGATTTTCATACGCATATTTTTCCGGAAAAGATTGCGGCGCGGACATTGGATTTCTTAAAAGATATCTGTCAGACTGAGCCGGATACCGATGGCACTGCAAAAGATCTGATCCGATCCGCGAAAGAAGCGGGAGTGGATCTGTCCGTATCGCTTCCGGCAGTGACAAAACCTTCGCAGGTGGACTCAATCAACCGGTTTGCCTGTGAATTTCAGGAGGGCCCGATCCTTTCTTTTGGCGGGATCCATCCGGAATGCGAGAATTACAAAGAAATCCTGAAAGGGATCCGGGATGCCGGTCTGAAAGGGATTAAGCTGCATCCGGACTACCAGGATACATATTTTAATGACATCCGGTATAAAAGGATTGTGTCCTGTGCATCGGAACTTGGCCTGATCGTCAGTGTCCATGCAGGCCTGGACCCCAAGTGCCCGGAAGATATCCACTGTACGCCAAAGATGGCACTAGAGGTGATCCGGGAAGTGCAGCCGGAAAAACTGGTTCTTGCCCATCTGGGCGGCAATCAGTGCTGTGATGAAGTAGAAGATCTCCTGGCAGGTGAAAATGTTTACCTGGATACAGCGGTGGTGCTTGGCGTGGTTCCGGAAGAACAGCTGGTCCGGATCGTAAGAAAGCACGGCGCGGATAAGATCTTATTCGGAACGGATTCTCCGTGGGCAGGACAGAAAGAATTTGTCCGATATCTGTCTGCATGCAGTTTATCTAAACAGGAAAAGAAGATGATCTTCGCAGAAAATGCCTGCCGGCTGCTGGATATACCCGTCGAGTAGACGATTATTTTTCGGGAATGTTTTTATAAAAAGTTTCATAAAAAAGTTGGCGAAACATCTTGCAATAGGGATGATCCTGTGCTACTATATTACAGTATGCCGCACAATGAGGTTTCAAAGTCCGTGAAAGGACACCGTAGTTGGCGAGTAATGATAATAGGAGGTGCCATATGTACGCGATTATAGCAACAGGTGGTAAACAGTACAAAGTAGCCGAAGGCGATATCATTAAAGTAGAAAAGCTTGGTGTAGAAGCCGGAGAGACTTATACATTTGACCAGGTGCTTGCAGTAAGCGATAACGGCCTTAAGATCGGTAATCCGACTGTTGAGGGCGCAACCGTTGAAGCTTCTGTTGTAGAAAACGGAAAAGCAAAAAAAGTCGTTGTTTACAAGTTTAAGAGAAAAACTGGATACCATAAGAAAAATGGTCACAGACAGCAGTACACTGCTGTAAAGATCGACAAGATCAACGCTTAATTCTGGAGAGTATCCAATGATTCATGTAACCATCTGTCAGAATAAAAAGGGTGAATATCTCGGATTTGACGCAAAAGGACATGCCGGGTATGCCGAAGCCGGAGACGATATCGTCTGTGCGGCCGCATCGATACTGATGATCAATACGGCAAACGCCCTGGAGCTTTACGCAGACGCCGGGCTTGTCGTATCCGGGAATGAGGATGAAGGACAGCTCCGGGTTATACTGGAAAGCGAGCCCACAAAGGAGACAGAACTCCTTTTTAAGACCATGGTCTTAGGTCTGACACAGATGGAAGACGATGAGAACTATGCAGGATATATTGATTTAACATTCGAGGAGGTGCAGCAACCATGATGAAATTAAACCTTCAGTATTTCGCTCATAAAAAGGGTGTTGGTTCTACAAAGAACGGCAGAGATTCTGAGTCCAAGAGACTTGGAGCAAAGAGAGCGGACGGTCAGTTCGTAAAAGCAGGCAACATCCTCTACAGACAGCGCGGAACAAAGATCCATCCGGGCATCAATGTAGGCCGCGGCGGTGATGATACTTTATTCGCACTGGTGGACGGCGTTGTCAGATTTGAGAGAAAAGGAAGAGATAAGAAACAGGTTTCTATCTATCCGGTGGCAGCTGAGTAATCAAAGCGATATGAAGAGTGTTGCATGGACTGGTAACAGTTGAAGGCAGCACTCTTTTTTGTTATAATGAATGCACTTATATCAGATGTGAGATGGATTAGTTTTAGAGAAAGGAATTATCTATGTTTGCAGATAGAGCAAAGATTTTGATCAGATCAGGAAAAGGCGGGGACGGCCATGTCAGTTTCCGGCGGGAACTTTATGTTCCAAACGGAGGTCCGGACGGCGGCGATGGAGGCCGCGGCGGTGATGTGATCTTTGAAGTGGATGAAGGATTGAATACACTTCAGGATTTCCGCCACCGCAGGAAGTTTGCCGCGAAAGACGGAGAGCCGGGAGGGAAACGCCGCTGCCACGGGGCCGATGCGGACGATATTGTGTTAAAGGTGCCGGAAGGAACCGTGATCAAAGAAGCGGAAACCGGCAAGGTGATCGCTGATATGTCCGGAGATAACCGCAGACAGGTGGTATTAAAAGGCGGAAAAGGCGGTCTTGGCAATCAGCATTACGCAACTGCCACCATGCAGATCCCCAAGTACGCACAGCCCGGACAGCCATCCAGAGAACTCTGGGTACAGCTGGAACTGAAAGTGATCGCAGATGTCGGACTGATCGGATTTCCCAATGTTGGAAAATCCACCCTGCTTTCCAGAGTTACCAATGCGAAGCCCAAGATCGCGAATTATCATTTTACGACCTTAAATCCTAATCTTGGTGTGGTTGATCTCCCAAACGGGAAGGGATTTGTGATCGCGGATATTCCCGGCCTTATCGAAGGCGCATCGGAAGGGCTTGGCCTTGGACATGAATTTCTCCGCCATATTGAACGTACCCGCATGATGATCCATGTGGTGGACGCTGCCGGAACAGAAGGCAGAGATCCGGTAGAAGATATCTATAAGATCAATGAAGAACTGAAGGCCTATAACCCGGAAATTGCGGCGCGCCCGCAGGTGATCGCGGCAAACAAGACAGACGTGATCTATCCGGAAGGAGAAGATCCGGTGGAACGTCTGAAAAAGGAGTTTGAGCCAAAGGGATATCCCGTATTTCCAATTTCCGGAGTAACCGGAGAAGGTATCCAGGAGCTTTTATATTATGTATCTGAGCAGCTGGATCAGCTGGAGAAAGAACCGATCACCTTCCAGCAGGAATATTTCCCTGAAGAAGAACTTCTTTACGAAAATCTTCCATATACTGTGACAAAAGAGGAAGATGTCTATGTCGTGGAGGGCCCGAAGATCGAAAAGATGCTGGGGTATACAAATCTGGATTCCGAAAAAGGATTTATGTTTTTCCAGAAGTTCCTGAAAGATACGGGTATTCTGGATGAACTGGAGGCAGCCGGCATTCAGGAAGGCGACACGGTCCGTATGTACGGGTTGCAGTTTGATTATTATAAATAAGGAGTTTGACGATGACAACAAAGCAGAGAGCATATTTAAAGAGTCTGGCCATGACAATGGATCCGATCTTTCAGATCGGGAAGAACAGTATGTCGCCGGAACTTACACAGGCAGTAAAAGAGGCGCTGGACGCAAGAGAACTTATTAAGATCAGCGTACTGAAAAACTGTGCAGATGATCCTAAAGAACTGGCCGCGATGATGGCTGAGAGAACACATGCCCAGGTGGTCCAGGTGATTGGCAAGAAAATCGTTCTTTATAAAGAAGGCAAAGATAAAAATAAAAAGATCCAGCTTCCATAAGTAAAAAGAAACCAAAGGTGACAGGATATGAAAATCGGGATAATGGGCGGAACCTTTGATCCGATCCATAATGGACATTTGATGTTGGGGGAGGCGGCTTATGAAGCATTTGAACTGGATCAGATCTGGTTTCTGCCAAATGGTAACCCTCCCCATAAAAAGAACAGCAGGATAGAAGCGGATGCGTCGGACAGAGTGACCATGACAAGGCTTGCGGTTTCAGGGGTTCCCTACTTCCGGGTAGAGACATATGAGGCCAGGCGTAAGGAGGTTTCCTGCACGTACCGCACCCTGGAATATTTCCATGAAAAATATCCGAATGATCAGATGTATTTTATTATCGGCGCGGATTCGCTTTTTTCCATTGAAAGCTGGGTTCACCCGGAACGGATTTTTCCCCGGTGTACCATTCTGGCGGCTTACCGGGATGAAGTAAACTCCAGAAAAATGATGGAGGAAAAGATCTGGGATCTGCAGGAAAAATATCATGCAGACATAAGACTTTTGGTGACGCCGCTGATGCACGTTGCGTCCCATGAACTTCGGCAGCTTATAAAAGAGGGGCAGGATATCTCCCCATATGTGCCGAAGCCGGTGGTTCAATATATAAAGGAGAACGGTCTATATCGTTCTTGAAATCAGAAAAGAGAGAATGAGTGTCTATGAATCAGCAGATTACGAAAATACGCCGTAAATTAATAGCAGAACTGGATAAAGAACGGTATGAACATACTCTTGGCGTGATGTACACCGCTGCTTCCATGGCGATGTGTCACGGCGCAGATGTGGAGCAGGCGCTGTTAGCAGGTCTTCTTCATGATTGTGCAAAGTGTATTCCGGGAGAGAATAAGGTTAAAATGTGTGAGAAGTATCATCTGAATGTGTCGGAAGTAGAACGGGAGAATCCCAGTCTTCTCCACGCTAAGCTGGGGGCGTTTCTGGCTGCGAAAAAATATCATATTGAAGATAAGGAAATTATCAATGCGATCGCCAGTCATACAACCGGGCACCCGCATATGACACTCCTGGAAAAAATCATTTACATTGCCGACTATATTGAACCGGGCAGGCCGGAACTTGCAAACATGGAAGAAGTAAGGCATCTTGCTTTCCAGAATATTGATGAGTGCCTGTATCGGATCCTGGAAGATTCGCTGGAGTATCTGAACCGGTTGTCAAAGCCTATCGATCCGATGACAGAAAAGACTTATAATTATTATAAAACAGTATTAATGAAAGAATAGATGGAGATAAAGGAGGAGAATCTATGGAGCAGTCAAAACACATGTTGCAGCTGGTGTATCAGGCATTAGAAGATAAAAAAGGGGAAGATATCGTGATGATCGATATCTCACAGATCTCTGTTCTGGCAGATTATTTCGTAATCTGCAGCGCGGGAAGCGACAGTCAGATCCAGGCGCTGGTAGACAGTGTGGAAGAGATCATGCACAAAAACGGTTATTCTATCCGTCAGCAGGAAGGACGTAATTCCGGGACCTGGGTACTGATGGATTACGGTGATGTGATCGTACACATCTTTGACAGGGAAAACCGGAGTTTCTATAATCTGGAACGGATCTGGAATGACGGCAGAAGAGTAGAAAAAGAGGAACTTTCATAATCCTTTCTCAAGAAATTCGCATTAGAAGATACTGTTGAATATCAATATGTGCATCAAACATATTCCGAAGGAGCCTTAAACCTGGAAGCGTACACGGTAAACCATATGGGTGATGACGGTAAGATAGAGAGGAGTTGAATCAGATGTGCAATCTAAGTGATTATGTAGAAGAATTAGGAATCCAAAAAGGCCTTGAGCAGGGGAAGGAGCGGCTTTTACGGTTACAGATTGAAAAGAAGCTGGCGAAAGGCTTGTCACTTCCAGAGATTGCGGATGCTTTAGAGGAAAAAGAAAAAACGATCCGTAAGATAATTGGAGCGATAAAGCATACAACAGAATAGTAGAATGAAAAAAACAAGCTTGTTTCCGAAGTCCTGGAAAACAAGCTTGTTCTATAATCTGAAGCTTAAAAGAAACGGAATACACCAATGACTTTTCCCATGATCTGTACATCTCGAACAATAATCGGATCCATATAATCATTTTCCGGCTGCAGACGGATGATCCCTTCTTCTTTATAAAATGTTTTTACTGTTGCGCCGTCTTCAATCAGAGCAACAACCATATCTCCGTTTCTGGCTGTCTGTGCCTGCTCGACAAGTACATAATCCCCATCAAGAATGCCGGCATTGATCATACTTTCACCACGGACCTTCAACATAAATGTCTGCTGATTTGGCATGTATTCCATAGGAATAGGGAAGTAGTTCTCAATATTCTGTTCTGCGAGGAGAGGTTCTCCGGCAGCAACACGACCGACGATCGGAACATTGACCATTTCCCGGCGTGTAAAGTTAAATGATTCATCCAGGATCTCAATGGCTCTTGGCTTCGTAGGATCTCTGCGGATATATCCGTTCTTTTCCAAGGTTTCGAGATGAGAGTGAACAGAAGAAGTGGATTTTAAATGAACTGCTTCACAGATATCACGTACTGAGGGAGGAAAACCACGCTCCAAAATCTGTGATTTAATGTATTCTAATATTTCTAATTGTTTTGCACTGATTTTTCCCTGTGCCATGATATACCTCCCGAATTGCAAGATCATACAAATGACTACTTTAAATTTCTTATAAAATATTTTAACACAGCAAAGATTAAAAAGCAAACAAATGTTTCGGAAAATATGTTCGATTTTTTGCGTAAAAACAGTTGACAAACATCTGTTCGGGACATATAATAAGAACATAAGTTTTGAACACTTGTTCGAATTAATAAGGGAGATATTAATATTACAAATTATTTGGGGAGGAAAGAGAATATGAATACCAGAAGACTTCATCATCAGAGAAAAAGAATGAGACAGGTTTATTTAAAGAAAATGGCTTTCTGTTTTGCAACACTTGTATTTGTTTTGTGCTTCAGCATTCTGGCGGGAAGTCGTATGGCAGACGCACACGATGATTCTCAGAATACCTTAAATAAATACTATAAGAGCATTGAGGTGGAGTCTGGCGATACCTTATGGGACATTGCCTCTGAATATGCAGAAACAGATAACCAGGAGACTATCCGTAGTTATGTTGGAGAGATCATGAAAATCAATGGCATGGCTGCAGATTCCATACAGGCAGGAGAATACCTGACAGTTGTCTATTATGCAGATTAATGAAAGCAGATAGCATATCAATGTGGATGACATTTGATTTGATATTGGCTTGCTATTTGTTGCCGCCTGCATCAGTATTTTGAAAAACAGATGTTTATTCCGCATTTGATATATATATTATACTCACCCACGTAAGATCCGGAGCGAAGAGCTTCGGATCTTATATTATGAACGGTGAAAGATACAAGATACACTTGCTTTCCAGAATTTCATCCTGCCTCATGTATGCAAGCATACAGATGCTGTATGAAATTCTAAGCAGTGCGAACTGTATCAATCTATACGTCAAATCTCGATTTTTCCAAAAGATATGGACAGTTTTTCCTGCATGTGATATAATATACCAGATTTCAGGGGATTTTTCTATTTTTGTACAGGGGGTTTTATGTTATGGCTGAGACCAGAACTTATCATGAACAGGCCCGGATTGACCAGACGCTTCGGCTCAGGGAGGTTTTGAAGACGCTTCCGGACTTTGCTAAGGATTTTTTCCGTGCCATTGAACCGCGTTCTTCTGCCAAGACGCGCATGAATTATGCCTATGATATCCGTGTGTTTTTTCATTTTTTAATGGAAAATAATCCGGTTTATAAGAATTATACGATTGATCAGTTTACGGCGCAGGATCTGGAACGTCTGGAGCCTGTGGATATTGAGGAATATATGGAATATCTGAAGGTTTACAAACGTGATTCGGATCAGGAGCTGATGACGAACGGTGAAAAGGGTCTGGCGCGTAAAATGTCTGCCTTGAGAAGTTTTTACAACTATTACTATAAACATCAGATTATTACAAAGAATCCGGTGTTATTGGTGGATATGCCAAAACTTCACGAAAAGGCGATTATCAGACTGGATGCCGATGAAGTGGCTCTTTTGCTTGATTTTGTGGAATCTGCAGGATCTAAATTGACCGGTCAGGCGCTTGCTTATTATAAGAAAACCAGGGACCGGGACCTTGCAATCCTGACGCTTCTTCTGGGGACCGGGATCCGTGTTTCGGAATGTGTGGGCCTGGATCTTAGAGATGTGGATTTTAAGAATAACGGGATTACAGTTACACGGAAAGGCGGCAATCAGATGGTTGTATATTTTGGAGAGGAGGTCGCTTCAGCTCTGCAGAATTATATTAATGGAGACCGAAAAATGATCACTCCCCTCTCCGGCCATGAAAATGCGCTGTTTCTTTCTACACAGAAAAAGCGCATGGGCGTACAGGCAGTGGAGAATATGGTAAAAAAATACGCAAAACAGGTGACGCCATATAAAAAAATCACTCCGCACAAACTTCGTAGCACCTATGGAACTTCTTTATACAAGGAAACAGGTGATATATATCTGGTTGCTGATGTTCTCGGACACAAAGATGTAAATACCACCAAGAAACATTACGCTGCGATTGACGAAGACCGGAGGCGTCAGGCCGCATCAGCGGTTAAACTCCGGGAAAGCTAAAGAGGTGACAGGAAAGGATTCGCATATCATGAAATTACAACAATTATTAAGTTATACGAGAAAAGCTGTGGATGAATACCAGATGATTGAGGAAGGCGATCATATTGCTGTCGGGATATCCGGAGGAAAGGACAGTCTGACACTTCTGTATGCCCTGCACGGGTTGAAGCGTTTTTATCCCAATCATTTTGAACTGAGCGCTGTGACAGTTGATCTTGGCTATGAAGCCTGTGATTTTTCTCCGGTCGTTGAACTTTGTAAAGAACTGAACGTGCCTTATCATATTGTAAAAACAGACATTGCACATATTTTATTTGAAGACCGGAAGGAACCCAATCCCTGTTCTTTATGTGCGAAAATGCGAAAAGGCGCGCTGAATCAGGAAGTGAAAAAGATGGGGTGTAATAAGGTGGCGTATGCGCATCACAAGGATGATATTGTAGAAACCATGCTGCTCTCCCTCTTCTTCGAGGGACGCTTCTATTCTTTTTCGCCCCGTACTTATCTGGATCGTATGGATCTGACGGTCATTCGTCCCATCATGTTTGTAGATGAGGCGGATGTGATTGGATTTCAGCATAAATATGATCTTCCGGTTGTGAAAAGCCGCTGTCCGATTGACGGTCTGACGAAACGTCAGTATGCGAAGGATCTGATCCGTATGCTGAATCAGGAAAATCCGGGAGTGAAGCAACGAATGTTTACCGCTATCTTAAATGGAAATATTCAGGGATGGCCGGAACGTATCCCGCATACCAGGTAAATATAAAAAACTGTCTGGCTTAGTCTGACCAGACAGTTTTTTATTCATCAAATAGCTATATTGTTGTTTACAAGCGTTTAGGCTCATCTTTTTCTTTAATTTCTACAAGTTTAAGAATGGCTTCTGCCGTTCCGTCGATTCCGAGAACAGAGCTGTCAAGGCAGACATCGTAACTGTCGGCTGCGGACCATTTCTTATTGCTGTAATAATTGTAATAACTGGAACGCTGCTTATCGATCTTCTGGATCTTCTCCTTTGCCTTTGCATCCGTCAGGTCGTAGAGACGGGCAATCCGGCGGATTCTCGCATCCAGATTGGCATGAACAAAGATACTCAGCACGTTATCATAATTTTCCAGCGCATAATCTGCACACCGGCCTACAAGAATACAAGGTCCCTCTTCCGCAATTTTCTTGATCGCATCAAACTGCGCCAGGAACACCTTATGATTGATCGGCATATCGGTGTAGCTTCCGGAAGAATACCCGAAAGAATAGGTATCCATCACCAGAGAATAAAGGAAGCTGTTTGTGGGCTTTTCGTCATGAGTCTCAAACAATTCCTGGCAGATACCGCTTTCTTTTGCTGCGCGGTTGAGCATTTCTTTATCATATAATTTAATCCCCAGCTCATCTGCTACTTTGTAACCGATTTCACGTCCGGCACTGCCGTATTCTCTTCCAATTGTAATGATTGTAGATGTTTTTGCCATACTATTCACGCTCCTTTATCGTATATTAGGTATTATACATCAATTTGTCTAATAATTCCACAAAATATTGTGGCAAAGGAGCTTCTATTTCCAGATACTCGCCGGTAGAAGGATGAATAAACCCGATAATCCGGGCGTGAAGGGTCTGCCCCTGCAATTGTGGGAACGGACATTTTTTCGGCCCATAAACCGCATCTCCAAGAAGCGGATGCCCGATACTTGCCATATGGACACGGATCTGATGGGTCCGCCCGGTCTCAAGCCTGCAACGGATATACGTATAATTTCCAAAACGCTGAAGTACCTGATAATGGGTAATCGCAGGTTTTCCGTTCTTTGTGTGGACACTCATCTTCTTTCTGTCGGTTGGATGGCGTCCGATCGGCGCATTGACTGTACCGCTGTCTTCTTTGAGATTGCCATGAACGATTGCTTCGTAAATCCGGTGAATCGAATGTTCTTTCAGCTGGGCGGACAGACACTGGTGAGCGGCGTCTGTTTTGCAGACAACTAAAGATCCTGTGGTGTCCATATCGATCCTGTGAACGATCCCCGGACGCATGACGCCGTTAATGCCGGACAATTCAGATCCGCAATGATACATCAATGCATTGACCAGTGTTCCGGTATAATGCCCCGGAGCCGGGTGGACAACCATCTGTTTTGGCTTATTGACGACCAGCAGATCCTGATCTTCATATAAAATATCCAATGGAATCTTCTCAGGCGGAATGTCCGGTTCTTTGATTTCCGGAAGTGACAAAGAAATATTATCACCTGCTAAAAGCCTGTAATTGGCTTTTACAGGCTTTCCGTTTACTAAAACATGTTCTTCTTTGATTAGTTTCTGGATATAGGATCTGGACTGATCTTCCAGTTCTTCTGCCAGATATCGGTCAATCCGTTCCCCTTCCTGGCTTTCTATGGTGAAGTATTCTTTCAAAATCTTCCTCCTTGTAATAAAAGAATAACAAAAGAACAAGGGCAAATGCCGCAACCGTGACATAAATATCTGCAATGTTAAAGATGGGGAAATCTATGAGTACAAAATAAAAAAAGTCCACGACATACCCCAGACTTATCCTGTCGATACAATTTCCCCACGCGCCGGAGAAAATCAGGACAGCACAGATCTGCAGCGGAAGAAAACGGGGCTCCAGGGGAATTTTCCAAAAAAGCCATACAACGATTGCTGTAATGAATACGGCACTGATGATAAAGAAAAACTGCCAGCCCTGAAAAATTCCAAAAGCGGCCCCTCTGTTCTCCAGATACCGGAGTTCAAAAATACCATCCAGGAGTACAAAAGGACTCTGGTCCTTCAGATTTTCCACTACCATCAGTTTTGTGATCTGATCGAATAAAACAAGCCCGAATGCGGCGGCAAGCGCTTTCAAACAAACGACACATCTTTGTTTTGTGATCTGCATAAGTTCCTCCAGATTTATGATATAACTTGTTTATTATGAGCCATACTTCCTGACGGAGATCAGAAAGCGTCCTTTTTTCGTGCCGGAAATGATATCTTCATACATGATCCGCCCCATTTTCCGGACAGAAATATAATCTCCGCTGTTCAGGCGGTATCCGTTGCTGGTGATCAGTCTTCCATTCACAAACACTCTTCCGCCCTCAATAAAGTCCGTGATCTTGCTCCGGGACATGGGAAATGCAAGGGAAAGGACGGTATCCAGACGAATGGAAGGAACCGTTCCCCTGATGGTCTCATATTTGGGCTCATAGTCTTCCTGAAAAGAAGGAAGAACCGTTGTCTTTACAACCGTATGCCGGACTCTGGAAAGTTGTTCTGTAATGTAGGAAGCCAGTTCTTCTTTTACAAAAAGAACTGCTGCATCTTCATAAGTGAGAATATCCCCCAGTTTTGACCGTTCTATTCCCAGATTCATAACAGCGCCAAGATAGTCCCGGTGCGTCAGCGCTTCGGCAAATTTAGGCGCTGCAGGCCGGATCTCCAGAGCTGTGATCGGATATTGATACTCATAATAAAGAGCATCAGGTAGAAATGCAGCCATCTGACGCTCTGATAATCCATAGCCTCCGAATGTCTCATAACGGGAAGAAAACATTGCCTTCGGAGTCGTATGTAAAATATTTAATTCGTTCAGATTCAAGAAATCTGAAAACATTACAATACCGCGGTTGAATGCGGTCTTGGATAACTCCACGAATCGCTTCTGGAGAAGCAGTTCCTCTTTTGTCATTTCCTAAAACCTGGTGCGCATGGAAGATGCATCAAAGGAAGTATTCAGAAGATCCTGCAGATCTCCGGAAATATCAACATTCGTTGGTGTTACCAGGAAGATATAATTGGAAATCTTCTGAAGATTACCGCTGATCGCATAAGTAGCGCCTGAAGTAAAATCAATGATGCGCTGGGCAACTTCCAGATCCAGACCTTCCAGGTTCAGGATTACAGTACGTCCGCTTAACAGAGTCTCTGTAATCTCTCTGGCATCATCTACAGAAGTCGGTTTGATCACACAGACTTCCATGCTTACGTTATTTCTTCTTGCCGGCTGGCGCATCGGAGTTACTTTATTGCTGGAATGAGAAGAACTTCTGGAGGATCTTGGAGCCACTTCGTAGCTTTCCTCTTCATCCTCTTCTTCTTCATATTTTTTGGGGCGTCCGCCAAAGAGACTTTTTTTCGGTTTTTCCTCTTCGTAATCATCCTCATAATCATCATCGAAGAAATCGTCGTCGTAATCGTCTCCGTCGTTCAGTTTCATGATATCAAGAAACTTGTCTAATACTCCCATCACTAAATCTCCTATCTTACGTTTCCTTGTTGAGCATAATCACGTGCGCCAAAAATACCGGTTCCTACACGAACCATTGTGGCGCCTTCTTCAATGGCCACCTGATAATCATTGGTCATACCCATTGACAAAATGCTCATAGTAATATTATCAATGTTTTTTGCCGCTATGTCAACAGATAATTTACGTAAATGGGCGAAAATCGGGCGATTTTCTTCTGGATCAGCAACAAATGGAGCGATTGTCATGAGACCTTTTACACGGATGTGTGGAAAATCAGCGATTTTATCCACAAAAGCGTCTAATTCTTCCGGCATAAGGCCAAATTTGCTCTCTTCTTTTGCAACATTGACTTCAATCAGGATATCGACGGTCATCTGATGTTTTGCAGCTTCTTTTTCGATGGTCTCTGCAAGACGCAGGGAATCCACAGAATGAATAAGAGCGGCTTTATCGATGATGTATTTCACCTTGTTTCTCTGAAGATGACCGATCAGATGCCATTCAATATCATGAGGCAGAACCTCGTATTTATCAGTCAGTTCCTGCACCTTGTTTTCACCAAAGGTTCGGATCCCAAGATCATAAGCCTCCCGGAGCATGCTGACGGGCTTCGTTTTGCTGACCGCAATGAGCGTCACCTCGCTTCTGTCGCGGCCGGAACGCCTGCAGGCTTCCAGGATATTATTTTCTACGAGTTCCAGATTTTCACGCAGCATAGCAACATCTCTCCTTTTTATACTGGTACTAGAAAACCACGTCATTTTCATGGATACCCTCTCCGCTCAGGGCGATATGGTCATAGTTCGACAGACTGTAATCGCTTCCGCTTTCCACGATGTAATATTCATCGCTTTCACACAAGATCTGCACCTGCCGGAATTCTGCGTATCCTTTATTGATATTATAAACGCCGCGAAGAGTTTCTTTGACCTTCAGCGCATAAGTATCCTCTGAATCTTCTTTTCTTAGAACCGTTCCTTCTTTCAATGCATCTGCGTCCAGATAGATCATACCGTTTTCATTATCTCGGTAATACACCTCAGCCTCCTGGAAATTAGCGCTGTCAGATCCGTCGTCGATCAGAACACCGCTTCCGTTTTTGGAAAGATAATCTTCCGGTACAGTATAAAAATCCTTTTTAATCACGGAAGATTTCGGGATCTTCAATCCGGACTGGTCTTCCAGGATCAGTTCAATATCCACATAGCGGTCAGAGGCATAGCGTATCATAGAAGAATCCAGGGTCAGGAAAGCGTAATTTTGCTTGCCTTTTTTCTTGATCTCTAATTTTGCCACAGCCGTTTGATTGTCCTTGGAAAATTTGATCGACACACTGCTGTTCTCTTTCAATTCTTCTGCTGTTTCGTCATCCAGCAAAAGCACGATATGCCATAAATCGGAACGGACCAGCTTGTACACAGGATCGCCTGCATTGACGTATGTATTATTCTGCAGATAAGACGCCTTATAATCGGCCTTGCTGATCATGTCTTCTGTGACGGTATCCATGGTAACTGATTCACAGCCGTCTGTAGAAAACAGGATGATCCCGTCCGTGGCGGCATTATAGATCTGCAGCTGCTGGGAACCATCTATCACCATCTGGTCAAGCTGTGCCTGCCTGCTTTGAGTAGACTTACTTTCCAGAATCGTAGAAACCCTGTCCTTTAAAGCATAGACATCGCTGAATTTATCACTGTCAAAACTGTCGCTGAAACTTCGTGTCTGCTGCAGAACCGATGCCTGCTCTTCTGCCGAAAGTGCTTGTGTATCTTCCTCCGAACCGGATGATTTGAATTCCAGCTTATCCGGTGTCATACAGTAGACTTTTGTCTGTGCGCCTACTTTACTTCCCTCCAGCGGGAAATAATTGACGTAACCGGAGGTATCTGCTGTTACAACCGTTTCTTCCCGCAGGATCAGTCCTGTATATGCCGTATCCTTCTGGATCGAACCTTCCCGGACCTCATAGATGGATACGTGATTACCAGTAAGATACAAAAGCACTGTAGCGGCAAGATAGATAAATATTACCCCAAATATAAAGATACCAATATTAAAATGCCATTTTTTGCGATAAACTTCTATGTTTGTCATTTTATTACCGCTCAAAGTATATTTCCTCCCCTGTTATTCGGATCTGTGCGACGCGGATCCCGCTTCCCGGATCCCGGCAAGAGCAGCGCCGTTCAGGTAATGAAACCGTCTTCCCTGATGATAATGCCCTGCTTCCATGATCGAGAGAAGTTCTTCTCTTAATTTCCACCAGCTTGTCCCCCAGTTACAGAATACAGCATCCTTTTCGGGAATCCGGCTGAAAAGACGTTCCACTGCGGTTTCCGGAGACAGGTGCTCCAGAAATACGATCAGACGGCGGAAATACTCCTCTTTGGAGCATAAAGTTATTGTACCATTTTCGTACGCTTCGCACAACCTTGTGTTTTTTGCAATATACAGAGAATGTGCCTTAACAATATCGATTCGCAGAGCGGACAAGATCCTGGCTGTTTCTATGGCGTCATTTAAGTTGTCTCCCGGAAGATTTAAAATCACGTGAGCGCAGATATCAAATCCATAGGGACGGATCATAAGAACCGCGTCGATCAGCTCGGCCAGGGTATGGCCGCGGTTGATGGATAGCAGCGTATGATAATTTGCGGTCTGCAGGCCCAGTTCTATCGTTATCTGAACTCCGAACTCTTTCCGGATCCGGTCGAGAACCTCCAGATAAGGAGGCGCGATGCAGTCGGGACGGGTAGAGACAGCGATTTCAACGATGTCCGGAAAACCGGCGGCTTCCTGTAAATAGCAGGAAAACTCTCCAACCGGCAGATAGGTATTGGTATAGTTCTGAAAGTAGGCGATATACTTTTTTGCATGATATTTGCGGGAAATAATACCACGGGCATGCGCAAGCTGCTCTTTTACCGGCGTGCAGCTTTCACAGGATTCAAATCCGGTCCCTGACCGCGCACAAAAAGCGCATCCTCCGGAACCATTTTCCCGGTTTGGACAGGTAACCGGAAGATTTACCGGCAACTTATATACTTTTTCGCCATATTTCTTTTTCAGGTAACTGGAATATGGATAATAAAAGAAATCTTCCTGCATTTTCTAAACCTCATCTGACAATGAATAAATTTTACCAAAACCAGAATACTAACGATATACCAAAAAAGGAGGAATTCATATGAAATGGTTTGATTACACTGCTCTCACACTGGTGATCATCGGAGCAGTCAACTGGCTTCTGGTCGGTATCTTCCGTTTTGATCTGGTCGCCTTTTTGTTTGGCAACCTGTCCTGGCTGTCACGTATTATCTATACGCTGGTAGGACTATGCGGCTTATACCTGATCAGCCTGTATGGAAGAATCACATCTGCTTCCTAATCATACATTCTTCTGGAATAGAGGAAAGGGGTATCCCGCTTCGGAGATGCCCCTTTTTTGCATGTTATTGTGATGATTGCTGCCCGTCTGCCTGGTTGTCCGCAGGGAGCGTGTTCAGGATCGTCGTCATATCCTGATATAACAGTTCTTTGGAATCCGCCCCCATTACAACAGAAATATACGGCTGGTCGGAAGAATCTCTGCTCAGAAGGATCAGACAATTTCCGGCAAGCTTTGTTGTACCGGTCTTTCCGCCCACAAGAGTGACGGATTCCGGACGGGAGGCTTCGCCGGTGGCATAAAAATTCGTCGGCTCCCACTCTACGCTTCTGGGGTTGCCGTCAGCTCCGGTAATCTGGGGATCATAGGCTTGTGCGCTGATCACCTGGACAAACTCCTCGTGCTTGATACATTCGTTAAAAATCAGATACAGATCATAGGCAGTTGTGTAATGATTTTCATCATGGAGCCCGTGGGGATTTACAAAATGCGTAGAGGTTGCCATCAATTCTTCGGCTTTCTCATTCATCATGCCCACAAAGGTTTCCACATCACCGCCTACTGCTTCGGCAATTGCGACTGCGGCATCATTGCCGGAGCAAAGAAGCAGACCGTATAGCAGATCCTTAAGAGTAAGCTGGTCTCCAAGCTCCAGTTCACAGACAGATTCATCCGCCGCAAAACTGGAAGCAGCTGCAGCCTCAGATACGGTTACCGTCTGAGACAGATCTCCGGATTCAATCGCCACAAGGGCAGTCATGATCTTTGTTGTACTGGCCGGAAACAGCCGGTCATAGACCTGATAAGAAAAATCTGTCTGCGCCTGCTCCACGTCAAATAAAGCGGCTGCATGAAGACCTGAGGTATCAGGCGCTCCGGTCATTTCCACATTTCCATCCGGAACACAGAGATCTTCTGCGAACAGATGATCCCGATATATATTTTTATTATAAGTTTGTGTCTCGTATTCTGTCACAACCGGATCCGGTTCAAAAAGAGAACAGCCGGTAAGGCACAGTGCACCTGCCAGGATCCACGCAACAGAACCAAAACATTTACCGATACATTTCACGCCAGTCAAGATCTCCTCTGTCAATTGCTAAAATAATCAGCTCCGCTGTGGCAAGGTTGGTTGCCAGCGGAATATTGTACATATCGCACAGACGGATCACATCATTGAGATCCGGATCGTGAGGCCTTGGGTTGGAAGGCTCACGAAGGAAAATAAGAGCATCAATATCATTCTGAGCGATCTGGGCGCCAAGCTGCTGCTTGCCTCCTAACGGCCCGGCCAGATATTTGTGGATGTTCAGATTCGTCACTTCCTCGATCAGCCGTCCGGTCGTTCCGGTCGCATACAGATTGTGTTTGCTTAAGATTCCCCTGTAAGCAATACAGAAGTTCTGCATCAGTGTTTTTTTGGAATCGTGTGCTATCAGCCCAATATTCATGCTCTTCACTCCTTACTGATATTTTTTCGGCTGTAATCCAACATTTAGGACAAGACCGATACCAATATAGAGGCTGACCAGAGAGGTCAGTCCGTAACTTATAAATGGCAGCGGAACCCCCGTATTTGGAATCAGTTGTGTTGCAACTCCAATATTAATAAAACTTTGTATCCCTATCAGGCCGCCGACTCCGCAACAGATAATACGCCCTGACAGGTTCTGCGATCGTCTTCCAATCAATATACATTGTATCACAATCAACAATAATAAAGCAATAATAATACAACTTCCAATGAAACCTAATTCTTCCCCTACAATAGCGAAAATAAAGTCTGTACTGGGCTCCAGGATGAAGTCCCCGTTCTTGACAGATTCGGTCGTCGTATTATTAAGTCCTTTACCGGTCAGCTGTCCGGAGCCGATGGCCATGACGGAATTTCGCTGCTGATAGGCGCCGTCGCTTGCATACTTTTCCGGCTCCAGAAAGGCCAGGATACGTTCCTGCTGATAATCTTTCAGGAATGGCTGGTTTGGCTGTACCACAATACTTAAAAAGATCACCGCCACCGGGATCAGGATCATCAGAACCGTCCCGATAAATTTGTAACTCAGTCCGCCGATGTAGATCAGCAGACACAGAACCAGGGCTGTACAGATGGTTGTGGAAAGGTTTGGCTCTGCGATGATCAGAGCCAGCGGGATCCCGCAGAGCACTGCATATTTCAACAGGGTGCGCGGTTCACTGATCTCGTCCTCATGTTCAGTGATAAATTTGGCAAAAAACAGGATCAGCAGGATTTTTGCAAGCTCTGAAGGCTGGAACTGGGTAAAGCCAAGGTTGATCCAGCGGGTGGCGCCGTTTACTTCTGTTCCTATGACAAGCACTGCTCCCAGGATCAGAACGACAAAGCCGTAAATGAGCCAGTAAAAATCCATGAGCCAGACATAATCGATCAGCGAAACGATCACCATAACAAACAGGCCGAAGGCCAGTCCGATGATCTGCCTGGACTGATTGTCCGGTTCCGCGCTGCCGATCACGAATACGCCGATCACGGACAATGCAAGAACCAGAAGGACAAGATTCATTTTATAGTCTTTCAGGTGATACCGTTTTAAGAAATTTGGCAATCTCACGTTTCTTCTCCTAAAAATGTAATAATGACTTGATTACGATTGATCTCTACATCAAAGTTATCTTCTGTAAGTTCCATGTATTTTGACAGTGTTTCGAAAAGTTCCCGGCAGATATCTTCATATGCAGCCGGCGAACAATTGACCCTGTCGGAAGTAACAAGCGCCTTCAGACGATTCCGGGCGATTGATACAGAAGATCTTTTCTGCATGGCGCGCCCTCCTAATCCTTTTTAAACAGACTGGAAAGTCTGGAAAAGAATCCGTTCCCTGTATTCAGATCCAGGAACGGCACTTCTTCTCCCGTGATCCGCCTGCAGATATTCATGTATGCTGTCTGGGCCGGTCCGCCAAGTCCGATAACCGGTTCTCCCTGATTTGTGCCGATCACGACCTTTTCATCGTCCGGGATCGCACCGATCAGCGGGACGGACAGGATTTCTGTCACATCATCTACAGACATCATATCCCCGCGTCTTACCATATCCATCCGGATCCGGTTGATGATCAGATCTGTCTTGGGGATCTTCTGGCTTTCCAGAAGGCCGATGATCCGGTCCGCATCGCGGATGGCAGAAACTTCCGGAGTTGTTACTACAATGGCCCGGTCCGCGCCTGCGATCGCGTTCTGGAAGCCCTGCTCAATGCCTGCCGGGCAGTCCAGAAGAATATAGTCAAACTCTTCTTTTAATTCA
This sequence comes from Mordavella massiliensis, assembly GCF_016902415.1. GTDB lineage: Bacteria > Bacillota > Clostridia > Lachnospirales > Lachnospiraceae > Merdimonas > Merdimonas faecigallinarum. Next base: position 44,467 of record NZ_JACJLV010000005.1, on the reverse strand, counting down.
GAAGTCAGTTTTTTCATCTGCCCCGGAGAAATGGCTGTTTTATCCCGGGTCTGCGCAGACGGTAAGAGATAAAGATTCTCATATCTCTTATCCCGGATCATTGCCTGCTTCAATCTGCAGGTACCCTCGATCACGTCTACCAGGTTGTAAACGATCAGATTTTCAAGCCCCATTACCACGTCCAGGTTCCGAAGACCGAGATCTGTATCGATCACAACCACTTTTTTCTCCAGTTTTGAAAGGCCTGCGCCGATATTTGCGGTAGTGGTTGTTTTACCCACTCCGCCTTTTCCTGATGTGATTACAATTACTTCGCCCATGAATACTTCCTCCTATAACTGGTTTTACGTCAATAAATTCTTTAATCTCCTGTCGTACTTACAGCAATTTCAGATGCCGTTCCAGTAATAAGTTCTTCTTCCGGCGTGATCTGATAATAATATTCCATCACATCATTGCCGACTTCCGCTGCGTATGTGGAACTGTAACCGTTTGCGATACGGATGGCGAATGCAACCTCCGGATCGCTGCTCTGTGCAAATCCCACAAAGAGTGCATGGTCCGGATGGGTTTTACTCTGCTGTGCGGTACCCGTCTTTCCGGAAACCTCCACGCCGCTGGCATTCAGTTTTGCAAAAACCTGTGCCTGCGCCACCTTAATTACGTTGCGCATACCGTTGTGTACTGCAGTCCAGCTGGAGGCGGAAACATCTGTGAGTGAATTTTTTACTTCCGGAGTAAAATCCTTCACCGTTTTTCCGTCTACAGAGACCACTTTATCCAGCAGGCTTAAATTGTATACCGTTCCTTCATTGGCAACGGCAGTGATATATCTGGCAAGCTGACTGGTCGTATAGTTGTTATTGCCCTGACCGATCGCTGACAGAACCGATGTTTCATCGGAAATCTGGGGATCTGATTCCGGGATCTCAAGCCCGGAGGTCTCTCCCAGTCCGAAAGCTTTCGCATATTTTGCCAGTGTGTCTGTACCGCGATCACTGGAAAAGGTAACATTATCTGCTTTGCCGTCGCCGTCTTCATCCGGGCCGCTTCTTTCAATACTCATCTGATAGCCGACTTCGTAAAAGAAGCAGTTACAGGAATTCTGGATCGCGCCTTCTACGGCAAGACTTCCGTGGGCGTTTGGATAGATCCAGCACCGCGGCGGCGGTTCTACTTTATCATATTCGCCGGTACAGTTGAAATAAGTGCCGGTATCGATCAGTCCTTCTGTCAGTCCTGCGATGGACACCAGGGGTTTATAAGTGGATCCGGGGGCGGTACGCTCCTGGGTTGCTGTATTATACATCGGACTTGCATTATCCTTGGCAAGTTTGCTGAAATAATTGGAGTCCATCGTGTTAGCCAGCCGGTTGTTATCGTATCCAGGATAAGATACACAGGCAAGCACTTCGCCGGAATCGGGATCTGTCATAACAAAGGATCCAGTACAAGGCTCCAGTCCAAGCTGTCCCGGCGTCAGTTCCAGTGCCTGGATCCGCGCGCGGACAAAGTCATAGGCTTCCATCTCACCGCTGTTTAAAGCGTTGTACAGCCCTTCATCCATAGAAAGAACACCCTGTTCATAAAGCGCCATGCAAAGCTGTCTGCCTGTTACAGATCCGGCTTTGATCATATACTGATAGACCAGTTTATCGAATTCGGTATCATTTCCGATCTGATCAAGCACGTAAGCAAGAATCGCCTGATATATTTCGCCGGAACTGGAATATTCTCCCTCTGAAGGCACATAGTCTTTTAAAAGAGACGTATTGATCCAGTTCTGGGAAATCGCGTAATTTAAATAAGTGTAAATATTGATGGTTTCCTTTTCTCTCCAGGCTTGATAAGTCTCGTCGCCTGTGTCAATGGCATCGCTCATTAAGATTCCGGAATTCTGGTTCAACACGGTATTGACAATATAACTTTGATACGCCTGCTGTTCTTTTCCGGCATCCTTATAGGCGCTGGCGTCTGGATCAGACAGAATATCGGTTAATTCTTTCAGAACCTGCTCTTTACGTTCTGCAAAAGCGGAGGCGATCTCCTTTTCGGCGGCGCCCGCGTCTTCTTCCTGGAAATGCGTCATATCCAGCATCTCATTATCAATGAAAGCATTGTATACATCGCCGATGGGGATGATCACATCACTTCCGTCATCAACTTTTGTACGGTCAAAATCCAGGGTATTCTGAATCTTTGATAACAGAATACCAGCCAGTTCCTGTTCGATGATATGGTAAGCGGCTTTCTGAAGATCTGCGTCAATGGTCAGATACAGATCATTTCCGGCTTTTTCTTCTTTTGTCTTTTCCCGGTCGATCACGCGCCCTACATTGTTGACATACAAGGTCTCACTGCCCTTTTTTCCCTTCAGATAGGAGTCCATTACCTGCTCCAGGCCCGACTTTCCTACTGTGTCGGTCAGAGAATAATTCTCCTGCTCCTTTTTGGACAGGGCGTCATATTCTTCCTGTGAGATCTGTCCGGTGTAACCGATCATGTTGGCAAAACAATAGCTGTCCGTATACCGTCGCATGGATATTTCTTCGATATTCACGCCAGGAAGCGTATCCGCATGCTCCATAATGTCGGCTACCGTCTCGTCGCTGACGTCTTCTGCCAGAGTAGTCGACAGCCACTGCTGGTAACTGTTCAGAGAAATGGCATAACGGATGTTGACCAGCTTTAAGACTTCGGCTCTGGACATTTTTTTCTGGTTGATCCCATAGCCGTAGGTCTCGTCTGTACAGAGATAATCGATCAGGCCTTCAGCAGAAATATTCCTCTGCTCTTCTGTCAGTTTATCAATCGTTCTGTATCCGAACACATCGGCAAGAAAACGGAGACGTTCTGTATCTGACTCGGCAATGTAGGTGTAATTGTCGTTATTATCCAGTACGATCCCGAAATCATTGATGACAGAATCCCCGTTTTTTTCTACCATCTGGATCACAGTGGAGACAATCTGGTTCAGTTCTTTATTTTTATAATCTCCGCTGTATTCAAAGGTAACAGAATACGCCAGTTCATTATACGCCAGAAGATTGCCGTTGCGGTCATAGATATTACCGCGGGTGCCTTCAATCTCCTTGCTTTTCTGAATCTGAAGTTCATAATCTTCCGCATAATCTTCACCGCGGACGATCTGCAGATAGAAAAGACGCTGTACCAGAATAGCTGCCATAACACTGAAAACGATGATGGCAACAGAGGTCCTGGAGCGTGCAACTTCGGAGATCCCGTATTTGATTTTTTCTAAAAAATTAGACAAATTTACTTGCACTCCTTTGTTCTTCTGCTTCCAGCTTCTTGTTGATGTGTAAGATCACCTGATAAAGCAGCAAAGTAATCAGTATCGTGTATACCAGTTCCGGCAGGATAATCTCTGACAGATAACCTGCAAAATGAAAATCGCCGTGAAGCATATGGAGACAGACGTAACTGCTCAGCCCATATACCAGTTCACTTCCTGCGATCAGTCCGATAGGAAGTTTTACGTCGTCATCATAGAACATCCGCTGAAACGTCCCGTTTCCATATCCGATCAGTGTATAGATCAGCATATATAAACCCAGGGTGCCACCCCAGAACAGATCTGCCAGCAGTCCGCATAGAAATCCCACAAACATTCCCGTTTTCCTTCCCCGCATAAACCCGAAAGAAGAAGTAACGATGATCAAAAGGTTCGGCTTGATCAATGCAAAAGACAGCTGGTCAAATAAAGTACATTCTAACAGAAAGCAGACAAGGATGATAATAAGCGTAATGATCTTTCTTTTCATAGCTATTCTCCTTCGCCTGTGGATTCCTTTTCACTGACCAGATCCTGCTTGGTGTCTGTGATCACAAGGACTTCCTGCAGATTGCTGAAATCAACAGCCGGTGTAATATATCCCGAACGGGTAAGATTGTTGGAATCCACTTCAATCTCACTGATGTAGCCGATAAACAATCCCTGTACAAAACGGCTGCTCACATGGGAAGTGACCACCTGCTCTCCCACTTCGATCTCGTTATCATTATTGGGAAGATTTTCAAACCGGATCCTTCCGTCAGCAGCAAGCTGCAGGTCTCCGCGGACCATGCAGATGTCTGAAGTGGACAGGATCATGGCGCTGATATTGCTGGAATCGTCAATGATCGAACGGACTCTTGCATAATCAGGCCCCACTTCCGTAACGATCCCCGCAAGACCGCTTCCGGCAAGCACATTACAGTCTACTTTGATCCCGTCGTTGCTTCCCTTGTCTATGGTAAAATCATTGAACCAGTTGCTGCCGTTGTTGGCGATCACATGTGCGGCGGTTTTCTTATAATCCGCATAGTTTTCATCCAGCTGATAAAGTTCCCGCAGTCTCTCCAGTTCATACTGTTCCTGCCGCAGCCTTGTGTTATCAATGGACAGCTGATCGACTTTAGACTGTAGTTCTTCATTTTCCGCCCGTACTTCTTCCAGCGTATCCAGATTATCGGAAAGATCGCTTAAATATCTGCCGGCATAACTGATCCCTTTCTGCATGGGGATGATCGTATAATTTGCCACAAACCGCAACGGGCCTCCGCTGTCAGATACGCCTTCAATTCCCAGAAGTATGACGCAGATCACGGCAAGTATGACCAGCCAGTATTTACTTGGCATAGAGGTTTGATTTTTTACTTTCATATTATCGCATCCACCTGTAATTTTCTTCTATCATTGAATATGCCAGTTTCCGTAGTTCCGGTGACTCTATAATCTTTTTCAGACCGGTCACAGAACAGATATCCGGTTCCAGAGCCGTACGGCACCGGATCCCGATCATTTCTTCTATATAGGTTTCCAGACCTGCGGTATGGGCAACCCCGCCGGTAAGGAAAATACCGTTGTCTGCGATCGCTTTTCTGACTTCCGGCGGCGTGCGGTCGAGAAGAGACTGGATCGCGCGGATACATTCCAGCAGCGGATCCTTCATGGCTGTACGAACAAGATTGATGGATATGGGTTTCTGCATCGGAACTCTGGTGATCAGGTCACGGCCCGCCGCAGGGATCACTTCATCCACCTCACTGGTAAAGATACCAAAACTTTTCCGGAGATTCTCCGCTGTATGACGTCCGATCAGAAAGTCATGGCTGTGCCGGATCAGGTTGATCACTGCCTCATCAAAAGTTCTGCCTCCGGTTTTCAGAAGCCGGTTCAGCACCATTCCGCCGCCGGCCAGTACGGACAGTTCCGTCGTCTCACCGCCAAAGTTGGCGATGAAAAGGCCTTTGGTATTCTGTACGTCCAGATTCAGCCCTACCGCGTCCGCGATCGCGCGTTCCACGATATTGACCTCTTTTGCTTTTGCATTGGAATGGATGACCAGGTCAAAGAAAGCCTTTTTTTCCACTTCCGTTACGTCTGTCGGAACGGCGATCACGTATTCGGATCCCCGTACAAACTGACGGTCTTTTTTCAGCAGGTTCTGCAGAAGAAACTGCATGTCTGTAAAACGGGAAATGACGCCTTGCTTCATCGGGAAAACTACATCGAGGAACGGCGGCGTCTTTTCGTACATTTCATATGCCTCATCACCCACCGCAAAAATTTCCTTTTTATCCGTAAGCGCAAGGGCGTCTTTTTCTTTCCATATGGTATCTTTCTTTTTATCATAGACCTTGATCTCATAGGAACCGAGATCAAGACCGTATATATTTCTTGCCATTTGTCAGAATCCTTTCTGTAATATGCCCTCCTCCCGGAAACTGATATAACAATTATTGCCAATAATGATATGATCTAACAATTCAATTCCGATCAGCGCGCCTGCGTCCTGAATCCGTTTGGTTGTCAGCATATCTTCCCGGCTGGGAGTCGGATCACCGCTTGGGTGATTATGCATAAGTACAATGGACACTGCGTCTTTTTGCAGCGCCTCAATAAAAAGTTCTCTTGGTGTGATCAGCGAAGAATTGACCGTGCCTTTTGAAACATTGGTCTCGCCGATCAGTTTTGCTTTTGAATTCAACATCAAAAGCTTCATGACCTCCTGCTTTTCATGGCGCAGGTCTTCCATGTAGTACCGGGCAATCGTATCCGGACGGGAAAAGCACAGCGTATTGCTGTAAGAAGCTTTTGCAAGTCTTTTTGCAAGTTCAGATATACAGGATATCTGGATCGCTTTCACTCTTCCGATCCCTTTGATCTTTTTCAATCGTTCCATACTGAACTGATGGATCCCGAGGATCCCGGTCTCTCCTGCATTATAAAGGATGCGTCTTGCAAGAGAAACGGCATTTTCTCCTCTGGTGCCTGTCCGGAGCAAAACGGCGAGAAGCTCTACGTCTGTCAGCCTGCCTGCGCCCAGCCTTTCACACTTTTCGTACGGACGCTCTGCTTCGGGTATTTCTTTCATGGTATTTGACTGATTCATTTTCTCTTTGGATTCGTGCGATATTCCAGACCATGCTGTATTATAAGAAACGGTAGATGAAAATGGAAAGAATCACGCCAATAATACTTGCAATGGTTATTTTTATCGTAAGACCAAAGGTAACGACCAGAACACCGAGGTTCAACACGATCGGCTCGTCCAGTCCAAAAGACTGGCCGTAGGCCAGCCAGTCAAGAGCCGGCACTCCTTCTGCCAGCATCCCGATAAATCCCCCAAGTACAATTCCCGCCAGTAACAGCAGAAATAAAGCCCAGGCGTTTTTACTTCCTGTTCCCTTCATATGTACTCCTCCTCATTTTAAGCAGTCTAACTCAAAACTCAATACATTCTATCACATTTCAGAAAATGTGTATAGGGCATTCCCATTAAAAAAATCTTAAACTTCGCAGGAGACTTCGCAGTCTTTGTCGAACGGACGGTAAGTCTGACTGATCATGCGGGCAACTTTCAGACCGTCCATAGCGGCGGATGTGATGCCGCCGGCATATCCTGCGCCCTCTCCGCAGGGATATACTCCTTTGACGTTTGCCTCCAGACAGTCTTTATCCCTGAGAATCCGCACGGGAGACGAAGTCCTGCTCTCTACTCCGGACATAACCGCATCTTTTCTTGCATATCCGGGAATCTTTCTGTCAAAGGCAAGGATGCCTTCTTTCAGAGATTCTGCGATCTCTTCCGGGAAGATATCCCGAAGATTGCTCCAGGTATAAGAGCCTTTGATCTGGGGTGCAAACGCGCCCGGACCTTCGGAACACCGGTTTTCACAGAAATCCTCAAAAAGCTGAACCGGTATCTTTCCTTTTCCTGCACGGTAAGCGGCTTTTTCCAGTTCCCGCTGAAATTCCACACCGGAAAGAGGCCCGCTTCCGGGGTAATCTTCCGGACGCACGGTGACAATGACAGCACTGTTGGCATTTTCGCCGTCCCGGCCGCTGTAGCTCATGCCGTTGACAGCCAGATATCCGGGTTCTGAAGATGCGTTTACCACGTACCCGCCCGGGCACATGCAGAAGGTATAGACGCCTCTTCCATTTGGAAGATTTGCCGTAAGCTTGTAGGCAGCGGATGGAAGGCCTCTGGAAGCTCTGCTTTCCGGAGTGCCGCCGTACTGTCTTTCATCGATCATCTGCTGGGGATGCTCCACCCGCACGCCGACTGCGAATGCTTTGGGCTCCATGGAAAACTGATTTTCTGCAAGCATGGCAAAGGTATCTCTTGCGCTGTGGCCAATGGCAAGGACCAGAAGATCGGCCGGGATCTTCTCTTCCGCCTGTGGATCCGCTGTGCTTTCTACCAAGACAGCTTTCAGACGCGGACTTCCGTCAGCCTGGTCAGCCAGATCGATCCCGGTCATCCTGGAATGAAAATGAAATTCTCCGCCCATCTCGATGATCGCATTTCGCATGGAGCGGACGATCTGGATCAGTTTGTCCGTACCTATATGTGGTTTGCTGTCATACAGGATCTCTTCCGGCGCGCCGTACTGGACGAAAAGACGAAAGACCTCGCGTCCTCTTCCATCCGGATCATGGACCAGTGTATTCAGTTTACCGTCGGAAAAAGTGCCGGCTCCGCCTTCTCCAAACTGTACGTTGGATTCCGGATCCAGGCGTCCTGTTTTCCAGAAAGTTTCTACATCCTTCCTGCGCTCCTCCACAGACGCGCCTCTTTCCAGAAGGATCGGGCGGTATCCCATTTTAGCCAGTGCATATCCGCAGAACAGGCCGGCAGGGCCGGTTCCTGCGATCACCGGGCGGTAAGAAAGGTTCCTGGTGCCGCTGACCTGATAGGAATAAGGGGGTACGGGCGGATGAAACTGTATGGAGCGGTTCTGCTTCCATCGCTTTTTCAGGGAACTTTCGTCCTTTACTTCGATCTCCAGAGTGTAAACATAAGAAAGATCCGGCTTTCGTCTCGCATCCAGAGATCTTCTGGATATCTGCATCGAAAGAAGCTGGTTTCTGGAAATGCGAAGGATCTTACAGACCTTTTTCTCAATCTCCGCTTTTGTGTGTGGAATTTTCAACTTAACCTGCTGTAATTGAATCATAGTTTTTTCCTTTATTTTCTACTGCCTGCGCTGGAGCGTCCGGCGATCCGGCCTGTCGCCACAGCACAGTGAATATTATAACCGCCGCAGATCCCGTCGATATCCAGAAGTTCCCCGGCCAGATAGAGGCCTTTTTGCAGACGGGACTCCATGGTATCCGGATCAATTTCGTCTAAAGAAACGCCTCCCGCACAAACCTGGGCGTTTTCAAAGCCATTTGTACCTTCAATGGAAAGCGTGATCTGTTTACAGGCCAAAGCCAGTCTGGCTGCAAAAGCGTAGTCCATATCAGGAACACGCATCTGCCCGGAAAGTTTTGCAATCTTCAGGACAGGAACGATCAGTTTATCCGGGAAAAAACCAAGAAGAAGATCTTCCAGGCATTGACAGGCAGCGTTCTTTTCCTGGATCCGCTTAAGAAAATACCGGGCCAGTTCCTGTTCCGTCATTTCCGGAACCAGGTCAAGTTCTGCGGTCACTTCTTTTTTCTCTGAAAGTCCCCGGGATGCATAACGGCTCACCTGAAAGACCGGAATGCCGGAGATCCCGTAAGCAGTGATCTGAAGCTCGCCGGTATCTTCCTGTTCCGGATGGCCGTTCAGGAGAATGGTAATCTTTGCGTCCGTCCGTACCCCTGCGGCTTTTGCCAGGGGGTGATTCCGTACCTTTAGCTGAACCAGGGCCGGGACAACCGGGATGATCCGGTGGCCAAAGGACCTTGCAAGAGCGTAACCGCTTCCGTCAGAACCCTGGACGGGCGCAGCTTTTCCCCCACAGGCAAGGATTACCCTATCTGCCTGGCCAGAAGAAGTCCTTCCCTCCTCCTGAAACCGGATGGTGAAACCGGATCCTTCCGGAAGGAGCTCTGTTACCCGTGCCGGAAACCTGCGCTGTATCCCCAGTTCTTTGATCCGGCGGACCAGTACCTTACGTACCGAAGAAGCCTGAAAAGACCGGGGATAAACGTATCCCTGCTTTTCTTTAAGAGGAAGTCCGAGTCCCTCAAAAAAAGATCCGGTATCGTTCCATACAGGAAGGGTAAACAGATGCGCTACAAAAGACGGCCTGTCACTTCTGTAACAGTCCTCTTTCATAAAACGGTTTGTCAGATTGCAATGTCCGTTCCCGGTAACCAGGATTTTCTTTCCCAGTTCTGGTTTTTGCTCGAAAATGGTAATATTTGCGGAAGGATTTTCTCCGGCTGCGGCAATGGCTGCCGACAGTCCGGAGACCCCGCCTCCGATGATTGCAATATGCATCGTGGTTTTCTCCTTTTTCACATCCTGTACTGTCTGTTACGATAAGGAAACGATCTCTTCCCGGACCAGATATTCCAGCGACATCAGGATCCCCAGTTTTGCATGGGGCCAGGTAAGTCCTCCCTGGAAATAAACGGCATAGGGAGGTTTGATGGGGCCGTCGGCGGACAGTTCGATCGAAGAGCCCTGGACAAAGGCTCCCGCCGCCATGATCACATCACTGTCGTATCCGGGCATCGCCCACGGTTCTGGCGTGACATAGGAATCTACCGGGGCAGCAGCCTGGATCCCCCGGCAGAAAGCGATCACGCCCTCCGGTTTCCCAAAGGTAACTGCCTGGATAATATCATGCCGGTCTTCTGTTCCGTCGGGGATCACAGGAAACGACAGGCGTTCATAAATATTCGCGGCAAAAATGGCTCCTTTCAGAGCGCTTGCGGTCACGGTTGGAGCCAGGAACAGTCCCTGGTAGAAAGACTGCATGATCCCCAGAGAAGCGCCGACTTCTTTTCCCAGTCCAGGAGAAGTCAGCCGGTAGCTGCAATTCTCGATCAGATCTTTGCGTCCGGCAATATATCCGCCGATCGGAGCAAGCCCGCCGCCTGGATTTTTGATCAGAGAACCCACTACCATGTCCGCTCCGACATCACTGGGTTCGATTGTCTCTACAAATTCTCCGTAGCAGTTATCCACCATAACGATCACTTCCGGTTTGATCTCTTTTACAAAAGCGATCAGCTCGCCGATCTGCTTTACGGAAAAGCTTGGACGGGTCTGGTAGCCTTTGGATCTCTGGATGGTCACCAGCCTGGTTTTTTCATTGATCGCACGCCGGATCGCTTCATAATCAAATGATCCGTTTTCCAGCAGATCCACCTGGGAATAAGTAATCCCATACTCCGCCAGCGATCCTTTGGACGGGCGGATCCCGATCACTTCCTCCAGGGTGTCATACGGCTTTCCTGCCGGGGATAACAATTCGTCCCCGGGACGTAAGTTTGCGGCAAGCGCAAGGCTTAAGGCATGAGTCCCGCAGGTGATCTGCGGACGAACCAGCGCGTCCTCGGTATGAAAGATATCTGCATAAACCTTTTCCAGCGTATCTCTTCCCAGGTCGTCATATCCGTACCCGCTGGCAAACTGAAAGCAGGCGTCGCTGACCCTGTTCTTCTGCATGGCGTGGATAACCTTCAACTGATTATATTCTGCAATGGCGTCAATGGCGTCAAAGCGTTCTTTCAATTCTTCGCAGACGGATTCCCCAAAAGTGACAACACTTCTGCGGATTCCCATCTGGCGGTATAATTCTTCTGTGATCAAAGACATAAATGGTTTCCTCTCTATCTTTTCTATCTGTTGTGCCTGGTTTACATCGCATTCATGATCTTGGTCCGAAGCGAAGCGCACCTTGCGTCAAATTCCGGATTTAAAGCCGGAATTTCTACGATCACATCCGCGGCTTCGCGGAATTTTTTCATATCGTATAAAAGAGATGCCCGGTTCAGTTCGTAAAGCGCTCTCTCCCCCTCTGTCCGGATCAGAGGCTTCAGGCGGAGAAGCTCCCGGTACGTTGCACTGGCATTGTGGCTGCAGGCATAGATTTCCAGCAGGGTATTCATTCTTTTTAAAAATCTGGATCCCCCGAATAATTTCTGAAACATGATACTCCCTCCAATTTCTCGATATGATCCAGCATAAAAGCCAGGATCTTCGTTTCATCATTCTGAAATGCTTCTTTTGTTACCCAGATCACATTTCTCTCCCTCTTAAACCATGTGATCTGTCTTTTTGCAAAATGTCTGGTGTCCCGTTTGATACGATAGACGGCTTCATTCAGACTGTATTCCCCGTTCAGATACGCCAGCACTTCCTTATATCCCAGTCCCTGCATGGATACCATATGGCTGTCGCACCCCATGTCTTTTAATTTCTGCACTTCGTTCACAAGGCCTTTTTCCATCATCAGATCCACCCGGCGGTCAATCTTTTCATAAAGCTTCCTGCGGTCTTCATTCAGGACAAAATAGGCGAAGGAATAAGGAGATGCTTTTTCCCGCTCCTTTTCATTGTGTAAAGACATCTGCTCCCCGGTCTGTTCATAATATTCCAGCGCGCGGACCACTCTTTTTACGTTATTGGGGTGGATCGCGCAGGCAGATTTGGGATCCACAGCTTCCAGCCTGCGGTGCAGGGCAAGGGGCCCGTGTTCTTTGACGTACTGCTCCAGCTCTTTCCGGCAGGATCCGCCTGTCTCTTCTTCTGTAAAATCAATATCATACAGCACGGCCTGGATATAGAATCCTGTTCCTCCGGTGAGGATAGGGATATGTCCTCTTTCGTAAATTCCTTCCATGGAAGCTTTTGCCATCTGCTGAAATTTCTGTACATGAAATTCTTCTCTGGGGTCCAGTACATCGATCAGATGATGGGGAACCCCTTCCATTTCTTCTTTACGGATCTTGGCCGATCCAATGTCCATATACCGGTAGACCTGCATGGAATCCGCGGAAATGATCTCTCCGCCGACTGCTTTCGCAAGGTTGATCGACAGTCTGGTCTTTCCCACTGCCGTAGGCCCGGTCAGAACCACTAATGGTTGTTTCATCATTATACAATCCTCTTGAATTTCTTTTCCAGTTCCCGTCTGCTCATGGCAATGATCGTAGGTCTTCCATGGGGACAGTGATAAGGATTGTCCAGTGTCAGAAGTTCTCCGATCAAAGCGTCCGCTTCTGCGGCTGAAAGTTTCATTTTCCCTTTGACCGCCGCTTTACAGGACATGGAAGCCACCTTTTCATCAATCAGTTCCGGAGAAAGCTTCCGGCTTACCTCATCGGACAGACTGTCGATCATCTGCAGGAGCAGGTCTTTTTTCGCCAGACTGAAAAGATTGTCCGGGACAGCGCGTACCGCAAAAGAATCCTGTCCGAATTCTTCGATCTCAAAGCCGATCCGCAGGAAACGGTCCATGTATTCTCTAAGAAGCGCCGCCTCCTGCATGCCAAGATCCAGGATCACCGGCGGACTGATCATCTGAGACGTATATTCTCTGGTTTTCATGCTTTTCAGCGTGCGTTCGTATAACACTCTTTCATGGGCCGCGTGCTGATCTATGATATATAGATTATCCTGAAATTCTACCAGCCAGTAGGTGTCAAACACCTGTCCGATCAAATGATATTCTGCGCGGATCTCCCGGTCCAGGAATTTTTCTTCAAAGAGATCCATCTGCCGGGGTGGTTCCTGTTCTCCTGTCTTATTTTCCATCTTTTTTTCCGCTTTTTCTCCAACTGAGGACAGGTTCGCGTAAACTGCAGCTTCCCGGATGCGGTCCGCCTGTTGTAAGGGACGGAAGATCTGATCTTTTGCCGCCACTTCGGCTGACGACTCCCGGTTGTGATAGGCGGCCACCCGTTCCTTCATTTTCTGCATGAAGTAGTCCAGGTTCCGCTCCTCTTTTGCAGGAGCCTGCGGTGGTTTTGTCTCTTTCTTTGGCATTGGCGCTGGCGCGGGAGATGGTACATCGGCTCTGGGGATTTCCTTTGGCTCCTCCAGTTTAACCTGGGGGATCAGTTCTTCCTTTCGAAGCCCGCGGTCCACAGCCTCATAAACAGCATTATAGACGGCCTGCTGGTTCTGGAAACGGATCTCCAGCTTCGCAGGATGCACATTGACGTCAACCTCCTCGCCCGGCATCGTGATCTGCAGCGCAACAAAAGGATATTTGTGCTGCATGGTAAAATCCTTATAAGCATCCTCAATGGCTTTGGATACGATCTGATTTTTTACATATCTGCCATTGATGAAATAATTTTCAAAATTACGGTTTCCTCTGGATATTACAGGTTTTCCAAGAAAACCAGATATCTTCACATCTCCTGCCTCTGTCTGGATCTCGATCAGGTTCATGGCGATCTCACGACCGTAAATGTGATAGATCACATCTTTTAAGCTGCCGTTCCCGGAGGTATGGATCCTGGACTGGCCGTTATTGATAAATTGAAACGATATTTCCGGATGCGACAGCGCCATACGGGTCATCAATTCGCTGACATGGCTGGCTTCTGTCATAGGCGTTTTTAAAAATTTACGCCGGGCCGGTGTGTTATAAAATAACTGCCGGATCACAAAGGTTGTTCCGTCTTTTGCGCCGGTTTCCTCCAGCCCTTCTTCTTTCCCGCCAGCGATGCGGTATCGTGTTCCAAAGGTCTCTTCTGCTGTTTTTGTGATCAGTTCTACCTGGGAGACCGCGGCGATACTGGAGAGAGCCTCTCCACGGAATCCAAGGGAATGGATATGTATCAGATCATCCACGGTACGGATCTTGCTGGTGGAATGACGGAGAAATGCGGACGGAACTTCTTCTCTTTCTATCCCGCATCCATTGTCCGCGATCCGGATATAAGAGATCCCGCCCTCTTCAATCTCCACGGTTATGGCGGTGGCGCCTGCGTCTATGGCGTTTTCCGCCAGTTCTTTTACAATAGAGGCCGGCCGCTCTACAACTTCACCGGCCGCGATCTTATCAATGGTGACAGGATCCAGTACTTGTATTTTACTCATAATTTACCACCTGTTTTTTAATTTGTTCTGCAGCTGATACAGTGTGTTTAACGCATCGATCGGCGTCAGGTTGGCAAGATCCAGATCCTCGATCTCCTGGATCACATCGTCATCCTTGACGGTATCAAAAAGAGACATCTGGGCAAGGTCTACTTCGTCGTAATGTTTTGCCTTGATCTTTGGCTTCTCGCCGCCCTGAACGGCAATATCCTTGATCCGTGTCGTGATATCCGCCTGCACCAGTTCTTCCACGATCTCTTTTGCGCGGCTGGTCACAGATTCCGGAACGCCGGCAAGTCTTGCCACCTGTATTCCATAACTTTTATCAGCTCCGCCTTTTACAATTTTCCGAAGGAAGATAATGTCGTCCCCTTTTTCTTTGACGGCAATGCAGTAATTATTTACATTGCTGATCTTGCCCTCCAGCTCTGTCAGTTCATGATAGTGGGTGGCAAACAGAGTCTTTGCTCCCAGAAGTTTACTGTTGCTGATATGTTCGATCACCGCCCAGGCGATACTTAATCCGTCAAAGGTACTGGTCCCCCGTCCGATCTCGTCCAGGATCAGAAGGCTCTTGCTGGTAGCATTGCGCAGGATATTTGCCACTTCTGTCATCTCTACCATAAATGTACTCTGGCCGCTTGCCAGATCATCAGAAGCCCCCACGCGGGTAAAGATCCGGTCCACCAGTCCGATGTTTGCGCTGGATGCCGGAACAAAAGAACCGATCTGGGCCATCAGGACGATCAGTGCGGTCTGCCGCATATATGTAGATTTTCCCGCCATGTTCGGGCCGGTGATCACGGAGATCCGGTTTTTCTTATCGTCCAGATAGGTGTCATTGGCAATAAACATTTCCGAGGGGATCATCTTTTCCACCACCGGATGCCTGCCGTCCCGGATGTCGATCGTACCCTTTTCGTTGATCTTTGGCCTTACGTACTGATTGCGTTCTGCCGTAAGCGCAAGAGAAGCAAAGGCATCGATCTGAGCGACGGCCTTGGCCGTTTTCTGGATCCTCAGAACTTCAGCGGCGATCGCATCCCGGACTTCGCTGTATAATTCGTATTCCAGGGCATAAAGCTTATCCTCCGCCCCAAGGATGGTGTCTTCCAGTTCCTTTAATTCCGGTATGATATAACGTTCCGCATTTGCAAGCGTCTGCTTGCGTGTATAGTAATCCGGCACCAGATTCTTAAAGGAATTGGTAACCTCCAGATAATATCCGAACACTTTGTTGTAACGGATCCTTAAGTTTTTGATCCCTGTTTTTTCCCGTTCCTGCTCTTCCAGCCTTGCCAGCCATTCTTTTCCTTTGGATTTGGCGGTCCGGAGACGGTCTACTTCCTCGTGATAACCATCCTTGATAATGCCGCCCTCTTTCATCGCGATCGGCGGATCGTCTACAATGGCCTTCTGGATCAGCGCGCACAGATCCTCCAGAGGATCCAGCTCCTGGTACAGCTCTTTTAACAGGGTGGAAGACATATCCTGAAGGATGCACCGGATGTGCGGCAGCATGGAAAGAGAACGCTCAAAAGCGATCAGGTCTCTGGGATTGGCAGACTGATACGTGATTTTGCACATCAGCCGTTCCAGATCATAGACCGAGGAAAGATATTCCCGGATCTCTTCTCTGGAAATGGCCTGATCCTTTAACTCAGCTACTGCATCCAGCCGTTCTTCAATATCTTTTTTCCGGATCAGCGGCTGTTCGATGTATTTCCTTAAGGTACGGGCTCCCATCGCGGTTTTCGTCTTGTCCAGGACCCAGAGAAGCGATCCCCTTTTCTGCTTTTCCCGGAGAGTCTCGCAAAGCTCCAGATTTCTGCGTGTGGAACTGTCCAGCAGCATATATTTTCCGCTGGCGTATACCGTAAGCCCGGTGATATGGGACAGATCCTGTTTCTGCGTCTCCAGAAGATATTTCAGAAGTGCTCCCGCCGCGATCACGCCGCAGTCATAATCTGCAAGCCCCAGGCCTTCCAGTGCTCCCACATGGAAATGATCTTTCAGCGTACGCGCGCAGATCTCATCATCAAAATACCAGGCGTCCAGCGTATAGATGGTGATCCCCAGCTTTTCTTTCAGAAGATCCAGATCCATCCCACTCATATAAAAAGCCTCATTGCATATCAGCTCTGAGGGCATGTACCGGTAAATTTCATCAAATAATTTTTCACTGTCATCGATCTCGCTGACAAAATAATCGCCTGTTGTTACATCCGCCACGGACAGGCCGTACCGGTCTGCAATGTAAACGATACACATAATATACTGATTCCTGGATTCATCCAGCGCCTGTGTGTCCAGGTTCGTTCCCGGTGTGACGATCCTGACCACGTCTCTTTTTACCAGTCCCTTCGCTGTGGCAGGATCCTCCATCTGCTCACAAATCGCCACCTTGTATCCTTTGGATACCAGCCGGTTCAGGTAACCGTCCACTGCATGATAGGGGACTCCGCACATGGGCGCTCTTTCTTCCAGACCGCAGTTTTTTCCAGTCAGCGTAATCTCCAGTTCTTTGGACGCAGTCAGCGCGTCGTCAAAAAACATTTCATAAAAATCGCCCAGTCTATAAAACAAGATGCAGTCAGGATACTCTTTTTTGGTTTCCATATACTGCCGCATCATCGGTGTAAGTTCAGCCACGTTTTTTCTCCTCTTCTGTCTGAATTTTTACATTTTATTATAGCATTTCTGTCAAGAATAAGAAAGAGATTTTGTCATAGAAAATGCAGGCGGGGACGGATATCCTGAAAAAGCCAGCAGGCCAGATATCCGCCGGCCAGGATCGCAAAAGCGCACAGCCCGGAAAAGATCACGGCAAACGGCAGGCAGATCTGTCCAAAAAGCTGCAGCGGCAGACCGGTGTAATCCCAGATGGCGAGTCCCATCCATTTATTCACAATGATCCCGGTTATGAATTCCAGTGATACGACAAATACCGTACACCTCAGGATCTGGATCCACAGCGGATCCTCCCACTTCAGGATCTGTCCCTGTATGGTACAGAACAAAAGGCTGATGCCTCCAAGCAGGAACATGGTCCAGTGGGAAAACCCACGGAATAGAAGTTCAAAACTGTAATAGAGACAGCCTCCCAGTCCCCATAAAAATGCATACTCGCTGATCTTTCTCATAAAAAACGCCCTCACTATCGTCATACAGTTCATAGTGTGAGCGTTTTTTACATAAAATATAAGTATTATCCGGCCAGTTCTCCCAGATAATAAAATCCTTTGCATTCTTTCAAATACACAGGAACCAGTTTCCCGATCAGCTCTTCCCCTCCCGGGAAATGTACCAGCAGATTGTTGCTCAGTCTTCCGGTGACCATGGAGGGATCATGCTCGCTGAGGGATTCTACCAGGGCCTCCTGAGTTGTCCCTTCGTGAACGGCACACACTTCCGAGGCAATGTCCTGCACTTCTTTTAACAGTCTCTGGAAGCGGTTCTTTACAACATCCTCCGGGACCTGATCTTCCATATTGGCAGCAGGGGTGCCGGTTCTGCGGGAATAGATAAACGTAAAGGCGCTGTCATACCTTACTTTTCTTACCAGATCCAGAGTTTCCTGGAAATCCTCCTCCGTCTCGCCGGGGAACCCTACGATGATGTCTGTGGTAAGAGAGATACCGGGAACCGCCTTCCGGATCTTCTCCGTCAGCTCAAGGTATTGTTCCTTTGTGTAGCGCCGGTTCATTTTCTGCAGGATCCGGCTGCTTCCGGACTGGACCGGCAGATGAAGATGCCGGCAGATCTTTGTGGACCGGCTCATGACTTCGATCAGTTCATCGGAAAGATCTTTGGGATGGGAAGTCATAAAGCGGATTCTTTTGATCTTGTCAATTTTTTCGATCTCCGTAAGAAGTTCGGCAAAGGTAACTGGATGGTCCAGTGTCTTGCCGTAAGAATTTACATTCTGTCCAAGCAGCATGATCTCTACAACACCATCGTCGGCAAGCCGCCGGATTTCTCTTAAGATCGCCTGTGGTTCTCTGCTCCGCTCCCGTCCGCGTACATATGGGACAATACAGTAGCTGCAGAAATTGTTGCATCCGAACATAATATTGATTCCGGATTTAAAAGAATATTTTCTTTGATTCGGCAGATCTTCCACGATCGCATCGGTGCCTTCCCAGATATCGATCACCGGTTTTCCAGAAGAAAATCTCTGGACGATCAGTTCTGCAAACTTAAAAATATTATGCGTGCCAAATATAATATCTACAAAAGAATAGCTTTTCTTTAATTTTTCAATGACTTCCGGTTCCTGCATCATACAGCCGCACAGACCGATCATCATATACGGATTCTGTTTTTTGCGGGGTTTCAGCTGTCCGAGCCGTCCATACACGCGGGTATTGGCGTTTTCCCGCACAGTACAGGTATTGTAGATCACAAAATCCGCTGTTTCCTCCTCTGCTTCCAGATAGCCGATCTCCTTCAGGATCCCTCTGAGTTTTTCAGAATCTCTTGCATTCATCTGGCAGCCGAAAGTGGTCACGCAAAAAGTCAGAGGACGTCCGATCCTCTGTGAAAGTTCCTGTACGTATAGTCTTGCCTTTTCTATGTAATAATACTGGCGTCCGGTCTCGTCTTCCGGGATGTTGTCTGAAAGATTGATGTCCAGATTTGTTGTATCCATACTTATTCCTCCCGGTTTCCAAACTTCTGTCCCAGATCCGTGATGCTTCCATCCACCTCCTGGATGGAGATCTGATTTAACTGGCTGCGGAGATTCCGCTTAAACGCATCGATATACTCCCTGCGGAGGATCTGCTGTTCTTTGCGCTCTGCCGCAGTCAGCCCTTCTGCTTTTGATTTGTGATATAATTCATTGATCCTTGCAATCTTTTGTTTGTCCATGTAATACTCCTCGTTTCTTTCGCTTTCCCTATCTTACACTATCTGGTGGAAGGTGTCCATATGTTCCTGATCAGCTGGAATAATTTTCCAGGAAACCATAGAGTTCTTCCGCATTTTTTATATACTTTCCATTTCTTACTTCTTCCCGCACAAGAGCCGGCAGTTCGTCATAAGGAATATCCGTATATTCATAAGGCGTCTTGCGGTCGCCCAGATAAACCACGAGATATCCGTTGACTTCCATCAGGTAAAATCCATCTTCTTTGGATGCCTCTCCTTCTGTGGCGATGGATTCTGTTTTTTCTTTTGCTTCTGCTTCCAGCGCCGCCCGTTCTTTGGCCTTATAATAACTGAACTGATATGCGCAGGTCAGCACCAGTAACAGAACGATCGCTGCCGTAAAAAAACCAATACCATACTTGTTTCTCATACAGATAACTCCTTTTTTAGTACAGTATTGGCTGAAAATCATATGTTTTATACAAGCTTTCGCAAGGTTTTCTCGATCAGCAGTCCTTCCCGTTCCGGATAATTGTATTTTTCGCTTTCCTGTATGCAGGCGCAGACAAATGCATGAGAGGCCTGTACACTTTCCAGAAGCGTGTAGCCCTGCAGAAGTTTTGCAAGAAACATTCCGTCAAAAGCATCGCCTGTGCCGTGGTATTCGCTTAAGACCTGTCCGTTTCCCAGATATAAAAACGCCTGGTTTTCATAGAGAACGATCCCTTTCTGACAGTCGTCCTTTGGAACGCTGGTGATCACCATATCTTTTGCGCCGTATGCTTCCAGTTCTTTGCAAAGAGTCAGCACATTGCGGTGATCGCCGGTAATCTGATACGGTCTTCCGGTCAGCAGAAAGCATTCTGTCAGATTGGGAAGTATGATATCCGCATAGGGCAACAGCCTGCGAAGAGCGGCTGCATAGGTTTCATCAAAATTCTGATAATAAGAGCCGTGATCGCCCATGATCGGATCCAGGATCACCCTGGTTTCCGGAAACTGTTCCACAAAGTAAATGACTGCGTCGATGGCCTCCATATGTCCCAGATATCCGATGAAAATCGCGTCAAACTCTACGCCCTGGTTTTTGAAATGATCCGCGCAGTTCCGGATATATTCTGCCGGGATCCTTGCAACAGCCGGTGTCCCGTATCCGCCGGTATGCGTAGATAACAGCATCGTAGGGATCGGGCAGGACTCGATCCCCATTACGCTTAGGATCGGCATCATATTGGTCAGTGCGGCCTTCCCCACTCCGCACAGATCGTGGAGCAGGGCTATTTTCTTCATTGGTCTCATGTTCTTTTAATATTCTCCTCTGAACAAATGTAATTTCCGGCAGATCGCAACCATTTTCGCACCCTTTGGCATATCCAGGATCTCTTCTTGTGAAACTCCGCCGAACAGAACGATCGCTGCCGCATAAACGGCCATTGCAACTGGAATGGCAATGATCGTTGCGACATGCTCTCCCACAAACAGTTCAAAAAGAAGATGTACGACCAGCGTGACGATACCCATTACCGCAGATGCCGCGGCCGGGATCACAAAGGTCTGCCTCTGTTCCTGTACATAGCTGATCCGTTCCCGTAAAGCATGGGCATTCAGGATGCACAGGGCTCCGGAAAATACGATCTTACTTAATACGACAGCATAAATATTCCATTCAAAGGCTACCATCATCAACAGCAGGGAAAGCACATGGATCACCAGTGCGATCGCTGAATTCTTTACCGGAGTAATCATATCGTCCAGTCCCTGGAGCACCGAAGTGGTCACTGTGGAAAGGCAGAAGAACACAACGGAAATGGCGCCAAGCTGGAGCATTCTTGCAGCCGTCTCATTATCCTGGGTAAAGAACAACAGATCCAGGATCGGTCTTGCCAGTACAAGAAATCCCATGGCGCAGGGGATGGCAATACACATATTAAACCGGATGACAGAAGTGATCTTCTGATGGATCTGTTTACGGCTTCCCGTCTGGACAGTCGCAACCAGACTGGGAATAAGGGAAGCTCCCAGGGCCGTTGCCACAGACAGAGGCACATTGATCATGGTTGTATACTGTCCGCCCAGGATTCCAAGAAGACTTGCATATTCCGTCTTTTCGTATCCCTGTGCGGCCATGATATTATTAAATAACGCATTGTCGACGAAATCACTGATGTTCGAGACTGTCGCGCTTAAGATTACCGGAGCAATGGTAATAAAAAGCACCCGGTAAACCTGCTGGTAGCTTTCTTTTCTGCGGCTTCTGTCTCTGCGCATCCGCTTTTTAAAAATCTTCATATAGGCCGATGCGAGAAGTGCGATAAAGACCAGCGCAAAGAAAGCGCCGGCAATGGTTCCGACCGTACCGCCGGCCGCCGCATAAGCAGGGCCAAAGGAATCATTTCCGCTGGTTTTTGCAAACCCGAGTCCCACCTGAAGCAAAAGGTAAGCCCCTGCGATAGAGGCAACCGCATTGACGATCTGTTCCAGGATCTGGGAAACCGCTGTCGGGACCATAGAACCATTTCCCTGGAAAAATCCGCGAAGCACGCCAAGAAGCGCGACTACCAGGATACAGGGCGCCAGGATCCGCAGAGCGTAAACACTCATATCCATTGACATGATATTGGAGGCGATAAATTCCGCGCCAAAGAAAATGATCAGCGCCACAAGGCCTCCGGATAAAAGGGCAAAGGTAAAAGCACCCTTAAAAACTTTATAGGCATTTCGATACTGTCCTACCGCAATACGCGCGGACACTAGTTTGGACACTGCCAGCGGCAGGCTGTAGGACGTAAGAGTAAGGGCCACTGTGTAGATGGAAAACGCAACATTATAGTATCCCATTCCTTCGTCGCCCACAATATTCATAAGAGGGATCCGGTAGACCGCGCCGATGATCTTTGTGATCACGCCTGCGATGGCCAGGATCGATCCCTGCACCATGAAGTTTTTTTCTTTTTGTTTTGCAGTCATATATTACTCCAAATTGTCTTTCGTCTTTGATACTGTCTGATCAGCGGAGGATATCTGCCTGCTCCATGATCTCTCTCTGGCGGGCCTCCATACAGGCGCGCTCCTCATCCTCCATATGATCATATCCTGTTAAGTGTAACACAGAATGAACGATTAAAAAAGCAAATTCTCTCAAAACGGAATGACCGTAAGCCTCTGCCTGCTCCAGAACCTTCTCTTTGGAGATCACGATATCTCCAAGAGTCAGTTCACCTGTCTCAGGATCAAAACAATCGTCCTTCTCTTCCAGGCCTTCAAAATTCCCCGGCACGGGAAAATCAATCATCGGGAAGGACAGTACATCTGTGGCACGGTCAATGTCCCGGAATTCCCGGTTCATTTCCCGGATCTGTTCACTGGTGGTCAAAAGAAGATTTATTTCCGTCTCATAGGGGCAGTCGAGCACATCAAGCGCAGTCTCTATGGCCAGACGGGCCGTTTCTTCACAGGGGATCGGAAGCCTGATCTCTCCTTCTTCTTCAAAATAAAGTGTCATGAATGTCTCCTCTTCTCCCGGACGGATTTCTTTCGTCCCCGGTTATCGTGTCTTTCATAATCTTCATAGGCCTTAACGATCTTCTGGACCAGCGGATGGCGGACAACGTCTTTGCTGGTCAGATTACAGATGCTGATATCTTCAATATTCTTCACAACGGAAACTGCCACGTCCAGTCCGGAGATCTGCCCCGAAGGCAGGTCTTTTTGTGTAGCGTCTCCGGTGATCACCACTTTGGAGCCGAAACCGATACGGGTCAGGAACATCTTCATCTGCGCCGGCGTCGTATTCTGCGCTTCATCCAGGATAATAAAGGCATTGTCCAGTGTGCGCCCGCGCATGTAGGCAAGAGGCGCCACCTCGATCAGACCTTTTTCGGAATTTTTCAGGAAGCTTTCCGCTCCCATGATCTGGTAAAGGGCATCATAAAGCGGCCTGAGATAGGGATCGATCTTACTTTGCAGATCCCCTGGCAGAAATCCCAGCTTCTCTCCTGCTTCTATGGCTGGTCTTGTAAGAATGATGCGTCCTACCTCGTTGTTCTTAAAAGCGGTGATCGCCATTGCCATTGCCAGATAGGTTTTTCCCGTACCGGCGGGGCCAAGGCCAAAGACAATCATCTGACGTCGGATCGCGTCCACATAATTCTTCTGGTTGAGAGTCTTGGGCTTGATCGGTTTCCCCTGCAGCGTATGGCAGATAATGTCTTTATCGATCTCCAGCACGCTCTCTTCATTATCTTCCATGGTAAGCGACATGGTATAATCCACGTTCTGCTCCTGGATCGTATTTCCCCGTTTTGACAGTTCCGTCAGCTGTGACAGCACCTTTCTTGCCTTCTCCACAGCTGCAGCCTCGCCCATGATCTTTACATGCTCTTCCCGGGCGATCAGCGTAACGCGGAAAGTCCGTTCTATTTTCTTTGCAAATGTATCAAACTGGCCGAACACATTGCGCTGATGTTCGGCGGGTATCTCCATTACTGATTCTGTAAATCCCATGTATCTTTCTCCTTTTCCTCCTCCGGTACGGGCAAAGGCTCTGATTCCTTCAGCACTCCGATCGGTGTGAGGATTTTCAGTCTTCCTGCGGCAACAGCCTCTTCAGACTCTGTGTATATTTTAACATCATTCTCGATAATTTCTACCCCTTTTTTCTCTAAATCGCTTTTATACCGCACAAAACGCTCAGTCAGACGCTGTCTGATCTCCCGGGTGGTATATCTTCTGGCGTCCGGATGATAGGGGCGGATCGTCAGGGATCCGTAGGTTACAGGAAGCATCAGACTTCCGATATGGATCTGCCGTTCTTCCCCTTCCATCGTCCAGTATGAGTAAGAATGACGGATACTCCCGAACAGAAACCGGACGGACCCGAGCTGCACAAACTGCATCTGTTTTTTTACCAGATCGTATTGCTTGTGCGTATAAAACAGATGGATCTGATCCCGGTAGTCCAGAGAAACCTGTGCAATGATCCGGGCATCGGCCTTATGTTCCTGGTATGCGATGATTTCTTTCTGGTCATTCAGGACAGGAACATAACCGGACACCAGGATATCTCCTTTTTTCACCTCTGTCCCTTCGGTGACCATGACAACGCCCTCCCTGGGAATAATATCCGTTATCACACCGTCCATATCCGCCGTCAGATCCATGGGCGCCGACGCTCCCTTTGTTTCTTCTTCCGTTTCTTCTGAAGACTCCAGATAACCGTCGTTTTCTTTGATCTGGATCTTCAGTCTGGATCCGTCCAGCGACGCCGATACCCAGACAATGTCCGGAAAGGTTTTGCGCATGTCTTCTGCAATGCCTGCGCAGTCAACGGCGGATCTTTTCATTCCACTGTGTACGTTCTCAGATTCCAGATATTTCAAAAGCAATGCGTCTGTATGGGTCAGGTTTCCGGAAAATTCGATCCCCCAGATATGTGAAGAGAGGAAATAAACTGCCAGGATACACAAAAAGAATCCGGGAAAGAAGAAATGGCGTTTCCTGTATTGATAGATCCAGAACGGAAAACCGATCCGTTTGATAATGACGAACCGGATCCCCGTTTTTTTGATGACCGGCTGCATTTTTCGAAAACCCGAAAGGAAAAGATTCATTTCGTAGCCTTCCGGAACAGGCTTAAGTTCCCAGAGCCGGACTTTGTGATGGCTGCAGCTGTTTAAAAACCGTTCCGCAAACCGGCCGGACACCCGGATCCTTACATATCCACGGACATACCGGATCATTTGGTCAAGCATCTTTTCTCTCCTTTTGTCCCATATATTCTATCATATCCACAGTGCCGCTGATGATCATCTCTTCCCCGGTATAGCTTCTGATCTGCAGATGACTGCCGGCTATACAGATCTGCCCGCCTCGTATTTTTATCCGGATCAGGGAGTCTGTATACTCAAGGATCCCTTTATAGTTTTCAAGGCAGAGATCCGTTCTGCCTGTTACAGTCAGGACAGGGACGCCTGGCTCTACGTCCTTTGGGACTCCGGCCCAGTCCATGATCTTATGTTCAAAATTGGATTTTTCCTTGCTCATGTCCCACGTCGTTTTACCAGAAATTACTATTAATTTATGTGATTTCTTTCAATAAATATGTATCTGCATCGTCTTTTTTGCATTTTAGCAGAAAATCTGCAAGATATTCTTGTGTTTATACTTCATACACAGTATACTGATAATGTCGTAAACTGTGGAAAATACAGTTCTATCCGCAGTCTGAGAGAGGAGAAAGTAATGGTCTTTTCCAGTTTGATTTTTTTATTTGTCTTTTTGGTGTTAAATCTCACCATTTATCTCTTTATTGATAATAAGTACAAAAATCAGGTGTTATTGATATTCTCGCTGATATTCTATGCATGGGGCGGGCCGAAATATCTGATCTTGCTGGCCGGAGAAACATTCGCCAGCTGGTTTTTTGCCCTGATGATCGAACAATCCAGAGACAAATGGCAGAGAAAAATGTTTATGCTCGGAGAATGTCTGGTTCTCCTGGGGCTTTTGGGATATTTTAAATACGCTGTATTTTTTGCGGAAAATTTCCATGCTCTTTTTGGCGTGCCCAAAGAGATACCCAATATTGTTCTTCCGATCGGAATTTCTTTCTATACGTTTCAGCTGCTTTCCTATGTGGTCGACGTATACCGGCGTGAGATCAAGGCACAGCCCAAATACTGGAAACTCCTTTTATATTCCAGTCTGTTCCATCAGTGTATTGCCGGACCGATCGTCCGCTATGAAACGGTTGCCGATGAAATTGACAACCGTAAAGTGACACAGACAGATATCTATCTGGGGATCCGCAGATTTTCTATCGGACTTGCCAAAAAGTCTATCCTGGCAAATTCCTGCGCAGAGATCGCCGACGCTCTTATCCTGCCCGGCAGTGAAGCTCTGGCCGCTCAGTCAACCCTGGGATTATGGCTGGGTGTATTTGCCTATATGCTGCAGATCTATCTGGATTTTTCCGCTTATTCTGATATGGCGATCGGTATGGGACGTATGGTTGGTTTCCATTATCTGGAAAACTTTAATTATCCTTATATCGCAAAATCTGTCCAGGATTTCTGGCGCAGATGGCATATTTCTCTGAGTACATTTTTCCGGGATTATGTCTATATCCCGCTGGGAGGCAGCCGCTGTTCTACGGCAAAATATGTCCGCAACATGGCAGTTGTCTGGTTTTTAACCGGCATGTGGCACGGCGCCAGCTGGAACTACATTTTCTGGGGTATTTACTATCTTGCTTTCCTTTTGCTGGAACGTTTTGTGATCAAAGACCGGATACCCGGACCGCTGAAACATATCTATGCGCTGATCGCAATCTTCTTTGGATGGGTAATCTTTAAGTTTGAAAATATCGGTGAACTTGGCAGCGTCTTAATCGGACTGTTCGGGATCGGTACTTCCGGATTCGTCGGGATGGATGTGACGACAATCTTCCTGAGCAACTTATTCCTGCTGATCTTCTGTGTTATTGCCTGTACGCCGCTTGGAAAGACTGTCCGGCATATTCTGATCCGCTATGGGACACAGAACCCGGTTTCATTTACGGTCTTTAATATTACAGAGCTGATTGTTCCACCGGTTCTTTTAATATTATCAGTGCTTGCGCTGATCGGAAACAGTTATAATCCATTTTTATATTTTCAGTTTTAAGAAGGATATTACTTATGAAAAAGCAAAGAGTTACAAAAAAGCAGAAAAGACAGGCTGCCAGATTCCGCGCCCTGAGTGTCCGGATCTTTGCGGCTCTTATGGTATTGGGCGGTCTGCTGGGCCTTATGTTCTTTGTCCGCCCTGATACGTCTGACGTAGAAAAGCGAAAATTGACAGAGTTTCCAAAGATTACACTTTCCGCTCTCTGGAACGGGGAATTTTTCTCAGATCTTTCCCTCTGGTATTCTGACACGTTTCCAATGCGGGATGCTTTGATCGCAGCCGACCATAAGATGGAAAGCATATATGGCGTCAAAACTTCTACCATGATGGTTGGAAATCAAAAGCAGAGCGATGATATTCCGGATAAAAAGAAAAAAGAAAGCGGCGGCGCAAAAAAAGCAGAGGAAGTAAAAGAAATCTCTGCTCCTGACAGCCGTGAGATGGAAGCCGAGATCCAGAATCAGATCCAGGACAGTCTCTATGTGAAAGATGGCGCCGCATATACCATCTACTACTATGACCAGGAATCTGCAGACATTTATACCGCAGCATTGTCAAATGCAGCCGCCAAGCTGAAAGGCGATACTGATATCTATTCGATCCTTGTACCCAACAGCACAGGAGTTGTACTTCCGGAGGAGGAACAGGCAAAACTGGCCGGTGCGGATGAAAAGCAGGCGATTGATTATTATTACAGTCTGATGGACGGAGTGAAAAAGATCGATACGATCGATACACTCCGCAAGCACAGGGATGAGTACCTGTATTTCCGCACAGACCATCACTGGACACAACTTGCCGCATATTATGTTTATTTGAATTTCTGTGAGGAGAAAGGCCTGGAGCCCAATGATCTCTCAGAATTTGATAAAATGACCTTCTCTCCTTTCCTGGGTACTTTTTATCAGGAACTTCAGAATGCGGATATGGCAGCAAATCCGGACTCAGTAGACGCCTATGTCCCCATGGCGACCAACGATATGACTTATACAGATACAGATGGATCAGAAGTAAAGTGGCACGTAATTGAAGATGTAAGTTCCTGGAATGAAAGTTCCGGTTATTATTGCTATATCGGCGGAGACAAGCCATTATCAGTCATTGAGAATCCAACGCTTGACGACGGCTCTTCCTGTCTGGTGGTAAAGGAGTCTTACGGAAATTGTTTTATTCCTTTTCTGGTAGACCATTATCAGACAGTTTATATCATTGATTTTCGTTATGCACAGAATAATGTCATGGATTTTGTAAAAGAACATCAGATCCAGGATCTGATCATAATGAACAATATTTCTATCATTGGAAGTAAAGACGTGGCAACAACAATAGCGGGACTCCTTCAATAGGAGCCCCGCCTTTTTATCTCTGACTGCTCTTTAGTTCAAAAATCTGCCCCGCATCCGGGTCCAGATGTGTCCCTGGACATATTCATAGGCCTTGTCATAAATCAGCAGACCGATCTGCCCGGCAAGAAAAGCGCCGATCAACAGAGGCGCCGACAGCTTCCTGGAAAAAAGAAGTTCCTGGAAAAACAGCAGCGCAGGCAGATAGATCAGATTAAAGATCAGATATTTCATGACCCAGAACACCTGCTTTTTCCGATATCTTGCAGGCAGGTTCCCCATCTTTCTCCAGATAAACTCAACCGCCACAATGTAGAATCCCATAGCCGCATAGGAAAGTACATAAAATTTGTTCGGTACAAGGATGAATCCCAGCAGCACACCGGCCAGATAAAAGGCCGCTCCCATCCGCAGTCCGGTTTCCCGTATCATGATCCCTGCAAAGTAGGACGCTGCGGCAAGAAGGAACAGGGTGTTGGTCTCTATGATTCCTCCGAGCATCATGAACAGCACCGTCAGCGCCAGTAAAAGGCCGCCGAATGCTATGATTTTTGCTTTTACATGCATGAACAAAGATCTCCTCCCATACATTCACACAACGTATCTGCACACCACAGGTCACAGCAGATATTTCCGGTTCCGCAAGAAGATCCTCCCATTCCATATCCTCCGCCGTAGGGGCTTCCCTGATATCTCTGGCTGTTCCAGCTCAGCTGATTTAAAAGCTGACAGTATCTGGGATTGTTCGGCTCCATATTCACGGCCTGGGCAGCGTGATCTCTGGCCACAATATTATTGCCAAGCCCTGCATTGGCTGCGCCGCTTAAATAATACCACTCTGCTGTACGGTTGGGCATACGGTTCAGAAGATTGACCGCCTCCTGGAACCTGCGGTTGTTGATAAAATTATAAACCGCCTGCATTTCCACATTCTGGGAATCTCCGGAACTTTGTCTCTGATAACCGCCAAACCCGCCGGAAGAACCATAACCATACTGATATCCTCCGCCGTTCTGGCGTTCTTTCATGATCGTGTCATAAGCTTCCTGAATTTCCTTAAACTTCTCTTCCGCCAGATCCGCCAACGGATTATTGGCATTTGCGTCCGGGTGATATTTTCTGGAAAGCTCCCGGTAGGCTTTTTTTATCTCGTCATCCGACGCATTAGGAGATACGCCTAAAACATCATATGGATTCCTGCTCATTCTGATTCATCCTCACTTTTCTGTCGTTCTCTTTCTATCTTTCGGAATTTATTCCAGACACCATCATATAATATATTCCGCAAAATGTCTATATCCTGAATGCAGGGAAGTTTCTCAAACTGCGCTGTACACTCGGCGATCATCATACACAGCATTTCCCTGCACCGTTCATGGAAATCCTGTTCCCCGCAGATGGACCTCAAAGGATTATAATTTCCTTCTTTCCGGTCTTTTTTCAGGTCGTCATAAGCATCCATGATATAAATAAATTTTCCAAGGAAAAATCCCAGCGCGCGTAACGTCTCTTCCCAGTGATCCTTTTTCCATACCATCAGTTCCGCCATCAGCCGGCCAAAACAGCCGGCCGGTTCATCCAGTTCCATAACATTCCGTTTTTCACAGTCTGCCAGATTTTTCAACTCTTTTTGAATCACACGGCACTGGCGCGGATACCTGCGGATGACTTTTCTTACCCGGCGTCTCAGCGCGCAGGTGCCAAGAAAACCGGATATTTTCTTTTCATCCACCCAGTCGTCCTTCAGGTGATAATAAGCCAGGATCAGATTCATGTCCGCTCCGTAACCGGTAAATACATCCTGCAGGATCTGCTGCTTTTTCACGGGATGTACTTTACAGCGGATCTCCTCCGCATGAATCTCCGGCTCATAGAGTGAGGTCAGAAGAAGAATGGCAAACGTCATATCATAAGTCAGCGTCAGCTGTCCCAGATGTCCGTACCGTTCTCTTAATTCCTGACAAAGCCCGCAGTAAAAAGATTTATAACGCCGGAAATCTTTTACCTTTAATTCCGGCTCCAGGATTGTCACATATCCAAACATGCCATCCCCCTATAAAAAGGTTTTATAGTCTTCATAATTCTTTTTCAGTAATTTCGGTGTGTTCAGCCCGTACGGACATTTGCTTTTGCAGTGCCCGCAGTTTTTACACTCTTCGATCTTCTTCATTTTTGCCTGCCATTCCTGTGAAAGCCATCCCTCCTGCGGCGCACGGCGAAGCATCAGGCTCATTCTAGCACAGTTGTTGATCTCAATTCCCGCAGGACAGGGCATACAGTATCCGCATCCTCTGCAGAAATCACCGGCAAGCTCTTTTTTATCCTTTTCAATCTCTGCCTTCAGTTCATCATTGAGACTTGGAGGACAGACCTGATAAGAAAGAAATTCATCCAGCTCCGATTCTCTTTGCACGCCCCAGATGGGTACAACATGGGAAAACTGCGGCTGATCCATAAATGCATAGGCACATGCAGAGTTGTGGATCAATCCTCCGGCCAGGGCCTTCATAGCAATAAATCCCATATTCACTTCTCTGCACATTTCTACGATTTCCAGATCAGCGTCCGCCGCCAGATAAGAGAACGGAAACTGCATCGTCTCATAGAGCCCGGAGGCGATTGCCTCTTTTGCCACGGCGATCCGGTGGTTGGTGATACCGATGTGCCGGATCTTTCCTTCTCTTTTTGCTTCTTCGGCCGCTTCATAAAGTCCGGTCCCGTCCCCCGGCTTCGGGCAGAATGCCGGATTATGGAACTGATAAATGTCAATATAATCGGTCTGAAGCATTCTTAAACTTTCTTCCAGATCTTTCTTCAACTCTTCGCCTGTCTGTGCGGCAGTCTTGGTGCTGATGATCAGCTTCCCGCGGATATAAGAAAATGCCGCGCCAAGCTTCTCTTCACTGTCAGAATAGGCTCTTGCCGTATCAAAATAATTGATCCCGTTGTAGAAAGCCTTCTGAAGCAGATATACCGCGTCTTTTTTGCTGATCCTCTGGATAGGCAATGCGCCGAAACTGTTTTTGGTGACCTGGATCCCTGTTTTCCCTAAAATGATTTTCTGCATGGTATTCTCTCCTCTCTGTTACAGAATCTTATACATATAGAGTTCATGAAGCGCCCTTGTGGCGCTGATATATCGAGCCCGGGGCAGGAACGGATTGCTGCTGTCCTCACTTACCATAAACACCTGGTCGAATTCCAGTCCTTTTGCCAGATAAAAGGTGGTTACGGACAGACCGGGATGAAAAGTGCTGCTGTCCCTGTCAATATAAGAAACCGGCTGTCCTTTGTTCTTCAGTAGCTGATAAAGATCATAAGCCTCTGCTTCAGTCATCGTCAGAAGAGCGGCTGTCTCAAAACTGTTCTCCCCCTGTATCCGAAGTTTTCCGCAGAGTGTATCCAGCATCTCGTCGATGGTCAGAAAGGTTTCTTCGTCCACCGGCTTCCCGTGCCGTTCCAGATATTCGGCTGCTTCTTTTTCCCCCGGGGACAAAAGTCCTGCCGCATAGGCTGCAATCTCCACTGTGTTACGGTAACTTTTATTCATGGATATCTTTTTCACATGACTTCCAAAGATCCGGGGCAAAAAAGCAGTCACGTCCCGCATCTCTTCATCCAGTGTCTGATATTTGTCTCCCAGGATCGTCATACTGCAGGAAAACAACTCTGCCAGGATCAGATACTGGATATAGGAGTAATCCTGCATCTCATCAATTACCAGATGCTTGATCCTTTTGTGGGAACCTTTTCCCAGAAGCCGGTATTTCAGATACAGCATGGGCGCCGCGTCCTCATACTCCACCAGCCTGCGTTCATAAGGGATGTCCGGCAGAGGCTGCCATCCGCAGCTTTCCAGAAACCGGCTGTATATCTGATAGATATCTTTTGTCACATACATGCTGTCAAATTTCTGCCGGAGATATTCGGACTCTTCTTCAGACAGTTCTCTTCCTTTCAGAGTCTCGTATTCATCTACCACATATTCCATTACAGCATTCATGCGCGCAAGCAGCGGCACATTCTGAAAACGAAAATAAAACAGATGGATCAGTTCCTGTTCGGTTTTATGAAGCCCGTTCCATGTCAGATCCCGGAAATCCATCAGGCTGTCCTCCAGTGTGGCAAGAAATCCTTCCATCTGTCCGGACATCCATTCTGACTGTTTATTCAGATATCTTTCATAAGCTTCCGGATCCGGGAACTTCATCAGACGCTCCAGCTGATGATACCGGTCTTCGCAGTCAGGAGCCACATCTTTAAGTTCTCGGTAGACAAAGAGGTCAAAACTCATCTCCTGCACGGTTTCTTCGCCAAGTTCCGGCAGGATATGAGAAATATAATCTGCAAACACACTGCCCGGGGACAGGATCAGAATATCCGACGATTTCAGATTCCCGCGGTCGTGATACAGAAGATACGCGATCCGGTGGAGGGCGACCGAAGTCTTGCCACTTCCGGCTGCGCCCTGGATCACAAGGATCTTATCCTTTGTATTGCGGATAATGGCATTCTGCTCCTTCTGGATGGTGCGTACGATATTCTTCAGCTTTACGTCACTGTTGCTTCCCAGTTCCTGTTTTAAGATCTCGTCATCAATTTTGGTATCACTTTCAAAAGCATAGACCAGTTTTCCTCTGCGGATCTTATACTGCCATTTGGACAGGATCTCTCCTTCCATGGTGCCGGCCGGAGCCTGATAAGAAGCCGGGCCGCTGTCGTAATCATAAAACAATTCGCAGACCGGCGCCCTCCAGTCATAGATGAGAGGCGTTCCGCCCGTTTTTTCTGCAAAATTGCCAACGCCGATGTAAAATTGTTCTGCTGAAGATTCATTTTTATAACAAAAATCGACCCGCCCGAAAAACGGAGATTCCAACATCTTTTGAAATCTCCATTTTCTGCGGATCAATTCCTGATTTGCGTTTGTCTGGTTCAATAACGCCTGCTGATTGTCATAATCCTCGTAACCATACTGGTCCATTTCTGTATAATTTTCCCAGTAATAATCGTGCATGCGTTCAATATCTTTCTGTCCAGCCAAAAGGGACTGATCAATTTCCTTTAGTTTGTTTTTTATTTTTTCAGTTACATCTTGAATAAATTCAAGGGTTTCTGTCCTTCCCTGTTCATTTTTCATATAATCGATCTCCGCATGTAAGAATCTCGGTTTCATCGCTTTTCATTGTACCACACTTACACACTGAGAAAAAGAATATTTTCTTTTTTCGATTATTCTTTCAAGTCTGCTATCTCTCCCATATCCGGAAGCCATACGGAAGATGCATCCACAAAACTATCTTGATCTTTCATTTGTCCGGAAATTGTGGATGGAATCGTCCCGTCAAGCTGTCCGCGCACACTTTGTGCGCGCAGTAGACAGAAATCGGTGATGGTCTCTGCTCCTGCCACATATTCTTCATAGGTGCAAAAGGCCGTCGGATCTTTTTTTACGTATGGTTCGATCATATTTCGTGTTTCAGATACAAATTTTTCAAAATGGCCGCTTTCAAAATACTCTGCGACCAGCTGATTAAAATAGATGTGATATTGAGCATAATATTCTCGGCTTTTCATCAGATTATGATAGAGGGGCCTGTTTTTCATAATCTCGCCTGATGCCGGTGTGTTAATAGGATAATTAACATACAGTCTGGAGTCATTAATAGGTTCAGGCATTCCCAGAGAATATGTGGCGAAAGCTAAATTATAATCCCAGGGTATTATTTGCAATATTCCATCTTCTTCATATAAAAAATAGTTATGACCGGTTTTACCAAGATAACTGTCCAGATTTACTACAAAAACCTGGACGGTAAAATAACGCAATACTTCGTCTACATGAACCGCCGTTTCTAAATTCTCTCCAGATGCCAGGATTTTCAATGCCTGAATGAGTCTTTTTTTATCTGCCGTATCAGGCTCGAATTTAGCATTACGGAAAATATTATCATAACTATCCTCATAATCATCGGTATACTGAAGATAGACATCATGATTGGGATCCTCCAGAGATTTATAGTCCGGTTTATAAAGCTGACCATGATCTTTTCCGAAATTACGACGGACAAATGCTTCCTCTGGTTCCTCCACAGCCAGGAAAAGCCCCCAGTCTTCTCCGCCGGCTCTGACCCACACATAACTGCACAAAGGAGTTGGAATCTTCATATGTTCCATCATATCATAGGTGATCCAGGTCTTCAGATAACTGTTATCCTGAAAGGACGCATCCAGACATAATTTATCTAATCCGTAATAACTGTTAGCTTTAAAATGGTCAAATTCCAGTTTCAGACTGTATCGTTCATGCCCATACTTCTCTGTCAGACGCAGAGAATTATTCCCCTTTGCCCGAATTCCCACATCATGAAAAATCTCACCATCAATCACTACTGTACAGGAGGTGTATTCTTCCTTGTGTGCATTTGCAAGAAAACCTTTCCAATCATCCATATGAATGTCAATCTGATGTACTTTTGTTTTATCGAACAGGCGCGACACATAGCCGGGTTTTGAGGAGGCTTTTTGCAGCCCCCATTGCTCGCCGTTTATAAATAAAATGGTTCCAAGAACAGCAAGTATTATTCCTGTGATGCAGATGGCATCAATATATTTATGTTTCAGCATATGTTCAATTCAT
Organism: Mordavella massiliensis; assembly: GCF_016902415.1. Taxonomy (GTDB): domain Bacteria; phylum Bacillota; class Clostridia; order Lachnospirales; family Lachnospiraceae; genus Merdimonas; species Merdimonas faecigallinarum. Next base: position 9,656 of record NZ_JACJLV010000005.1, on the reverse strand, counting down.
ATAATCGCCATTATACGAAACCATTACTGCTTGCATGATACCGGGAAACCCGGATAATTCGTTGATAAAATCAGTATTGGCATCTTTCAGGCGAATCTCATAGTTTAGTTCAATACAGCCCCGTGATAAGCTTTTGCTCTTTAATGATATTTTCTGTACATTCTTAGCCAAAAAGTCGCAGGCTTCTTTTTCAGTGTCCTGGTTTTCGCAGTGAAGGACCAGGATATACGGTCTGTCATATCCTTTATAGCCGGCAAAAATAATAAGAATTATACCGATGAAAACACTTCCAAACACTGCAAGCAAAAGAAAACCTGCCGCAAGAACGATCCCTGCTGCGATTGCCCAGAACAGGAAGGCAATGTCTGACGGGTCTTTAATTGCTGTGCGAAACCGGACAATTGAAAGTGCGCCTACCATACCAAGAGAAAGCACGATATTGGATGTCACTGCAAGAATCAGAAGCGCCGTAATCATACATAATGCGATCAGTGTTACCCCAAAACTTGCCGAGTACATAACGCCGGCATAACATTTTTTATAAATAAAAAAGATAAATAAGCCAAGTAAAAATGAAAGCGCCAGCGCCAATATCATATCCATCGGATGAATTGAGGCTGAATTTTCCAGAAAACTTGATTTAAAAATATCCTGAAATTGAAATGTCATAATTCTTCTCCTTGTTCCCGTACCGTTTGTCTAATCGTATCTTCGGCATACCATATATTTAGAGAAAGCCGTTGTCCGCCTGTTTTCACACTGAACTGCCATCCGGACAATATCCGGCAGGTACTCATCATACTTGATCTCCAGTACGGAAAAGGAGTCTGAAACAGGGATACGGTATGCATCCGGATTTAAAAAGTCGTGTTTTCCCATACTGCTTCTAAGATCTCTGTCTATGGTAATGCGGACATTTCCAGGTAAGTAAGAGAAGGCTTCTCTTTCATATACAACGATTGTCTTAGGGCAAAGCAACTGTCCTTTGATCTTGCTGTAGAATTCTATCTGAAGGGGATCGTTTGATACAAGTAAAAACCGGTAATTCCCTTCCAGAAGATCCTGCACCTGCGTGCTGGTTATACGGGCACTTGATTTACCACACAGACCATTGATCTTCCACTTTTTTTCCAACCGGATAAACGAAGTATCTGTTCCGTAATATCTGATGCGAAATTTTTCTCTTAAGTTTACTCCGTCCAGTTTTTGTCGCAATGCTTTATCATCCGGTGTGTCAAAGTAAAGGCTGCTCACACGGTATGTTCCGCGTGAGCAGGAATGTTTGTCATGTGGAAACAACTTCCTAAGCCTTGATGACAGTATTAAATCATCTTGTGGATTGATTAATTGCTTCAGTTCATGCCGGAGTTTTACCGGATTCTTAGTTATCATAGTCGGACTGTCCATCGTCATAGTTGGTCTGCCCGTCGTCGTAGTTAGACTGCCCGTCATCATAATTAGACTGTCCTTCATCATAGTTAGACTGTCCATCCCCGTAATCTGTAACTCCATCGTTTTCCGGACCATAATCCGTGTCCTGGTAATCGCTCATTCCATAGTCGCTCTCTCCACGAAGATCTACAGGACTCTGCCAGTTGTTGGCGCTTACACATTCATGAACATCAGATGCAACTTCATCTAAAAAAGTTTCATGAGGAAGACCTGAACCAGGCTCGATCTCAATGGTGATCTGACGGTTTTCGCCCTCAACCTCCTCGACAAAATAACCCGCTTCTCCGATTGCTGTTACCAGTTCCGTTACAACCTCGCGGGCTGCTTTGCCCTCATATCCGGAATAATTTGCAAGAATTGCATTTCCATCATCATTGCGTCCGGAAATTTCCGTTACATTTCCGTTTTCATCATAGTTAATCTCTATTTCCGGATTTACACTTAATACCAGTGTCCCGCCGGCAGGTTGGGGTTCTGCGGAAGTTTCCTCCACGGTCTCAGTTACAGTTGCTTCTGTACTGTTCTGTCCACATCCAAACAGAAGACCTGTGCTCATTGTCATTGCTAATACCAGTGCTAACATAGATTTCTTTTTCATAATTCATTCTCCTTTCAGACTGTGTATTTATCTGCAGATTATTTTTCAGGCGTTCCTTTTTTGCCTTTCATACATAGAATACGGAACTGACATTTCCAAAACGGGGTAAGGAAAAATATTTTTTAATCATATTCGCTGTTGCCGTATCCGGATTCACCATAGCCGCTGTCACCATCATCTCCGTAGCCACTGGCATCTGGATAAACGGGTATCGTTACTTTATTGTCTTTGTAACTATCGTTTGTTACTTCAATGGTAACCGACATTCGTTCCTCAAGGTGGTGATTCAGGTGATCTTTCAGGGATGCACTGTGTGATACTACCCATTCATCGTCGTCGGCATCCAGAGTCAGGGAAATACGTCCGCCTTCCTGTAGATATCCTTGATCTGCCGCTTTGTCGACTAATTCATCCATTACCTGATCTAGTTTCTTTTCAGTAAAATTGTAGTTATCTGCCAGTTTCTCCCCATCTTCATTTACACCATCCAATCCTACCACAAGATCATCTCTTGTCACATCAATCCTGACCTCCGGATTAATCCGCATATAGACAGACGCATAGGCTGTACCGTGTCCCATTCGGAATACAGAAGTTATGATCAATGCAAGGCAGGCTGCTGTGGCTGCAATAGTGTAAATCCATCTGCTCTTTTTCTTCTTTTCTGGAAGTGGATACTGCATTTCAATCACATCCGCAACAGTTTGCCCCACTTCATAATGCATATTTGCAACCTTCAGAAAATTTCCATCGTCAGACAGGACCACCGCATATCCCGGATGACATTCCATGACCATATATTTCATGCCGACATCCCCCCTTCCCTTTTCAGGATGCGCTTCAAATGTCCGCGTATGATTTCATATCCATTTGTGTAGATCAAGAGCATTGCCAATATGTATTTCCGGTGACGTTCCAGTGTTTTCCGCTCTGTTCCAGAGCCGGAAGCAAGTCTGGCAAGAGGAAGTTTTTTTGTTCTTAACAATTCATCCAGCAGTTCCTGTTTTTCTGCTGCAAAGGAAATGGCTGCAGAACAGGCTTTTATTGTCCGTTCCTGCCTTGGGCAATTGTCTGCTACATCAGAAAAAGAAATCCCAAATTCTGCCATAACAAGGGCCAGCTCTTCGATTTCCTGTTTTGTGGCGTCTCTGGAAGCCGTCTCCTCAAAATAATCATGTTCATCCGTGATTTCATCAATGATCAAACGACCTTCAGTTCCACTTTCTTCATAAATAGAAACATGGTTCTGATGCCGGGCTTCTTTTCTTTGAAAATCAACGATTCGGCTTCGAATCAATAAAGCCGCATAATTCAAAAATGCTCCTCTTTTTTTCTCATATCCCATAATGGCTTCATGGAAGGCCATCATGGCGATGCTGAATTCATCGTCTTGTTCTGTACATAGTCGGGAAATACATTTTGACACTTCAGATCGAATGAAGGGGATATAGGTACGGATCAGATTGTCTGCCTTTTGCAGATCTTCTTTTGCGTCATAGACCATTTTTACAATCTGATTCTCGCTTTGCATGACCTAAGTCCTCCTCATATATAGAATACGGATATCATTTCAGAAAAACAGGGTAAGAATCAAATTTATTTTACTTATAATTTACATCTAAAACCAGCAAAACTGTGTAAAGGTTATGTAAAATACAAGTAAAGGCGCTGTATCTGTTATAGATACAGCGCCTCACTTTTTGCACATCTTATAAACTTCTGACTTTGTAAATCCCACATACGTTTACTGCCGTTCAGCAGGTATCCGATTTTCGTTGATCAACATTCCCTGAAACCGTTCCGCCGCAAAGCGTCTCATAAACCAATCGCATTTGCATAAGAATAGATAATAGATATTAAGTCCGCAGCCGTGAAGCGTCTCAAAATTACCCTGTCCTTTTGCAATGATCAGATCGGCATTTTCCAGTTCTCCACGGGCGGCAGGACTGATATCAGAAAGCACCGTTCCCGCGATCTCGCTTCCGTTATCTATAACCGAAGCAGTTTTATCCAGACCCACATAATAAGCGGCGTCCAGATCTACATCATTGACAACAGGAGCCCCGCGTACAATGACAGTAATATTCAGATGTGGGAACTGTTCTTTGATGATCCTGATCGCGATTTTATCCAGGACAATCTCTCCACAATTGTCAGCAAGATAGACCAGTGTCGACGCATGTGTGAGTTCTTGTCTGAAATATGCGTACTCCGTCTGATCTAGCCCGTCCTTTTCCTGCTCTTCAAATAATTCCAGTAATTTCTCCCTGGACACATCCTTCACTGCAGAATAGTCAATATAATTCCCGGTTCTTGCAAAACAAAGCGCAGCCTCCACAGGATCGGTATGTGTCCGGATCTGCGCTTCCAGATCCTTTTCCATCGACAAAAGAAAATCGTTGAATTCTTTTTTGGCCTCTTCCATGCTGTCTTTCTTTCCCCAGTAGTTTTCATATATTCTGGAAATGGACTTCACCAGGGCCGGGGCCGAAGCGTCCGGATCGCTGGCAGACAGATATCCAAGGATTTCTTTCATATATCGGAGTTTCTTTTCTTCATCTTCAAAATTCCTGATCTGCAGTTCCTGACTCTGGATCAGACAGGTCAGGCAAAACGGATTCATTCTCATCTGATTGCCCTCTTACTCCACATAATCTTCTAAAAAATCTTCATATTGCTGCTGTTTTAAATCTTCCACCTGACGTGCTGCAGCTTTATTAGCAAAATACATCGGAATTCCGGTCGCTGCAAGGATCAGTAATCCGCCGGTCATCATGAGTATCAGCCATCGTATGCCGCTTTGCAGCATCGGCTTTTTCATAGCCTGGTTGATGTCATTGATATTTAAAACCCTGGCGTATCTGCGTTTTCCGCAAACCGGACAATAAAATTTCTTTGCATAGTATTTATAATGAGGCTGATTGATCAATGCCCCGTTTACAAACTTTGTTTTTGTTACACTTACAGATTTTGCCATGGCGGATTTCGTAAATTCCGCAGCATTCACCGTATATTCAGTACCGCATTTTTCACACTTTACATGTCCTGTAAAATCAGAACGGACGATCACGTCCTTACTGTGACGTATGAATTGAATCCCGCAGAATATAACCCAGCTAAGCAGTAACACGGCCATTATTATTGGAATCAGAATTCTTATATCCATGCTTCCCTCCATGTTTTTTATAGCGTGACCGCATATTTGATCACATGGTCTTCTTTCTTTTCAAATACCTCGTAAGCTTTCATAATATCTGCAAAGCTGCAGCGGTGAGTGATCAGGAAGCTGGCGTCCAGTTTCCCTTCCGCAGTCAGATCCATGATCTCCTGACAATAGCATCCGTCTACTCCCCCGGTTTTAAATACCAGATTTTTGCCGTACATTTCCGGGAGAGGCAGTATCTGTGATTCTTCATACATGGCTGCGACCACTACATTTGCATTGGGTCTGGCAATCTCCCATGCCAGCTGAAAGGTATCCTTTCCTCCGGCTGCTTCGATCACCACATCCGCTCCCCGGCCTTCTGTAAGTTCCCGGATCCCCTTTTCTACCAGATCTTTCCCCGGAACCAGCGTAATGTCTGCAAGACCCTTTTCTTTTGCCAGATTCAGCCGATAGGGATCTGTATCAATGGCAATGATGCAGGAAGGTGCATAAAGCCCTGCGCAAAGCATTGTACAGAGACCGGCAGGGCCCGCTCCGATAACAGCAACAGTATCACCGTTCCTGATCTCTCCCAGTTTTGCAGCCCAGTATCCGGTAGAAAGGAGATCTCCGTTAAACAGAGCCTGCTCATCTGTTACATGGTCAGGAATCCGTGTCAGTCCGTTATCTGCATAGGGAATCCGCACATATTCTGCCTGGCCGCCGTCGATCCTGCATCCAAGCGCCCAGCCGCCCAGGGGATCCGTACAATTATTGACAAACCCTCTCCTGCAGAAAAAGCAGTCTCCACAATAAGTCTCCACATTAACTGCCACCCGGTCGCCGGGTTTTATGTTTGTCACGGCGCTCCCGGTTTCCACGACTTTTCCGACAAATTCATGTCCCAGTATGACGCCCGTCACAGCTCTTGGAACTGCCCCGTGTCTGATATGGATATCGCTGGAACAGATGGTTGTCATCGTCACCTGAACAATCGCATCCTGCGCGCTTTTAAGAACCGGCATGGGGCGTTCTTCCAGTCTGATTTCTCCATTTCCTTTATATACAACTGCTTTCATTCCTTACACCCCCGCTTTTATAGATTTACTAATCATTCATTTCTTCAAATTTCAGCCCTGTCAATGAATGGAACTGCTCCATTGTAATATCCGGAGTCTGAGACAAAACCACCTGATTTCCATTCGAGAGATAATAAAATATATCAGAAAGTTTTTTCTTTTCTCCATAATCTGTCACTAAAAGAGGCTCTTTATAGGCATACGAGAAAGAACAGACTTCACCGTCTGTATTGGTAAATGAAAATTCCTCCGGGGTACCGGTAACCGGAATGCCCTCTCTTTTCAGCACTTCATAAAGACAGCCAAAGGACATCCCGCCAGTATCACACAGAACCAATTCTGGATAACAGATTTCCATCTCATCCGGCCTGATAACTGTAAAACGATAATTGGCGCGCCAATCCGCTGCGCGTTCCAGTTCCTCTTCCGTGAACTGTTCCATCTCGACCCGGTAAGTAATCGTATAGGCGGCAAAGTATTTTTCTGCCATCTTCCCAAGGCCCTCTTCCAGTTCCCCATCTTCTTCAGGATCACGCCTGCTGTCTCCGTCTTCATATACGTAAGTCTCATGGTCCATAACAGACGGATCTTCTTCCTTGCTGACAAAGGTCAGAGGCTCCGCATAAGCGACTCCGTACCGGATGGAACATGGATACTTCTGTTCCCTTACATAATCGTCAAAATCTCCCAGTTCTTTACAAAGATTTTCCATCTCCTGAACGGCATGATATATTCCGTTTATTGCAAGCTTCTCGTTATAAAGAGATTCTGTCTCTACATCCTGCAGTTTCTGATACTGTTCCAGATAATAGCTGGCCATTTCCAGTTCATAGGAAGTTTTCAAGTCGTACTGAGTAAAAAGTGAATAATATTTATGACTGATCAACTCAAATTCCACTTCCGGCAGTTCTTTTAAGTGCGCTTTCCAGACCTTGTCCGTGTAGCCGGAAGAGTTCTTCCTCTCCGTATAATCCCTGGATACCACTAATTTTTCATCTACATACGTTTCCTGAAACCACTTTATGGCATCCCTTCGACTGTAATGATGATGACTGCAACCGGAAAGAAGCAGAACACTGAGAACAGAAAGAATCAGCAGGAACTGGATTTTTAAATATTTATTCATAGTTTTTTCCAAATCATTCTATAATAGTTTTGTCTTGATTACGATACTGCCAAGAGCATCATACGGTATTACCTGGATCACAGTTGGAATATATTCTAACATTACAATGCCTCCTTATATTTAAACCAAAGGATTGATTCTGTTTAACGGTTTCCCATCCTTTGCAAGTTCCCAGTTCTGCATTAATTCATCCTGATGGATCACGCACCATGCCAGCACGAGCTTCAGTTGTCTTGATGGCAATGCTCCCTGCAAAACACAAGCATCATTTATATCAATCAAAGCCTTTCTCCCATTATACTCCACATGAAAGAGGGGTGGATTATGGTCATCATAATACATAGTAATTCCAATTTAGCTTATCTCATCTTCATCAAAGGCTTGTTCTATGTCTCCATCCTCATCAATAAACACAATATCTCCTACTTTAAACAATTCTGTTTCCATCGTTGATGAAGATATTGAAACCGTTTGTTCATTTCCTTGATTATCTACAAGTGTAATACCGTATTCATTGGATACCTCTTTTTTTTCTATTGCTTTTATTTTATATCCTTTTTCAGCAACTTGCTTATTAACAATTTCATCCTTCTTTGCGCCAATGACAAGACCAATCGACATTCCCAAACAAAGCCCTATTGGTATTCCTAAGCTCTCAATTGCAGAGCCGATAGCCAAACCAAAACACATTCCTAATGCTGCACCTGTTCCTGCATTCTTTGTTGTTTGTTTCATTTTTGTGCCTCCAAATTCTAATCTGTCGACCTAGTTCTACTTCATTATACCATTCGTTTATTTCCCTGTCATTGTCTTTCTTACCCATACGAAAAGAGAGCGGAACATCATCTGTCCACTCCCTTCTAAATATTCCATATGATTCATTACTTCATACCATATTACAACCAAATACAAAAACCGCCCTTACTTGTGATATGGTTCTCCTTAACGTATCCAAGTGCGGTTGCCTGCTCTTTAAAATCCTCCATTATTATAGGCTCTTGTTATTACATAATACGGAACAAACGTGTCACATATTTCATCATTGTATACTCAAATCATTTCATCAATATAATCTTCCTCCGGCTGTAATGTTGACAGAATCAGCCTTGTATATACTTTCCCATCTGTGTTTCTGATGGGCTCTCGTCTTTCAGTCCTAAATCGACATCCGTGATATCAAAATTCCCTGTTGCCAACTTATACTCTTCGATCCATTCAGCTTCAATTTTCAGGGGATTCTTACAGTGAAGTACATTAGCCAGGCTGATCAGACGCCCCATTCATCTTTCACTATAGACTTAACAACGTATTTGTTTTCTGAGGTAATTTCCTTGCTACACGTTCTATAATATAACATAAAAAATATTTTTGCTGTTTAGAATATCTTTAGTTCTCGAATTAATTCGAGCTTTAAAATATTACTTTTAGATCATAGTCTTTAAATTTAATGACAGCAAATCTGCTTGATACATCATTAACAAATATCTGTTTCCGGCTTCATTTAAACATCCCTTTTCAAATTGTTTTACTACTTTATAAATTTCATTATAAATCCACTCGCAGATTTCTTTTTTCTTATCAGATTTTTTAATCTGCTTTACAATACGTGGAGCTTGCTCATAGTAAAAATCAATTATTTTTCTCCCTTGTTCTGTCTTTTTTAACACTTCATCGCGATATTTCCGCATCATTGTCAGTTCATAACAATCATCGGGAAGTCCTTTTTCTTCACAACATACGGTTGTTAAAAAACATCCACCACTTCCACTACCGCGCTCTTTATAATATCTACATTCCTTTATTTCATCTGGATCTTCATAAGTTCTGCGATATGTACAATACCATTTATATCCATTCTTTTCTGTAGGATCAATATATTCACAGTCTTTACACTTGCAACAATAATCTACCGCCATTCTTTTATCCTCTTTTTATTTAACATATTTTAATTGCCCAAAAAGCCCTCGTTTATAATGCTTAAGTTCTTGTTGTGCTCCTGCACTTCCTAATTTTGCCGCTTGGGAAATATAATTATACGAACATTCTAAATCCCTTTTTATACCAAATGTTACGAGTTGATCACTTTGTAATAGTAATCCAATCGTATATAAACAATGCCTTTTTCTCTCTTCATCAAACCATTTGTTTAGCTCAATAGCTTGTCTACCATACTCAAATGATGTTTTGAAATTATTTTTACGTTCTTCTACTACTCCAATGCCCCATAAAGCATCTGAACAATTTAATATACTATAC
>NZ_JACJLV010000040.1 GCF_016902415.1 Mordavella massiliensis | reverse complement strand
GAGTACACGGGAGAGTATAGATAAGGTATCAAAGATATCACATAAGTTGATTATCCGAGACTTTGAGTTATCATCTATTTCGTTTAAAATAGATAGAAGGAACGTAAAGAATTAAAAAGATCCTCCGATTATTTAAAATAAATATGATAAAATTAAATAAATAACAGCCATTATGATCACGGTGACCGTAATGGCTGTTTTCTTTGTTTGCAGTTACATGTATTTGTCAATGACAGCACGGACAGCTCCCTTGCCGGCGATCATTTCACGGAAAAGTTCTTCGATCTTGTTTCCGACACCATTTTCATAAAGATTCGTAAAGAAGATGGTCTCATTAGAAAGAACAGGTTTCAGCTGATCCTTTAAGGTCTCGGGCTTTCCGATCTCAATGTCCTTTAAGATCTCTGTCATTTCTCCGGCCAGAGGATCTGGAGCCAGGGTATAGGGATTGCCCTGATCGTCGATGCCCATCATGTAGCGGAGCCAGCCGGCGATGCCAAGAGGAATGGCGATCAGCTGCCCGGCACTGCCATATTTTGCGGTGTAGGCTTTAATCGTTTCGCCAAAGCGGACGCCTAATCCCTGGGATTCGTCGGTGCAAAGCCGGATGTTGGTGTCCAGCAGATATTCATTGACAAAGCGAAGCTGGAACAATTCGTCCGCAAATGCTTTCGGATTGATGATCTCCGGGTCCGGAGCCATGGGAAGGCTTTCGTCATAAGCCACCATTTTTCCAAGCTTCATAAGTTTCGGATCGTTGTTGATCATGTTGGCAAAATATTCTTCGCCAAGAAGTACGCCGAAAGGTCCGACAGCGGAGTGGACCGGGTTCAAAAGAGCGGTCACTTTCATCCGTTCTGACTTATTAACGGTGTCGCGGCTTCCAAGATAGACGCCTTTTCCTTTCTCAAGAGCGGGACGTCCGTTGGGGAAATTGTCTTCGATCACCAGGTACTGGGGATCTTCGCCGTTGATGAACGGTGCGATATAGGTACGCTTGGAGGTCTCGAGGGGTTCCATGTTCTCGAGTCCCAGAGCGGACAGGTCGGCGGCGATCTCCGGATTGGGGCGGGGAGTGATCTTGTCGATCATGGTCCAGGGGAAGGAAACGGTGGCTTCATCGCTGACGTAAGAAAGGAAACCATCTTCCACATATCCCTTTTTCTGCCATTCTTCTGCCATGGTTATGACGGAACGCCGCAGAAGACTTCCATTTTTCGAACAGTTATCCATAGATACCAGAGCGAGCGGTGTTTTACCGTTTTTGTACCGCTCCAGAAGCATGGCTGTCACAACACCCATGGCGCCGGTGACCTTGTCGGGTCCGTTATCAATATCAGCCTGTACGTATGGGAAATAAGTTCCGGCTGAATTGGTCAGTGCGTAACCTTTTTCCGTGATCGTGAAGGAGACAAGCTGGAGAGAAGGAGCGGAAAAGATTTCTTTTAACCGCGCCCAGAGCGCCGGGTCCGAACTTTGGGCCTTGAGGGCTTCGCCGAAAGATCCAAGGACCTTGCAGTCTTTTGTGCCGTCGTTATTCAGGATCACGCTTAAGCCCAGATTGTCGAAGGGGTGATAGATCTTGTCTACAACATCGTAATCAAAGGTTTCCACACAGGTGAGGGCAGTGTCCAGATCTCCGCTTTCCAGCAGGCCGTCGGCAATACCGCCGATGAAAATACGGAAAATATTTCCGATGCCGAAATGAGCCCACCGGGGAGCTTTTTTTGCCTGTTCGGCCGCTGCTTTCACATCATATCCGGGAAGAACGATGCCGGCCGCTTCCCACTCTGATCTGTTTTTGATTCCGTTTAGTGAAAGTTTCATGTTGCGCCTCCTTTTTTAAAATAAATTTGCTTTTATCATATCACGAAATGTAATATTTTTGTAACAAAATTTCGTGTATATTTTGACAATCGATATGGCGTATGATAAACTGATATAAGCGAAATTATAATTAAATACGAAGAAAAGAAGAAAATATATTTTTGAGGTGAGAGATTTGGATAAATATGAATATCGGGTAAAAACAGAACAAATGCTGGAGTACATGGAGAACAAGGACTACCAGAAAGCCATGGAGATCGCTGACACGATCGACTGGCGCAGAGTGAAAAGTTCTTCTATGCTGAATACGGTCAGCGAGATCTATGAATATAACGGGGAGTATCAGAAGAGCAGGGATATCCTGTTTGTCGCATTTGACAGATCGCCGGGCAGCAGAAAGATCGTATACCGGCTGGGAATGCTTGCGCTGAAGATCAATGATCCGGAGGAGGCGTCCGACTGCTACGAGGAATTTGTAAAGCTGGCGCCGAGAGACCCGAATCAGTACATATTAAAATATAAGATCCTCAGAGCACAGGGAGCGCCGCTTACCGAGCAGATCGCCGCGCTGGAAGAGTTTAAGAAGGCGGAGTATGTAGAAAAGTGGGCGTATGAGCTGGCAGAGCGTTATCATGAGGCGGGAATGACCGCAGAGTGTCTGGAAGAATGTGACGATCTGATCCTCTGGTTCAGTGAAGGAAAGTATGTCTACAAGGCGATGGAGCTGAAGATGAAGTATAAACCGCTGACACCGCTGCAGCAGGAGAAGTATGACAGCAGACCGGGCGCGGCAAAGAAGGCTCCGGAAGAGCCGGCAGAAGAACCGGTAGAAGAGACTGTGGAAGAGGCTGTAGAAGAGACAGTAGAAGCGGCAGAAGTTCCGGCGGAGGCAGAAGAAGAGTCTGTAGAAACAGAGGAAGCAGAAGAAGAGTCTGCAGAAGAGATTGAGGAAGAAGAAGCTGAAGAAGAGCATGCAGAAGAGACCGAGGAAGACGAGGCTGAAGAAGAGCCGGAGAAAGAGAAGCACTCGGCGATCACCCAGGTGGTAAAGGGAGCGACTCTGGAGGAGGCTCTTGCAACTGGAATGGCTCTTGCAAGCGGCATTCATATTGAGAAAGAGGCAATGGAAAAGAAAGAGGAAGACCTGCGCGCAACCAGCCAGATGCGGATTGATGATATCCTTCAGGAATGGGAAGAAAAGCAGAAGGAGCACGCAGAGGCGATTGAAGAGCAGAAGGCAAAGGATGAAGAGCGCCTTCAGAAAGAGCGGGAAGAAGCGATGCGCCGCCAGGAGGAAGAGCGCAGAGAAGTAGAGCGCAAAGCGGCTGAGGCAGAAGCTGCAAGGAAGGCTGCGGAAGAAGAAGCTGCAAGAAAGGCAGCCGAGGAAGAAGCTGCAAGGAAGGCTGCGGAAGAAGAGGCAGCAAGAAAGGCAGCCGAGGAAGAAGCTGCAAGAAAAGCAGCGGAAGAAGCAGAAAAAGAAGAACTTCTGGAAAATGCATTTGCAGAAGGAAAGACCCAGCGCATTCCGGACGATCTGGTAAGACTGGTGGCCGAGATGGAGCAGGGATCAGAAGACGAAGCAGAAGAAGAGGAAGAACTCGAAGAAGCGGACTTTGATGATTTTGACTTTGAAGATGACTTTGAAGAGGAGTTCGAAGACGAAGCGTCCGAAGAGGATTTTGACGAGGAAGACTTTGACGAGGAAGATTTCGAGGAAGAGGATTTCGACGAAGAAGAGCTGGAAGAGGATTCTGACGTAGACGACTTTGAGGAAGACGACTTCGAGGAAGACTTCGACGAGGAAGATTTCGACGAGGAAGATTTCGACGAGGAAGATTTCGACGAAGAGGACTTCGACGAAGAAGACTTTGATGAAGAAGACTTCGATGAAGAGGACTTCGATGAAGAGGACTTCGATGAAGAGGACTTCGACGAGGAAGACTTCGATGAGGAAGACTTCGACGAGGAAGACTTCGAGGAAGAGGACTTCGACGAAGAAGAGCCGGAAGAAGAATTCGATGTAGAAGCACTGGAGATTGAAGAACCTTCTGAGGAAGAGATCCAGGAAAGAATTAAGAAGTCCAAAGGCAGCGGGGTTCCGTTTGATACCGGATTTGTGGTAACCGGAAGATATGACCTGAGCGCGACCAGCGAGATTGGTCTGAAGGCAGGACTTACAGAGGAACAGAAGAAACTCTTCTCTTACTTTGTTCCGGTCAGAGGTATGAGCGAACAGATCGTTGAGGTTCTGGATAATGACAGAAGAGCGCAAAGAGAAGGAACTTCCAAGACAGGCAACCTTCTGGTAGTGGGACGCAAAGGTTCCGGTAAGACAGTTCTGGCGGTAGATATTGTAAAAGCGATCCAGAAGCAGAGAAACTTAAAGCAGGGCAAGGTTGCGATCGTGACCGGCGAGTCTCTGAATAAGAAGGAACTGACGAATATCATCCAGAAACTGCGGGGCGGCGCCATCATTATTGAGAAGGCGGGCAAGCTGAATTCCAGAACCATTAAGGAACTGAATTACCTGATGGAGAAGAAGACCGGCGAGCTCCTGTTTGTGCTGGAGGATCAGAGAAAACCGCTGGAGCGTATGCTGGCCATCAGTCCGGAGTTCAAGAAGAAATTTACTTCCAAACTGGAACTGCCGGTATTTATCAATGATGAACTGGTAACCTTCGGGCAGACTTATGCGAAGGAAAACGGATATAAGCTGGATGAGATGGGAATCCTGGCTCTGTACAGCCGGATCGATGTTATGCAGAGAGAAGATCATGCCGTATCTGTCGCAGAAGTCAAGGAGATCATGGATGAAGCCATCGATCATTCCCAGAAAGCCAATGTAAAGCATCTTGCAAGGCGTGTATTTAAGAAGGGAACAGACGATTCAGACAGAATTATCCTGAAAGAGGAAGATTTTAAGATTTAATAAAAAAATTAAGAGTTTTGACAGATAGATTTGTCAAAACTCTTTTTTTTTTCGGCCATCTAAAGTATAATATGCATATATTAGGACAGAAATGCGGGGGTTCGGTATGGCAAAAAAGAGAAAGAAAGCATATGAAGTAGGAGAACTGGATCAGTATCTCTTCGGACAGGGAAACCATTATGAGATTTATAAAAAGCTGGGTGCCCATATCGTAAAAAACGGAAAGACAGAGGGCGTGTATTTTGCCGTCTGGGCGCCAAATGCCAGGAGTGTTTCCGTAGTGGGAGAATTCAATGACTGGGATACCCAGGCAAACCCGATGGAGCGGGAAGAGCCGCTTGGGATCTATACCTGCTTTATCCCTGGGATCAAACAGTTCGATATGTATAAATATTGTATCGAGACTTATAAGGGAGATCTGATCTTCAAGGCGGATCCGTTTGCCTTCCATGCGGAACTGCGTCCGGGTACGGCGTCAAAGGTTTACGATCTGTCTCAGATCAAATGGTCGGACGCGGCCTGGATGGAGAAGCGGAAAAACTGGGATCACAAGAAGGAGCCGATGTCTATTTACGAGGCGCATATCGGTTCCTGGAAACGCCATCCCGGAAGGGAAGACGAAGGATTCTATACGTACCGGGAGTTCGCGAAAGATGCGGTTGATTATATGAAATATATGGGATACACCCATATCGAGCTGATCGGGATCGCGGAGCATCCGTTCGACGGTTCCTGGGGCTATCAGGTGACAGGGTATTTTGCGCCCACATCCCGGTATGGAACGCCGGAGGATTTTGCCTGGATGGTCAATTATTTCCACAGAAATAAGATCGGCGTGATCCTGGACTGGGTACCGGCGCATTTCCCGAGAGACGCCCACGGGCTTGCGGATTTTGACGGGACGCCTACATTTGAATATCAGGATCCCAGAAAAGGAGAGCATCCGGACTGGGGAACAAAGATATTTGATTATGGAAAAAATGAAGTGCGTAATTTCCTGATCTCCAATGCGCTGTACTGGGTGGAAGAGTTCCACGTAGACGGACTGCGTGTAGATGCGGTGGCATCCATGCTTTATCTGGATTACGGGAAGCAGGATGGCCAGTGGGTAGCGAATAAATACGGCGGTAATAAGAATCTGGAAGCCATTGATTTCTTTAAGCATCTTAATTCCGTGCTGCTGGGAAGAAATCCGGGCGCGCTGATGATCGCAGAGGAGTCTACGGCGTGGCCGATGGTGACAGGTCCGGTAGAAGAAGACGGACTTGGCTTCAGCCTGAAGTGGAATATGGGATGGATGCATGACTTTACGGAATACATGAAGCTGGATCCCTATTTCCGCAAGGATAACCATAACCTGATGACATTTGCCATGAGTTATGCCTACAGCGAGAATTACATCCTGGTATTGTCTCATGATGAGGTGGTGCATCTGAAATGTTCCATGCTCAATAAGATGCCGGGACTTGGCTTTGATAAATATGCCAACCTGAAGGTGGGCTATGCGTTTATGATCGGTCATGTGGGCAAGAAGCTGCTCTTTATGGGACAGGAATTTGCCCAGCTTAGAGAGTGGAGTGAAGAAAGGGAGCTGGACTGGTTCCTGCTGGCGGAAAAAGAGCATCAGGCAGTTCAGAACTGGTTCCGGGATCTGCTGCATCTCTATAAGAAAAATAAGGCATTATATGAGATGGACGATTCCTGGGAAGGCTTTGAGTGGATCAATGCGGATGACCGCTACCGCAGCATTTTCAGTTTCATGAGACACTCCAAAGACGGTAAGAAGAACCTGTTATTTGTCTGCAACTTCACACCTATGGAGTGGGCGGACTACCGTGTGGGAGTTCCCAGAAGAAAGCAGTACAAGCTGATTCTGGACAGTGATGAGGAGCAGTACGGCGGTAATGGAAGAAAGAAACAGCCGGTTTACAAAGCGGTAAAACAGGAATGTGACGGAAGACCGTATTCCTTCGCGTATCCGCTGTCTCCGTATGGAGTTGCTGTCTTTGAATTTTAGCTGATTGACTTGCTGATAAGATGGAATAAATAAGGAAGAAAGAGAGCGTATGCATTCGACATACGCTCTCTTTCTTAGTATGGATCGTTTTCGTTTTTTCTGTTAGTTGACCGCCTGGGTATCTGCATTTTCATTTACAGAATTGTCGGTAAGACCGCTGTCGGAAGGAGCAGCGCCCTGTCCGATGCCGTCTGCTGCGGTTCCGTCGGAAGCTTCTGCGCTGTCCGGAGTATCTGTGCTTTCAGAGGTGTTATCGTCCATGGTCTGGGCGTCCTCTGTGGTCTCTTCTGTGGTGTCTCCGGTAGTTTCCTCTGCTGCGTCTTCTGTGGTATCAGCCGGAGTTTCTCCTTCCGTGGAAGTATCCTCCTCGCTGTCATCGCCGCCGCCAAAGAGATTCTCAAAGAAGTTTACAATACTGTCCCAGAAACCGCCGCCTTCTTCTTCGGTGGAAGGATCTGTGCTGTCAGAGCTGTCAGAACCGCCCAGTGTGCTGTCGGTTACCACATCGCTTCCGAGGATGTCATCTTTGGTGTCATTGATGATTCCTCCGACCGTGTCGCCGCCAAAGAATCCGGTGATGGAATCCCAGAGGTTGGAGAAGAATCCGCCGCTTTCGCCGTTTAAGTTATCCAGTGTCTCTTTTAATGCTTTGACATCATAGTCATACTGGGAAATATTTTCCATCAGAGAAGTGATCTTATTCATCTGATCTTCTGTCAGTGTGATGTTGTAAGTCTTTGCGGCTTCTGTCACTGCATCCTGGATCTCGGACGGATCGGTAAGACCGTCTCCGATGACCTGTTCTTTGACGTCGTTCATGATGCCGGTGGCAGCCTCGTCGCCGACTGCGTCTGCCAGTTCTCCGGTGGTTACCAGCTCTTCTGTGGCAGCAGCCTTCTGTCCCTCGTCCAGAGTCTCGCCGCTGGCGGTCTCGTATGCCATCATGATCCCGGTCAGCGCTCCGGTTCCGGATACAGCGATCGGGGATGCCGCAACCACGTTGCAGTTCTCCACGCCGGAGGTGGTCAGTGTGCTTGCGATCATGGAACTGGTTACATAGGTCAGATTGGCAACTTTCACCTGGATGCCCCCATCGGAAGTAGGTTCTACATAAGAGCAGCTGTAGGTTCTGGTACCGATCTGTTCTTCAGATGCGATGCCTTCCATATATTTGCGCTCGTCTGCGTTGGTGACTTCGATGGTCTCCACCTGATCGGCGGAAGTCCCAAAATACTCATACATGGACGTTTTCTGCTCCTGCGTCAGATTCGCGCCCAGAGTTACAACATTGGAGCTGTCAGCCTGTACGGCAAGCGGAAGCGATGCGGTACAAAGCGCAGCAGCCATAATTACCGGAAGTGTCCTTTTCATTTTTTTCATATGCATGGTGTGATCACCAGGCCCCCTTTTCCTTAATAATTTATACTTGGTTTACTTTTGACCCACATATCATAACATATCTGCCTGTAAATGCAAATAAAAACTATATGAACTATTTCTGAAGATTTTCTTTATTTCCGCCTGAAAAAGCCCCTGTCAGAGGGCGGTTTTGTGCATCCCGGGTGCAGGATGCGGCAGACTTCCCGCATGGAAGAGGCAAAGCGGCGGGTAAGCTGGCGAAGAAACGGGTTTCTGCGCATGGTCTGCTTCCTTTCTGACCTTAGCTTTTGATACAGTATATGCAGGCACGGCGGAATTATCCTTCGGATCCGGAAGGACTCTTTCGTGCGATCAGTTTACAGATGGCGTTGCCGGCGGCGGAAAACTTTTCTTCGTATTCTGTCATGATGTTTCCCTGATTCATTCCGGCGTCCCGGTGCAGGTCGTAAGTCAGGCCGTCCAGAGTGAAGAAGGGGGATTCCCGGACCTCTTCTTCGGAGAAGTCAAAGAGGGGACGGTTGTCTGTCTTGAATTCCACCGTTCCGCCGGGTGGCAGTACTTTGGCATAAAGACTGAGAAACTCCCGGGAAGTGAGGCGCCTTCTTGCATGTCTGGCTTTTGGCCAGGGATCGGAAAAGTTGAGATAGATTTTTTCGATCTCGCCCGGGGCAAAGACTTCCGGCAGCTCTCTTGCGTCCATGCAGAGAAAACGGATATTGGAAGGAGCTCCCTTGGGGCTTTCTGAAAGAAGCTGGAACTTTTCCACTGCCCGCAGCAAAACGCTGGAGTACCGTTCGATGCCGATGTAATTGATATCTGGATTCCGTTCGGCCAGAGTCAGAAGGAACTGTCCCTTGCCCATTCCGATCTCGATGTGGACAGGGTTCTGGTTCTGGAAGAGTTCGTGCCATCTGCTTTTCTGTCCGGCGGGATTTTTAACAACTTCTTTACACGCTTCAAGCACGCCTTCGGCGCGCGGGATATTTCTAAGGCGCATAGCATTTCCTCCTTAAATACAGGCGTTTTTATACGCTGTATAGTTTATAGTTTTGCGGAAGAAAAGTCAATGCAGGATCTGTCCGGGAAGGGAGAGAGAAAATTGTCTGGAAATTTCGCAAAATAAAGTGTATTATTTAGATATGTTAGAAAACGGAAACGGGGGACTGACTATGGAATCTATCGTGGAAAAACTAGCAGAAATTGAAAAAACTGCTGAGAGCATCGTGGAACATGCGCAGGCCCGGAAAACAGAAGTAGAGCGGGAAATCCAGGCAAAGAGGGATGATTTTGACCGGGAGCTGGATGCTTATACAAAGGCGGAACTGGAAAAGATCCGGACGCAGGCGGAAGCGCAGATGGATCAGGTCCTGGAAGAGCAGCGGATCCAAAACCGGTCAGAGATCGAGCGCCTGAATGCGGAGTACGAAAAAAACCATACGCAGTATGCCAGAGAGATCCTGAAAAAGATCACAGAGGAGTAGCCTATGGGAAATGTGATGACATACAGCGGGATCACCGTAAAGATCCGGGCGATGCAGGCAAAGCTCCTGAAAGACGGGGACTACGAACAGATCGCATCTATGCGGAGCGTCCCGGAGGTGACGGAATTTCTGAAGGAAAAGCCGGCGTACGAAAAGTATCTGGAGGAGATGGACAGTACGCTTTACCACCGGGGAAATGTGGAGAAGATCCTGTACCAGTCTCTGTTCGATGATTACAGCAGGATCTTCCGTTTCGGCGGCCCGCAGCAGAAGCAGTTTCTGAAAACCTACTGGAAACGCTACGAGGTGGATGTGATCAATTACTGTCTGCGGATTGTCTTTAATCATTATCAGATCCCGTTTGATCTGGATTATAAAAAAGAATATTTTGACCGGTATTCCCAGATCTCCATCGATGCGCTGGTGGCCTCAAAAAATGTAGAAGAGTTGGTGGATAATCTTGCGGGGACGGAATATTACGAACCGCTTAAGAAGATCCGGGAGATGGAGACGGCCACGCTGTTTGACTATGATATGGCGCTGGAGCTTTATTATTTCACCACGCTGTGGAAGCGGCAGAAAAGGCTTTTGAAGGGAAAAGAGCTGAAGCTTTATGCCAGGGACTGCGGGACTAAGATCGATCTTTTGAATCTGCAGTGGGTCTACCGGGCAAAGAAGTATTACCACATGCTGCCGCCGGATATTTACTCTCTTACGATCCCGATCCATTACCGGTTGAGTGTAAAGGAGTATAAAACGCTGGTGGAAACGCCCAGCCTGGAGGAATTCCTGCGGCAGGCGGAGAATACCTGGTATGCCAGGAAATATGATTTCGGAGACGGCAGGACTATGGAGCAGACTTATAAGGACTGCCTGAGACATCTGTATCTTGCGGACAGACGGCAGAACCCGTACTCAGTGGCGTCGATCTATACCTACCTTTATTTAAAGGAAGAAGAGATCGATAAACTGACAACGGCACTGGAATGTATCCGCTATGGTCTGCCAAGAAGTGAAACGCTGGCGTACATGGGAGGTGTGAAGCAATGATCGTAAAAATGAAATTCCTGAGCATCAGCGGTCCAAGGAGCGATATTGACCGGGTCTGCGAGGTCTATCTCTCCAGGCACGAGATGCAGCTGGAAAATGCTATCGCCGAGCTGAAAACGACGGAAAATCTGCTTCCTTTTGTGGAAGTGAATCCATATAGAGAACCTTTGAATAAAGCGGAAGAATTTATGGCGCTTTTGCCGGATCCGGTGGTGGAGCCGGACCTTACCATGGATCAGGACGCCATGATCAGTATGATCCGGGATCTGAACCATCAGTATCTGGAACTGGTGGAGCGGAAGGAACGGCTGAAAAAGCATGTGGATGAGCTGACGGAGAAGCTGAATGTGCTGGAGCCTTTCCGGCCTCTGGAAGTGAATCTCCATGACGTGATGAGTTACCGCTATATGCGGGTCCGTTTTGGAAGGATCAATGCGGATTATTACCGCAGGCTGGAAAAATATCTGTATGAAGATCTGAACGCCATTTTCCTGGAAGGCGTGCGGAATGAAAATTATGTATATGGGTGTTATTTTGTGGCGAACGCGGACGCAGGCAAGACGGACGCGATCTTCCATTCCCTGCATTTTGAGAAGATCTCTTTGTCGCGGGAATATATCGGAACGCCGGCCCAGGCCTGCGAAAGCCTCCAGCAGGATATCGACCACGCAGCTGATCAGATCCGGGGCGTGGAAGGGATGATAGAAGAACTGCTTCAGAGCCGCGCGCCGCAGTTAAAGGGGGCGCAGAGAAGGCTGGAGGAGCTGGCCGGCAATTTTGATGTGCGCAAGATGGCGGCAAGAATGGAAGACGAAGAGGATAAAGAAGATTATTATATTATCTGCGGATGGATGGGCGAAGAGGATGTAGAGGCATTCTTAAAAGAGACGGAAAAAGACGACAAGGTTCTGGTGGTGGTGGAAGAAGACCGGGAAAAATATTTCGGCGAACCGCCGACCAAGCTGGAAAATCCCAGGTTTTTCAAACCTTTTGAAATGTTCGTCAAGATGTACGGGATGCCGGCGCATAATGAGATGGATCCCACGGTTTTCGTGGCGATCACCTACACCTTTATCTTTGGAGCCATGTTCGGAGATGTGGGCCAGGGATTCTGCCTGTTTGCCATCGGAGGGCTTTTGTATCTGATCAAAAAGATCAATCTGGCAGGGATCATTTCCATTGCAGGACTTTTCTCAATGCTGTTCGGGTTCCTGTTTGGCAGTGTATTCGGATTTGAAGATGTGATCCCGGCGCTGTGGCTCCGCCCGGTGTCAGCCATGACCTCCCTGCCGTTTATCGGACAGCTGAATACGGTGTTCGTGGTGGCTATCGCTTTCGGAATGGCGTTGAACCTGCTGGCGATGCTTTTCCAGATCATCAATGCGCTGCGGGCGCATGACACAGAGAACGCTTGGTTTTCCAATAACGGCGTGGCGGGATTTGTATTTTATGGATTTCTGGTCCTGACAGTGGTGCTGTATATGAGCGGCCACAAAACGCCTGGAAATATTATGATCGCGGTCTTTCTGGGAATCCCGGTTCTGATCTTCCTGTTCAAAGAACCGCTGACAAATCTGGTGAAGCACAATCACAAAAAGATAGAAGAGGGCAAGGTGATGTTCTTTGTACAGGGATTTTTTGAACTGTTCGAGACAATGTTAAGCTACTTCTCCAACACCCTTTCCTATGTGCGTATCGGCGCGTTCGCGGTCAGCCATGCGGCCATTATGGAAGTGGTGCTGATGCTGTCCGGCGCGTCGGAAGGGGATCCCAACTGGCTGGTGGTTGTGCTCGGAAATGTGATCGTATGTCTTCTGGAAGGACTGATCGTAGGCATCCAGGTGCTTCGTCTGGAATATTACGAGATGTTCAGCCGGTTTTATAAAGGAAGCGGAAGAGAATTCCGGCCATTTAACAGTCATAAAAAGAAGTAAGGTTTTAGGATAAGGAGGAGATGGAACATGACATTAACAGTAAAATTATTACTCATTGCCGCTCTGGTCTTAAGCATCATCATTCCGTTCGGCTATTTCCTGATCGGGGAGAAAAATAAAAAGCGTTATAAACGGGCGGTCGGCGCCAATGTATTTTTCTTCTTTGGTGCATTTGTGATCGCAGGGATCATGCTGTTTGGCGGCATGCCGGCCGAGGCGGCGGAAGGCGCGGCCGAGACGGCTGGAAATGCGGCGGGATTCGGATACCTGGCGGCGGCCCTGTCTACAGGATTGTCCTGTGTGGGCGGCGGTATCGCCGTAGCCAGCGCAGCCAGCGCGGCCCTTGGAGCTATCAGCGAGGACCCGGGCGCGCTTGGTAAATCTCTGATCTTTGTAGGTCTTGCGGAAGGTGTGTGTCTGTACGGACTGATCATCTCCTTCATGATCCTGGGACAGTTATAGGATGAAGATGTATCTGATCAGTGATAATGTAGATACCCTGACAGGAATGCGGCTGGCCGGAGTGGACGGCGTGGTGGTGCATGAGCGCCAGGAACTGAAGACTGCCATCGAGTCGGCCATGAATGATCCTACCGTGGGGATTATCCTTTTAACGGAGAAATTCGGCCGGGAATTTCCGGATCTGATCAACGAGATCAAGCTGGAAAGAACGATGCCGCTGCTGATAGAGATTCCTGACCGGCATGGGACCGGGCGAAAGAAAGACTTTATCACTGCATATGTAAATGAGGCCATCGGATTGAAATTATAGATAAAGAAGGTGACATGCTTGACGATAGAAGAAAAGATGTTTCATCTGCAGACTGCCGCAATGGAAGAGGCCAGGGCGGAAGGGAACGCTCTGATAAGACAGCACGAAGAGGCACTGAACAGTGTATTTTCGCAGCACTGTGAGGAGGCCAGACGCCAGTCCGAGACCCGGATCAAGGCCGAAAAGGTAAGCGCCGCGCAGCAGCTTAATATGGCGTCTTCCAAGGCACAGCTGGAATTAAAAAGAGAGCTTTCCGGGACACAGGCCCGGTTGAAGCAGCAGCTGTTTGAGGAAGTGGAAACCCTGCTGCAGGACTATATGAAAACAGAAGAATACCGGCATCTGCTGGTGCATTATATCGAAAAGGCGGCTTCTTTTGCGGACGGGGAGGAGATGACGATCTACATCAATCCCTCGGACGCGGATAAAAAGGAGTATCTGGAGGAGCATACCGGCATGCGGGTAACGGTTAGCAAGGAAGACTTTAAAGGGGGGATCCGGGCCGTATTAAGGCAGCGGAATATCCTGATCGACCACGCATTTAAAGGCGCGCTGGAGAGGGAGTATCAGCAATTCCTGTTCCGGGGAGGTGTAGAGGGTGCATAGTGTAAAGATTGGAAAAATATATGGCATCAATGGCCCTGTCGTCTACCTGAAGGGAAAGACAGATTTTAAGATGTCGGAAATGGTGTATGTGGGAAATGAAAAGCTGGTGGGTGAGGTCATTTCTCTGGATAAAGAAATGACGACGATCCAGGTCTATGAGGAGACCGGCGGCCTGAAGCCCGGAGAGATGGTAGAAGGCTCGGACGCCGCTGTGTCTGTGACACTGGCTCCCGGCATCCTGAACAATATTTTTGATGGAATTGAGAGACCTCTGGAGCGGATTGCCGACACGGGCGGAGCATTTATTACCCGGGGTGTCAGTGTGGATTCCCTGGACATGGACCGGCTGTGGGAGACGCATATTACGGTCGCGCCGGGAGAGATGGTTCACGGGGGCACAGTGATCGCAGAGGTTCCGGAGACCCGGGCAATCGTCCATAAGTGCATGGTGCCGCCGGATCTGGAGGGAACCGTAGTGTCTGTGAAGCCGGATGGGAATTATCGGATCTCGGATCCGCTGGTGACGATAGCGCTTGCGGATGGTACGCAAAAAGAACTGCCTATGATGCAGCGCTGGCCGATCCGTGTGGCAAGGCCTGTGCACCAGAGATATCCGGCCAGTGTGCCTTTAATCACAGGGCAGCGGATCCTGGATACCATGTTCCCCATTGCCAAGGGAGGGACGGCGGCTATCCCTGGAGGTTTTGGAACAGGAAAAACCATGACCCAGCATCAGATCGCGAAATGGTCAGATGCGGATATTATTATTTACATTGGATGCGGAGAGCGCGGCAATGAGATGACGCAGGTTCTGGAGGAGTTCGGCGAACTGGTGGATCCAAGGAACGGCAATCCTTTGATGGACCGGACCACGCTGATCGCAAATACCTCCAATATGCCGGTGGCGGCCAGAGAAGCGTCGATCTACACGGGGCTTACGCTGGCGGAGTATTACCGGGATATGGGATATGACGTGGCGATCATGGCGGATTCCACGTCCCGCTGGGCAGAGGCCTTAAGGGAACTGTCCGGGCGTCTGGAGGAGATGCCTGCAGAGGAAGGCTTCCCTGCGTATCTGGCTTCCCGGCTGTCTGCTTTCTATGAGCGGGCCGGCATGATGCAGAACTTAAATGGAACGACCGGTTCGGTATCGATCATCGGGGCGGTGTCGCCTCAGGGCGGCGATTTCTCTGAGCCGGTGACGATGAATACCAAGCGGTTTGTCCGGTGCTTCTGGGGACTGGATAAATCCCTGGCTTATTCCAGACATTTTCCGGCGATCCACTGGCTGAGCAGTTACAGTGAGTATCTGGTAGACTTAAGTGGCTGGTATACGGACTATGTGTCGCCGAAATTTGTGGATTACAGAAACCGTCTGATGGCCCTTCTGAACCAGGAGAGCAGTCTGATGGAGATCGTAAAGCTGATTGGCGCGGATGTGCTTCCGGATGACCAGAAGCTGGTGCTGGAGATCGCGCGGGTGATCCGGCTTGGATTTTTGCAGCAGAATGCATTTCATAAGGATGATACCTGCGTTTCTCTGGAAAAGCAGTTTAAGATGATGGATGTGATCCTGTATCTTTATAAAAAGAGCCGGGATCTGGTAGCTATGGGGATGCCGATGTCTGTACTGAAGGCCGAAGGCATTTACGAAAAAGTGATCGCAGTGAAGTACGATGTGCCCAATGACAATCTGCAGCTGCTGGATCTTTATAAACGGGAGATTGACGAGTTTTACAACCGCGTGATAGAGAAGAACGCATAAGAATAAAGGAGGGACACGGGCGGCATGGCAATTGAATATTTGGGACTGAGCAGTGTCAATGGCCCGCTGGTGGTTCTGGAGGGTCTGCAGGACGCATTTTATGATGAGATCGTAGAATTTACGGTGGAAGGAAATATACGGAAGATGGGGCGTATCATCGAATTGAATGAGGACAAGGCGGTGATACAGGTGTTTGAGGGGACGCAGGACATGTCTCTTCAGAATACCCATACCAGGCTGACCGGGCGTCCCATGGAGGTGGAAGTGTCTCCGGATATGCTGGGGAGAACCTTTAACGGGATCGGCATTCCGGTGGACGGACTGGGACCGATCGGCTCCGGAGACCGCAGAGACGTGAACGGTCTGCCGTTAAATCCGGTGCGGCGGGAATACCCAAGGAACTATATCCGGACTGGAATCTCGGCGATCGACGGTTTGACGACACTGATCCGGGGACAGAAACTGCCGATCTTCTCGGGAAATGGACTGCCCCACGATCAGCTGGCTGCCCAGATCGTGAAACAGGCGTCGCTGGGAGACGGGGGAAGCGAGGAATTTGGCGTCGTGTTTGCCGCAATGGGCGTGAAGCATGATGTGGCGGAATTCTTCCGGAAGACGTTTGAAGAAAGCGGCGTATCGGATCATGTGTGCATGTTTTTGAATCTGGCAAATGATCCTGTGGTGGAGAGGTTGATCACTCCAAAGGTTGCGCTGACTGTGGCAGAATATCTGGCATTTGAAAGAAATATGCATATTTTGGTGATCCTTACGGATATGACTTCTTTTGCAGAGGCGATGCGCGAGGTGTCCTCATCAAAAGGCGAGATCCCTTCCAGAAAGGGGTATCCGGGGTACCTGTACAGTGAACTTGCCACCATTTATGAACGGGCGGGGATCGTGGAGACGGCCAGCGGCTCGGTGACGCAGCTGCCGATCCTGACCATGCCAAACGATGATATTACCCATCCGATCCCGGATCTGACGGGGTATATCACAGAGGGGCAGGTAGTGCTTGACCGGTCATTGCACGGGCAGGCGATCTACCCGCCGATCAGTATCCTGCCGTCGCTGTCCCGTCTGATGAAGGACGGGATCGGGGAAGGGTATACCAGGGAAGATCACCAGGATCTGGCGAATCAGTTGTTTTCGGCGTACGCGAAGGTGGGCGAGGCCAGAAATCTGGCGTCAGTCATCGGCGAGGATGAGCTGTCGCCGATCGATAAGCAGTATCTGAAATTTGGCGAGGCCTTCGAGAGCCGTTATATCGGGCAGGGGCCGAAAGAGAACCGGACCATACAGGAGACGCTGGATCTGGGATGGGAACTGCTGGGGATGCTGCCCAGAGAAGAACTGGACCGGATTGATACGAAGCTGATCGAAAAATACTATCCACGTGAAGCAGACTAGCCGTCCAGCCGGACGTAAGGAATACTTGTATTCCGTTACGTCCGGCTGGATGGCTGGGAGCGACGTGACTGAGCGGCCGGGGAGGCCGCGAGGTCCACGGCGTAGGGCTGCTTCACGTGGATGGATGTGGGGATAGCGAAGGCCACAAGGCATGCTTGCATGTACTTGTGGCCGGTTGGACGGCTGGGAGCGACGTGACTGAGCGGCCGGGGAGGCCGCGAGGTCCACGACGTAGGGCTGCTTCACGTGGATGGATGTGAGGCAGGACAGATTTAGGAAAGGAGGCGGCATATGGATCCAAGAGAATTTCCGACAAAAGGCAATCTGATGCTTGCGAAAAATTCGCTGGCATTAGCGCATCAGGGATATGAACTGATGGATAAAAAAAGGAATATTCTGCTAAAAGAGTTAATGGGGCTGATTGATGAGGCAAAAGAAATCCAGGAGCAGATTGACAGCACATTTACGAAGGCATATGCCTGCCTTCAGCGGGCAAATATTGAGCACGGCATCAGCCGGGTGCAGGAACTGGCATTTACCGTGCCCATTGAAGATTCCATCCGCATCCAGACGCGCAGTATCATGGGAACAGAAATCCCGCATGTGAAATACGATGACAGGCAGAATGATCTGACATATTCATTTGGAACAACCCATGAGTCGATTGATATAGCAAGGGAAGCGTTCCGGGAAGTAAAAGAACTGACTATCAAATTGTCTGAAGTGGAGAATTCAGCGTACCGCCTGGCAACAAATATCAAAAAGACACAAAAACGGGCGAATGCCTTAAAAAATATAACGATTCCAATGTATAGCAATCTGGTGTACAC
>NZ_JACJLV010000039.1 GCF_016902415.1 Mordavella massiliensis | reverse complement strand
GAAATATATGGTTGTTATTGAAAAAAGAAAAACTTATTGTCTTCTTATTACTGCATTTTATATTGAGAGAGAACATACATTACAGAAGAAACTAAAAAAATATTATCAATATAAAAAGGATACAGCAAAAGGCGCCTCACTATGTGAAACGCCTTCAGGAACTCCTTCTACATCTGGTAGATGAGCTAATTATATTATAGCAAATAATAAGGAAATGTCAAGAGGCGCAGAACAAATGTTCTGTTTTGCTCGCCGATTCTGTACTGTAGTATATGCAAAAAACTTAAAAAGTCAATATCTGATTGCAGATGATAAGACATTGTTTTCTAATGCACTGGGGAGAAAATCTAAATTTTCTATCCCAGTGTCTTTCTAAACAGATATCATAAAAAATTTAGGAATTATTCACAGAAGATATTGCCTCTTCAAATCCCAACAGATCCGAAGCGGATGAACCAATCGCTTCAGTACTACTGGAATTTTTACGAAAATATAGCCTATAGTGATGTCCTTCCAGCAGCTTTATACTTTTCTCAAATGTAAAATGATATTCTTTCCCCTCATCTGACTTAAATGTAATCTGTTGACTCTTCTTAAAAAGGGAAGGCTCTCTTTTTACACATATTCCGGAGAGGACATAATAAGATCCGGATCTGATATCTCTTAACAGGAGCAAGAAGCGGATCAGGCTGCAGGCACCAATGAGGATACTCAACATCAGAAGGATACGATCTCCGGTGCTTAAGCCATAGACGCTTCCGCCCAGCAAACAAAGAAAGCCGATTGCAGCAACTGCAACCAGCTTCGAAAATAATGGTTTTGGCATAGTAACTCCTTATTTTTGAAAAATAATCTGTTTCTTTAGGTATAAATTCGCAATCCCTTCAAGAACCGGATACTGAACATGGTCCAGTACAGTCTGTTCGATATCTTCCGGCCTTTCCGGATTTGTCAGTCGCTGAGCATCCGGCGAATCCGGTAATCCTATCAGATCAGGCACCTCCGGCAAAGAGGAAGGATCTACAAATCCGATCAGCTCGGCTACTGAGAAGGAAAGATGCTGTGCCAGCTTCAGGATCAGGGCTTCAATTGGCGTATTCTCAGGCCGCTTCAAATAATGAGGTATCCTGTAAAGCGGCAGACGTCCACTCAGCCAGAGCTTGATACAGGCAAAAAGCCGAACGTGGAAAGCCTCATTTACTGGAGCAATATGAAGCTGCCCGAGGAGATGATAAAGAGCATCTACAGCCGTACAGCCGGTTCCATTTACAACAAGCCCCCGGATGAGTAGTCTCCGCAGAATATAGTCGAAGTCCGGATCTCCGGGCAAATTCTGGTGTTTGATTCCTACCTGATAGAACCGGAGCAGCTCTTCTTTGGTGAGGATCTGGAAAGCCAGACCGGACCAGAGAATGAGTTCCCGGGGCGCAACGGCATACTCTTTTTTATTGACTCGAACAATGGGGAGGCGTTTCCCATATTCTGTTTTCTGCATCGTCAGATGTCCTACGGCTGTAAATAGTGTCAGCATAATTTTTTCTCCTTCCTTACGCTAAAAGCTGATTTAATTCCGTGTCTTCCCGCAGATATTTTGCAGCCAGGCTCATCCAGGCCCGGACAGAATTCGGGGATACACCGAAATCCTTGGAAATATCAACGCTGTTGTATCCCTCTGATTTTTTCATAAGGGAGTAGATCCCTTTTTGAACAACCCCTTTGCTGTCACGCTGCCTTTGCTGGAGGATTTCGGCAATCTGGGTTCCCTGGATCACGGTGAAGGGTTCCACGGCTACAGTATCCTGTGGCTCCGGGGTATCGTCCAGAGGACAGAGCAGTTTGTGATACTGGACGGTGCTCCAGCAGTAATCGTGCAGTGCATTCCGGATCGCTTTGACCGCATACGGCGGAAATGGAAATTCCGGATTATAGCAGTGTGCTGCATTACAGAGGGCAAGACAGCCGGTCTGATACAAGTCATCCCATTCAATCCCCGGAGTTCGTCCAAATGCGTGTATATATTGTTTTACAGCAATCTCTACTAAATATAAGTGTTCTTCTACCAGTTTCTGCTGATCCGGCATCAGGGAATATTTAGCCATGATGTTCACCGCCTTTCATGCAGCCGATACATTCTGTCGGTTGTTGATAAGCACTTTCCGGGATTCCCGGATTACCTGATCACAGCGGTAGTCACCAAACTGTGCAATATGTGTATGCACCGGATCAGTTCCCAGCTTGTCTGACAGCCAGTAATATGCCTGCTTGCGTGACATAATCTGCCGTTTCCAAATCTGGTCAAATGCCTGGTGAGCAAGAATCCGTTTCTTCCGAAGAGCGGCATTAGCCAGACTTCCCATAGGAGTTTTCGTTCCGGGATGTACACTCACATAAGCATCACAGGAAGGATAATGGCTGCATACATAGACATATCCCTTCTGTTTTGGATCATGGAAGATCTCAGAGGCGGGTTTTAAGATTGCAGGGCTGCCGCAATAATTGCAGCGGATTTCATGTTTTTGTTTCATAGGGATTCACCTCTCTTTGTTCTTATTGTAAAAAGACAGGTGATGAGATACGAGGGGGAAACCGCCAAAACTGGTTCGGATTATTCAAATTCTGGTGATTTCCCCCAGAAAATGTTATTCAGAGTAGAAAAGCGCTTTTATAAGGGGAAAGTATCCCTCATCCGTAAACCGGTTGTAATTGACCGGAGTGAAAATGAACTGCGCAAGGAAACAGCGTACTAAAAAGATCAGGATCAGTACGACGCAGAGCTTATGGATGCTGCGGATACGAGGCCGCTCTTTTTTGAATACCCGAAAGTGGTACAGAAGTAAAAAAAGGACCGGCAGAAAGATTAAAGTCTGGAAAATCTGGTCAATCTGTTTTACGATCTGAATCATCATTACTATGCAGCTCCTTTCCTTTTTCTTAAATAAATATACGGTCCTTATGCCAAAAGCGCAAAATTACCAATTATACAAAGTATCTGTGAGCGTTTTGACGGACCACTGAAGCGGACACATTCCTTCCGGCAGCTGTTCAAAATACGCTTTATACATATTCCGGAACTGACGAATGGTAAGAGAAAAGAGGCATTCTGACGCTTCCGGCCGTTCCGGGAAGATAACCAATGCATCTTCAGCGCGGAGGCATACGGGGGTTCCCTGCTTATCGGGAAGAAACAAAAAGTCGCTTTGCCTGCAGGGATTATCATAGAGACAATTTCCGCAGGTAACATATATCGTGTTATGCCAGTTCCCTCCGCAAAGGGAGAGAAAGCGGCATAACAGCTTGGGATCTGAATAAAGCATCATGATTTCACCACCTGAGAAAAGGACCCGGCTTATGAAACCGGGCCCTTACGATTATGAGTTCTTGTTGTTGTGTCTGCGCTTATAGAGCAGATATCCGCCGGTTCCGGCTAATACGAGAATAGCGACGCCGCCGATGATCAAATAGAGCATCAAGTTGGTTTCATCGCCTGTTTTTACCGGGGCAGATACATCCGGAGTATCCTCTTCAGGCACTTCGGGCGGATTCTCGGAAAGCAGAACAGACTGTTCCGTGCTTTCCAGATCTTCGTGTGAAGCAACCGGGATTTCCGAGTCACCGGATATGAGATAAAGTTTTTCGAATACGACGAGAGTTTTCCCGGCCAGATTGCTTCCGTTGAAGGTAAAAGATACCTCAACTGTACCGGAACTTTCTTCCGGAGTAAATTCCACCTCAGATGTAACCGGCTGGTCGTCGATCAAAAGCTGTTCTCCGGTTTCTTTATCCATCAATACCCCTTCTGCACGGAAGGTAAGTCCAGGAACCAGATTCTTATAGGCAATCTCATCTTTGATCGTTACTTCCTCATCAGCAAGTGCCTCCTGATCTCCGTCATCTGCGTCCGATGCAGTTGTTCCGATTTCAGGATAGTAGATGGACTGGGAGGGAGAATCAATCTGCCGGTGCGAAGCGACAACCTGATCTTTATAGAGGATCTCTTCATAGACAACTAATGTCTTCCCTGAAAGTGCGGAAGCATCGAAGTGGAAGGAAAGCTCCACAGATCCGGAAGATTCTTCCGGTGTAAACTCAGCTTCTGCAGTGACCGGCTGCTCATTGATGAGAAATTCTTCTTCCGTCTCCTGATCCATCAACACGCCGCGAATCGTGAATGTTTCCCCGGGAATCAAGTTCGTGTATTCTGCAACATCCTGTATGGAGGCTTCTTCCTGAGTAAGTCCAATCTGGCTGCCGGTATCCGGATTTGTGGCCGTAGTATTAACAGAAGGAAGCACCAGCGTCTGCTCAGGTGAGTCGAGATCCTTGTGCCGGGCAATTTCTTCACCTTTATATAACAGTGACTCGAAGACAACCAATGTTTTTCCGGATACTTCTGACGCATTAAACGTGAATTCGACATCTACGGTGCTGGCTGATTCTTCCGGTGTAAATGTAGTTTCTGCCGTAATCGGTTCGCCATCAATCAGGAGTTCCTCACCGGTTTCTTTATCCATTAATACTCCCTGAAGCGTCAGTTCTTCTCCGGGCTGCACATTTGCATAGGATACTGTATCAATCAAAGTGACTTCTTCATCCGCATGGGCAATCTGCGCTCCAGTTTCAGAATCTTTTACCTGTGTACCGACAGACGGAAAATAGATCGACTGATCCTGATCTGAAATATCAGCGTGAACAGCAAGTTTTAAGTCTTCCTGCCACAGTTCTTCGAAGCAGACCACTGTGGTTCCCTCCAGGCCTGTCGCATCAAATGTAAATTCTACTTCTGCACTGCCGGTTGATTTTTTCGCTGTAAATGTGGTTTCGGAAGTAATCGGCTCACCGTTAATCTCAAGAGCTTCCCCGGTTTCCTTATTCATCAGAGTACCGATAACCTTGTACTCCACACCTTTCTTGAGCCCCTCGAATTCAACGGTATCTACAATCGTAACTTTGTCATCCGGTTTTGCCATCTGTGAGCCGCTTTCCTTATCCAGTGCGGTTGTAGCAATCTCGACTTTATCATTCGTCAATGTGCCAAGATCGATGGTTACGGAGTCTCTGTATACTTCTACATCAAAGGACAGAAGATTCCGGCCTTCATTGGCTTCGCAGCGCTGTTCTTCGACTGTGTATGTATCATAGATCAGCGCTCCTTTGGAATCATCCGGATCAGAGGAACCGAACCATATGCCATCCTCCGCTGTTTCCCCGCGGTTGGTGTTGGAAGTATGCTTATTCCATTCTGCAGAAGTGCTGGCATAACCATTCCGGTCGGTTACGATCGTATGGCTTTCACCTGTTGTTTTAGAAGTAATGGTGAAAGGAACACCAGCCAGACGGCTTAAATCCCCATCGCTTACCTTTACAAGCTCCAGATCCCCGCGGATCACCTGATTAGAGATGGACTGATCTTCTGCGGTCAGTTCAACGATTTTTCCATCTTCTGTGATATCAAATTCAAGGGAAATACGGCCTTCATTCAGATATCCTTCAGGAGCTTTCGTTTCGTCAACACGGTAATGACCATAAGGAAGAGTATCCGCAGCTGTGGAAGCAAGTCCGTTTTCATCCGTAGTCAGTGTCAGGACAGCTTCCCCATTTTCGTATGTTTCCCCATTTACGATCACCGGATTTTCATTCAGTGTAATAATGGTAAATTCCGCACCTTCCAGGGTAGCATTCCCCTGTGCAGCAGCTTCCCCGGTTTCCAGATCCCGTTTCTGGATCTGTACGCCGCCGCGGTAGATCTGCTCAGGTACTTCGGACGACTGATAAACATTTATGGTTTCCGATTCGCTTGTACCGGATATTTTCTGCACAAAGATGGTGTCATTTACAAAATATCCTGCAGGTGCTTTCGTTTCCTGTACAGTCACGGTGCCAAGGGGGAGACAGATGGTACTGCCGTCGCTTGTATAGTAAAAGTTATCACCGGATACAAGGGCATCCTCAGTAAATTTTAATGCCCCGTCAGAGCCGGTCTTCAGTACCCATGTTCTTACAGGTTTAGCGCCGTCCGCGGCAGGATCAGCGTCGGACTGCTGGGTATAGAACTTAACCGTGAATTCGGCCCCGGCAAGAGAAGCAGCGCCCTGGGGCGTGGAAGCCTCCAGTTCTTTATCCAGCTTCTGCAGAACAAGGTCAATGGGATTATTAATAGGAATCTCAGTTACCTCTGCAGTGCTTGTAGCATCTGAAGAAACTGTAACGTTGTGAGCCTGTGTATCTACGATATATCCTTTGGAAGCGGAGATTTCTTTTACTGTGTAATTCCCTTCCTCCAGCTCACCAGATTTTGCATAACCGTTGGCATCTGTCACCAGCGTTTCAATGAGTGATTCGCCCTGATAGATCCCGTACTGCGCTCCTTTCAGGCTGTAATTTCCATTGCCGTTAGAGACGCCCGCGTTTGCTGAAGACTTCTGAATCTCAATCCATCCATAAGGTTTCTCATACCAGCTTCCTGCAACGGTCTGACTGCTGGATGATGGAATGATAAATGCGCGGAAGGAAGACGGGGGATTTGGAAGATTCTTTATTGCATTTGCAATCTCCACCGCTTTATCAATATAGTTCTGGGGTGCGCCGTAGAAGGCTCCGCTTCCGGCATCATAGTCCGCATATACATAGGATGCAGTCAGATGACCGATGACATAACAGTTGGTTTCAGACCATCCGCTTAAATACTGACTCTGAATATTTTCTTTTTCATAGCCATATCCACCCGGCAGATAGTAAAGTGCTTTGCGCAGTGCAGAGCCGCTGGAAAGCAGGTCATATGAGTAGGTTCCGGACTCAGGTGTCTTCATCATCGGCTGCACGCAGTAGGCGGTATTGCTCCCGTCAACTGTCATCCGCGAGGTATAGTAATCTCCATAGGAGATTAAATCACCTGCATGGAAATTCAGCGTTCCGTCAGCCGCATGAACCGGAAGCTGATTTGCAGCAAGTGTTCCGACTGTAATTACAGCAGTCAGGATAAAAGCAAACAGCCGTTTTGCGGTAGTTGTTATCTTTTTTCGCATAATTCTCCTCCTTAAAAATAAATCCATAAAAGGCGGCAGAAATGTATGACTGCCGCCTGTAACCTATGGGAACTTTTAGCCGGCTTTCTGTTTTTGACGCTCCAGAAGTTCCAGAAGCTCCTGCCGGTCCGTCGTAATCAGTTCCTTTTCTAAATTTGATGCCTTGAACTCCACTGTGATGTTATTATTATTGGTGGATATCAGGCCGTTCCCGCGCTGGAAGTGGGTAATGTTCATCACCTCCGTTTCAGACAGCCGGAGAATGTTCTTCACACGCTGCGCCTCCTCATCCTCCATGTTGAGGACGATTTTGGTTTTGCAGTTGTTTATGATCCCCTTCCCGTACTTCCCGTCATCCAACGCAAAAAAATCATTGAGATCCTGAGTTGCAAAAATACCCGCGCCAGAATAGGCACGGATGACTTTGGCAATCTCCAGTACAAATTCCGCCGCCAGACGGTTGCTGGCAGCGCCGATCAACTGCCAGACTTCATCGACAAATACCGCTTTTTCTTCCGTGCGGTTTTCTTTTGCTTTATCCCAGACATAATCCAGAGCTACAAACATGCCGACCGTCAAAAGATCCCCGGTCAGCTCCGAAATATCCAGGACAGTATATTTATTTGTCAGGTCCACATTCGTATGCTGATTAAATGAGGAAGCAGATCCGTGAACCAGACGATTCAGAATATGAGCAAGGCGCTTGGTATCCTCGCTTTTTACCAGGATGTTATAGACATCCTCCAGAACCGGCATCTCCTTATAACGGTCCGGGTGTTCCGGATCGATCAGGGATTCATTTTTATGAGTGATCCCTTTTAATGCATAGGTCTTAATCAGAGCCTCATCTAAAAGCTGCCGTTCTTCGTGCGTCATATCCGGGATGAGCAGACTGAAAAAAATGTGCAGTTTCTGGATCTTAGCAGCCAGAGCCGAAGTATCCATAGTCGGCCCGTCGAGCAGCTCGTTTACGGAGTTATCCACCTTGCGGATCTCCATGATGTTGATGCAGCTTAAGCTGGCGGGCGAGATCTTGATGAATTCACCGCCTACATTCTTGCAGGCCCGATAGAATTCATGGCCTTTGAGCGGAGCGATGATGAAAACCTGGATGCCTTTGCGCCGCATCCGCAGTGCCATGGTCTGCATGGTGAAGGTTTTCCCTGCCCCGGAGCATCCCAGAATACAGATGTTGGAATTCTTGTATTGACGGGAATCAAATATGTCTGCAATTACAAGGCTGTTATTATGCTTATTTACGCCAAACAGGATTCCATTATCGTCACATATGGAATAGCTCACAAAAGGATAGCAGGTGGCTGCGCCGCTGGTCAGGACATTCCGTTTGGACAGCTGGAACAGCTTTTTGTCCAGATTCATCAGCGGCAGAGTAGATAAGAAAGCGCGCTCCTGAAGAAAATAGCAGGAACGCAGATCCATATCCTGTGAGATCAGCAGTTTCTTCATCTCCTGAATCCGCCATTCAAGCTCCTCAAGGGAGGAGGCTGTAATGGTGATCAGAAGGTTCATATAATAAAAGTCTTCGTTATTGGCAAGCCCCTGCTTTAAGTAATAACCAGCGCGGATGGCAGAG
This sequence comes from Mordavella massiliensis, assembly GCF_016902415.1. Classification (GTDB taxonomy): domain Bacteria; phylum Bacillota; class Clostridia; order Lachnospirales; family Lachnospiraceae; genus Merdimonas; species Merdimonas faecigallinarum. The sequence continues at coordinate 9,692 of NZ_JACJLV010000039.1, read as the reverse complement.
TCCAGATCGTCATAATCCGTATTTGTATCAGAAGCATCTTTCAATTTGGAACGGTTGATCCGGATCTGCTGGCCAAGACGCTGCTGGATTTTATCCTTTGGCTGTTTCTGCAGATACAGATCCACGTCAATCCCTTCCCCTGCGTTGATGAGTAAGGACAGCCAGCCCGGATACACCAGATTTTTATAGCCGTCACTGGGAACCATCAGGTAAGAATGGTATACACCGTTGATGACGATATAATTTGCATGGCGGAAATCTATGGACTCCGGAGCGATAAACTCATTCATCCGAATATGGTCTGCCTCTGATTCCCGATTCTCAGCAACATACCGATCCAGTACCTCGCGAATACGGTCGGGCAGAGGCTTAGACGCACAAAGGCTTCGGTTCAGAAGGGTATAAAGGACATCTGTAGTAAATTCGTCTTCATTGTCATGTTCTGCCACAATATTTCCACATTGGAAGAGATAGGTTTGGGCCGTCTGTGCTGCTGTTTCTAACTGAGCAATGATGTCTTTTTCCTCTTCTTTTCGATTTGTATTAAAAGGCTCATACTCAAAAATAAGAAAAAACCGTCGCGAGACGGCCTCCCTTGAACTCAATTTTTGTACAAACTGAATGTAATCTTTCTGCAGTTCCCGACAGTGAGGATCGGTTTCACGATCCAGCTCCAGTGCAGCCTGCTCCAGATGTTTGTTGATATCTGCCTTTTTAGAGATCATCTTGATCTGCAGCTTCACAGGGCTGATCTTCAGATATGAGATAAAGCTGTAAATAATTCCCTGTTGTTCCCGAGCGCTTCTAAGAAGAAAGTTAATCGGATCAATCTCCAGAATTTTTATATAACGGTGATCCGTCGTATAAACGATACCGTTCATGATCTTTTCGATAGGAAGATAATCCTCAAGTATCTGATCCTTCCGTTTTTTATCGGCGGACTTCTGTTTCTGGACAGAGGCCGTTTTCTGCTCAGCATATCGCGCATTCCGTTTCGCCTGCTTATCCGCCTTTTTCGCATCCCGCGCATCCTGTCGCTCCTTGCGGGCTGCCTGTTTCTGCGCGGACCGGGCTGCTTTCTGAGCCTGAATTTTCTGATGTTTTTCCTGTCTTTTTTCATATTTTAAAATTCGGATATCCTCCCGGGCCTGTCTGCGGATTCCATGCTTGGTTGATGTATCAAACTGACGACGCTCTTTTTTTTTAACGAGTGTCTCTTTCTCCTTAGCAGCTTTGGTCCGATTGTCATTGCCATCACGTGCAGAACGACGTTTCTTTTTTGTTTTCTTCGGCTTCGGCTCCTTACTGCGGGATTTCACTCTCTGCTTTGGAGCGGGAGCATCCGGAATCTTGTCCGACCGATAAATGATCCGCCGATCCTTGATAAAAAGAAGAGCGCTGCCAAGAAAAGCAGTGATGCTCATTCCTCCGATTCCGATCAGTGAGATCATAAAAAGAGGAAGCGCAGTCATGCAGAGAATGATGATCCGTACAGTTACCGAGAAGGGAAGCTGCAGAACCGGATAAGTGATTAAGGCAGCAATAACGCCGCCTTCAATCGCATTGCGAATGTCAAACATACCACCGAAGATCTTCCCTTTTTCAATAAAATTCGGCGGGATGAGAGTGGGTTTCTGATTTTCCTGTTCGCTCATTTGCTCACCTCCGATTCAGCAGGCTGCGATGAGGAGATATCGTCATAACCGCCTTCCTGCCTGTTTTCCACCTGATCGGTTGTAACCGTAGGCAGCGAGTCATCCGTCTGCTTTTCGTAACTCCGCTGTTCTGTCGGAAACTCAGCCTCTTCATCCCCGAATAAAAGAACACCCAGATCACCGATATATTGAACCGGCAGCCGGGTGCTGTCAGAAAGCAGGAAGAAAAGTCTGGTTGTATTGTTATCCGGATATGTGGTTTCATCCGGAAGGAAAGTAACGGATTTAATTTCGATCCGTCCTGAATTCTGCAGATAAACAGGAAACAGAGCCTTTAAATCTGCAGTTATGCTGTCGGGGAAAAAAGGAGACAGCTTTTCAAATCCGGTATATTCCAAATCTGTCATCTCTTCATTGGGCGTTGAGTCTTCCCGGTCAGAGCTTGCCAGATCTGTTTGTTTTTCTGAAGTATTTTTGCCTGATTTCCAGAGGTTGGGAAGTATGATCCCGATGACCACCAGAATGATCAACAGCAAAATGGCAAGAATTACCCTAAGTCTGCTCATTGTGTAAAAACTCCTTTATTTTGCAGGGAAAATCCAATACTGACGGGAGGTTGCGTGAATCTCCGTCATCATATCGAATTTCCGGTTTACATAGTTTTTTTGGTCACTGTCATTCGGATCATTGACTAGGACTTTACCGTTTGCAGTAACTCCCCGCAACACGATGAAGTGTCCGCCGGAAGTAAACAGGCCCGGCATCTGAGAAGAGATTACCGGACAGCCCTGGGAGAGAGACTGCAGCACGGTATTCGCATCCGTAGTTGTTGTAACAGTTCCGCATCCGAAGTGATCGGAGGCTGCCTGAAAATAGGACCACTTTGTTCCATATCCAAACGAATAGTAAGCGTTTCCGCACCATGCGACCGCATCTGCAGGAGTAATCGTCGAGTCGGTCAGATAGCTTGCAATCATGGCGAAAGCCGTAGGCCCGCAGCCACAGTCGGCAATAGAACCGGACCCGTAAGGAATATTGGAATATTCGGTCTGGATGTAGAGTGGGATCTGCATTCCGTTTGCCGGATAATTCCCACCGGTTGACATGATCACGTAATATCTCAGAACATGATCCACATAGTCCTTATCGCCGTATACGGAATAGTTCCAGCCTGGGCGGGAACACATCATATCAGAATAGGCGGCTGCGTTTTCTTTCGTATATCCGCCGTCGCGTTCCATTGCCCAGTCAATGTAAGCGGAACCGAAATTATAGCCCTGAAGGGCCAATTTAATCCGGTCCAGGTCGGTCGGCCCGGTACACCCTGCTTTTGTCAGGACGGCTCTGAGTGCCTGTATCCCGCATTCGATAGAATATTCCGGATCTGTAATCCCTCCGGGCGTTCTTGGGTAGCGTGTGTTATAACCGCTCTCAGATGCCTGCATGGGATCACTTCCCTGTCCGCCGGATTCCTGCATCATCACAGCCAGAACAAGTTCCACGTAATCGCTCATGCCATATTGAGCCGCAATCCGCTGTACAGTGCTTCGGTAAGCCTCGACTTCTGCAGAGACGTTGGCAACGGCCACACCAGAGGCGCTTCCTCCAAAAAATGTGGTCAGGTTTTCCGCATAGTCAGAAGCAAGCTCTTTCTGTTCATCGTCCAGATGAAACACATGGTCTGAAAAATAAGTATCCCCGGCATATTGAATATAATAGGTATGCCGGATAAAAGTTACTGGCTCGGAACCTTCTTCTGCTTCTACAGTTACCTCCTCAGAAGAAACAGTATAAGAAAAAAGCCCTTCTTTGTTTTCCCGGATCAGCGCCTTTAGCTGGTTTGTGTTGATATTTTTGTAATCCTCCTGACTTGCACAGAACTGGGCAATCAACTGATTGGCATTGACAGCAATCATATTGGCATAGGGATCTGTGATTACAGCAGTATCCCCTTCTGGAAGAGCTTCAATGGCTGCATTAACCTCAGCCAGAACTTCATCATGGCACTCTTCCAGCACCTCGACGATTGCCTGGTTTGCGCTTTGCAGGTTCTTCTGGATCAGGTCATTATCATTGAGTGCGCCGGTATCATCGGTTAAGGAACCGAAGATCAGGCCGGGGAGCATAAGAATAAAAAGGACTGCCAGAATCGGAATCGCAAGGAGCGCTGCCAGGATTTTCAAGATGGTATGCCGGTTCGCGATTGCAAGACTGAGGGCAGCTCCCAAAGGTCCTGCGACAGCAGCGCCTTTTGCACTCTTGGCAAATAGGGAGAAGGTTCGAAGCGACCGGATATGGGAAACAGCGGATGTGCCTACCTGAACTGCTTCATCCAATCCACTCTGTTGTTCCGCCATATTTAGATGCGATCCTTACGCGCAGGAGCAGGCGGAACTTTCTGGACAATGGATTCCTGGTAGGCAACGGCTCCGTTGTCATCCTGATAAGGTTTCTTTTCTACTGTGTCCTGTGCGTATTGTTTATACCAGGTGGCACCGTCTACGGACTGAACGGTTTCATAGTCGCCGTTTGTGGGAGCCATATACTGATCCGATAGATACATGGCAAAATCCCGGGATGTTCCATTTGTAGTTTCTGTACCGGTAATGCGTCCGCCGCCAATCTCCATATTGGAGTACTGCGGGAGCGGTTCAGAGGTAGATGTGCCTTCTGTATCGCCAGAGCGCAATCCCATATAGGAAGCGTAGGCTTTCGCAGCATCATCACCGGTAATTGAACCGACCTGTCCGTAGCTGCCTTTGGCAATATCACCGATCACCCGGTTGGCGAAATCTCCGCCTTTCTGCAGGGAAGACTGATAAATGGAATTCCCGATGCTGCCGCCTTCGGAATAACCGGTCGCTGCATTGACAGCACTGCGTTCCATCTGTCGTCCGACTGCACCGGCGAGCCCGCCGGAGAGAAAACTTCCGCCAACTGCGGCGCTTCCGGGCGACGATGCTTTGCGGTATCCGCCTCCGCCACCATGACCACGGAGGGCGCCTGAAAGACCGCGGCCGGCGATTAAAAGTTCTGCCATCATATTCCCGCCGGTGTTGCCGACATTAATTCCGAGGGAAGCCATGAAGCTGTCGATCTTTTGCGATACCTTCAGGAAAGCAATGGCGCATAGAAACCAGATAAATATATTTCCGGTTACGGTTTCTTTTCCCTGGTCCGCCACAGCCTGCTCAACCTCTGCTTCTGTCAGCTCTGCCGCAAAAGCAGTACTGGAGAAACAGAACAGGATACAGACTGCAAGGAGCAGGAGAATAAGAGTTTTCTTATGTTTCATGAATTCCTCCTTTATAGAGAAAGTGGGTTGGCGAGAAAGGTTCCGACCATTGTTGTAAACAGCCGCAGGCACCAGGCATTCATCAGCAATAAAAAAAACTGGCCGCCGAGCATCCGGCACCAGCTCTTGAAAATATTGGATGTTGCCTTTGAAGCACCGGTCGCAAAGGCGACAGGCGCAGTATAAACGAGCACTCCGAGAAGAATGTACCTCTCTGCAGCTTCAAACAGTAATTTGATATAGTTCCATGCAAGGATCAGAACCAGAATCAGCGCGATAATAGCCACAGCTCCGTTTGCACAGACTCCTAAGATGACTGTGATAACGGAGTTAAAACTGCCGAACTCAAGCGGTGGAAGATCTTCGGAAAGAATCCAGCTATACGGAGTACCTGCAAGATCGAGAAGCAGATTTACAATATCGTTGGCATAGAAAATCAGGAAAATAAATATAAACGTCATAATAGACAGTTTGATCGGATCTTCCGCTTCCACCCCGATACCTGCGAAATAGTTTTTGAACAGTTGCCAGATCCAGTTTAAGAGGACCAGGCCCAGTGCAAGGGCAACAAAGATCTCATACATATCTTCCGCCGCTGGAAAATAACGAAGGAAGGTGTCCATAGAGCAGCCCAGCGCACCAAGTACGGATGTGGTAATCAGGTCCAGCGCATTCATTACCTGCTCTGCGATCCATTCCACGATCCCGTCTAAAATGCCCAAGAGAACGCCCCCTTTCTTTTAACCGTTCCACTGTCCGCCAGCGAAGAAGGGGGTGATGTAGGCCATAATAAAACCTAAGCCGTTTAAGATGGCCCAGGTAATAATGATTCGTTTCAGCCATGCTCTGGACTCATCCACGGTCTTGCCGGATTTCGAAAAATTCATCAGAAGTAGAGCCACAGAAGCTGTAACGACAGCGGCAATCGTGGAGATCAGGACAATCTGGTTATAGACATCCTGCATGATCTCTTTCGCTTTATCCCACATGTTTGCGGCGAGGACTGGCTGTACGTTCCCGATCAGCAGCGTTGTAAAAAGAAAGGCTGCATAAAGGACAGCGCCACGGTTGATCCTGCGGTGTTTCTGGTTTGGGTTAATCACGTAAGTACCTCCTTTAGTTGCACCGGAACCTCAGAGGAGACTCCGGTGGTGCTTATAGTTTCCAGCCTCCTTTGCGGTCCATGCCGCAAGCATAAAAGAAAGCAGCCTGGCCAATCAGACTGCTTTCCGAATCAATATGAAGTTGTAGTTTGTTCTCACCTCCTGAAATACCACACCGTCCGGGAACAGAGGCGCATCCCGTGTGTTGTATTCCGTCTGCATATAATTTTGACAATACCAATCTTAGCATATGGGATTTACCGTTACAATCGCATGAATGTGCCACTTAAAGACATTTCTGTGACAGAAGAAAGTCAATCAAATAGATTGAGATTATATAACGAATAGATACTGTTTTGACGAGAAGGAAATACATATACTAGAGGTACACGATTTTAACTAATAGATAGAGAAAACGGAGGTGGTGCGATGAAAGGGATAGGAACAAGAATAAAGGCGGGGAGAGTCGCCGCTGGGCTGACGCAGGAGCGTCTGGCAGAAAAAGTCGGAATCAGCAGTACCTATCTTAGCGCCATCGAATGTAATGTGAAAGATCCGAAACTTGCAACATTTATCAAGATTGCTAATGCAATCGGCGCATCTGCAGATGATCTGCTGGCGGATGTCCTGAACGTAAAACAATATGAGCAGTATATTGAACGTGAGGAGCGGATCAGGAAACTGCCGTTGAAAGAACAAAATAAAATATATCGTATTCTGGACGTGATGATCGAGGAAGCGGAGAAAGAGTAAAGAGCCTGTGGGAAACCACAGGTTTTTCTATTGGAAAGAATTAGCAGAATATGAAGAAAAAAGCGACGAAATACGCACTATATGATGAATTTGTATCTGGATTTTGTTATAGTAACTCTAATAGAATTAGTTTATACAACTAAAAGAATGATAAGGTGAGTGGATGAAACGATATCGGATTACAATAATTATTGGTGGCCTGATGTTCCTTACTGGTCTTGCGATTGGTTTGTGCCTTCCGGCAATACGTGCGTCAACGCTGCAGATCGATTCTCAAGAAAGTGAGCAATGCCAAGTCACACAGGGAGCTGTAAAGAGTACACTGGACAATAAAGAAGAATGCTGTCTGTGTGGCAGCAACAGCCGGAGCCTGATGGGAATGTACCGGGGGAAAGATGATCTGGGAATCATTTCTTTGAATAATTGGTATGTTCTGGATATGGGAGTTGGAAAAGATACTGACGAAACTATAAGTGGTCAGAACTCCTCAAGGATTACAGCGACTGGAGAAGGCGGCTGTATTTTTCATGTGGATCTAAACCAGGCTAGAAGGATCTCAGAGGTACGGATAGAATACGGTGAGGAAAATTACTTTGATGCAGATAAGGTGCGAGGATATCTCTGCCAGACGTGTTTGGATAAACTGCTTGATGTAATAGATGGGTATGGGGATGCGGAATGTCCGATAGGCTTGTGTATGATTGATTTTCAGACACAGGAGTTATATTCTCTGCAGGAGCAGTATGTCACTTATTATATTCGGGATTATTATGTGAAGATAGAGAGTGGTGAAGAGAAAATAGTGACAGCGGTATATGCGCCGATAAAATAGCTTTTCTAGGGAACTATTGTAAGTATAAAAAGTCTAGCCATGTTCCCCAGATATACACATCTTAATAATTAGTTAAAGTTGTGTAAACTATTTAAACTTTCATCCTTAGTCTTTTTATCTGGAAAGACAGAAGACATATGGTAATTGATTTTGTTAGGAGAATCTTCCACGTGTACTGTGCTTTTTTGATATATGTTACCAAATAATACAAATTTCAAAATGGTTTTAAAGATCCGATTTGTTTTCTGTATCATTAGTTGAAATTTCCTCCTTTTTCATTGCTTTTTTACGAGGTCTTTTGTATCCATTCTTTGACTTTTTCAAATAAAATCCGTATTTATTCATTACAACGTAAATTAATGCAGAAAATGATTTTGCTATTTGAATAAATTGTTCTTCATATTCAGGAATAAACGCTTCTGTTGACATCGTATCTATGCACAGAAAACCTACAATATGATAATCTTTCGGATCTGTTTTTTGAGTAAAATACAGATGCGTGTGTGCTATTCGTATGGGTACTACAATGGCTGCTCTGTAAAACGTCCAATAATCTGTATTGGTGTTTTTGTATTCTTCCTTATGTTTTTTTAATGCCTCATTAAATAAGTGAAGATCCTGCTCATAAAAATATTGTTTTTTATAAAAGCTAGGCGGTTTTATAATATAAGCAAAGTCTGTATTTTCTTTAACTAAAACGGGCTTATCATTTGAAGCATCTTCTCTCATTTTGGAAATATTACTTGAGCGTGCATAAGTATAAACAGTAGCATTATCCATATCGATTTCATCAAAATTTATTTCTTCATTTTCTTTACCGATTAGTTTAATGCAGGTGTTAATTGTGCTGCCGGTGTAAGCAGCATAAATATTACATAATTTATCGAGCATATTAACAAGAAAATTTTGTGTAATAGAAGTAAGAAATGCTGGACTTAATTTCTTGTTTTTATGATTGGTTAGTATATCAAAATAGAAATTTCTGAAATCATGTAATACACTATAATAACTTCCGGCATCATTTTCTAATCGAGTCCATAAGCTTTTTTTGTATTGTTTGATCTTCGAACGCATGAATACAATAACAATGAGTAAAAGTATACAAATAATCCAAGGAAAATCGATAGGAAGTGTATTGCCGGTAATTTGTAACAAAGCTTTATATATTACTTTCGCAGCACCATAAATTAAACCTATAAACGCAGATATTGAAGTAATGAAAGATAATGAATCTTGAAGCCAATCGGGAACTTTACTCCAATATATTTTAAATTTATTCAAATACTTTTTCATTTGTACCACCGAAGTGCATAAAATTTAAACACATTATAGCACAACAATATATTTAGTTAAAGAAAAAGTTTCTTCAGAAAATTGAGGACTTGAAAAATTCAAGCCCTCAGTGTATAATCTGGGTAGAAAGGTAATCAGATGCAAGATCTGATGCCCTCAGTTATATCTATCAAAAAAGCGATAGCATCTCGAACTTTAGGCGGTTATGGGATGCTATTTCTTTTTGTCGTTATGATGATCTATGTAAGATAAAGCCGCAAAGATTACAAGCACTAATGTCATTACTTCCATAGCGTTCATTGGCATCACCCTCCTTTGTATCTTAGAGGGCTGACAGAAATCGCATCCGTTTTTTCTCCCAGATTATACCAGATAAATATATCATAGCTGCTTTCTGATAGCAATAAGGCCGGGGTCTAAGACGATACCTTATTATGCCACCTTATCTGTAGAAAAGCCTGCAAAATCGCGCAATTTGAATAATAAAGAATGTGTTTATTCTACTATTAACATAAGGTGGAAGTGGAGAAATATGACATTGCATGTTATAATCAAAGGCATAGGAGGCGGCAAATGATTAGAGATTGGAATTTTTGGTTATCTATTGTAACGATAGTTTTAACCGTGGTAACGGTAATTACGGCAATTATTGCTGTCTTACAGACGAAAAAACAAATTGAGTTAAGTAATAAACAGCATCTTTTTGATTTACGGATAGAGAATTATCTAGTGGCTAAATGTTTGGTTGAGCAATATAGGAA
>NZ_JACJLV010000038.1 GCF_016902415.1 Mordavella massiliensis | reverse complement strand
CGTTCATCCTGAGCCAGGATCAAACTCTCGTTAAAAGTTCTCATCCGGTCCAGGAAAAACTACTCGCTTTTCCTATCCCGTTACTTACTGTTTTGGGTTGACATCTTTTGATGTCCATTCTGAATTATTCTTCTCAAAAGAATCTTCAGGGTCGTTGTCTATTATTTAGTTATCAAAGTCCTTGGTTGTTGCTGTCTCAACGAGTCAGCTTCACTATAATACCACCGATTATTTTTAGTGTCAAGGCTTTTTATTTAATTTTTTATGCCTTTTTTCTACACATTTTTTGCGGTACTATAACTAGTTAGTCCTTGATTTTTTTACACAAGATATAGGTTCTATCTCTTCCATAAAAAACTGTCTGAAACTTTCGTTCCAGACAGCCGTCAAAGACTTAACGGAGAAAGAGGGATTCGAACCCTCGCGCCGGTTGCCCGACCTACACCCTTAGCAGGGGCGCCTCTTCGGCCTCTTGAGTATTTCTCCAGCAGAAGTTATTATACTAAAGGAAATTTACCTTGTCAATCTTTTTTTACCTATTATATGTTTTCGCTGATTACCTTCTCGATCCGCTTTTTCACCTCGGCAGCTATTTCCGTTGTCTTCATTTCTTTATACTCTTCATAATACATAGGTTTCAGAAAATGTACCTGCACAGTAACGGGTGTAATAGTATTGGTGTCAAACGGTTTGAAAGAATCTATCAGTGCTACCGGAACGATCGGACATTTAGCTTTTGTTGCAGATTTAAAACTTCCACCTTTAAATTCCCGCAGTTGATTTCCATTTTTTGATCTGGTCCCTTCTGCGAAAATGAGATAATTGCGGCCTTTCTTTACTTCCTCTGTTACATGAATGATTACCTGCATAGCCTGACGGACATCTTCTCTGTCCAGCATATAGGCTTTCATACATGCAAAGACCTGTTTCAAAAACGGAATATTTGCAATCTCCTTTTTCGCAACAACAGAAAATGGTTTGGGGCATGCCTCCACTACGGCCAGCACATCATAAAGTCCCTGATGGTTTGGGAAAAACATAAAACCATTTTCTGCTGGAATATTCTCCTCACCATGTACATCAATTTTCACATTTCCACCTTTATTGGCACGTAAGGTGATAAAGCGCAGCATTTTGTATTGCTCTTCTTCTGTATATTTGTCAGGATGAGATGCGTGGTAACATAACTTGATCCACATCCAGGGGACTAATATGATATTTCTCATTACCATTAATAGTATTCTTTTCATGGGTTCTCCTTTGCCTTCATTGGGGACGGGGGATTTCTGGAAATCCCCCGTCCCCAATTTATCTTTTTTAATTTTATCACATTTTCCCACTTTTTATCCACATTGTTTTCCACTTTTTACTTCAAATATTGTTAAAAATTTTTCTATTGAATTGAATTATCCACATTTATGATATAAAATGTTAATAACTTAATTTTTTTTAATGATTATTTTTTATTGGGGACGGGGGATTTTCAGAAATCCCCCGTCCCCAAAGGGAGGTTACCATGACTACTAATATTAATATGGAGCAATTGCAGAAGGATGCTGTGGACATTTTCCACCAGGGTTTTGCCTGTTCTGAATCGGTGATTTACGCTATCCGCAAGAATTTTGAATTGGATATGTCTGATGATGCGATTGCTATGAGTACCGGATTCCCGTGGGGGCTTGGGGGCGGCGGCTGCATCTGCGGAGCTCTGGCCGGAGCGACTATGTGTATTGGATATTTTTATGGGCGTAAGGTTCCCGGTGATCCGAAGAATGTCCGCTGTTTTGCTTTATGTAATGAGATCCATGACTTTTTTAAGGAGAATTTTGGCGCGGCCTGCTGTCGTGTCCTGACCAGAGGCATGGAAAAGGATTCTGATGAGAGAAAAGCGCAGTGTACGAAGTTTGTTGCTGCTACCGTGAAAAAGACGGCGGAAATTATTCTGCGGGAACTTGAAAAGGACCAGAAGGAAATTTAATTTATGAAAAAATTGCTTATATTTCTTTTGTCTCTGCTGTTTCTGATGCTTTTGACTCTTCTCTTTATTTTTATGAAAGAAGATCAGTCTCTTACAGATTCTTCTGAAAAGGGAAATGATGTGCAGACAGAAAGTGGAACTGAAAATGATTCTGACAAGGAAGGTGAACAGGATTCTTCCGGACAGACGGAGGAAGAAAAACTGGATGCAAAAGTTCAGGATCTGATCGCAGGTATGTCTCTGGAAGAAAAGGTTGCGCAGATGTTTTTTATTACTCCTGAAAATCTTACCGGAGTGGATGTGGCTACGCAGGCTGGCGAGACGACCAGGCAGGCTCTTACCCAATATCCTGTCGGCGGACTGATCTATTTTTCCAAGAATATTTACGATGAAGAGCAACTTACAACTATGATTCGCAATTCTCAGTCTTACAGTGAGATTCCTCTTTTTATAGGCGTGGATGAAGAAGGCGGTTCTCTGGTGGCAAGGATTGCGAACCATCCAAACTTTGATGTAGAGAAATTTCCTGATATGACGGAAATCGGCGCGACCGGCGATCCTTCCAGGGCTTATGAGGTCGGCTCCACAATTGCTTCTTATTTAAAGGACTATGGTTTTAATCTGGATTTTGCTCCGGATGCGGATGTTCTGACCAATCCAAATAATACTGCAATTGGCGTCCGGTCGTTTGGAAGTGATCCGGATATGACAGCCCAGATGGTGGAGCAGGCAGTAAAAGGATTCCAGGATCATCAAGTCAGCGCGGTGATCAAGCATTTTCCGGGACATGGCGGAACAACCACGGACAGCCATAACGGGGCGGCCATCGTAGACCGGAGCCTGGAGGAGCTTCGAAGCGCGGAATTTCTTCCGTTCGAGGCCGGCATCCAGGCCGGTGTAGATATGGTAATGGTCGGACACCTGCAAGTCCCACAGGTGATTTCCGATGATACGCCGGCTTCTCTGTCTTCAGAAATGATCACAGATGTTTTAAGAAATGAGCTTGGCTATGATGGAATTGTGATTACAGATTCCCTCTCCATGGGCGCTATTACAACATACTATACTTCTGCTGATGCCGCGGTCAAATGTATCCAGGCCGGCGGCGATATGCTGCTGATGCCTTACAGTTTTACGGAAGCTTATCAGGGAGTTTTGGATGCGGTAAACAGCGGCGAGATTTCTGAAGAAAGGATCAATGAATCTTTAACCCGTATCCTGAAAGTAAAGTGTAAGAATCTGTACTGATAAAGTCTATACGAAATAAGGACAAACCCATACAAAAAAACTGCCGTATCTATGATGGATCGTAGATACGGCAGTTTTAATTTTTGATAAGAATCTTTATTTTTTATTCTTCAGGACTCTCCTCTTCCTGTGCCTGATCTTCGGAAGTCTCTTCTTCCTCTTCATCTCCCTTTCTTACTTTCGCAATGCTGGCAACCTTGTCTCCTTCCGGAAGATTGATCAGCTTCACGCCGGAAGTGATCCTGCCAAGCAGGGAAATGCCGTCGCACTTCATACGGATGATAATGCCTTCTGTATTAATGATCATGACTTCATCGTCTTCATTGACTGCCTTGAAACCGACTACATTTCCGGTTTTTTCCATGATCTTATAGCATTTCACACCTTTTCCGCCACGGTTCTGGGCCGTAAATTCACTGATGGAAGTTCTCTTGCCCATTCCTTTTTCAGACACGATCAGAAGTTCTGTTCCCTGAATGGTAAGCTGCATACCGATGACTTCGTCGCGGTCCGCCAGATTGATGCCTCTGACACCCATGGAGGTACGTCCGGTCGCTCTTACGTCTTCTTCACTGAACCGGATGCACTGTCCGTACTTGGTAGCCAGGATGATCTCCTGTTTTCCGTCTGTAAATTTCACCTCGATCAGCTCGTCGTCTTCTCTTAATGTGATGGCCGCAAGTCCGGTTTTGCGCACATTTGCGTAATCCCGCAGAGGCGTTTTCTTGACCAGACCTTTCTTGGTTGCCATAACAAGATAAGAATCGTCGTCATATTTTTCAATCGGGATCACAGCGGAAATCTTTTCTCCAGGCATCAGCTGCAGGAGATTGATGATCGCGGTTCCTCTGGAAGTACGGCTGGACTCCGGTATCTCGTATCCTTTTAACCGGTAGACGCGTCCGGTGCTGGTAAAGAACATGATGTAGTGGTGTGTATTGGACATAAACAGCTCTTCTACATAGTCTTCATCCAGTTTCTGCATTCCTTTGATTCCTTTGCCGCCGCGGTTCTGGGCTTTAAAGGTATCATTAGACATGCGCTTGATGTATCCCAGTTTTGTCATGGTGATCACCACATCTTCTCTGGGAATCAGATCTTCCATGGAAATGTCAAATTCATCAAATCCGATGGATGTTCTTCTGTCATCTCCATATTTATCCCTGATAGCCAGGATCTCTTCTTTGATCACGCCAAGGAGCAGTTTTCTGTCTGCCAGAATTGCTTTTAAGCGGCTGATCTGTTCCATCAGCTCTTTATATTCTGCTTCCAGTTTTTCTCTTTCCAGACCGGTCAGAGCCCGCAGACGCATATCCACGATGGCCTGCGCCTGAACATCTGTCAGTTCAAATCTTTCAATTAATTCTGCTTTCGCGATCTGTACGGTTCTGGAACTTCTGATGATATGGATCACTTCGTCAATGTGATCCAGGGCGATCAAAAGTCCTTTTAAAATATGTGCTCTTTCTTCTGCTTTATTCAGTTCATACTTAGTACGGCGCGTGATGACTTCTTCCTGATGCTTCAGATAATAATTGAGCATCTCCAGAATATTCATTACCTTTGGCTCGTTATTGACCAGAGCCAGCATGATCACACCAAATGTATCCTGAAGCTGTGTATGTTTGTACAGCTGATTTAACAGCACATTTGCATTGACGTCTTTCCGGAGTTCAATGACCACCCGCATTCCTTCCCGGCTGGACTGGTCGCTTAAGTCTGTGATTCCGTCAATCTTTTTATCCCGCACCATCTCTGCGATCTTTTCAATGAGACGGGCTTTATTTACCATATAAGGAAGCTCTGTCACAATGATACGGCTCTTGCCATTTGGCATGGTCTCAATATCCGTGACCGCACGGACGCGGATCTTGCCCCGTCCTGTCCGGTAGGCTTCTTCAATTCCTCTGGTTCCAAGGATCATGCCTCCTGTCGGAAAATCAGGTCCTTTGATAATGCCGAGGATTTCTTCTATGGTGGTCTCTTCTTTATCTTCTAACTGGTCGTCAATGATACGGACAACCGCATTGATGACTTCCTTCAGATTGTGAGGCGGGATATTAGTGGCCATACCTACGGCAATACCGGAGGTTCCGTTGACCAGAAGATTCGGAAATCTGGCCGGCAGCACAGAAGGTTCTTTTTCTGTCTCATCAAAGTTTGGTACAAAATCCACCGTATTTTTGTTGATGTCTGCCGTCAGCTCCATGGAAATCTTGCTGAGTCTTGCCTCTGTATAACGCATGGCGGCGGCGCCGTCTCCATCTACAGACCCGAAGTTTCCGTGTCCGTCCACCAAAGGATATCTGGTAGACCATTCCTGCGCCATATTTACCAGGGCGCCGTAGATGGAACTGTCTCCATGGGGATGATATTTACCCATGGTATCACCTACGATACGGGCACATTTTCTGTGCGGTTTATCGGGTCCGTTGTTGAGCTCGATCATGGAATGCAGGATTCTTCTCTGTACCGGCTTTAAACCGTCCCGCACATCCGGAAGCGCACGAGATGCGATAACGCTCATGGCATAATCGATATAGGAGGTTTCCATCGTTTTTTTCAGGTCCACTTCATGGACTTTATCAAAAATATTATCTTCCATTGTTTAACCTCCTACACATCCAAGTTCTTCACGTATTTTGCATTTTCTTCGATAAATTCCCGTCTGGGTTCTACCTTGTCTCCCATCAGAGTAGTAAAGGTAAGATCCAGTTCAGAAGTAGTCTCTTCATCCATGGTTACACGAAGGAGAATTCTGTGCTCCGGATCCATGGTGGTTTCCCACAACTGTTCGGCATCCATCTCTCCCAGACCTTTGTAACGCTGGATCTTGTTGTTCGTATCTCTTCCTACTTCTCTTAAGATGGAATCCAGTTCTTCGTCACTGTATGCATACCATACTTTTTTATTCTTTTCCAGCTTATAGAGCGGCGGCTGCGCCAGATATACATATCCTTCTTTGATCAGATCCGGCATGAACCGGTATAAAAATGTAAGAAGCAGGGTACTGATATGGGCTCCGTCAACGTCGGCATCTGTCATGATAATGATCTTATGATACCGGAGTTTGGAAATATCAAAATCATCATGGATTCCTGTGCCAAATGCGGTGATCATTGCTTTGATCTCTGCATTTCCGTAAATCTTATCCAGTCTTGCTTTTTCCACATTCAGGATTTTTCCACGTAAGGGAAGGATCGCCTGTGTGGCTCTGTCTCTTGCCGTCTTGGCTGAACCGCCCGCAGAATCTCCCTCTACAATGTAGATCTCGCAGTTTTCCGGATTCTTATCCGAACAGTCTGCAAGCTTTCCCGGAAGAGACATGCCATCCAGCGCGGATTTTCTTCTGGTCAGATCTCTTGCCTTTCTTGCAGCTTCTCTGGCTCTTTGAGCCATCACCGATTTTTCAATGGTCATCTTGGCAACTGTCGGATTCTGTTCCAGATAAATTTCCAGTTTTTTACTAACTACACTGTCAACTGCGCCTCTTGCCTCGCTGTTTCCAAGCTTCTGCTTGGTCTGGCCTTCAAACTGAGGATCCTCGATCTTAACGCTGATAATAGCGGTCAGACCTTCTCTGATATCCTCGCCGCTTAAGTTTGGCTCACTGTCTCTTAACAGCTTATTTTTTCTGGCATAATCATTAAATGTCTTTGTCAGGGCGTTCCGGAAACCAACGATATGTGTTCCGCCTTCTGGCGTCGTAATATTGTTGACAAATCCATACGTATTATCACTGTAGGAATCGTTGTGCTGCATGGCAACTTCTACGGAAACCCCGTTTACCAGTCCCTCGCAGTAAATGATATCTTCATAAAGCGGAGTTTTGCTCCGGTTCAGGTAAGATACGAATTCTTTAATTCCGCCTTCGTAGTGGAAGGTCTTTTCCAGAATGCCGTCTTCCGGACGTTCATCCGTCAGAGTGATCTTAAGACCTGCCGTCAGAAATGCCATCTCCCGGAATCTCTGTTTTAAAACATCATAATCAAAAACAGTCTCTTCAAAAATGGTATCATCCGGCATAAAGGTAACTTTTGTTCCCGTCTTCGCAGGATCACAATCCCCAACTACCTTCAGCTTATAGATGACTTTTCCACGTTCATATCTCTGTTTATAAACTTTTCCCTCATGGCAGATCTCAACTTCCAGCCAGTTTGAAAGCGCGTTTACTACAGACGCTCCTACACCGTGAAGTCCGCCGGATACCTTGTATCCTCCGCCGCCAAATTTTCCTCCGGCATGAAGTACCGTAAATACAACTTCCACCGCCGGGAGGCCTGCTTTATGGTTGATCCCTACCGGAATCCCGCGCCCGTTATCCACAACCGTTACGGAATTATCCTTATGGATCGTTACCTGTATGCTGTCGCAGAATCCTGCCAGCGCTTCATCTACAGAGTTATCCACAATCTCATAGACAAGATGATGAAGTCCTCTTGCCGAAGTGCTTCCGATATACATTCCCGGACGCTTGCGGACTGCCTCCAGACCCTCCAGAATCTGAATCTCATCCGCGCCATATTCGTGCTGTACCTTTTCTGTACTCATGCTCATCCTCCTAGTTTTCGTTTGCTGCCTGTCCGTTTGTAACACGGAACACTTTGTTTATAGAAAATCTATGATTTACAAATTCATCCACACCCGTACAGGTGATGAGAGTCTGTATCTCATGAATACTATCTAATAAATAGTTTTGCCTGTGTTTGTCCAGTTCAGACAAAACATCATCCAGTAAAAGGACCGGCGTATCATGGATCGCTCTTTTTACCAGCTCTATCTCTGAAAGCTTTAACGAAAGAGCCGCCGTTCTCTGCTGTCCCTGGGATCCGAATCTGCGGATATCCAGATCTTTTACCATAAAACAGATATCGTCTCTGTGAGGACCAATGGATGTGCTTTTGATCTTCATATCTTTTTCTCTGTTTTTACGGATTGCATCTTCTAAAGAAATATTTCCGTTGCTCGGTTCATAGATTACCAGAATCTCTTCAGATCCGCCAGTCAATTTTTTATGAATAGAAGAAATAATTTCGTTTATTTCGTCAACAAACCTTTTTCTTCTTTCGATGATCTTATTTCCATAATGGACCAGCTGCATCTCCCAGATTTCCAGCGTATCCATATCCTGCTTTTTAGCCTGAAAACCGATTTCCTTTAGCAGACGGTTTCTCTGGTTGACAACTCTGTTATAATTTGCCAGATCGCTCAGATATACTTTATCCAGCTGAGACAATTCCAGATCAAGAAATCTTCTTCTTTCTCCTGGTCCGTTTTTTATGATATTCAGATCTTCCGGGGAAAAAAATACCAGATTGACAATTCCAAATAATTCACTTGCTCTTCGAAGTGGAACTTTGTTGACAGCAATACCTTTCGGACTGTGTTTTTTCAAATGCATATCGATCTTATAATCAATCCCATTTTTTTCCACAATCGTCTCGATATGTGACTCCGTTTCCCCAAACCGGATCATATCTCTGTCTTTTGCGCCTCTGTGAGACTTTGTGGTTCCGGACAAATAGACCGCCTCCAGGATATTTGTTTTTCCCTGGGCATTGTCTCCATAAAAGATATTTGCTGCAGAATCAAATTGTAAATTCAGAAATTCATAATTCCGAAAATTTTTAAGCTTTAAAGATTTAATCTTCAATTTCGATTTCTTCTCCGTTAAAAGTTACGGTATCACCGGCATACAATTTTCTTCCGCGTCTTAAGTCTGTTTCTCCATTTACCAGAACCTGGCCTTCCTGTATCACTTCTTTGGCCTGTGCTCCGTTTTCAACCAGGCCGGCCGCTTTTAAGGCCTGGCCCAGTTTGATATATTCATCCTTTAAAGTAATCTTCATGATTTTACTCCCTTTTCTTAAACCGCGGCGTTAAAGTTTACCGGAAGGATCAGATAGATATAGCTTTCTTCCTCGTCCTTGATAAAGCAGGGCGCTTTTGCATTCATCAGATAAAGAGTAACTTCTTCATCATCGATCACACGCAGAGCATCGATCAAAAACTTCGGATTGAATCCGATCATCAGATCTTTTCCTTCTTTTTCGATGGTAATCTCTTCATTCATGGATCCGATCTGAGACTTGATCTTCAATTCCATCCATTCATCCCCAATCTGAATGATGATCGGCTTTTTATCTCCTTCTTTGATCAAAAGAGTAGCGCGGTCAATACAATTTAATAATTCTTTTTTATTGATCCTTACCTTTGTCTCATAATCACTGGAAAGCATCTGATCAATCTTAAAATACTCTCCTTCGATCAGTCTGGATACCACGATCGTCTGATCAAATTCAAAGACAATATGATTGCTGGTATAAGAAATATTCACCATGCTCTCTGCTTCTCCGGAAAGGATCTTGCTGATCTCGATCAGAGTCTTGCCCGGTACGATCAGCTTCTTATCTTCCGTCTCTTCTTTTAGTTCTATTTTGCGGATAGAAATCCTGTGTCCATCCAGAGATACCACGCGAAGGATATTATCCTTAATTTCAAATAATTCTCCTCCCATCATCTTATTACTCTCTGAATCAGAGATGGAGAAAATGGTCTGTCTGATCAGTTCTTTCAGAGTGAACTGTGAAACTTCGATGGAATTTTCTTTTTCAATCACCGGAAGATAAGAAAATTCGTCTCCTGGTTTTCCGGAAATATCAAATTTCGCCTTTTCACAGGTAATGACCGTCTGGAGATTCTCATCTGTTTCAATGGTTATCTCGTTATCAGGAAGCTTTCTTACGATTTCAGAAAAAATCCTTGCGTCAATCGCGATCATTCCTCTGTCTTCGATCCATCCGGCAATCTCTGTCTGGATTCCCAGTTCCATATCATTAGCGGTCAGACGGATAATATCTGTTGTCGCGTCGATCAGGATACATTCCAGGATCGGCATTGTAGTTTTAGAAGGAACTGCTTTGGAAACAATGCTGACACCTTTTACCAGATCTGCTTTATTACAAATAATTTTCATAATGTGTATAACTCCTTTCACGCGGTGCGTATAGATCTATATATTATTTTTTTCCGTATTCTCCTTATTAGGGGATGTGGAAAAGAGGATAACTGCCTCAAGCCCAGAAAAGAAGGGGATTTCCGGTTTTGAAATCTCTGTGGATTTCTATGGGAATTTCTGTGGAAGATGTGGGGAAAAGTTCTGTCGGAATGTGTAGAAAAAAATGATTTCAAAGTTATCCAACACTTATCCCATGGTTATCCACATAGTTATTCACATTAAGCAGGATTTATCTTCTTTCTTATTATATTAATGGTATTGTTTAAGGTCTCGTCTTTCTTTTCTTCGGAAGCGATTTTTTCGATTCCGTATTTGACTGTGGAATGATCCTTTCCTCCAAGGATGATTCCGACAGCTTTCAGAGAAGATTCTGTCATGGTACGGATCAGAAACATGGCGATCTGCCTTGGGAACGCGATATCTGCGTTTCTTTTGTTGCTTTTCAGATCCGCTACGGTAATGCCAAAATGATCCGCCACAATGTCCAGGATCAGTTCTGGAGTCACTTCTCTCTTATTATCAGAAGAAATAATATCTTTTAAAGCTTCTGCTGCAAGTGGAATATCAATTTCTCCTTCATGATTCAGCTTGTATAAAGCGATCAGTTTATTCAGAGAACCTTCCAGTTCACGGATGTTGGTCTTTACATTTTCTGCGATATATTTTAATACGTCTTTTGGAATGTTGTATTTTTCCAGCTGATCCAGTTCAATCTTTTTCTGAAGGATCGCCATACGGGTCTCATAGTTTGGAGCCGAAATATCGGCGATCAGTCCCCATTCAAAACGTGTCCGAAGTCTGGCTTCCAGTGTCTCGATATCCTTTGGAGGTTTATCACTGGAAATGATGATCTGCTTTCCGGAAGTATGTAAATGGTTAAATGTATGGAAGAACTCTTCCTGTGTACTTTCTTTTCCTATTATAAACTGAATGTCATCGATGAGGAGTACGTCGTTATTTCTGTATTTATCCCGGAACTTGGAAATCGCGGATTCATTTCCGGAGGTTTTTCCCATCTTGAGAGCTTCGATCAGTTCATTGGTGAATGTCTCGCTGGTTACATAGAGGACTTTTTTCTTTGGATTCTTGTCCAGGATGAAGTGGGCGATGGAATGCATCAGATGGGTTTTTCCAAGTCCAACTCCTCCATATAAGAACAACGGATTGTATACTTCGCCCGGTGATTCTGCAACCGCAAGAGAAGCGGCGTGGGCGAAATTGTTGTTTCCGCCTACCACAAAGGTATCAAAGGTATATTTGGGATTTAACCCTGCTTTTTCTGCAGCGGACTTTGTTCTCTTTTTCACAGTGCTTTCAGAAGGATTGCTCTTTAATTCTTCGAGGACATTGTCATCTTCTGAAAGAAAACGGATCTCATATTCTTCCCCTGTGATATCTGCAATACATACTTTTAATGGAAGAAGGTATTTTTTCTCAATGTATTCCACACTGGAATTGCTGTTTACCAGAATGATCACCGTATCGTCAATGATGTCATAAACCTTCAGAGGACGGATCCAGGTGTTAAAAGATACATTGGAAAGATCATGTTCTACCTTCAGATGTTCAATAATTTCTTCCCATTTTTCCTCTACAATATTCATACCAAATAACTCCTAATCTGTTCAGTATCATAGGGCTAAACATAAAAACCCACTCTTATTTATTCTACATCAAAATACAGATTTAAGCAATGTTTATTCCATGTGGATAACTTTATAAACAGAAGAAAAGGCTATGATAAAGGAAAAATGTATGTAAAAAAATTGATATCCACATGTTATCCACTGCTTTTCCACAAGTTATCCACATTTTGTGGATAAATAAATTTAGAAAAATCCGCGAATAGCTTGACTTTACTGGCTTTATTGCATATAATCAAAAATGTGTCTTTATGAAAAACAGGAAGTTTTTCCTTACAAAATATAAGGAGGTGGATATCTTATGAAAATGACATTCCAGCCAAAAAAGAGACAGAGATCCAAGGTTCATGGATTTAGAGCAAGAATGAAGACAGCAGGTGGAAGAAAAGTACTTGCAGCAAGAAGAGCTAAAGGAAGAAAGAAATTATCAGCGTAGGCCGCATATATGTGGCCTTTTCTTCTCTTCTTCTTCTCGAAAAATCAGGAGAAAATGAAGCAATGAAATATTCCGAATCCTTGAAGAAAAACAGAGATTTTCAACAGGTTTACAGTGAAAAGATTTCGTATGCAAACAAGTATCTGGTAATGTATATCAGAGAGAATCACAAAAACCAGAACCGATTGGGAATATCAGTAAGTAAAAAAGTAGGAAATAGTGTTATTCGTCACAGATTAACAAGATTGATCAGAGAATGTTATCGATTACACGAAGAGAGTTTCCGGCGCGGGTATGACATTGTAGTCATCGCAAGAGTCAGCGCGAAAGAAAAAGGTTATCATGAGATGGAAAAAGCGCTGCTGCACCTGGCTCGTCTTCATAAGATCATAGATCAGGGGTCGTGATAAAATGAAAAAGATCATGATAAAATGTATTCGTTTTTATCAGAAGTATTTGTCTTGTTTAAAAGGATACTCTACCTGTATTTATTATCCGACATGCTCCCAGTACGCAATAGAAGCAATTCAGAAGTACGGGGCTTTAAAGGGCGGCGCTCTCGCCGTGTGGAGGATCCTTCGCTGCAATCCCTTTGCAAAAGGCGGATATGATCCCGTACCCTGACACGCGTGACAATAAGATACGGAGGAAACAAAAATGTTTAGTTTGCTGACTGCGGCAAACTGGCCGATCGTCGGTCAGCTTTGCTGGCTCTTAGGTAAGGTGATGAACTTTATCTATGAGGTATTGGACAACATACTGCCAGGTGATAACGGACTGGTAGGACTATCAATCATTATCTACACGATTTTCGTGTACATGCTGATGATGCCTCTTACGGCAAAGCAGCAGAGAACATCAAAAATGACGGCTGTGATCAACCCGGAAGTGCAGGCCATCCAGAAAAAATACAGAAACAAAAAAGATCAGGCCAGCCTGATGAAGCAGAATGAAGAGATCCAGCAGGTTTACGATAAGTACGGAAGTTCTATGATGAGCGGATGTCTGCCGATGCTGATCCAGATGCCTCTTCTGTTTGCTTTGTACCCGGTTATTTACGATATTGAAAAATATATCCCGGCCATCAAAGATGCGCCCGCTGCTGTAAACAGATTCCTTACGATCCCGGATCTGACCATCTCTCCGACAGAGATGATCTCTAACAGCGGATCCTTTGGTTTTCCGGCTCCGGTCATCATTATTACAGCAATCCTGATCCCGGTATTATCCGGTGCGGTTCAGTACATCAGTATCCGCCTGTCCCAGTCCCTTTCCGGACAGCAGATGGATAAAGACAATCCGATGGCAAGCACCATGCGGACCATGAATGTGACAATGCCGTTGTTTTCCGTATTTATCGCATTCTCATTTTCAGCAGGTATCGGTCTTTACTGGATCGTCAGCGCGGTAGTAAGATGTATCCAGCAGATCGTGATCAACAAGCATCTGAAAGAGATATCTGTTGATGAGCTGATCGAAAAGAACAGAGAAAAAGCGGAAAAGAAGAAACAGAAACGGGGCGAACGTGCAGAGCGTATCAACGCTATGGCACAGACCAATACAAGAAGTATCAAAGAGTCTGCAAAGAAGAGCGCTTCGATTGTAGATGAAAAAGAGAGAGAGGCAAGACTTGAGCAGGTTAGAAAGAATGCCGGAAAGGCAAAAGCAGGCAGTCTTGCATCAAAGGCAAACATGGTGAAAAAATTTAATGAAAATGATTAGGGGGCGGTTTTTGTGGATTATATTACCGTAACAGCAAAGACATTAGATGATGCGATCACAGATGCTCTGGTTCAGTTAGGCGTAACCAGTGATCAGCTGGATTATGAAGTCATCGAAAAAGGAAGTGCAGGATTCCTTGGAATCGGCGTAAAACAGGCCGTTATCAAAGCCCGTAAAAAAGTAGAAGAGCCGGAAGTAAAAGAAGAGCCTGTAAAAGAAGAAAAGAAAGACACAGAACCTGTAAAGGATCATGCGGGACATACAGAAAAGCCGGCAAAAGAGAAAAAGCACAAAAACAAACATAAAAAAGAAGAAAAACCTGCAGAAGTAAAAGAAGAGCCTGTAAAAGAAGAGCCTGTAAAAGAAGAAAAAGAAGCAAGAAAAGAAATCCAGCTTGGAAAAGTGGAAGATCAGACCATCGATGCCTGTGAAAAGTTTGTGGCTGATGTAATGCAGGCCATGGGAATGGAAGATGTAAAAGTGACTTCCTGCGTAGATGAAGAAGGAGCTCTTTCCATTAATATGGAAGGCCCGAACATGGGTATCCTGATCGGAAAAAGAGGACAGACACTGGATTCTCTCCAGTATCTGACAAACAGGGTAGCCAACAAGATGCAGGACGGTTATGTACGCGTAAAGCTTGATACAGAGGATTACAGAAGAAGAAGAAAAGAAACTCTGGAAAATCTGGCAAAGAATATCGCAGGAAAGGTAAAACGGACCAGAAGAACCGTTGTATTAGAGCCTATGAATCCTTATGAAAGAAGGATCATCCATTCAGCGCTCCAGTCTGATCCTGCAGTTACCACACACAGTGAGGGAGAAGAGCCTTACAGAAAAGTGGTTGTAACTCTGGTACGCAAATAATTCAATTTGAAAAAGAAGCTGTTGTAAGATATAATCTTTACAGCAGCTTTTTTTATCAGATGAGGGAAATCTATGAATATCAGTGAAAGAACTACCATTGCGGCAATCTCTACGGCTATGAGCACTTCAGGGATCGGGATTGTAAGAATGAGCGGTGAAGAAGCCTTTGCCATTGCCGACAGTGTTTATCAGGGAAAAAAAGAAAAAAGACTAAAAGATCAGAAATCTCATACGATCCATTACGGTTATATAAAAGACGGGGAAGAAACGATCGATGAAGTTCTGGTCATGCTGATGCGCGGTCCTCACAGTTATACAGGGGAAGATACGGTGGAGATTAATTGTCATGGCGGCGTTTATGTGGTAAAGCGAATCCTGGAGCTGCTGATCAAAAAAGGAGCAAGACCTGCCGGTCCCGGAGAATTTACCAAGAGAGCATTTTTGAATGGACGCATGGACCTTTCTCAGGCAGAGGCGGTAGGCGACCTGATCGCTTCAAAGAATGAATATGCGCTTCAGAGTTCTGTCAGCCAGCTAAAGGGAAATATAAAGAAAAAAATCAGTGATATAAGAAATAAAATTATTTACCACACGGCGTTTATTGAAAGCGCTCTGGATGATCCTGAACATATCAGTGTAGACGGATATGGAGAAAAGCTGGAAGGATCGGTCAGAGAAATGATCGAAGATCTTTCTTTACTCATCTCCTCTTCGGATAACGGAAGGATTTTAAAAGAAGGGATCAATACTGTAATTGTAGGAAAACCAAATGTAGGAAAATCTTCTCTTCTGAATGTACTGATCGGTGAAGAGCGTGCTATTGTTACTGATATTGCTGGAACCACCAGGGACGTTCTGGAAGAACACATCAACCTGCAGGGAATCTCTTTGAATATCATGGATACGGCAGGCATCCGGGAAACTTCTGACGTGGTAGAAAAAATCGGAGTAGACAGAGCCAGAGAATTTGCGGAAAAAGCGGATCTGGTGATCCATGTCATCGACTCTTCTGCTGCTCTGGATGAAAATGACAGAGAGATTTTTCAGATGCTTTCCGGAAAGAAATCTGTGATTCTTCTGAATAAGTCTGATCTGGAACAAAAAGTAACGGAAGAAATCGTGAAAAAAGAATATTTTGCAAGTATTCCTGCAAAATATAAAAATGAAATAGAAGAAAAAAATCAAAAAATTCCTGAAATTATAGGCATTTCAGCGAAAAACCGCCAGGGAATCCAGACTTTGGAAGAGACGCTGAAAAACATGTTTTTTGAAGGAAATCTTTCATTTAATGATGAAATCTATATTACAAATGTAAGGCAGAAAGCAGCTCTTCAGGATGCAAAAGAAGCTCTCCTGCAGGTTCTTGAGAGTATCCGGAACGGGATGCCGGAAGATTTTTATTCTATTGACCTGATGGCGGCTTATGAAGCGCTTGGTTCTATTACCGGAGAAACGATAGGAGAAGATTTAGTCAATGAAATATTCAGCAAGTTCTGTATGGGAAAGTAAAGATGCATATGATATCGCTGTGATCGGCGCGGGACATGCCGGCTGTGAAGCGGCCCTTGCCTCAGCCAGACTGGGATTTCGGACGGTTTTATTTACAGTCAGCATGGACAGTGTTGCTCTCATGCCCTGTAATCCCAATATCGGCGGAAGTTCCAAGGGACATCTGGTGCGGGAAGTGGACGCGCTTGGCGGCGAGATGGGAAAAGTGATCGACCGGGCATTTATCCAGTCAAAGATGCTCAATCAGTCGAAAGGCCCGGCAGTTCATTCCCTCCGGGCTCAGGCAGATAAAGAAAAATACAGTCAGATCATGCGTTGGACCCTGGAAAACCAGGAGCGGCTGGAGATCAAGCAGACAGAGATCGTAAAAATCCTTACGGAATACGGACAGGTTACAGGCGTACAGTCTTTTTCCGGGATGATCTTTCCCTGCAGGGCGGTCATCCTGTGTACAGGAACGTATCTGAATGCCAGATGCATTTACGGAGAAGTCAGCAGCAATACCGGACCCAACGGGCTGCAGGCTGCAAATTATCTGACAGACTGCCTGCAGGAACTGGGAATCCAGATGTACCGTTTTAAGACCGGAACGCCTGCCAGAATTGACAGACGTACCATTGATTTTGAGAAAATGGAGGAACAGTTCGGGGATGAGAAGGTAGTGCCCTTTTCTTTTACCACAGATCCCGCAGACGTGCAGATCGACCAGGTTTCCTGTTGGCTGACTTATACCACAAAAGAAACCCATCAGATCATCCGGGATAATCTGGACCGCTCTCCCCTCTTCTCTGGCGCTATTGAAGGAACTGGTCCAAGGTACTGCCCTTCTATTGAAGATAAAGTGGTAAAATTTGCTGATAAGGAGAGGCATCAGGTCTTTATTGAACCGGAAGGCCTGTATACCAATGAAATGTATATCGGCGGAATGTCTTCTTCTCTTCCGGAAGATGTACAATATGCCATGTACCGGTCCGTTCCGGGCCTGGAACATGCCAGGATCGTAAGAAATGCCTACGCAATTGAATATGACTGCATCGACGCCAGACAGCTGCTTCCTTCTCTGGAATTCCGCAGTATCAGCGGATTGTTCAGCGCCGGCCAGTTTAACGGAAGCTCCGGATATGAGGAAGCCGCGGCTCAGGGATTGATCGCAGGGATCAATGCGGCGAGAAAACTGGCTGGAAAAGAACCGATTGTTCTGGACAGATCCCAGGCTTACATTGGCGTGCTGATCGATGATCTGGTCACAAAGGAATCCAAGGAGCCTTATCGCATGATGACATCCAGGGCGGAATACCGTCTCCTGCTCAGACAGGATAATGCAGACCAGAGGCTGACTCCTCTTGGATATGAGATCGGACTGATCCCGGAGGAACGCTATCAGAAACTTCTTACAAAAGAATCCTGGATTGAAAAAGAAACCACCAGGTTAAAAAAGGCGACGGTTGGAACTTCTGACAAGGTGCAGAAACTGCTTTTGTCCTGTAAGAGTACGCCTCTTTCTTCCGGAAGCACACTGGCGGAACTGATCAGAAGGCCGGAGCTTTCTTATGAATGCCTGGCGCCTGTGGATGAAAAAAGACCGGATCTGCCGGAAGAACTAAGAGACGAGATCATGGCACAGGTGGATATTTCCATTAAATATGAAGGATATATTACCAGGCAGAAACGTCAGGTAGAACAGTTTAAAAAGCTTGAGAAAAAGAAAATACCAGAAGATATTGATTATGATCAGGTCAAAAGTCTCCGGATCGAAGCGGTCCAGAAGTTAAAAGAGATAAGACCTGTATCCATCGGCCAGGCCTCCAGAATATCCGGAGTCTCTCCTGCTGATATTTCTGTACTTCTGGTGTATCTTGGAGGAAAATAGTATGTCAGAAATGTTGAAAAACAGGATGGACCGTCTTCAGATCGAGACAAATGAAAATATGCTGGAGCAGTTTGACTTGTTTTATCATCTTTTGGTGGAATGGAATAAGGTGATGAATCTTACGGGAATTACAGAGTACGAAGAGGTTGTGGAAAAGCATTTCGCTGACAGCCTCTCTCTTGCCCGTTTTCTGGATCTCAATAAGATACATACTGTGATCGATGTGGGAACAGGCGCCGGATTTCCGGGAATCCCGTTAAAGATCGCGTTTCCGCATCTGAAGGTGGTGCTTCTGGATTCTTTGAATAAGCGGATCAATTTTTTAAATGAAGTGATCGCAAAGCTTGATCTGAAGGAGATTCATACCATTCATGGCAGAGCCGAGGAATATGCCAGAAAGCCGGAATACAGGGAACAGTTTGATCTCTGTGTCTCAAGAGCGGTTGCAAATCTCTCCGTTCTCAGTGAATATTGCATTCCTTATATACGGATAGGGGGTATATTTATTCCATATAAATCCGGCGAGATTGATGAGGAGGTAGCCGCATCCAGTAAAGCGGTTGACATACTCGGCGGACAGATCGATCACGTTGAAAAGTTTCAGCTTCCGGATACAGATATCCACAGATCCTTTGTGTTTATCAATAAGATAAAAAACACACAAAAAAAGTATCCCCGCAAAGCGGGGACACCTGCAAAAGAACCTCTGTAAATTTCCGGATCTTACAACAAATAAGTTTGGATGACATCCAGAAATTGCTCCGGATCTTCCATCTGCGGAAGATATTTTGTATCTTTGATTTTTTCAATCTCAATAGAAGGAAGGATTTCTTTATACAGAGAAGAAGTTTCTTCCTTCTCTTCTATCTTATCTCCGGTTAATATAAAAATACTGTTGTTCAGGTCTTTCAGGCAATGTTTAACATTGACCGTTGTGTATCTGCCGCACAGACTGGCAAACAGATATTTGGACGATGCATTTCCTGAATGAGCTGTTTCAAAGAATGTATCAACCATACCATCGGAAACGATGTCTTTATGATAAAATACCTTTTCCATACAGACAGACCGGATTTTCTTCTTTCCTGTCAGGATATTATATAAAAATGTTCCAAAAACAGGTGTGTTGATCAGACGGGTCAAGGTCTTTGTCCGTTTGCTGGGAGATTTGGCCAGATGATGAATATCAGAAGGATTTACCATCACGATCTGGTCAATGATCTCAGGATTATTCTGGCATGCTGCTACTGCAAAGGATCCTGATTCACCGGAAGCGATCACATCGCACTTCTCTCCTATCACCCGTTTAATAAAATCTGTGATAAGCTGTACGTAGAGATAATTTGTATAAATCAGGTTCGGCTTATCAGATCTGCCGCAGCCAAGAAGATCAATACAGTAAACAGTATTCGTTTTCGCAAGTTTCTCTTTTATCAGATGCCATTCGTATCCGGAACTGAAAGTAGAAAGATTGTGTATCAGAAGAACAGGTTTTCCTTCGCCGGACTTGGTATAATAAATATTTCCAAATTTCCAGTTATAATAGGATCCGGATGGATTACTTAATAGGTTGTCTAATGTAGCAGAAAAATATACAAATTTATTGATAAGATGGATCGTTAATGTAGCTGCTCCTGCAACGGAAGCGCCGACGATCAGATTCTTTTTCCAACTCATGAAATTACCCCCTATTTAACTATTTTAACT
>NZ_JACJLV010000037.1 GCF_016902415.1 Mordavella massiliensis | reverse complement strand
GTACGTGGTGTTGGATATAGATTTGTGATCCCGGAGGAATGAGTTTACAACTTATTATTTCAACAATTTTATATAGAAGTAATTGCACTATGGACAGCGGAGACAATCTGCTGTTCTTTTTGCGTTTCCTGATCCAGTAACGTATTTATTATATGTAGGGAGTAATGCAAGTGAGATCCCGAAAAGGATCTTTTCTTAACGCTACATAATGGTAATTATGTTGTGTTAGAGCATCATAATCTCCGGGAAATATAGTGCGAACGCAACATAATTTCCTACAAACCACTGGAAAGTGAACGCAACATAATTGCAGAGAGGAGGAAGCGGAATGATTTCACTGGAAGATTTTCACGAATATATGTCGCAGCATGGAAAATCAGAGAATACGATCAAGACCTATCTTGGCCATGTAAAAGGATATGCGCTGTGGTATAAAGAGTCATACGGTCGGGAGATGACAAAGCTCTATCATACGAATATTTTGGATTATCGATCTTATCTCCAGAATATAAAGAGATTGAAATTCAATAGTATCAATGCAAAATTGTCTGCTCTCTCCTGCTTTAATCAATTCCTTATTGAAACGAAGGACCAGGAAGACGATGTGGTTGTATCAGAAGATCGGCTGAAATTTCAGCAGATGATTGCCAGTCCGTCAGATCTTGAAAAACCGGAAGTGGACGAGTTTCTCCAGCGGGTACTTGTAGAAAACGGAAAAAGGAATTATGCAATGGCGACTCTCTTGGCTTATGCCGGCTTACGAGTCAGCGAATGCACGGATCTTCTTTTGACAAATTTAGATCTTCAGGCCCGGGAGCTGATTGTTATAGGGAAAGGAAATAAGCAGAGGATTGTATTTATCAATGATAAGATTATTCACGCAGTCAGAGAGTATCTGAAGGAAAGAAATTCAGAGTGTGAATACTTGTTTGTCAGCAGAAAAGGCGGGAAACTTCACCGAAGCAGCGTGAATCGGTTTTTTAGCCAGTGCTCAGATCGGATCAATCCTCATAAGCTCAGACATTTTTTCTGCTCTCATGCGCTTAAATGCGGATACAGTATTCCGGAGGTGGCGAATCAGGCCGGTCATTCAAGCGAGCGGACTACGCTGCTGTATACGAATACGAGCAGGAAAGAGATGAAAGAAAAGGCAAATCTGCTCTAAATTTCCAAAATCCGTTGGATTGCTGTTTCTATTTTATGAGAAACAAACATAGGAGGAACCAATGGATGGAAACAAGAGAAGGTAATTTATATTATGACAAAAGCAGCGGAAGATACGATATTCGTTTTGATGTGGAGTCGTACTATGGAGGGCTGCACTGTGGAGACTGCTTTGAGGTAAAGGTGAAAGATACGTGGATTCCGGTTCGGATTGAGATGGATACGAGTGATCAGTGGTATCTTGTGGGATTCCCGAGGACCAAGTTGGACGGCCTTCGAGTCCGGATATAAGGAGGAACGTGGCTATGAAAAAGGAGTGGGTGAAACCAGAAATGAAAGTGATAACGGATACGAAGATTATCCTGGAGTGTTTATACGAAGTTTATCAGATGGATGAGGTCGCGATTGCAGCGGATCAGCGGATAGAAAAAACAATGGTGTATCCATTTGTAAAGATGCTGGAAAATCAATATAGCAATATAAGCGCTGAGGAGATCCATCAAAAACTGTGGGAATTTTATATGAAGGGATATACAAAAGAATTTTTTCTTCAGGAAGCATACAGCTTATTACAGGAAACAGTGGTATCAGTATAAAGAAAAGATTACATTCGGGCAGAGGGAGGGAACGTAATTGAGAATATCCAGAAAATTAGAATATAGGAATCAACGATACTATGGTACAATCCGGATCAGTGGTGAAATAAATCCATATGCGGATGATAAAAACTATGTGCCGAAAATTCTCTATATGAAAGTTTGGAGCGATAATAAGAAGAAATGTGAGGAATTGGTTGAGTATATTGTTGAGCCATGGCAGTCCTCTCTCTGTTATATCTCTCTTTTTTATGATGTCTTTAAGAGAATCAAAAGGAGAAATATAAAAGCTGAAAAAGTGATCGATTCCTATATCCGGATATGTGCGTCTAAGGCGATACTGGAGTCTGTCCGCATACCTCTTATCTCCATATTTGAGCAAAACGCGGTGGATATAGAAGTTAAAATTGGCAAGCTAGTTGTCAACAGAATAGCAAGCCTTGGAAAAGGCATACAGGCACAGACATATCGTGAATTACACTATTTCAGTTTATTCGGAGTGGGAAAAGATACTATGGAAGACTATGTAAAATCTGGTTATCTGGAGCAAGCAGTTTTCTTTGGTATTTTATACCAGACTCCGCTGCGGATCGGAGAAATTTTTGAACTTGGCAGGGAGTGCTTAAAGGGAAGAACACTTCATGCTTCATCTTTGAAGGTGAAGGATAAGAAAATGTCTTATCGCTTGAATCGGAAACTATGCAAAATGATTCGAGCGCTGAGCAGAGGCAGAGAAAAGATTTTCAAGTTGGATCTGCGCTACTATGTATCTTGTGTGCCGAGAGAATGTGGAAACTCAGCACATGAATTCCGTCAGGCATATCTGATGCGAAAAATATGGCTTGATGAAGAAAAGCATAACCGGTTACCGTTGTATTAGTATGAAAAGAGCCGTCCAGTGTGGGCGGCTCGAAGTATTTCTGAACAATATAAATAAAAATGAGAATGGATCAACATATATTGATCCATTCTCGTTTTATCATGCAATTATACAAATAAAAAAGTCAGAGGATTTGCAAGGCGCAATATCTTTCTGACTTCATTCAATCATAAACAGCATGTGACCCTTATGGATTAGCATAAATAGTAATTACAATATAAATATAACACTGCATATAGTATGCGTCATATAGAAAAGTACAGGACAAAAGTTTGTGCAGCAATTTTGGAAAAATTATGCTATTGCAAAACAAACATATGTTCTATATAATGGGCTTAAAAGGAGGCGAACGTAGGTTTGGATAAAGTTATATTTCATATAGATGTAAATTCTGCGTTTCTAAGTTGGGAAGCGGTATATCGCCTCTTTCATCTTGGAGGTAAGGTTGATCTAAGAGAGCAGGTGTCTGCTGTAGGCGGAGATATGGCTATGCGGCACGGGATTATTCTTGCAAAATCTATTCCGGCCAAAAAGTTTCATGTAAAAACGGGAGAAACTATTTTGGAAGCGAAACAGAAATGTCCGGAGCTAATTTTGGTTCCGCCTAACTATGGGCTATATGAAAAGTGCTCTAAGGCATTTATGGATATTTTGCGCCAGTATTCTCCAGATGTAGAGCAATACTCGATAGACGAAGCATTTGTTGATATGACAGGAACGGAAAAATTGTGGGGTGATCCGGTAACAGTGGCAAACAGACTGAAAAATCAGATCCGGGATACACTGGGGTTTACGGTAAATATCGGGATTTCTGAGAATAAGCTGCTGGCAAAGATGGCATCGGATTTTGAGAAGCCGGACCGGGTGCATACGCTGTGGCGTAATGAGATTGCGGATAAAATGTGGCCGCTCCCAGTCAGCGCTCTGTTTTTTGTCGGGCGGGCGACTGCAAAAAAGCTGTTCAACCTGGGTATCCATACGATAGGAGAACTGGCTCATGCAGATCCACATTTGTTGAAAGTGCATCTGAAGAAGCATGGGGAAGTCATCTGGGCATTTTCCCGTGGGATAGATGTGTCTGTTGTTCAGTCAGAGACGCCAGCAAATAAAGGGTATGGGAACTCTACTACCATTGCATTTGATGTAACCGATGCGTCCACTGCGAAGCTGGTGTTGCTCGCGCTGGCTGAGACGGTGGGAACCAGACTGCGGGCAGCAAAGGTACGGGCCGAAGTGATTGCCGTAGGGATTAAGTCTCATGACCTGCGCTATGCCAGTCATCAGATGACTTTACGAAATGCAACCAATATAACAACGGAAATTCACAAATTCGCCTGTCAGCTCTTTGATGAGCTATGGGATGGTTCAGCAATCAGACATTTAGGAATTCACACCAGCCGGATAAAGGATGGGATTAATATGCGTCAGCTTGATATGTTTGATGATACCGATTATGAAAAATTGGAGAAAGTGGACGCTGCAGTAGATCGGATACGGAAAAGATATGGGATTGATTCTGTTAAACGGGCCGCATTTGTGGATAGCCCTATTGACCATATGTCCGGGGGAATCAGCCGGGAAAAAAGATCTGTCGATTATGAGAAAATCGGGGTAAAATAGGAGGTAGAGATCTATGAGTATGGGTATTGGAACGAACGCCCAGAATCCGGATGAGGGTGAGCTGACAAGAGAATTAGAGCAAATTGCCTGCGGGGTCTGGTTTACCAGCACTGGACGAACAATCCCTCAAATGGTCAAATACCAAGACGGGGAAGGCTTGATCCACAGCATCACTCACATCCAGGTGCAAAAGCAGGCGGAGAAATATTACTGTGGTATTGCGATCCAAGAGTTTTGCTGCAGTACAATAGTGGAAAACCAGGAATATCAGTTCCGCCTGTATTATTATCCACAGGCACACTGTTGGAAGATTAGCTGGGAAGGAGAATAATGGGAAAGAATATTTTAAAATTCCCAGAAGAGGGATTAAAGCAACTGCAGTTCTTTATGGAAGGACTAAGTTTCCCAGTAGCAGTTGCAGCATATTCAGAACAGGATATTGGGAAACTCTCTTATCTGATGCGGTTGCTCCAGAGGGGCAATATCCGCAGCACCTATGCACTGTGTATCTGGTGTATCCGGCAGGGGATTCCCTATCAGATCCTATATCATATATCGGTAAGCGATGTTATTCATAATCCTATTCGGGTTTATGATTATCTGCGTCTGCAGAGGTTGCTGAAGAAGAGCAAAGAGCATATACAGGGAAAGCCATAATAAAGGAGGAGCATCTATGTGTGGACGTTATTATGTAGATGATGAGACTGCAAGAGAAATTGAAAAGATTGTGAGGGATTTGGATCGAAAACTCCATGTCGAGCGCACAGGAGATATTCGTCCATCCCAGAGAGCAGCGGTGATAAGAGGAGAGAACGAACATCTGATGGCAGACTGCATGGCATGGGGCTTTCCGCGCTTCGACGGAAAAGGACTATTGATCAATGCCCGTGCTGAGAGTGCCACAGAGCGAAAGACGTTTCGAGACAGCGTGCAACATAGACGATGCATTATCCCGGCTAAAGGCTTTTATGAATGGGATAAAAGCAAAGAAAAGTTTTCGTATGAAAGGTATGATGCTCCGTTTCTGTTTATGGCGGGTTGCTATAATAAATATCAGGATCAGGAGCGATTTGTGATTTTGACAACAGAGGCAAACCCGTCTGTATCTCCGGTGCATGACAGGATGCCGTTGATCTTGGAACCAGAGGAACTAGAGGACTGGGTGCTGGATGACAAGGCAACAGAATATTTACTGCATAAAACGCCAGTGCTGTTAAAGGCTCATGCTGAATATGAACAGATGAGTTTATTTTAAAATAAAAAGAGTATTATAATTGGTTATTTTGAGAGTAATGTTATAAGAAAGCATTGCTCTATTTTTAACTGCAGAAGTATTTAATTGAAATATCGGTTGACAGGATATGTGTTGATGAATATAATGTACATGAACAATAAGTACAATTTAAAGCGGGTGGTGAAAATTGGATATTATTATCAGTAACAATGTAAATAAGCCAATCTATGAGCAAATTACTTCACAGATAAAGGCTATGATAATGAGTGGAGAACTACAAGCTGGAGAGGCAATCCCATCTATGCGTGCATTGGCAAAGTCAATTCATGTAAGCGTAATTACAGTTCAAAAAGCTTATGAGGATCTGCAAAGAGATGGATTTATAGAGACTACTGTTGGGAGAGGCAGTTTTGTGTCAGCACAGAATAAAGAATTTTATCAGGAAGAACAGCAGCGAATTGCGGAAGAACATTTGCAGATAGCAGCAGAAATTGGAAGAACAAGTAATATCTCTTTAGAAAAGCTGATAGAACTATTAACTATGTTTTATGAGGAGAATGAATAATATGAACTACGCTTTGAAACTTAATAATGTTACTAAAACCTACAAAGGCTCTGACTTTTCTTTAAATAAAGTCTCTTTTGCATTACCTTCAGGTTCTGTTATGGGATTTGTAGGAGAAAATGGTGCTGGAAAAACAACCACGATTGGGTGTATTTTACGAACGCTCTTTAAAGATTCAGGAACAATTGAGATTTTAGGAACAGAAATGACAGATGACAATGTTGAGATTAGAGAAAATATTGGTGTTGTCTATGATGGAGACAATTTCCCTGGTTATTTATCGGCAGAACAACTATCTAACATCATGAGTGGTATTTTTAAACATTGGGATGATACATTGTTTCAGAATTATATTAAATCATTTCGCCTATCGAAAAAACAGAAAATAAAAACATACTCCAAAGGGATGACAATGAAACTAGCGCTTGCAGTTGCGCTGTCTCATCATCCGAAACTACTTATTTTGGACGAAGCAACAAGTGGTCTTGATCCAGTAATGCGAGACGAAATATTGGATGTGTTGTTAGAATTTGTTGGAGATGAAGAGCATTCGATTTTGCTGTCTTCTCATATAACAAGTGATTTAGAGAAAATTGCAGACTATATTACATTTATCCATAATGGCAAAATTATATTAACGGAGACAAAAGATAATTTGATCTATAACTATGGAATTTTACGATGTAAAGAGAAACAAGTGGAATTAATCGAACCAGAGGATATTATTGTATATCGAAAAAGAGATTATCAAACAGACATACTTGTTTCTAATATGAATATTGCTGAACGGAAATATCCAGGAGTTGTAATAGATCATGTAACGATTGATGAAATCATGTTGATGTTGGTAAAGGGGAATGAAATATGAATGGCCTTATAAAGAATAACTTTTATGGTGTTTTAGGTAATATGAAAATTGTATCAGCTTTTTTACTAGTGTTGGGGATTCTGCAAGTAGTAACGGGAGAAGCGACAATCCTTAGTATTTTTACTTTAATGGCCGCACCAATTATTTCGATACTTGCGATTTCCAGTATGAGAAAAGAAGGTGCATCAAAGTGGACAAAATATAAATTAACATTGCCAGTCAGAAGAAGGCATATAGTGAAGAGCCAATATGTAAGCCATCTGTTATGTAGTTCTGCAGGAGTTGTATTTGCGACGATCTTTATGGCATTGACAGTATTGATTCATGGTAATATATATTTCTATTATGGGTTTCGTGATGCTGTTACATTGGTATTGGGCGGATGGGTTTTGTCTGTTTTAATGGGTGAAATTGCTTATCCACTATATTACTTGTGGGGAGAAGAAAAAACAGAATTAATTTTGGTGTTAAGTGTGATTGGCGCTATTTGTATTATTTTTTGTATTAGCCTGGGCGTAAATTTCCTTACTAGAAATGAAGGCGTTTCTGATGCTGTGTATTATATAAGCCTTATACTGATTTTGATAATTACAGCTATAGCAGAAATCTGTTCCTATGTTCTTACCGTAAGAATATTTGAATCAAAAGAATATTAATGAAAAAGGATATAGCACAAAATCGTAGACAGGAGGTGAAAATATCGGCTATTTTCTGATTGTTGAATTTAAAGATGCTGAAACCGCTATTTTGCATAAAGTTCTGTCTGGTATTAGAAGCTGCGCTAAAATGGAAGAATATAGACCAGATGTGACGAATAAGACAACTTTTCCGGGGCTTTCTATTTTCCCAGATCAGCGCAGAATATTGGTCGAAGGAAACGAAATATATCTTACACATCATGAGTTTGATATGATGCTATTTCTGGCCAGACATCCCAGACAAGTGCTTACCAGTAAGCAAATTTATGAGGCTGTGTGGGATGAAATCCCGATAAATGAAGAGAATAAGGTGCGATGTGTTATCAGTAGTATCCGACAGAAGTTGAGAGAATATGCAGACAGAATGTATATTCAGACAGTCCGTGGAGTGGGATATAAATTTGTGGATGTACCAGAAGGGTAATTTAATAGATAATGAAAGTAGTTAATTATGAAAAGAGCCGTCCATGCGGGCGGCTCAAAGTATTTCCGAACAATATAGAGAATAGAGGCAGCGGATTATACTATCATATCAGCGTGATATACAAGTTCATTTTGTAGCTTCGCCCGTATATCCATCAGGATAATCCCCAGATGATTCTCTCCATAGCCATTTACTGTTCCCCAGTAACGGTCGCCCCATGTATTCTCTTCAAACAGCGGACAGCAACAGGTCTGCAGGAGTTTCTCACGCAGATCCGGATGCTGGAAGAATTTGGCCATACAGATATTGTACATCTGCTCCAGCTTGATCTCTTCCCAGTCCTCCCTGAGCTGTAGATGTCGGCCAAGCCTTTGGGCATCCCTCGGATGCTGAAGGTTCTGGATTGTGAATTCCCTCCGCTTATTGGGGGTGCGTGTCTTCTGGGCCTGGAAAGCGGCTTCGTTGTTTGCATAGCGCTGGCCCATATAGGTAATGGGAGCATAGTAAAAATTACTCAAGAAAAAGAAATCTCCCCGAAATTCTGTTATTGCTTCTTGGACAGCGGGAGAAATTTTTGATGATTCTGTATATATCGTAGACAATGTCTGTTTCATTCATGGTCACCTCTTTCATTGTTTATTAAAGCCTCTTCTGGAAGTTCAGCAACAGATATCTCCCATTCGTGCCAGTCGCCACAGACCACAGCCGTAGCGGAATAGCCATTTAGGAAAGTACAGTCCTGCTCATCCGGTGTCTGCTTAACATCTTCAAGTGCCGATTCATATGCGGTCTTCATTGCATCAAAAACAGAAGAATAATCTGTGGATACAACCGGATCTATAAGGCCGTCCACATATCCATGTAATATATATATTTGCATTTGCTCTCTCCTTATGAAAAGGAACTGCTCGAAAGAGGGCAGCTCCTACAAACTATTATTTCAATTTCCTTCTATGTTATTTTTCTTCTTACTTTTTTCTTTGAGCCAAAGTCCGTCGCTTTTTACCAGAATACAGCAGTTTTCAATTTCATATCGCTTTTTGAAAGCATTTGCACTTTCTCTGGAATAGAACAGAAACATGGCATCATTCAGATTATAAACAGAAACAGCAACCTTTCCATCAGGAGTTGTCCGTTCGCTTTTACTGAAATGCCGCAGTAAATTCAGGATGATGGACGGCATAGGCATAGTGTTCCAACTTTCCCCATAGCCGAGTTCTTTATAAATTGGAAGCTCGTCCTTAAAAACTGCACATCGCATAGCTGCCGCGAAACCGGCCGGTAGTAGATCCATCAACCTGTTAAGCTCCTTCGTGACTATCTCAAAAATGTACTCCGGATCGGAAAATGCATTGATTTGTTTCCTGATTTTGGCTTCGGCGGATCTGTATGCCTTGAAAGCACGATTCCCCTGTTCTTTCAGGTCTTCGATTGATACCTCTGAGGAGAACAAGTTCCTGCTATGTAAGAGATTAGAGATCACCTCCGGATTTTCATAAAGAACAGTAATGGCAAAATGATAGAATTTCAGTTCAGAGAGAAGCAGAATCGGATTATAAACCGGCATCTCAGAGACTTCAAAATATTTTTTGCCATTATAGAATCCATCTTCACAGCACTGCCTGAGAATACATATAACCAGATCATATAACGGCTTGTCCGTAATTCCCTTTATGATGCTGCCATTATCTATGGCGGCTAATTTTCGAATCTCATCCGCAGATAATGAAGGCATTCTCCAGTTCTTTTGGACAATAATTTTGCCCAGTTCCCAACAGAGCTCGTCGTATTTTAAAAATTCTTCGATGTAATCAAAGTCATTAAGCAAATATATTTTATTTCTCATTTCATCCCTTCTTTCCTACGCAGCCTGCAAAGCAATAGCATTCTGCTGTACCATCAGCTCTATTTTGTCAAATATTGTGTTGAGCGTATCATTAAACGTGCAGTTACAATCCTGAAGTTCCTGATACAACTTGTATGCAGTTTCCAGTAATTCCGTCTCGTTTTCCAGTGTATCTACAGGAAGATTACACCGGCCGATCTCCTGATCACAGCGATCAATATACCGTTCCACAAAGTCATTAGCGAATGCCTGATACTTCATGATCTCGTAAGCCTGCTCCATTTCCCTGTCTGTCAACGGGATTGCAATTTGTTTCGTTCCGTTCATTCGGTAAATATTCATTCGTTGCTTCCTTTCTTGTTACAGGAATCGTAGTGTCATAGGGCCGTTCCCTGAGATAGATCAGCAATTTCCACTCCAGATTAAGCTCATGGTCAATCCATTCTCCATCCACCCAGATCTGCTTTGTGATCGTATTGTAGATGACCGGCTCCCGTTCCATATGATCCAGATCTGCCACAAGGCATGTTTCCAGATCCACAAAGGGCCAGAGAGCGGTTTCTACCTTACTTTTTAATTCTTGTATCAGCGGATTTATTGCTGCTATGCTGTAGGTTCTGCTGACATAGCGGGAAATCTCAGGGATCAGACCGGACTCATCTATGGCCTGTTGAAGAGCCTCAATCTGAGGATCTTCAGGCATATAAGGATTCTTATATAGCCGGTCCGTAAGCCGCGTGCAGATATAGTGCCAGAGCAAATGGTTGATCTGACCGAGGAGCTGATAATAGGCATTCCGGAATCTTGTTCTGAGTTCATCACGGGGAACTTGCTCCCGATTTCTTTTTAGGATAGAGAGCAGCTTTTGCAGACTGCTCTCCAGTTCTATTGTCTTATTCAAGCACATATCACCCCGGTTTTTGCGTTCGCCGCAGTATAATCAAGGCGATAGATGATATTTTTTGTTTCAAACAAAATACCTGACTCGGACACTTCCCAGATCTTTTCTACTTCGGAAGTAGGGTGGATACCTGAATTGCTGATGATCCATGCACGCTCTCCCACGCGAAGCGGAAGGGAAAGATATCCGGTTAGATGTAATTCTTTTTTAGGATGATTCTGAAAGTTAATCACTTTATTCTTCTCCATATCCTCTCTCCTCTCATATGGCAGCCTTACGGATTCTTGGCGACATCAGACGGTTGCGAAAACGACTGATGCGGTTTTGAACTCCTGCTACACTGATGCTGCAGTACTCGCTGATCTCGTGATAGGAGTATCCGTCTGCCTTTAAGTACAGGACTTCCCGTTCTTTCGGTGTAGAATAAGAAAGCAGCTCATAGAGGATTTCACGATCAAACATTTGATCCTCAATCGCCTTTTCCCGATCCGGAAGAAGACGGTTTAATTCGTTAAGGTTGGAATCTTCCTCAAAGGAAAGAGTTGCAGCACAGCGTTTCGGACGGCGCTGGTAGATCTGTTCTTCTGCCAGAGCATCCATCATCCGGCTCCATGCAATCGTAGAAAAACGATACTTCTGAAGTTCGGGATTAGACAGATAACTCTGAACCGCAGACAGATAACCGAAGATTACAACATCATAGTAATCTGCCATTTTCAGATGAAAATGAGACAGAAAGTGTAAAACTGTGTCGTGATGTTTGTCAGCAAACTGACGTTCATTCTCTGATAATACTGTTATTTTCTTCATTGTGTTCCTTCCTCCTTTGTAAAAAGCATGAAAATCGTAATTATATGTTGGGGCTGCTGATCAGTGCGGCAATCAGGCGGGCGCAGGCCCGTTCCGATTCCGTGATTTCACGTCTCCCCTTGATGACAACAAGTGCTGAAGACTGCCAGAATCTATCCGGTGCAGACAGCGGGATTAAAGTATCTACTTGGGAAACCGATGTATCTGTCAGATAAACCGGTTCTGTAAATATCTGCTGTTTTCCGGACCGGATATAATCCTGAAGGGGTTCAGATATAGTCGTTCCTTCCATGACACAGAGACCTTTGGAGACAATCACCTGATCTTCCGTGCATATAGCAGCGCCGCAGTGGGTAACGGAGTAAAGAATATTGAGATATTTTTTCATAC
Organism: Mordavella massiliensis; assembly: GCF_016902415.1. Classification (GTDB taxonomy): domain Bacteria; phylum Bacillota; class Clostridia; order Lachnospirales; family Lachnospiraceae; genus Merdimonas; species Merdimonas faecigallinarum. The sequence goes on along the minus strand of NZ_JACJLV010000037.1, from coordinate 8,210 downwards.
TGCGATCCCCGGCAAAAGCGCTTTTGTATTTACTTAACAGGACTCCGTTTTCTACGGTGCGGATCTCTATGGTATCTCCGCCGGAAAGGTTCATAGTCCGTCGGATTTCATGAGGTATAATGATCCGCCCCTGAGAATCCATTGTCCGAATTATTGCTGGTTTCATTGGGTCCTCCTTCATCTGGTGAGGGGATAGAGATCCCCTCGAATCGCTCAGGCTGCATTAAAATCAGGATTATATCCTTTATCGTAGCCATTGCCGTAATTATCGCTGTAGTTTCCACTGTAACTGTTGTCATAGTTCCCGCCATACGAATCGGTATATCCGTTGTATGCTGCACCTCCGTTGTTTTGTCTCTGGCTGAGTACGTTCTGAAGGGCATCCTTTCCGCTTACGATCAGATTAGGTGCGATAGCACCTTCCCATGCATGGATATACCGTACGACGCGGTTTAAGACATGAAACATATCGGCATCGGTAAGGGAAATCTCAATCTTGGCGTTTGACTGAAAACTGCCTTTTTTCATATAAGATCCACCGTTTGGATTTTTTACAGCGATCCCTTTCCCGTTATCTACGGATATGATCCATGGAATCCGGCGCGGCTGGCCGTTGGAGGTGACAGTGGCCCGGATAATACTCAGCCGTGTCACCTGCGAATAGCCTCCCTGATCCTGTTCACCAAAGATTTTGTCCTGGTAAAAGGAGAATTCAGGTACTCCTGCGCATAACCGTGTGAAAATGAATTCTAGAGTGTCAGGAGATACGTTGGCATATACAGAAACCGTACGGTCGCCGGTGCCGTTGGAATAATCCAGAAGCCTTAAGCCTATCAGAGAACGCGCCTTCCGATTATTCTCATAGTATTCGCCGTCAGCATGAAGCTGTGCATACCTGGTAACATCTGCAGTTTTGAGCTTGTCATAAAAGGCAATCAGCCTGCGGTCTGTTTTGAGTACGCTGATCTGTGTAGAAACATAGGGTTCATTCATATTGCTTTCCTTCTTTCTATTCGATGTATTGAGTAATAAGCTGGGGCAACAGCTTCGGCAATTTGTTCAAATCTGTAATATCCAGAAAACCGTCTCCATAGATCCGCTTAATCCTCTCTTTATCTGAGCCGATTGCAGCCGCAAACAGGATGACACCTTTCTGGCGATATTCCTTTTTTATGGCCCGCAGATCCTTTTCGGCCTCGGTTCCGTAATATCCGGTTCCGGCAGGCTGACCGTCTGAGATCAGAATTAAGATTTTCAATTCTTCCGGCCGTTTTACAAGATGTTCTGCCACAAAGCGGAGCGCAGCTCCGTCTCTGTTTGCTACTCTGGCGGCCATATCCATTAACCGATAGCAGTCCTGATTATCAATCGAATCAAATTCTGCATAGGAATATAACTGTACAGCATCGGAGTAATCTTCTGTATGACCATAGATCGTGACGGGGATATCAAGAGAACGGCAGAAATCATAGAGAATAATTGCGGTTTGGTTTGCCATTGGAAGCCGGGCCGCACTTCCCATAGAGCCACTTTCATCAATGAGCAGCCCCACGGCCAGTTCGGAGGGATCTCCTGGAAGCCGGGTCCGCGAGAAATATCCGCCGTCATTGTGATATAGGTTCCTTGGTTCCAGACGCCTTCCATATACCAGATGATTCAGCTTTTCGCCGTTCCGTTTCTTATCGAGAATTTCACTGACCGATTGCTGCAACCGTCTGGAGATGTCTAAAAGTGGTCCGGCAACAGCATCATAGCTTTGCTTCAGCCGTTCCGAAACATGAGTCATGCGGTTGACGTAGATATGGATTCCTTTGTGGATATTTCCGTATTGAATTGCGTTGGACTCCTTCTGGAGCTCTTCGGAAAGGTCTTCCTCATACTCCAGTTCGGCCAGATCCTTTGCGAGTTTTGTAAGCACGCCTTTGATATCGTTCGCAGCGTCTTCATAACCAGAGCCGGTATAATCGAAGCTATAAGAAATCCCCGGGTTGCTGCCAACTGACAGCTCAGAAGTTTTTTCAAGCGCGATGCGCCCGGTTTCCTCCTGGAGAATTTCCTGTATTTCTTCCCTTCCTTCCTGAAGAACGCCTTTGTTGATTTTGGCTTTACGTTTATCTTTGGGGCGCCCCTTTTTCTTAGGAAGCGGACTGCCACCAGCCACCTGTTTGCCAAGTGTTTCCGCAAGTTCTTCTCCAAACGTGCCAAGATCACCGGCTTGTTCCCGCTGTTCTGCTTCCTGGATCAAGGGCTTGATATATTCCCACAGGATAACGAGAATTTCATTTGCTGCTTTAAAACGTTCCCGTGGATCTGTTTCATAGATGCATTCGGAAACAATGGGAAGACATTCGTAAAAATAATCCAGATATTCCCCCTGGTAGCTGGTAGGATTGTTGATGTCTCCTGCCTTGCAGTAATGGATCAGCAAATTCGCGACAATGGCAAATCCCTGATAGTGGCTGTCAATCTGTTTCTGGATTGACGGGATCTGTTCGGCATATCTGTCATTGTTGAGGTTAATGCCCTGACGGATGCTTCCCGGAAATTCCTGGCACATTCTGGCTTCGATATAAACATCTTCAAGGATGTTGAGAAGCTGAGATGCAAATTTCGCCAGTGCGAGGCGTGCGGCTTTTCCGCTGAGGGCTTGTGATAATTCTTGATAATTAGAAGCGTATTGGGAAGCAGCGATGGTTGGTTCACATGGATAAAAGTTGCCGCTTTCCAAAGAACTGAGATATAAAGATGATGCGGTGAAATCAGTAAACAACATATGCCCGCATTCATGTCCGTTCATGCCAGTCAAGCTAAGGGATTTTAAGAGTCTGGTAGGAAAGCTGGCGGTGATCTTATTGGCAGCGTTCATATGAATCGTGATGTTATTTGTATATGCGACAGCCGCATTTTCATCTTCATTCCACATCATTACAACATGAACACCTGCCCGGTATCGTTTGGTAATACCTTCAGCGATCCGGCTCTGATAATCTGCATAAGCGCCAGAGGAAAAAAGTTCTTTGTCTGTAATCTCATCGCGCTTTTCCATGATCTGCTTTTTGAGTAATCTGTAATCTGCGCGCAAAATCATTCTCCTTTCGATAGATCTGTTGTAAGCAGCCGCTCCATCGGTATCCCGGAATAGAGGGATACCAGATAGACCACATATGCGGTCGGAGCTGCACGGTTTGCTTCATACATACTGACGGCATACTTAGAAAGGCAGAGCCTTCTTGCAAGTGTTGCCTGTGATAGCCGATATTTGCTTGTGCGCCTTATGTATGAAAGGTTCTTTGAGAAATTTGTCCGGATTTCGGACTCTGATAATTGATTCATAGAAACCTCCTTATGCTGCAAGAAGCGTCTTCATACAGGTGTCTTCGATTTCTTTCCTGCAGGACGCATCTGAGGAGGCGGAGGACAGGACAGTATATTTTGCTGCCTCTGAAATATCTTTGATAATCATGTAGGACTGTACCCATGCGATCAGTTCACGAACACCGCAGCAGCCGTCGCGGATGGAGGTTTCCTGACAGTATTCATGGATCTTATGTACAATCTGCGCCATCTTTGTTACTGCGGATTTGTCTTTACATCCGGTGACTCCCATTACCCGTTTCACCAGCGTCTGCTCATCCGGCTCATCCAAATCGATGACAAGGTTCATTCGGGATATGATGGATTGGTTCATGCCACGGCATCCGGCATAATCCACATTGGTTGTAATTACAATGACTGTATCCGGATGACGTTCCACCGTTTCCCCAGTGGGAAGCGTGATGGATTTACATTGATCCAGAAGCCCGTTTAATCCAACCAGGACAGCAGGATTGGCAATGCAGGTGGGTTCCTGCAGCTCCAGCACATACCCGTTGCGGATCGCTTCCACAAGAGGAGTATCTACATAGTGAAAAGAATTGCTCCCATTCTGTGCTGCAGCCGAATGTTCCCCGTCCTGATGAACCTTCTCAAGCAAGGTTTTATAGACGGTAAATTCATCGATTTCATCCTCATAAGTTCCGGTCAGCATATAATATGCACTTGCCGGGTCCATCTGAATGTCTGTAAGAGATGGATAAGCACCTCCGCTATCTTCTTTGTTCTCTTCTGTTGCCGGGAGGATCTGGCCAATCAGATCAAATACTTCCGTATTCGCTGAGCAGGTAATGAACCGATAAGGAAGATGCAGTGCTGCAGCAATCGCTTTTGCACCTTCAGTTTTCCCGGTTCCTGCAGGACCGCGCATCATAAAGTTACGCATGGCATGAGATGTTCCGGTTGTTCCTTTCGCGTGTTCACAGATTATTTTGACCTCCGGAGGGATCAGATACCAATCTGGAAGGACTGGCACGGATAACTCCTCTTCGCTTGTCAGCACGCGGGATTCATCGAGAACATACTTCCCGACAAAATCATTGATTGCAATAGTGGCTTTCGGAGAGCCGGTAGCATTTGTGTCTACCATGATTTCAAACTGTCCGGCCAAAGTATTTGTAGGAAGATAAGTTCCCCGTTTAATATCCAGCGCGCGAAGTGCCGGAATTGCTCCTCCTGCCGGAATTACTACATTGACTCCATCCGCGCCAAGACCACTTGCGTATTCAATGCGTCGATACATATTGTCGCACATCAAAGCAGCCGCTTTACTTGTGGCATCATCGTCCGGGAAACCGGCAGTGGCTTGAGCCTTATAATCCTGATACGCTTGGTTAAATTCCGGATTTCCAAGGAATGTAGGAAGCAGCGCGAAGAAAAGCGCCGTTCCGGAATTTCCGGCTTCGGCGTAGGAATACGCAGTCGGCCGTGCTGTTGGTGTAATCGGATCAGGATATCGTCCTGCCATAAATTTACCGGTATTGCGGTTGAAGATGATAATCTGCAATTCTCCTGAACTGCTGGGATATTCCGCAACCGTAATATCATTTCCCTGACTGCCTATGGCTCCCTCATGTGTGTGACCGGAAGCCCTGTTTCCAAGTTCCAGATCCAGATACATCTGTACGGCCTGCATGATCAGCGGATGAACCGTTGCCTTACGGGCGCTGCCGGAAAAGTATTGAGTTGATACATCAGATCGCCTCAACAATGCTTTGGCGTATCCCGAAAAGGGATGAATATGCGGCCGATTCCAGCTCCATGTTTCAAATAATTTACTCATTTTCTATCACCTTCTTTCTAATTCCGCCAAGAAAGGACAAGGGTGCTGCCCTGATTCTTGACTTTCAGTTCATTCTCTTCCAGGATTTTCGAGAGCTCTTTCCAATATTGCCTGCCAGGGAAATGATCAAAACGTTCCTTGATGACAGGGGTATCTTTTTCCATGATAAATACGTCGCCATTTTCATTGATGGAAAGACTGGAATATCCTCTCGCATTTAGATCAGTGATCACCTGCTGAAGAATATCCTTCCCGATAAGTTCGTACCAGGAAGCGCAGTCGGTTGGCGGTTCCGTTTCTTTTCCATCATCTTCCGGAACAGATGAACCGGAAAGGTCTTTGATGATTAAAAGATGGAATTGGATGCTGCCGTAAGAATCCAGATTGATTTCTGCATGAGTATAATCGCCAGCCTGCATAAGCTGTATCCGGATTGTCTGTCCGGAGAGAAGCCTTTTAATGCTGGGCTGTTTTTCCCAGTTCCATGTGGCCTGCGGATATGCAGATCTTAATTTGTCTGTGATCCGATGACCAATCTGGCATATAAGAGCCGTTGCAAGAGGATCGTCTTCATCCATAACAGGCAGGTGTTTCTTCTTTTTGGGTATCCTTATCGGAGTTCTTTTCCATTGCGGAAAATGTATCAGGGGAAGGACTGCAAGAAACAGAGTTCCCAGAAGACCGATCAGAATAACAGCGAGAAGAATTCTCTGATCAAGATTTGTAGCAAACAGTGCTAAGACCAATACAACACCTGTGAATATTTTAAAAAATGTTATACTTTTCATACTCTTTCATTCTCCTTAAAAAAGAGGAATTGTTTGGGGATTTCCCGCACCAATTCCTCTGTGATTATCCATGATTCATTTTACTGCTTAATTGTACGGAAGCGGTTCCTGGGGAACGCCGTCAAACCCCTCAGAGTAGTAACTGCCTTCGGGATTCGGGTTATACCCATAGCCTCCTTCTGCAGTCTGATTCGGATTTCCGTAGCCATTTGCCTGTGTGGGAACACCACCAGGCGCGCTACGGGGATATCCTCCATTCATATTGCGGCCATTGGCTGAGCTGCCTTGAGGGTTATTATTGCCGGCATAACTGCCGCCGAATCCATTCCCATTCGGAGTGCGGTTATTCTGTCCGCCGTTGTTTGGGTAATTGCCACCCGGGTTATTCCCGTTCGGCTGATAGTTCCCGTTCTGCCCCTGGTTCGGGTTCTGTCCGGAATTCTGACGATTAGACAGACAAAATTCCCAGTTCTCTACATAGCAGTTCAGATTCAGGCCAGCCTGTCCGGCTTTTTCTCCCTGCTGATAAACAAAGGCATTTGCCTTTAAATCACCGCGGATCTGCAGACAGGTGCCTTTCATTACTTTGGCTTTTAAAAGCCGGTCAGCTAAGGATTTGTGAAAGTAGCACTGGACAAAGAGGGCATTTTCTTTTCCATCCGGACTATACTGCGGTACAGCGATATCTAGAGAGATATACTCTGTACCGGTTTTAGACTGCTTCATTTCCGGATCTGTTGTGGGCCTTCCTGAAAAAATTGTGAATAGTGACATAGTGATTCTCCTTTCTGCCTTCTGGCAATAAAATAATTTTGAAAATAAAAAAAGTGCCATAAAAAGGCGGATTACGCCAATTTATGACACTAATTTCCAAACATAAACTACATGTGCCCTGGATGAATTGTCCAGACTCCCTTACGGGAAACACAAGAAATAAGTACAGGATTATAATAACACAATATATAGTTGCGGTCAATTTTAAAATCCGATATATGGTATAAAATCTAATTGTTTAGACGAGAGACTTGTATTTAGCATAATAAGTTTGTGGCGTTTAAACATTAAATTTGATATAATTGTTTGGAACAGTTCTTTAAATTTGAGTTGCTTATTATTTGATAGAAATCATTTTAAAAATATGAGCAGTAAGGAGCGGAGGTAGTAGATGAACACGTTGTATAATATATATTGTGACGAAAGCTGCCATTTGGAAAACGATGGTATAAATGATATGGTACTAGGAGCAGTCTGGTGCCCACAGGCAAAATTACCGGCTATTACAGAGCGGATTAAGGAAATAAAAGCCAAATATCAGGTGTATCCGACATCAGAACTAAAGTGGACAAAAATCGGACCGGTAAAAAGAGAAATGTATATTGAACTGGTTAATTATTTTTTTGATTGTTCTGATTTGCATTTTCGGTGCGTGGTAGTTCCAGATAAACAACGGTTGGATCACGCGCGCTTTAACCAAACTCACGACGATTGGTACTATAAGATGTATTTTGATATGCTGAAAGTAATTTTTGATCCAACAGACCGCTATGAGGTATATATTGATATCAAGGATACCAATTCGCATAAAAAGGCAAATAAATTGAGAGAAGTTTGCAGTAACAATATGTATGACTTTTCCGGAAGGATTATTCGCCGTATTCAACCGATACGATCCCATGAAGTTCAGATCATGCAGCTGGTGGATATATTAATTGGAGCAGTTTGTTACCAAAATCGGGATTTCCCAGAAGGATTTCGTAAAAGTAAGACCAAACAGGAAATTATAGATTTGATAAAAGAACGAAGTGGATATCGGTTAACAAAGTCTACCTTATATAGAGAAGATAAATTTAATATTTTAGTATGGGACGCAAGATAGGAGCTGCAGAATAGATGGAATGTAAATGGCTGCCGGAGTTAATGTTATATGAAGATTACGAGTCTTGGGACGAATATCAAGATGCGATTTATGGCGTGTTTTGTGATGATTTTAAAAAGTCTTATCCTATATATGACGGAAAGAGGGTTAAAATCCGCTACCAACCGATTGAATATAATCGCGAAGAAGGATTCTACCATGTCACTTGTCAAGATTACCAAAAAGACGGAGAGAGAGTTCCTGATTTAAGAAGATGTGAACGGATTAAATGGGTCAGGAAATTTATCGAGCATTATGATTGTAATTTAGATGAGTGTACAGAGTGTGAAGGCATGAAAGTGTGGGAAGAGGACTACCACAATAATAAAAGGGTACATATTTTGCTGGAAGA
>NZ_JACJLV010000036.1 GCF_016902415.1 Mordavella massiliensis | reverse complement strand
TTTTACTATACGTTTTTATTGTTATATCTTCTATCCGTCTGATGTAAAATCAACGTAAATTTTCCCGTTGCGAAGACTGCCGCTGGGAGGATGAGATCATTAAGATGAAAATGTGCGGCATTAACGTCATTTCCACATATATTTTCTGGATCCATCATGAAGAAGAGGAGGGCGTGTTTGATTTTTCCGGCAGAAAAAACCTGCGGAAGTTTATAGAACTCTGTCAAAAACACAATATCTATGTCATTCTGCGCATCGGGCCGTTCGACCACGGCGAAGTACGGAACGGCGGGCTCCCTGACTGGCTCTACGGAAAATCATTTGAAGTCCGTAAGCTGAACGATGGATTTCTGTACTATGTAAAAAGGCTGTATACAGAGATTGCAGGGCAGGTACAGGGACTTCTCTACAAAGACGGCGAGGCTTATATGTATGCACTGCGTGATCTGGCGAAGGAATGCGGCATCGTCACCCCCTTCTATGACCTGCACCTACAACTACCGCTTTATTCTCCCCTATAAAAGTATTGACGCCATGGCTAATATCAAGCTGGCGTCCGGCTGCAACTTCCTCGGATATTATATGTTTCAGGGCGGTTCCAATCCGAAGGGAAAACACGGGACTTTTATGAATGAGACGCAGAGTCCGAAAATCTCCTATGACTACCAGGCGGCGCTTGGTGAATTCGGTCAGATCCGCGAATCGTATCAACGGCTAAAATCCGTCCATTCCTTCTGCCGGACTTTTGCAGAAACATTCTGCCATATGCAGACCGTACTTCCGAAAGGGGCGTCGCAGATCGATCCTTCGGACGCGGACACCCTGCGTTTTGCCGTCCGCACAGACGGCCACAGCGGGTATCTCTTCCTGAACAATTTCCAGGATCACATGGAAACAAAAGCAAAAGCAAATGAAACCGTCGTTCTGCATATGACAGGGGAGGACATCACCTTCTCCGGGATAAGTCTGGCTCCTGAAGAAAACTGCATTCTGCCGTTCCATATGGATCTGAACGGCATTGACCTGGTAACCGCAACCACGCAGCCCATTACCGTTCTTTCCGATCAAAAAGAGCCGGTCTTTATATTCCTGAAACCGGAAGGCATGAATCCCGTCTTCCACTTTGAAGATAAGGCTGTCACGGATCAGGGTGACATACATACCAGTGCTGCACAGAAAAAGAAACGGAACTCTTCCGCGTAACAAAACTTCTGGAAACAGACAACACCATATTCGATCTGTGGAAAGCTGATACAAATGCCCGCCAGATACCGGTCCGCATCACTCAGACCGCCCGCACCAAATATGAACTCTCTTTCCCCGATAGATTTATGGACGGTCTCAAAGACGCACTGCTCTGTGTGGACTATACCGGCGATATCGGGTCTGCCTTTATTAACGGAGATATGATCAACGATAATTTCTGCAATCACAGCACCTGGGAGATCGGACTTCGAACCTTCGCCCGGAGATTAATAAATGTAACTGTGAAACCTGTTTATGAAATATATCTATAATCTCTGAACTGCGTCCACGGCCAGTTCTGACCGCTCACACTCATCCGGCGTCAGAGTGATCTGCCAGCAGAGCGGACTTCCCTTCATATGTTCCGCCGCATAACTCAGTCCATTTGTCCGTTCATCCAGGAACGGCCGGTCTATCTGACCCGGATCTCCAAGGAGGATGATCTTCGTATCTTTTCCTGCCCGGGTAATAATTCCTTTTACCTGGGCAGGCGTCATGTTCTGCGCTTCATCTATGATCAGATAAGTCTTTACGATAGATCTTCCTCGGATAAAATTCATAGCTTCTGCCTGAATAATCCCCCGTTCAAAGATTTCTTCTATTTTCCCGGACAGTTCCGCCTCGCTGCTGTACCTTTCCTTTTCATCGGAATCTACCAGTTGTTCCAGATTATCGATCACCGGGCGCAAGAGAGGGGAAATCTTCTCCTGCTCATTGCCCGGCAGAAAACCTATTTCCGAATCAAACTGCGCGTTTGGCCGGCAGATCAGAATCCTCCGGTACTCCCCGGTATAGTGGTTCAACATTTTCTCCAGTCCTACAGCCAGAGAATAAAAAGTCTTGCTGGTCCCGGCAATCCCCTTGATGATCACCAGCGGCGCCTTTTCCGCTGGCTGCATCAACGCTTCCTGGATAAAATACTGCCCGGCGTTTCTTGGCTTCACCCCGTAAGGCGTACTTTTCCTGTAATCCAGCTTCCGGATCATCCCTTTCTCCACTCTTCCAAGCTGGGTCTTTTTATGGGACTGATCAGCCTTCAAAATTACAAACTCATTTTCAAACAGTTCCGGCGTCCATGCTTTCCCGTCTTCATCCATGCAATAAGCCAGTTCTGTGCCGATCCCTTTTTTCTTAAAGTCCTTAAATGCTTCTTCCGGCACATACACCTGAATCCTGCCCTGATACTGCGTCTCATGCTCTCCCACTTGTTCTGTGGTAAAATCTTCTGCCCGGATTCCCAGGATCTGCGCCTTGATGCGAAGCAGGATATCCTTTGTCACAAGAGTGACCTGCTCTTCTCTGGACTGTGACAGTCCTTTACAGACTTTTAAAATCCGGTTGTCCGATTTATAATCGGGAAGATCTGGCGGCAGTTCCACATCCAGGTAATTCTTCTCTACTTTCAGGATGCCCTCATTTTCCATCCTGATCCCGTCCAGCAGATTCCCTTTTGCACGCATCTGCTCCAGAAAACGGATCGCCCGGCGCACATTAACTCCCCGCTCTCCCTCGTCTTTCTTCAGATTATCTAACTCCTCCAGAACCACCAGCGGAAGTATCACTTCATTTTCCTCAAAACAGGCCGGTGCATATGGCGCCTGGATCAGGACGTTGGTATCAAGCACATAGATTTTTCCCATTCAGATTTCCTTCCCGTAGTTATTTTTTTGAATCTTACTATTTTTACTATACGTTTTTATTGTTATATCTTCTATCCGCCTAATGTAAAACCAACGTAAAAAGAGGGCACCTGCACAATCATCAGGCGGATGATTGTGCGATGCCCTCTTTCTGTGTGCTCCAATTATTTCTTTGACTATTTAGTGAAAAGCTTATCCATGATAAAACAGATTATTCAGTAAATAAGATTTACCACATCGGCAGATACCGGTAATTACCTTGATCAAACCTCTCTGCAAAAGATTTTTGCAACATGTTGCATTTTTCTATTTCAAAATTATATTATATGCTTTGACAGCAATTATTATCCCGTATTGTAAACATCTTATTTATCAAAGTGAACTCACAGTCCTCTTGTATTTAAGCCGATTCTACTATGCGTTGAGTGACTAATTTGCTGTTTGGTGATACAATAACCTCAACCAGGAGAAGTGTTATTTCTTTTGTTGTGTTTTGCCTTTGTGATAGGCGGACCTGTTCCAACATAATTCATTATAAGAGAAATGTTATAGAAAAGAAACCGGACGCTTTTACTGTGTTAAATTGTAAAAAATACAGTCATCAGGCCGTGTACCTAATGACTGTATATCCATAATTGTCAATTTATATTTGATGAAGAAGAATCCAGTTCAGAAGTTCTTTTGTCTCGATTTCGCCTGCCGCAACCTGGAGAATGATATCAGAAAGCTCTTCCTGTGAATGTTGCAACTCCACACCGTTAAGTGCAAGGAACACCAGCATAGCGTGTGCGCCAATCCGCTTATTTCCGTCTACAAACGGATGATTTTTAACAAGTCCAAAACATAGTCTTGCTGCTTTCTGTTGTAGAGACGGATATACATCCTCCCCGCCAAACGTCTGAAACGGAGTATTTAATGCGGACTCCAACAGCCCCTCATCTCGAAGGCCTGATGCTCCGCCCGTCTCTTTTATGAGTTGTTTATGAATCATAATAACCTGTGCTTTGGATAATCGGATCATTTAGCAAGCACCTCATAAGCCTGACGGTTCTTTTCAATCAAACGTCTGGAAATATCCATGACATCCTCATCCGATGCCATCTGCTCTTCCTCTGCTAATGAAAATTCCACTATCATATAACGCGGCACATTATTCTTTAATATCACAACCGAACCCTTTTCATCTACAAGCCGGGCCACTTTGGAGAAATTCTGGTTTGCTTCTGTAATAGAAATCAAATTATTTGTATCAACGATCATATCAATCCCTCTTTTCATAATATTCTAATTGCATTATATGCAAAAAATAGGATAAATACAACCTATTTTTTAAATTTTCCAATATCTTTCAACATGGCATTTGACTAATCATCCTAATCGTCCAAATAGAAGTCGTCTAAAACATATGTAGTGACAGGCGTAATGAAAAGTTCATACTTAATCACTAATCTGATCAGATCGTTTCCGTCAATCAACGTGATCGGCGTGCCTTCTCTAGCGGCCTCCCGCGCTTTATTGGTAAATCTGCTGTTTGTAATAAAAACGCCGTAGTCTGCCTGAAACTTATTCATTGCCCCAAGGAACTGATTGATCTCCGGTTCACTTACCGGATTTGTATTATATCTCTTGCATTGGATCACTACTCTAGTGGTTCTGAAATCCTCTTCATCCACATGATATCCATATCCGTCAATACCGCCATCATTAAAGATCTGAATACCTTTGTTGGTAAACTGGACTCCCATTTTGGTGAGCAGTGCTCTGGAAAACTGCTCGAACTTTGCCGGTGACATACTAGCAATCGCACTTTGCAGTCTCACTTTGAAGTCATCTACAATTCCATCTTCTGTCGAAACTTCCTCTTCGTCTTCCGCCGCCGGATTTTCATGTACGGGATTTTTACTTTTGTTTTTAGCAGCCTGTTCTGTCCAATACTCTTTGGCTTTATCATGCACTTCAACTGCCGCATCGAAAGAATCGAGAATAATACCTGCCCCTTTTTGTGTAAGAGTAATCTTCGGATTATACTTTACATAAGAGATAATCCCAACATAACTCAATTCTTTGATTGCAAAATTGAATTTAAAATCAAATTTTTTATACTGATTTCCGGTTTTCCCAGACGTATACAGTTTCTGTTCAAACTCTGCAATCCTCTCGTCTTTTTCCCCAATCCTGTCTCTGATTTCTGATCGATCCAGCTGACCGCCTGCTTCCTGAAGCACTTCAATAATAGGTTTAATTAAATAAGATATCTGTTCATCGGAATTTAACGTATCAAAATACATATTCTTATCACCTAAATTCACTCTAAAACTTGAATCCTTTCCTGTTTTATTCTATTGTAGCAATATATATGTTTTCATTATCCAGCAATAAGCGAACGGGGCGATTACTCATCTTGTTTACAACATTAATGCTCTCAATAAATGGACGAATAGAATTACTTTGCCGTTCAATAAGGGAACGCATTTGCTTTCCTAATTTATCGCTATTGAGCTTATTTATTTTATTACCAACTACAATAAAAGTCTCATCAACTTGCCCCTTATTAATTACTGGAATCCTCTCAACTACCTTGCCAGCGGATATGGCTGCTTTTGCAATCCCATTGAGTACTGATGTTTCCATAGATGTTTGAGAATATCCCTCAATCTCATTATAGCATTTCGAGTAAAGTTCTCGATATTTAAAAGAATATTTGTCCAACTTGGCAGAAATATCTGCCAAATAATCTGCGGCAAAGTTCTCCAGTAGCATTACCTCTAAAAAAGACGAAAAACCAAGCAGATACAGGGCTAGCTGATAATCCTTGAAATAGTCTTGTATCGACAGCAATTGTTTGCTTACTGTTTGGTCACTGTGTATCAAGGATCTTTTATTCACCATAGAAATAATCTGCTCACGGTAGAAAGCGATTTCCTTTTCAGCTTCCTGTCTAATATCTAGAACTTTCATATAATTGTTGTTCTTATACATCGTATTGTCCCAATTGTACTTGTAATTATTAAGTACATCTGACAGAAAAAACAAATTCCCTTTCAATGCTGCTTTTTCTTTTTGAACAAGGAAACCCATCATCTCCCTCTGCATATCCTGAATAACGTCTAGCTTCTTTTCGATATTTGCCAAAACCGCTGCCATAAAGAGCATCGAGGGATCACAGGCAAGTGGTGTTATTTGCGCCTGCCCACCCCCGACCTTACCAGTAGCAGTCTGTAATGAACCAATAAAGTTTTTTGTTCCGTTCATCTGAAACATTGTCTTTCCGGCTGTATTGACATAGTAAATACCACTTCCTCCAGCCCCACCAGCAATCGTTTGAATTGCTGTGACAAGTGGCTGAAAAGCAGTGCCATATGCAGCAAGCCTTGAAACCGGTATGGGCGTATAATTTGCAATTCCAACTTCTGTTTCTTCAACAAGCGGAAATATAGAAGTATCTTTCATTATTTGAAGAATTTCATTTTCTTTTCTTTCATTATTCAACTTTATAATATTATTCATGCTTCATCCTCTATTTTATAATTGTTATACCATCAATGTTTTATGAGCAAACAAAACCATAAACATACTTAAATTTTATCATGGAACCAATATTTTTCAAAGAGCAAGATCCACCCTGGTAATACCAAAACAGAAAATCTGTTATTTTCATTTCACGGGGCAACGCTCTTGCTGAGGACTCTACTTTCCCATACCTGCATATATCCGGCTTCTGGGAAACATTAAAGAGATCAAACGAGTCAACATATACATTGATCAACAAGCACCATATCTCCACCAAGTGATACAGACCAGTCATTATAAAATTCATTTTACCAGCGAAAAAGCCCTGGCAGTTTTACTGTTAACTGTCAGGGCTTTCTATTTCGTCAATCTCTTTCCACGCTTCCTCTATCGTCTGCACTCTGCCAGCCTCCATATCATGAATGGCATCATCCAGTTTCGTAAGAAGAATATCCATTGCATCATCCAATGTATAAGTTGTTTCATGCGATTTTGTCGCCTGTGCTAATGCCATATCCATCACTCTTTCTTTTTATCTTATCATCAAACCACAAAAATAACCACGCTTTCGTTTTTCAGATACGAAAAAAGCCCGTAAAAACGGGCTTTTCAAGTGACTCCGAGGGGAATCGAACCCCTGATTCCAGCGTGAGAGGCTAGCGTCTTGACCTCTTGACCACGGAGCCATGTCATATCGTACTTGCCTAGTATAGCAGACAAATGCTAATTAGGCAAGTACTTTTTTAAAATTTTTTTATTTTTTCAGGGCCCCGGTTTTCGAACTTTCTACAAGTCTTCTTCCGCCCCGCTTTCTTCCGGCTGATATTCATCCGGATTCGCCATCAGCTCCCGGATATGCTCTTCGGGAACCATGATCTGCAGCTGCTTATTCAGATTTTCGATCACAACTTTGTCGTGGCTTCCTCCATACTCTCCGTCCAGCGTCCAGGAAATCTCTTCCAGGGACTCGAACTCGATCCTGCCGGTCTTGAAGGTATACATATGCTTCGTATCTACCTGTTCGATCAGAAGGGCCGCGATGATCTCCTGCAGGGCGATGGGATTTTTCGGCGTCTTGATGAGCGTCACTTCAAAGAGGCCGTCGTCAAAGACCACCTGCTTTCCTACCATGTTCCGGAAACCGCCTACTGAACGGGAATTCGTCACCATGCCATAGATAAATTCATCTTCGATCACTTCTCCGTCATGGGTGACTTTGATCCGGTAGGAAGGCACGTTAAAGAGCCGCTTTGTCCCCTCCAGCACATAGGCCAGGTGACCCAGCACATTTTTCATTCCCTGCTTTGTCTCATAAGAAACGTCGGTAAAGAGGCCAAAAGCCGCAATGTATACAAAGGTCCCGTCATTGAATCTTCCCACGTCGCAGGGGAATACTGCGCCGTTTACCGCATTGTCGGCTGCGCCCAGAAGATCCTTTGGAATATGAAGGCTGTTGGCAAAATCATTGGTGGTGCCGGTAGGAATATAGCCGATGGGATTTCTCCTGCTCCGCTTCATCATGCCGGTCACTACTTCGTCAATGGTACCGTCTCCTCCGCTGCAGACTACCAGGTCAAAATCTTCCACCGGATATTTCCGCACCTTCTTATATGCGTCGTGGTAGGACTGCGTCGGATAGATCACCACTTCATAACCGGATTTTACAAAAATATCTACAATATCTGAAAGCTTTGGCTTCAACAGTTCCTTTCCTGCCCGCG
This sequence comes from Mordavella massiliensis, assembly GCF_016902415.1. GTDB lineage: Bacteria > Bacillota > Clostridia > Lachnospirales > Lachnospiraceae > Merdimonas > Merdimonas faecigallinarum. The sequence goes on along the minus strand of NZ_JACJLV010000036.1, from coordinate 13,605 downwards.
GATTATAGATAAATAACAAACGCTTCACTTTGGTTCCTCCTTCCCGTGCTGTTTTCTTTATCGTTCAAAAAAGGGCATGTACATGCCCTTCTCTTGCTTATTATGTATTGGTTCAAATGTCATCAGGCCTGAGCTGCCAGGAAATTTTCCACTCCGGATGCCGCAGCCTCTTCATCACTGCCGTCGCTTACAACGGTGATGTTCAGTCCTTTTTCCAGCCTCAGACTCATCATGCCCATAATGCTCTTGGCATTGATCTTCTTGTTATCCACCTCAATATACACCTGGCTGTCATACTGGCTGGCTTCCTGGACCAACAGTGCGATTGGATGATCTTCCTTATCCATATCCTTCTGAATAATCACTGGTCTTCTAATCATAACTACATGCTCCTCCTTACTGTTCCCTTAACTTCTCTGCCATCTCGCTCAGTTTCCTGAGTCTGTGATTGATCCCGGACTTCCCTACCGGGTGCTCAAGGATCGCTCCCAGTTCTTTTAACGGAGCGTCCGGATACTGAAGCCTCGCAAGGGCAGCTTCCCGCAGGCCCTCCGGCAGTTTTTCAAAACCGATCGTATCTCTGATATACACGATATCTTCCTTCTGCTTTACGGCAGCCGAAACGGTTTTGTTGATATTGGCAGTTTCACAGTTCACCTTCCGGTTGACAGAATTGCGCATTTCTTTGAGTATCCGCACATTTTCCAGTTCCATCAGCGCCACATGCGCCTCCATCACATTGAGAACGTCCACGATCTGGGAACCCTCTTTCAGATAGACCACATACGACTTTTTGCGCTTTACGATCTTTGCGTCCAGCGAAAAGCTGTTGATCAGATCTTTCAAGTGTTCCGCCTGCTTTTCTTCTTCACAGACGATCTCAAAATGATACGCCTTACTGGGATCGCTCATGGATCCGGACGCCAGAAATGCACCGCGGATATATGCACGTTTACAGCATACTGCCTGCACAATTGCCTGTCTGACCGCCAGAAGTTCTCTGCCTCCGGCATAGATGTGATAATTACTGCTGCCTGTTACCGCGTTCCTGCGAACGACGATATCCGTTCTTATATTAAATGTTTTTTGCAATAATGTAAAGACTTTTCTTGCGACTGCCAGATTTTCCGTGTGGATATGGAGAGCACATCTTCCATTTTCCCCGGTCCGGAATTCTCCCGTCATCTCCACAAGCGCAGACAGTTCCGCCAGATTACAGTGTCTGGCTTTTGCAAGATGTCCGGCCAGTTCCTCTTTGATTTTTCCAGAAAATGACATGTTCATCCCTACTTTGCTTTCGTCACCGCATCTTTTCCGATATCCCGGTGTTCGATCCGGATCCCGTAATTTTCATGTTTTGAAAGAGCCTGATATAAGGCGTTGGCCAGTGTTACCGACCGGTGCTTGCCTCCTGTACACCCCACAGCGATCACCAGCTGGGTTTTCCCTTCCTGGATATAGTTGGGGATCAGGAACTCCACCATATCTGTCAGCTTCTCAAGAAATGTTACGGCAGTCTTGCTGCTCATCACATAATCCCGCACCTCCGGGTCATTTCCGGTCTTTGGCCGCAGCTGGTCTATATAGTAGGGATTGGGAAGAAAACGGACGTCAAATACCAGGTCCGCGTCAGCCGGAATCCCGTATTTAAACCCAAAAGACATGACGGAGATGTAGAGATTCTTATATTCTTTGTTCTGGACGAATATCTTATTCAGTTCTGTCTTCAGTTCTCTGGTCAGCATGTGGCTGGTATCAATGATATAATCCGCCCGTTCCTTCAGAAACTGAAGTTTCTTTCGTTCCTCCCGGATGCCGTCTTCGATGCGTCCCTGGCTGCCTGACAGTGGATGGAACCGTCTGGTCTCTTTATAACGCTTGATCAGCACGTCGTCCTCAGACTCCAGGTACAGGATCTCGTACTGGATCTTCGCCCCGTCCAGTTCGTCCAGCACCTTGTGAAGCTCGTGAAACGTCTGGCCGCTGCGGATATCCACTCCCAGAGCCGCCTTGCTGATCTCTGTGCCGGACGCCTTCCACAGATCCGCAACCTTCGGGATCAGCGGGACCGGCAGATTGTCTACACAAAAATATCCTACGTCCTCCAACATCTTAAGGGCGGTACTTTTCCCCGCCCCCGACATTCCTGTAATGATCACAAGTCTCATTCTCAGAATTCTCCCAGTTTTTTCACTTCCGGTTCTAATGTTACACCAAATTTATCCTTTACGATTGCCGACACCTGTTTCATCAGGCTGTCAATGTCCGCAGCCGTGGCATGCTCTTTGTTGATCACAAACCCGCAGTGCTTTTCCGACACCTGGGCGCCGCCCACCTGATATCCGGCAAGGCCGCTGTCCTGGATCAGTTTTCCGGCAAAGTACCCTTCCGGTCTCTTAAAGGTACTGCCCGCGCTGGGATATTCCAGCGGCTGCTTCGTGGTCCGCCGGGTCCGAAGATCATCCATCACCGCTTTGATCTCTTCCTGCTTTCCGGGCGTAAGTTCGATCTCCGCCTCCAGCGTAATGTATCCTTTTTTGGAAATGATGCTGGTCCGGTAGCCAAGCTCCATCTCCTCTTTTGAGATATCAAAGATCTCGCCGTCGCCGGAAAGTACCGTCACCTTCCGGAGCACGTCTTTCATCTCGCCGCCATAGGCTCCTGCGTTCATTACACTTGCGCCGCCGATCGTTCCCGGTATTCCCGCCGCGAATTCGAATCCCGTCAGGCTGTTCTCATAGGCTCTGGCCGCGATGGCCGACAGCAGGGCTCCCGCCTGCGCCTTAAGCACATTTCCTTCCACGCGGATCTGACTCATATTCCGGTAGATCTGCAGGATCACGCCCCGGTATCCCTGATCGGACACCAGAAGATTGCTGCCGTTTCCGATCACATAAAAAGGCACCTCTTCTTTTTTGCACAGCCGGACCAGTTCCTGCACTTCCTCCGGTGATTCCGGCATCAGGAAATAATCCGCCGGACCGCCCACCCGGAACGTGGTATGCATTTTCATCGGCTCGTCGGTCCTGATCCTCTCTTCCGGCAGGATCTCTGCCAGTTTTTCGTAAAACTTCTGATTCATAAAACACCCCGGTCTATTTCTTCATTTCAAGGACAATCATACACTAAAACCCCGGTAAATTCAATGTTAAAAAATTTACAGGCTGGTAGACTCCATATCCAGACGGGTGATAATATCCTCCTGGATCGCCGGAGACAGATCCAGGAAATTGACAAATGTCCCGTGGATCCGCATGATATAGACCCCGCTGGGCGCATATTTCTTTGGTTCTTTCAATACCTTCCGGAGCATATCCGGCGTGGTGACATTGACATACAGATAAAAGGGCTGGATGCCCGGATTGCAGGGATTATAGAACAATGGATTGATGATCTTATCCCGGAATTCCACGCCCTTTCCTTCCAGGGTATCTGCCCGGAAATATCCCGGATTGATGCCAAAATGAGAAGCATATCCGCCGTTCATCTTCTCATAAGGAAGCTTCATGCCGGAAAGCACCCGGAATCCCAGTCCGGAATGTGCTTCACCGTACAGCGGGTCCACGCCGTAACCCAGCATATCTCTGGACTTGCGTCCGTCTGGCGTCGCCCCCACCCAGTAGCCGTACAGAAGGTGGGTGGACGGTGTAGAAAAATCAGGCCGGAAGGGATTGCCCAGATAATTTTTCTTGGAAGCCACAATGTCTGCCACTCGATTGGCGATCTCCTGCGCCTCCAGATCCACCTGTGCCTCATTATTTCCAAATTTTTTGCAGTTCATCAGATACTCATGCATCTGCGGGTCCTTATCAAAATTGGTCCGGAGCGCTTCCGCCAGCCGGTCCGCATCCTGGGGACGTTCTTTTAGCAGTGTGTCAATGGCGATAAAGGAATCTGCCACCACGGACAGGCCGTGGATCAGGCAGCCGCTGCCGTTATAGCGGGTTCCCTGCTTTCTGGTGTCCCTGACGTCGATGCCGGAGTCTGCGCCGCCCATCATCGTAGACAAGAAGGGTACCTGCAGGATTCCGATGGCTTCCGAAGCCGCATTGGCGGACCGTACCATCCGGTCTGCATATTCATCCACATTCTGATAGAAGATCTGCCGGATGTTCTGCAGCACTTCCAGTTTACTGTGGCAGCCGTTCTCTTCATCCGTCTTTCCCAGCTTCTTTCCGGTAACAGTGGACACGCCTCCGCTGATGCACAGTTCCAGGATCTTGCCCAGGTTCAGCCAGCTGTTGGTGGTATTGCCGTTATCCTTTCCCATGATCAGCGGCTCCTGGCAGCCTGCCACTGAATAATCCGCAAGATCCCCGGTCTCCACGCCGTGTGCCTCAAGGATCGGGAAGAGGCTGTCGTCATTAAAGAGGGACGGGGTCAGGCATCCCGGAGTAAAGAAGAACCTTCCCAGACTCTCATACAGTTCTTTGGGTGTATTCTTATGCAGCTTGACCGACAAAATAGGCTGGGGCAGGTTCATGTCATAATAGGCATCCAGAAGCGCATAGGAGGTAAGATTGGTCAGATCCTCTCCCTCCACATTCCTGCCGCCGATCAGCAGGTTCTGGGAAATGGCCCAGCTTCTGTCCGCCACGTTGAAAAAGACCAGCAGGTGCTTAAAGAGGGCTGCCGCCACTTCCCGGCTCATATTGGTCTTTGCCCGGTAGGGCTCAAAGATCCTGTCCGCATTTCCCACGGAAAAGGCAAAGGGATTGGGCGTCTGTTCCAGACACATGGTCTGCCAGATCAGGATAAACGACTGGATCGCCTCGAAAAGATTCGACGCTCCGTGCGCCGGCACTTTCTCCAGCGTCTCTTTCATCAGGCGGTACCGCTCTTTTGCCTCTCCTTCGCTGTTCTTCTCCTTCTCTTCTGCCAGAGCGCGGTAACGGTCCGCAAGAATGTCCAGGGCGTCCAGGGCAATCTTCATCGCCTCAAAGTAATCCTTTCTGTCGTCTTCGCAGGCCGCCTGGTTTTTCTCAATCCCTGCCCGCACGCCTGCCGTGCCTTCCGCAAGCAGCGGCCGCACGTCCGGGATCAGATGCCCGGTTACCTGCTCGATGAAATAAATCGCCTCACTGGTATCCTCTCCCGCCAGGTCGTAGGCATGGCGGAGCGCATCGGCAAACCTGGTATGATTATTATATTCACGCAGATCCTCGATCCGTTCTTTCGTAAGATCGCCGATCGGATCAATGTCTCCAAATACTGCCACCGGATCACAGTAGCCGGAAAAAGAATCCACTGTAAATGCCGGATTGATCAGCGCATAGGATCTGGCAAAGGAATCGTCCTGTGTTCCCGCAAACACATGATAATCCCCGATGGAAAGCGGGATGCGCTTCATCACTTCCACCTGCGTCTTAGCGATCCGGATGCAGTCCGGATCTTTTTCAAATCTCTGGTCGCACTCTCTCTGGATCTCTTTTGCCAGGAACCATCCCTCCAGATGGTTTAAACTTCTCTCTTCCTGAAACCGTTCCTTTGCAAGTTCCGTAATCTTATCTGCATTCCATACTGCTTTGATCTCCATTTTTTTGCAGCTCCTTTCTTTCTCCTCTGATTCTGGTCAGCCTTTGTATCAACTCTTTTTATAAGTAAGTCCTCTTCCGCGGATCTTTTCCTGAAAATCCTTCATCTGCTCCACAGTTACATGTGCCTTTTCATCCATGGCATAGGTCCATCCGCACTCTTCCCATTTCTTCCTGCCGTATTCGTGATACTTCAATAACTCAAAGGTCACATTGGGGCCGGAAAGTTCCTCGTAGAGATCCAGGAAATGTGCCACATCCTCTTCACTGTCATTGACGCCGCCGATAAGAGGCGTCCGGATATCCACCCTGGGATGCTTTGCAGCCGCTTCTTTTAGATTCGCATATACCACAGAAAACGGGACGCCGGTGTATTTCCGGTGCTGCTCTGCGTCCCAGTGCTTACAGTCCATGATCAGCTGATCGATGCAGGGGAAGAGTTCCGGCAGTCTCCTGTGGGTGCCGTTGGTCTCTACAGCCGTGTGGATCCCGGCTTTCTGAAGCTCTGTCAGCACTTCTTTGAGGGCCTCAAACTGGCAGGTGGCTTCCCCGCCGCTAAAGGTTACGCCGCCCCCGTCAAAAAACATGGGGACACAGCTTACCGCCTCCCTTAAAATCTCTTCTGTCTCGTATACTTTACAGGAAAGCCTGGGAGACTTCCCCGCTTCCCGGATCATGGCCCCCTCCATCGGCATCCCCTCCGGATTGGCGCACCAGGGACAGGTCATATTGCAGCCCTGGAGATGATAGACCAGCCGGTTTCCCTGGCCGTCCTGGGAATAATTAAATCCTTTTTGAAATAGTTTTAAAGTCATGATATCCCCCATTTTCTATCTTTAATGGTATTATACCATATGACCATTCAATGTCAATAAGTTCTGTTGACATTTTTTCTGATCCGGAGATACAATAAAGATAATGTATTCGACGAGGAGGTTACTTATGGAAACAAAGGAAATGCTGCAGTATATCGACCACACGCTTCTGAAACCTGTCTGTACCTGGGACGAGATCGAAGCACTGTGTAAAGAGGCCCTCTCTTACCACACTGCCTCGGTCTGCATTCCTCCTTCTTATGTCAAAAGAGCAAGGGAAGCTTTTGGACCGGAACTTCCCATCTGTACTGTCATCGGCTTTCCTCTTGGCTACAATCCTGCAGAGGTCAAAGTCTGCGAAGCCCGGACCGCTCTCCGGGACGGGGCGGACGAACTGGACATGGTGATCAACCTGGGAGATGTGAAAAACCGGGATTTTGAAAAAGTGTACGAGGAGATCCGCGCCCTCAGAGAAACCGCAGGCAGCCGGATCTTAAAGGTGATCGTGGAGACCTGCTATCTGACCAGAGACGAAAAAATCCGGCTCTGTGAGATCGTCACAAAAGCCGGAGCTGACTATATAAAAACTTCCACCGGTTTTGGCACAGCCGGCGCCACGATGGAAGACATTTTATTATTCAAAGAGCACATCGGCTCTTCGGTCAAGATCAAAGCCGCAGGGGGAATCCGCACCCGGGAAGACTTAGAAGCCTTTATCCAGGCGGGATGCAGCCGGATCGGCACCAGTTCCGCAGTGAAACTACTGTGCTCTTCTGCGGAATAAATATACGATCCCGCCGGCCAGGCCGACGATCAGACCCATATAGATGGCGGCACACATCAGCTTTGTCAGGCAAAGCGAGACAGCGGTTCCTGTGATCAGGCAGAACGCCAGCCCTGCCAGAAGTGTGCCTGCCGTCCAGCAGACGATATTCACCGCAAGAAATACTGCTTCCACATCTTCATTTCTGCAAAATTTTTGTGTCAGTTCCCATAATTCTCTCATGTTCTTTCCCTCCCCGGAATCAGACAGGTTCCTCTTTTTCCTTTTCTGAGGATAGTATAGTCCAGGAGTGTTAAGCCCATATAAAGATTCCCTTTAAAATTATGTTAAATCTTCCTTTGCAGCGCACGTCAGGAAGGCAGCTTTACGATCACCGCCGGGTATCCGGCCCGTTTTACTCTCTGCTCCATCGCCGCGGCTTCATCCAGATTCCGGTAATCGCCGATCTGCACCAGATAGAACGGACCAGAGTCATCGATATAAGCCGGAATGTCATACTCCATCAGTTCTTCCATCAGCCGCTGGGCATAGGTCCGGTTCCGGTAGGCGCCCGCCTGCACCCGGTAATGAGGGCCGCCCTGCAAGGTTCCGGCAGTTCCTCCGCCCAGTTCCCCTTCATACTCCAGCGTATCCAGGATCCCTTCAGCGATGGCTTCCGCAATATCCCGCATATTTTCATCCAACAGCTGATTATCTGTATCGGAATTGATAAATCCCACTTCCACCAGCACTGCCGGCATTTTCGTCCGCCGGAGCACCGCAAGATTGGGCCTTGCCTGCACGCCCCGGTTCACGAATCCCACGGCTTCCAGCTGTTCGTTGATGTCCTGGGCCATCTCATACTTCACCCCGGAGAGATCGTAGACCAGACTCTCCACTCCGGACGGTCCTTTTTCATCCGGGGTAGAATTTCTGTGAATGGAAACAAAGTAATCCACTCCTGCCGCATTGGCTTCCATCGCCTTCTCCACCGGCGTCTCATAGATATCTGTGGTCCTGGTATATTCCACATCCACCCCTCTGTCCTGCAGGATCTCTCCCACCATCAGCGTAAGCCTGAGTGTATCGTCCTTCTCCTGGCGGCCTGCGGATACGGCGCCCGGATCTTTTCCGCCGTGTCCGGCATCCAGCATGATTGAATATGGCATAAAAATACCCCTTTCCCTACGTTCTATCTTAACGTATGCGAAAAAGGGGTATTGTGTGCATTCTTTTTCCCGGAACTTATCCGATCTTTTCAATCTGGATCTGCGGGTACAGCTGTTCCATATCTTCCAAGACAAAGAAACCGGTCTCTTCCCGGAGTGCGGCTGCCGCGGAAATGGCGCTGGCTTTGCGAAGGGTTTCTTCCAGCCCTGCTCCCTCGGCAAATCCCAGGGCAAATCCTGCGATCATGGAATCTCCGCATCCCACGGTGTTGACTGCCTGGATCTTTGGAACGGTCGCCCGGAACACGCCTTCTTTTCCCACAGCAAGGGACCCGTCCGCGCCCAGAGATACCGCAACCACCTCGACACCTTTTTCATGCACTGCTTTTGCCGCCTCAATGATGTCTTCCATGTGGTCGCAGCGTTTACCGGTCAGCATCCGGATCTCGTCAATGTTGGGTTTGATCATCGTGGGGCAGGCCTCGATACCCATGGTCAGAAGTTTCCCGCTGGTGTCCAGGATCACCGGCTTACCGGCGTCTTTTACGATCTTTACCAGGCGCTGATATGCCGTTCCGTCCAGGCCTTTGGGCACGCTGCCGGACATGGTCACTACGTCCGCCTGTTCCACCAGCCCCCGGAATTTTTCGGCAAAGGCCTGAAATTCTTCTTCTGTCACGGTAAAGCCCGGTTCCAGAAATTCGGTCTGCCTCTGGTTTTTTTCGTCCCAGATATTGATGCAGGAACGGCTTTCCGCCTCCAGATGATAGAAATCTCCTGTGACATGATAGGCCTTTAAGGATTCTTCGATGTAATTACCCGCATGACCGCCCACGAATCCCGTAGCCACAACTTCCGCCCCGGCGACTGCCGCCGGCTTGGATACATTCAGCCCTTTTCCTCCCGGCACATAGGCGCATTCCTTTACCCGGTTGACTTCTCCTTCCCGGAACTCTTCCACCACGTACCGCTTATCGATCGCTGCATTTAATGTTACGGTCAGTATCATAACAGCCTCCTACTCTTCGTTCATCAACAGGATCTTGCCCTGTACAAGCCCCGGTGTTTTATACATCTGAAATGCTTCCTGGGCCTGGCTCATGGGCATTTTCTTAAAAATGAATCCCGGATCGAATTTGAGCTGTCCTGTGGCAAAATAATGGGCCGTCAGCTTCCACTCTTTGCCCGGGAACGGCGCGCTGTAGGACATCCAGGAACCGGTCAGATAGAATTCCTTGCGGTTCATCTTCTCCCACAGGGCCGGTGTAAATGTCGCGTCTGCATGGGGTGTTCCGATGCAGCACACATGCGCTTTGTTGGCAGCCACTTCGAATGCCATTTTCAGTGTGGGCACCTGTCCTGCTGTCTCGAATACATAATCATATCCTTTGCCTTCTGTGATGGCCATGGCCTTTTCCATATAATTTTCCTCTGTGGTATTGATCACCTCGTCAGCGCCCAGTCGTTTTGCCAGTTCCAGACGTTCCTCGCTGATATCAAATACCACAACCTTTTTGGAGCCGAAGATTTTGGTCCACTGCATGGTAAACATGCCGATGGTGCCGCCGCCGAGAACTGCCACGTAGCCGCCGCCCTGGTACTGGTTCTGGTATACGCCGTGAAGGGCCACGGTGGAAGGCTCGAACATAGCCGCCTGCTCATAGGAAATGCTGGGATCATAGACCACCGCATTCTGCTCCGGGATCACGACATAGTCCGCGTTACTTCCCTGCTGTCTGGAACCGATAAAGCTGTAGTGCTTGCACAGGGAAAAATTTCCCTTCTGGCAGTCGTCACATTTCATACAGGGAACCAGAGGCGCGCCGGACACATGGTCGCCCACTTTGATGGTGGTCACTCCTTCTCCTACCTCTACCACATCGCCGGAAAACTCATGTCCCAGTACGATCGGATAAAAATGTACGCCGTTATGCAGGACTCTGGGGATGTCGGACCCACAGATACCGGAGGCTTTTACCTTAACCTTTACAGTGCCGGGTGTGACCTGCGGCTCTTCATAATCCATATAACGTACGTCTTCATTTGCGCATACAACTGCTGCTTTCATTTCTTATCTGCTCCTTTCCGCCATAATATCTTTCAGATGGTCATATAATTTTAAATACGTTTCATAATTCCGGTCATAGACTTCCCGATGGGCCGGATCTGGTTTGTGGGACCGTTTGATCTCCACGGTTTTGTCCACTGCCTCTTCAAAACTCTTGTACATGCCGATGCCTACGCCTGCCAGGATCACCGCTCCCAGAGTCGTAGCCGTATCGGATGACGGCACCAGGATCTCTTTGCCGGTCACGTCCGCCTTGATCTGGGTCCAGAGAAGGGAGTTCGCCGATCCTCCCATGGCTCTGAGCACACTGACTTCTGCGCCGGCCTCTTTTGCCACTTCCAGGTTGTGGCGAAGAGACAGGGCTACGCCTTCCATGGCCGCTCGGATGAAATGTCCCTTGGTCTTGCTGAAATCCAGCCCGTAAAATACGCCTTTGGCGTTGGGGTCCCAGATCGGGGACCGCTCGCCGGACATATAAGGAAGAAATACCACGCCGTCGCTTCCTGCCGGTACTTTTCCTGCCAGATCGTTGAACTGATCCAGGGAACTCTTTCCAAGTTCTGCCTTCCGGCTTCTTTCATAATCCCCAAACTGCTGCTCCATCCAGCGCATAACGCCGCCTCCGCCTACAGTGCCGCCCTGCAGGATCCACTGTCCGGCGGCCGCGTGATAGCTTAAGATCAGTCTGGGATCCGCCTTATATTCATCGATGCAGATGCTCATGCCGCCGGCCTGTCCGCCCTGCTCCTGGGTCTCGCCCGGATGCACCACTCCGGCTCCCAGGGTGCCGCAGGCTGCGTCCAGCGCTCCTGCCGCCACCGGAATACCCGAGATCAGGCCGCATTCCGCAGCCGCACGGTCTGTTACCGTTCCTATGATCGCGTGGCTCGGGTAAATGTCCGGAAGGAGATCTTCCCGGATGCCAAACTCCCTGCACATCTCAAGATCCCACACACCTTTTCGCATGTCAAAGCAGTGGAGACCGTAACCCTGGCTTAATTCCTGGGTCATTTCCCCTGTCAGCTTATAGGCGATATAACTGTTGGACTGCAGGATTTTATCTGTATGTTCATAGACTTCCGGCAGATTTCTCTGATACCAGAGGATCTTGGGCGTCGTGTAAGTTGCCTTAAACGGATTGCCGCAGACCTGGAAGATCCGGTCTTCTCCGATCCTTGCGCCTACTTCCTCGCAGATATCCGCCGCGCGGGTATCCATCCAGATCGGGGTATTGGCAAGGACATTTCCCTCTTTATCCACCGGTATGGCCGACCAGCTCTGCCCGTCGATGCCGATGCCCGCAATATCTTCCGGGCGGATGCCGCTTGCTTCCAGCATCTCTTTGATGGCGCGGCAGACAGCCGCCCACCACTCCTCCGGGTTCTGCTCCGCCCATCCCTGCCTGGGATAGTAGACCGGATAGTCCCCGCTTCCAGAGGCAAGCACGTGTCCGTTTTCATCGAAAACAGCCGTTTTGCAGGCGCTGGTCCCGATATCGATACCTAACAAATATTGTTTCATAAACTTCCCACTCTTTCTGTCGTGTTGCCTTATATTACCTGGCTTTGCCTTTGAAGGTTTTCCTTATCTGGCTTTACCTTCGCAGCCCAGGACTTTCATGCGGCCTTTTACCAGTTCTTTGACTGCCTCCATGCCCACAACGCCAAATTTCTTCGGGTCAAATGTCTCCGGCTTCTCTTCCAGCAGCTTTTTGCCTGCGTCTGTATAGGCAGCCCGGAGTTCTGTCGCAAAATTTACCTTGCACATGCCTCTCTGCACGCATTCTTTTACATCTTCGTCGCTTAATCCGGATGCGCCGTGAAGTACCAGCGGTACGGAGACTACCGCTTTGATCTCAGAAACTCTCTCTTTATCCAGGACCGGTGTGGTCTTGTAGAAACCGTGAGCAGTTCCGATCGCCACGGCCAGAGAGGTCACGCCTGTACGCTCTACGAATTCTTTTGCTTCCTGCGGATCGGTGTTGGTGTCTGCCTCAGCTTCCAGGTCATCTTCCTTTCCGCCTACTTTTCCAAGTTCTGCCTCTACCGGGATACCCATAGCATTTGCCATGTCGGCCACCTTCTTCGTCACTGCCACATTTCCCTCGAAATCCTCGTGGGATCCGTCGATCATAACAGAAGTGTAGCCTGCCCGCAGAGCCTGTGCCGCCAGTTCAAAGCTGCTGCCGTGATCCAGATGGAGACATACGGGAACGCTTGCCTTCTTTGCCTCTGCGGCAACGATAGCGTAATAGGTCTCAAGCGTGCCATATTTCACCGTAGACGGTGTGGTCTGGAGCATGACCGGAGCCTGCATCTCCTCTGCCGCAGCGATCACTGCCTTTACCATCTCCATGTTCTCCACATTGAATGCGCCTACTGCGTAACCGCCCTTCTGGGCATCCTCCAGCATCTGTTTTGAAGTTACCAATGCCATTTCTTTGTCCTCCTGTTTTTCTTGTTTTTTATTTTCTTGTTTTATTTACTTTTCCCGTCTTCTTTCCCCGGGTAAACGCACTCGATCCGAAGCCGTTCAAACTCCCGGAGCCACTCTCTGGAAGGCTCCCGGTCCGTTACCACCTTTGTCAGCTCCGTCCAGTCCGCTACTTTGGCAAATGCCATCTTGTCAAATTTGGAATTATCCGCCACCAGGATCCGCTCCTTGGCCGCGCCAAGCATCAGCCGCTTGCTGCAGGCGTCCTGCTCGTCCGAATCCATCATACCTGTGGCCATATTGGCGGCCTTGCAGGATATGATCGCCTTGTCCACATGGTAGGAACTGATCATCCGGTTCGTATTGGGCCCCACCAGTGCAAACGAACGCTCCCGCGACACGCCTCCGGTGGAGATCACATTCCACTCTGGCACGTCAAACAATTCCACAATAATCTCCACGGAATTCGTGATCACCGTCAGCTTCTTCTTGCTCTTCAGCCTTCTGGCCACATAAACCGCCGTGGAACTTGCGTCCAGCATCAGCGCCTCGCCGTCCCTCACCAGATCCGCGATCAGATCCGCCATCCGCTGCTTCTCCACCACCATCTGGTTCTTGCGGATATTAAACGGCAGATCAAAAATACTGTGCTCATTCAACACTGCCCCGCCGTAGCTTTTGATCACCAGGCCGTCATTCTCCAGCTTCTCCAGATCCCGACGGATCGTTTCCTCCGACACCTGATACGTACGGCTCAGCTCACTGACCACAACCCGCTTCTCCTTCTGCAGCTTTTCCAGAATATGATTGCGCCTCTCTATGG
>NZ_JACJLV010000035.1 GCF_016902415.1 Mordavella massiliensis | reverse complement strand
CAGTATTCTTCCCCGATGACCGGCCGTTCCCCGCGGCCAGGCGACATCTCCTTGCCCACGCAGCCGCTCACCAGCTTTGCCAGTTCCCGCGCGGAAATGATCTGTCCCTTGTTCGTTTTCACGGTAAGATGGATCTCATATTTCCCTTTCGGCGTCATGTAAAAAACCGCGGAAAGCATGCGGACTCCCGCCTTTTTCAGCCGCGTCTTCAGCCGTTTTTCCATATGGTCGTCGGCAAAGATACCGGCGTCCAATTCCCGGGTGGTATACTGGATCAGCCTGGCAAAGCTGGTGAGCTGTCCGGCATATCCTTCCCGGTTCTGTACCATCCGGTTATTCCAGAGCAGGATCTCCTTGGCGTTTTCAAAAACCTCCAGAGTCTCTCTTAAGAATCTGGGCGCCAGAATACACTGCTTTTTCAGCTTCCTTTTCAGTTCCACGTTCAGTTCCGCGCCATACTCCGCAGCCGCGCACAGAATCTCATGCATGGCCTGATAGGTCCGGACCCGGTTCTCGCCCAGGCACGATTCTTTATTTTCACAGTTTTTACAGACCTTGTCTGTAACCTTTTCAAACATATCCTCCAGCTCTTCTTTGGTAAATGTCCCCTTATATCCTTCCAGTTTGAGGAAGGTCCTGGACAGATGCTTCAGCGAATCTGCAAACTTGTCCATCTGGACCACATAAGGATTCATAAATATCTCTTTCCCCTTGATCTCCTCCATGGATCGGTCCCCTTTCTGATATCTCCCCTGACTTAAACGAATCACCGGAAGTGCCAGAAGGCACATTCCGGGATTGTAAGCGGTCGCCAAGGTCTCGGGCAGGCCCGGACTTTGGCTCGTCGCCAGCACAAAAAAAGCTTCGGGAAATTTCTTTCCCAAAGCTCATCCTTTGTCATTTACTGCGCCCGGAATATGATCTCATTTTCATGGATCAGTCCAAGCTTATCCTTGGCCACATCTTCTATATACTCATCTGTGCCCACATATTCTTCCAGTTTATCAATCTGTTTGCTCCGTGATTTTTCTTCATCGATCTGTGACTCGAGTTCCGCGATCTGCGTCTCATACTCACTTTCCTGTGCTTTGAGTGTCACGCTGTTCACGGAAACCACTGCCAGAAGCAGTATGATCACTGCGCTGACTGCAAGCACGCTGGTTCTGTGGCGCTGCATCCGCCGGCTTCTCTTTTTCCCGCGGTTCTTTTTTCTTGTTTCTTCCATATTTATACTCACCCTTTTCGCCGGATCTTCCCGGCTTTACTCACCCTGTTAACGATTATATTAACTTTTTTCAGAAGGTGAATCAAGGGGTTTTCATGAATTCTTTGTGTCTTTCCCCGTAGATTTTTTTGTGTATTTTTTTCATCCGGCGAAACAAAAAACTGGTAAAAACCGCCCCAACCACAACACCTAGTATAAAATACCATCTTATACTACCATTGCTTGTATGGTAAATTTGCACAAACAAATAGAGCGCCGCGGCCAGCCAGTAGAGCAGGTCTTCCAATTCTATCACAGCCGCTCTGTGCGGGATCCACTCCCTGACGCATCCAATCCCCCGGTACACTGCCCGGAGAACCGCGCCTGAGAGGACAGCGGAAAAAAATATCATGATTTCTACCTGGATCTGCGGCATCTTGTCACCTGAAGAGTTTTGCGAATAAATTTTCCTGGGCTTTGCCATGTCCCTGTACATCGGAATAAGCCAGGCTGTCAATGCCTCCCGAGATATCTACTTCTCCTTTTTCAAGGCTCAGCCGGTTGACATGGAGATTGGCTCCTTTCACCATCAGCATGCCCTGTTCTGTTTCCAGCAAAATCTCGTTCAGATCAAAAGAAAGCACGTCGGTCACTCCCGTAACTGTGCTGGTCTTGCGGTTATTGATCACCAGCTTATGGTTTTTTGGTACGGTACGCTCTTCCACGTTTATCACAACCTTTCTTAGTAATCATATGAAAGGCTGTCTGGATTTATTACAGATATCGGAACAAGTCCTTTGCTTCTTCTTTTTTTGTAGTTTCCTGGATATCCAGGACTTCTACTTTTACATTTCTTGTCCCGAACTGGATCTCTATGATATCGCCGGGCTTTACCTTGACCGAAGCTTTTGCGACCGCGCCATTGACGGTTACCCGCCCCGCGTCGCAGGCCTCGTTTGCCACGGTACGCCTCTTGATCAGTCTGGACACTTTTAAAAATTTATCAAGTCTCATAGCCTTCTCGCTTTCTTAATGTCTCCGTTTTTTTACAGAAGAAAAACAGACTGCGTAGTTTCTACGCAGCCTGTCCTTTTATTTGAATGAATTATGCGTTTACAGCATCCTTTAAAGCCTTGCCAGCTTTGAACTTCGGTGCCTTGCAAGCTTCGATCTTCATGGTCTTGCCAGTCTGAGGATTTCTTCCCTCTCTTGCTGCTCTCTGGCTCACTTCAAATGTACCAAAGCCAACTAACTGTACCTTGTGATCTTTCTTCAGCTCGTCTGTGATCACGTCAATCAGTGCCTTTAAAGCTTTCTCAGAATCCTTCTTAGACAGTTCTGCCTGATCTGCAATTGCTGCGATTAATTCTGTTTTGTTCATGGATAATTTCCTCCTCTTGTTCAAATATAGAATCTTTTGCCTTAAATTCTATGAGTAGTATACACCGTGTGCGCGCTTCTATTCCGCACTTGTGGTGTCTTAGTTACTGTTATAACTGTTTTACTACTGTTTGTCAAGATTTTTTCACCGTTTTTCCCGTATTTTCAAGGCTTTTGAGCTATTTTAACCCGATTAAAGAAGTTCATCGATCATGGCAACCACTTCTTTGCCCAGTTTTGACGATTTTTCTTCCGCGTCTTCCAGCGAATTTCCCTTGACTCCGTAGTAGAATTTTACCTTCGGCTCCGTGCCGGACGGTCTTACGCACACCCATGCGTCGTCCGAAAGGTCATAGTACAGAACATTGGAGCTTGGCAGGCCTGTGCTCGTTACTTCTCCGGTCCTGATATCCTTGATGGTATCCGCCTTATAATCCCTTGCTTTCAGCACCTGGCATCCTCCGATCTGAGCCGGCGGATTCTCCCGCAGCGTATCCATGATCTTCTGGATCTTGTTCAGGCCTTCAATTCCTTTCAGCGTGATGGACTGGATATCGTCTTTATAATAGCCGTACTTCTCATACATGTCCAGCATCGCATCCCACAGCGTCTTGCCCTGTGTCCGGTAGTATGCCGCGGCTTCACAGAGAGCCATGGTGGCAACGATCGCGTCTTTATCCCTTGCATGTGTTCCGATCAGGCAGCCGTAGCTTTCTTCGAATCCAAAGAGATAACTGCCTTTTCCGGTGGTCTCAAACTTCAGGATCTGCTGCCCGATGTATTTAAAACCTGTCAGGACTTCGATCAGGCCGATGTGATATCCCTTTGCAATGGCATCTGCCAGGTTGGAGGTTACGATAGTCTTGATCAGATAACCGTCGTCCGGAAGACCGTACATTGCTTTTCTCTGTCCGATCTCATAATCCGCCAGCAGGCAGCCGGACATATTTCCGGTCAGGACCTTATAATCACCGGACGCAGTATCTTTCACATAAACGCCCAGACGGTCTGCATCCGGATCGGTCGCCAGCACCAGGTCTGCGTCCACTTCTTTTGCAAGCTTCAGTCCCAGTTCAAACGCTTCTTTTGCTTCCGGATTCGGATAGGATACGGTCGGGAACTCTCCATCCGGCAGTTCCTGCTCCTTGACTACATACACGTTGGTAAAGCCAAGCTCTTTTAAAATGCGGCGTGCCGGAATATTTCCGGTGCCGTGGAGCGGGCTGTAAACGATCTTCAGATCTCTTCCTACCGCATTGATGGAGTCCTGATGGATGACCTGTTTCTTCAGTTCCGCAATATAGCCGTCGTCCACTTCCTGGCCGATCACTTCATAGAGCCCGGCTTTCTTTGCTTCTTCCCGGTCCATCGTCTTTACCGTATTATAATCTGTCACGGCCTTTACCTCATCCATGATGCCCTTGTCGTGAGGCGGAGTAATCTGGGCGCCGTCTTCCCAGTACACTTTGTAGCCATTGTATTCCGGCGGGTTGTGGCTGGCCGTGATGTTGATGCCGGCGATCGCTCCCAGCCGGCGGACTGCATAAGAAAGTTCCGGCGTCGGGCGCAAAGATTCGAAAATGTACGCCTTGATCCCGTTTGCCGCCAGGCAGCGCGCCGCTTCATCGGCAAATTCCGGGGACATCCGGCGGGAATCGTAGGCAATCGCCACGCCTTTCGCCTGCCCGTTATTTTTTATGATATAATTTGCAAGTCCCTGTGTGGCCTTCCGTACCGTATAAATATTCATCCGATTCGTTCCTGCTCCGATCACGCCTCTAAGACCTGCTGTTCCAAACTCCAGCTCTTTGTAAAAACGCTCTTTTATTTCGTTGTCATCATCCGCTATACTCCGAAGCTCTTCTTTCGTGGCATCGTCGAAATAGGGATTTTTCAGCCATTCTTCATAACTTTCGCGATATTCCATTTTCGGTACCTCCTATCCTTAATGACTTTATTATACAACAGGAGTTTATAAATGAAAAGAAAATATCTCCTCTAAAAACCGTTTCTTTTCCTCGGTCTGGCGAATGGCTGTTTCCAGTTTTTCGAGGCTTTTTGCAGGCAGCAGCACTTTATTGGAACGGTAATAGGAGTCTGCAGTTTTCCAGAATTTTTCCGGGTAGACAAAGCGCAGGCAAAGATACTGCATTTCCTCTTCTGACAGTGGCCGGATCGCCGAATAGGCGTTCAGCATATTGTCTCCCAGCCGCACCTTCCATCCCTGCTTTTCCATCACTTTGCGCAGGAAATAGTACAGATCCTCCGCCTGAATGCCCTGCTTAAACTTCTCAAAACCGGTAACCGCGATCCGCGGCTGCTCTCTGCGTCCGAACTCCCGGCCTGGCTCCTGTCCGGACTCCGCCTGCAGGACCAGAATGTTATGGTAGTTGTACTCCCCGTGGACCAGGCAGCCCTTCTCCCGGCTGTCCGCGGCCAGATGCCGGTACCCGGAATCAGCCAACTTCTCCTCCGCGGCCTGCGCCCACAGATACATCTGGTCAAAACAGCGCAGGAACGCATATTCAAACTCCCCTTTCGGGGAAAGCTTCCGCACAAATTTCCGCACTTTGCAAAGCTCCCGGTTGTGCCGCGCATACTCCTCTTCCAGCGGATGCTCCCGATTATGCTGCGGATCTTCCCGATCGTGCCGCGCATATTCCTCTTCCGGCTGATGCTCACGATTACGCTGCGGATCTTCCCGATCGTGCCGCACACATTCCTCTTCCGGCAGACATTCCGGCGGGCATTCCAGCGCCGGCGGCTGATGTTCCGTCAAAAAATTGCCGCGCATCACAATATGCAGTTTCGCAAGCATTCCCGCCGCGGCAAGAAGTTCCCCCGGCCTTCGGACTTCACATTCCCGCCCGGCAAACCAGCGCTTCAAAATATACTTTCCGCCGTCTTCCATCTCCGCCACACATGCCCCCTCTTTCGTGCGGATAATATAGTCCACATTCTCATAACCCTGCCCAAGCAAAGCATCGTACAACCCACACAATACAGGAATACGTTTCGCAGTCCCCTGCACTTCCTTAAGCAGCAAGATCCCCTGATCCGTGTCGCATAAAATAGCACCCCTGGTCTTGCGGGTGCCGGTCACATCCATATCATATTTCTCCAAAACCGCTCGCTCATATTCCTGCATACTTCATCCCCTGCAACTCACATCACATGTTCTTTCTAGCGTATGCCCCTGGGGGATGAAATATGCCAATGGGGACGGGGGATTTCCAGAAATCCCCCGTCCCCATTGGCATATTTCTTTTTTATCCACATTGTTTTCCACAAACTTATCCCAAATGTTTTAATAACTCTTCTTTTGTATTGTATTCGGGACATTCAATTACCAGTTCCAATAACTCGTTCAGCTTTTCTCCTATTTCTTTTCCCGGCTGCATCCCGGCTTCGATCAGATCTTTCCCCGTCACTGCAAGCCCTTTTAATGATACGCACTGCCCGGCCTCTTTGATCTGGCCGTATAATTTCTCGATCTGATCCAGATTCTCTATCTTTTCTTCCCGTTTATATGTGCTTTGTGCCAGGACATCTGCCCGCCTGACTTCCAGATAAAAAGGAAATAAATCTTCTCCTATCCGGTTCATTGCCCTGCGGACCGCCCTGTCTGTCGCCGGCATTCGATAATCATGATAAAGTACAAGTCTGGAAACCTTGTGTTTGGTATCATTATCAAATTTCAATTTTGTCATGATTTCTTTTGCGATCTTTTCGCTTTCTAACGCATGTTTTTTAAAATGCGCGCGCCCGGTTTCATCCATCGTCTTTAACGCCGGTTTCCCCATATCATGCATAAGCATTGTCAACCGGAGAATCTTATTGGCCCGGATATTTGTCATGGCATGCAGAGTATGCTCTCCCACGTTATACATGTGATGCGGCGTTTCCTGTTCCGTCTGCATCAGAAGATCAAACTCCGGAAGAAATTGCCTGGTAATTCCCAGTTGATACGCTTCGCGCAGCATGTCCGGCCGGTCTGAAGTGAGCAGTTTCACAAGTTCCACCTGAATCCGCTCCGCACTGATCTTCTTAAGCGTCGGCGCCAGCGTCCGCATTCCATTTCGGGTCTCCTCGTCAATCTCAAACCCGAGCTGCGCAGCAAATCTTATTCCCCGCAAAATGCGCAACGCATCTTCCGAAAACCGTTCTCTCGCATTTCCCACGCAGCGGATCATTTTATTCTGCAAATCCGCCAGGCCGCCAAACACATCAATCAAACCCTCTGCATCATTATATGCCATCGCATTAATCGTAAAATCACGGCGCCGCAGGTCCTCCGTCAGACTGGCTGTAAAGGTCACTTCCTTTGGATGTCTCGCATCCTCATACTCCCCGTCTATCCGGTAAGTTGTAACCTCAAAGCCTTCCTTTTCCATAAGAACCGTAACCGTTCCATGTTCGATTCCCGTATCAAACGTCTTTGGAAAAATGGCTTTTACCTGGAAAGGTGTGGCAGAAGTCGTAATATCCCAATCCTCCGGCGTCCTTCCCAACAGCGAATCCCTCACACAACCGCCCACCGCATAAGCCTCATACCCATGGCTTTGCAGATTCAAAATAATTCTCTTAACTTTATCAGGCAAGACAATCTTCCTGTTATCCACATTTTCCCCTCCACTTATCAACATTATCATTATCATAACACATTTTCCAGGAATGGGGACGGGGGATTTTTGAAAATCCCCCGTCCCCATTCCTGGAAAGCCATCCTCTTTTCTATTATTTTCTTATTGCAACCTGCCCTTTATAACATCCTGGATCTTTTCTGCCTCGCCTTTGGATATCTTCAACAGGGTCTTCATCTCCTGCTCATAAGATTTCCTTAATTCTGCATAGTCTAATGCCTCTTGCAACGGAATTTCTTTTTGAGCCGCATAGTCTTCCAAAAGCATCATTGCGACTTCTATTTTCTGCTCAAACTCATCCGCCTTCTCATCAATAAAAATATCCCTGCACCGTTTTCCGTGAAATTCCATGAAATTCTGCCCTGTTTCAAATTCCTCTTTAATCTTTGCATAAGATTCTGCGCAGAGAATCTGGTCCTCTTCCGCATAAATCGTACAATATTCCTTCATACTTCCATACGGATAACTAACCAGATCTGAAGCCAGTCCTGCTTTCAACGGATTTAAATGAATATACCTCACGCAATTCCAAAAATAGGATTCATCCTCCACACATTGACTTCGGTAGCGGTCTTGAAATACATAACCGGATCTTTGATGTTTATAATTGTAATATAATGCGTATCTTGCTGAGATTACAGCCATGAAAAGCGCCAGTACTTCTAGTTCTCCCTGTACCAGCAAATGAAAATGATTTGGCATAATACAATATGCGTAGAAATTAATCTGATACTCTTTATAATACTTTCGTATAATGTTTATCATTCTGGACCGTTCCCGATTCTCTCCGAATATTGGGCGCTTTTCGAGTCCACGGTTCACAAGATGATATATTTTCGTTCTGCTTTCTTTTCTAGGTTTTCTCGACATTGAACCCCTCCTAATCCACATTTTGTGGAAAAGAGGATGGCTTTTTTGATTGGGGGACGGGGGATTTTCAGAAATCCCCCGTCCCCCAATCAATTTTTTAGTAAGATTTTCCCCAATATACCATGTGTTTGGCGGGTTTTCCACACCAGATACATTTATCAGAGATCATTTCTTCGTCCTCGATCAGACAGCGGGTCGCAGCTCCTCCGGTAGCGTATTTCACTTCACCTTCACACTCCGGATCTCCGCACCAGCATGCTTTTACGAAACCACGGTTTTCTTTGAATTTCTCAACCATTTCGTCCATGGTTACCGCAGTATCTATATGATTCTGCAGGAACTGATTTGCTCTGTCGTACATATCCTGCTGCTCCTGCTCCAGGATCTCGCGCAGTTTTACAGCGATTTCATCTAAGGAAACTACGATCTTCTCGCGGTTATCACGGCGTACCACTACTACCTGGTTTTTCTCCAGATCCTTCGGTCCGATCTCGATACGGGTCGGGATTCCAAGGATCTCCTGCTCGGAGAATTTCCAGCCGGTACTCTTGTCAGAATCGTCAATTTTAACTCTGTAGCCTGCTTTTTTCAGTTCCTCATAAAGTGCGTAAGATTTTTCCAGCACGCCTTCTTTATGCTGCGCGATCGGAATGATGCGGCATTCTACCGGCGCTACGTGAGGCGGCAGCACCAGTCCGTCATCATCGCCGTGTACCATGATCAGCGCTCCGATACTTCTGGTGGACCATCCCCAGGATGTCTCATATGCGCTCTGCAGCTGATTGTTCTTATCTACATACTTGATGCCAAATGCATCCGGGAAACCGCTTCCAAAGAAATGGCTGGTTGCGGACTGCAGTGCTTTTCCGTCATGCATCAACGCTTCGATCGTGTACGTATCCTGCGCGCCGGCAAACTTTTCATTTTCTGCCTTTCTTCCTGCTACGAACGGAATTGCCATGGTCTCTCTGTAACAGTCTTTATAAACTTCCCACATCTGGATCGTTCTTGCTTCCGCTTCTTCATAAGTTGCATGAAGCGTATGTCCTTCCTGCCACAGGAACTCTCTGGAACGAAGGAACGGTCTTGTGGTCTTCTCCCAGCGGAGCACGGAATTCCACTGATTCCATACCTTCGGAAGATCTCTGTAAGAACGGACCGTCTTTGCCCACAGATCGCAGAACAATGTTTCGGAAGTCGGACGGATACACATTCTCTCCTGCAGTCTCTCCATACCTCCGTGTGTGACCCACGCAACCTCCGGCGCAAATCCTTCTACATGATCCGCCTCTTTTTCCAGCAGGCTCTCCGGGATCAGTACCGGCAGATATACATTTTCTACGCCGGTTTCTTTAAAACGTCTGTCAAGATCTGCCTGGATCAGCTCCCAGATCGCATATCCGTTCGGAAGATAATTCAGACATCCCTTAACGCTGGAATAATCACACAAGTTGGCCTCGCGTACTACGTCCGTGTACCACTGTGCGAAATTTTCATCACGAGGTGTGATGTTTTTGACTAATTTTTCCTTTGCCATGACTTTCTTCTCTCCTTTTCATTGACAGGCGGGACTTCCCCGCCGAATAATGGTTTCAGAAGCGCTGTCCCGGCAAATAAAAACGCCGATCTTCGCGCTCCCTAAAAAGGGACCGAAAAGCTCGGCGGTACCACCCTAGTTAACTGCCCTTATCCGGCAGTTCGCTCATTTACCATTAACGCTGGCAGAACGCTGCATTTTCATGCAGGAGCTCCAAGGCCGGTTCCATCGAAACTCCCGGCAGGAACCTCACACCAAATGGCTCCCTCTCTGCGCCTGTTTCCATGTACTAATCCTCTTCACAGCCCATAAAAATCTTGAGTTAACCGTAATTCTAATCCATCCCTCCACATTTGTCAAGGTTCATTGCCCTGTAAAATGTACTGAAAATTTGCATATTCTATCGGCCTGTGTTTAAATAGAACATAAATAAGCACGGAAAAAGCCAAATCACCTTGCCGTGACCGGAGGATAGCATGAGCCATACACCAAACAACATCTCCATAAATATATTATATGAAGATCCGCAAATCATCGTCTGCGTCAAACCGCCGGGAATCGCGACCCAGTCCCGGTCTCTGGCCGCGCCGGATATGGTGCGGCTGCTCAAAAAACACCTGTATACAGGCCGTCCGGCAGGCGAACCTTATCTGGCAGTCATTCACCGGCTGGACCAGCCAGTCAGCGGAATCCTGGTTTTCGCAAAAACCCCCGCTGCCGCCAGGGAATTAAACCGTCAGCTGCAGGCATCCGATTCCCAGTCTTTTGGAAAATACTATCGGGCGCTCACAGCAAAAAAGCCGCCGCAAAATTCCGGCGTACTGGAAAATTACATGTGCAAAGATGCACGCAGCAACACCTCCAGAATCTGCAGCCCCGATACTCCCGGAGCAAAGCTGGCCAGTCTGGAATATCAGGTCGTCGACGACAGCTTCGGATGGGGACGGGGGATTTCTGAAAATCCCCCGTCCCCATCCGAAGCCGCCAACCTACTTATCCACATTTTCACCGGCCGGCACCACCAGATCCGTGTACAACTGGCAAATATCGGCTGCCCCATCATCGGTGACACGAAATATAATCCACAATCCCTGGGGAATATGGGGAAAACGGATGCCTGGCAGCAGATCTGCCTGTGCGCCTACAAGCTTTCTTTCCTTCATCCTAAAACAAAAAAACCCATGACCTTTGAGCTTGACAGCTTCAATGGTCATGGGCAGAGGCTCTAACGCTTTCCCATATGGATTTCCTGTTTTTTTGCATACAGGATGCATCTGGACACTACGTCCACGATCAGAAATCCCAGTGCAATCGCAAGGCAGGTTTCCAGTAATATGCCTGTTTCGCTGCGGGCCATTGCCTGGTCCGCGCTCACCCAGCCGTACATCATGTAATACAGATTCGGTCCGGGGATCAGCGGAAAGGCCGATGCGGTCAGGAATATCGTTGCCGGCGCCTTATTGATCCGGGACATGATAAATGCATACGCCGCCACAAAAACCGCCCCTGCCATCGTGGCGCCGAAGTTACTGGGCCAGACAGCAAATACGATCATATAGATCAGCCAGGTAAAAAACGCGCCGACTCCGGAATACAGCACCTGCACGCCTTTAATCTTAAACCACAGCGCAAATCCCACGCAGGCAATGGTACAGGAGATCAGCTGGATCACCGGATTCTGGTTCAGGGTAAATCCATCGGAGTGTCCGCCGCCAAAGAACCACATGGCAATGGCGATCCCAAAAGCAATGCCTGCCGCGCCAAGGATAGAATTCATAATATTGATAAGCCCGGAGATAAAATCCCTCTGCAGGATTTCCCGGATACCGTTCGTCGTACTGAGCGCACTGATCAACAGCATGACGATTCCGATCATGATCCGGTCCGGATGAGTACCGATCCCCAAAAGCGACATGCCGATGATCACCACTTCTGCGACAAACGCCAGGATCAGGTTGTAGATCAAAAGGTTGCTCTCTCTTTTCCCAAGCCAGTTCCCGACAAATACAATCAGAGCCGATACCAGAACCGCAACGATGCCGTCCAGGAGCCCGCAGCCAAAAAACACGGCAAATCCTGTTCCGCCCATGATCCCGGCCAGGTACGTTACCAGCTTTGACGGTTCCTTCCGGCTCATCACTTCCAGATATTTTTCATGGAGCTCTTCCGCATCCGGTGTATTTGCACAGACATATCTCGCCAGATTGTTCAGATAATCCAGCCGGTCATAGTTGATCCCGGTAGACTCAATATGCCGGATCTGTGTCAGGATCTCTCCCTCCGGCGTTTCCACTGTGATCTGGATATTGCTGGGAATCGCAAATACATCATACCGGACAAATCCGTAGCTCTTACACATCCGGTACAACGTATCGTCCAGCCGGAAATTCTCTGCGCCGCTGCACAGCATGCCCTCGCCGATATCCAGAATACCTTCCAAAATCCGCTTGTAATCCATCTTCCATTCCTCCAGTTATTTTCCTGTCCCTTAAATTACGTTAATCCCTTAAATTACGTATAGTCCTCATTGTAGAAAATAACCGGGAAAAATGCAATGCTTTTTCGAAAAGTTAAAAAATGCACAATCCGGGCGTCCCTTCCCTTTCCCCACTTCCCCGCATCATTTCTCTTGTATAAATTTCCCGATGTCGATATCCTGTGAAACCGCCTCCTCAATCTGACCGCTGTCCACCTCGAAGATCTCTATCTCCTGCCGGTCCAGCGTAACAAAAAATGTAAACAAAAAGCAGCACAAAAGCAGACGGATCCCAAATGTTCCTTTTTGCCCGCCTGCGTCATCCTGCCCGTACAATTCCCGGTAAGACGCGCCGTATCTCGGATGGACCGCCGGCAGATTCCGGTACAGCCCCCGATACTCCGGCACATTTCTTCTGTCACTGTACAGCGCCCGCGTTTCTTCCAGAAGTCTCTGTCTGCGCTTTTCCGACTCGTCCGCCTTTTTCATCATATACGCCCCTTTTCCATTGCAAGTCCTGTCACTGATATATATGCACGCGCCGTCGTCGATATTCACTTCGCTTTCATATGGCACAGCAATAAAATGGGGACGGGGGATTTCTGAAAATCCCCCGTCCCCATTTTAACCGTCCCCATTTTACCCCAAAAAAGCGGCGGCCCTTTTTACAGGAACCGCCGCTTTTATCCCCCTGGTGTCTATTCTTCTTCGCTGTCGTCGTTTTCCATGACCTCCTGGTATTTCTCCAGGATCATGGTCTGGATCCGCTCTCTTGTCGCGGAATTAATCGGGTGCGCAATGTCCCGGTACTCACCGTCCAATGCCTTCTTGCTCGGCATGGCAATGAAAAGTCCCTTCTCGCCTTCAATTACCTTGATGTCATGTACCACAAACTCCTCATCCATGGTGATGGAAACCACTGCTTTCAGTTTCCCTTCTTTTGCTACTTTTCTTACTCGTACATCTGTAATCTGCATCCTTGCTGCCCCTTTCTTCTACGCGCCGCGGTTTTTCTTACAGCGCGTATCTCTCGTTCTTTTCTACAACTACCTTCACACCATTTTCCCCAACATAGCGTGTGTTTGCTCTGATCGTGTCTCTGCTCTCGACGATACAATTCTCAATATAAGTATTGTCGCCAAGGTAGACGTCATTTAGAATAATAGAATTCTTGATCACACAATTATTCCCGACAAATGTTTTCTTGAAAAGAATCGAATTTTCCACGGTTCCATTGATGATGCTTCCGCTGGCCACCAGGCTGTTCTTTACGACTGAGCCCGGATTGTATTTTGCGGGAGGCAGATCGCTGACTTTGGAATAAATCTCCGGACGTTGTTTGAAAAAATATTCCCTGACTTCAGGTCTGAGAAAATCCATGTTTGTCCGATAGTACGCATCTACCGTTGATATGTTGCTCCAGTAATCTTTTATTTTATAACCATATATCTTTTTCAGATTCTTGTATCTGATCAGGATATCGGTTACAAAATCATACCTGTCTTCCTCTGCACAGTGCTCGATCAGGTCGATCAGAAGACGTCTTCTGACGATATAGATCCCGGTCGAGATCGTGCGGGAATTCGCCACCATGGGCTTCTCTTCAAATTCGGTGACCCTCATGGAATCATCCATCTTGATCGTTCCGAAACGGCTGGCGTCCTCACTGTCCTCCAGCTCCTTGCAGACTACGGTAATGTCTGCCTTTTTTGCGATATGGTATTCCAGCACCTTATTGTAATCCATCTTGTACACCGCATCCCCGGATGTAAGGATCACATAAGGCTCGTGGCATCTTCTTAAGAAATCCAGATTCTGATAGATCGCATCTGCAGTTCCCCGGTACCAGTAGCCGTTGTCCGCCGTGATCGTCGGGGTAAAGACATAAAGCCCTCCCTGCTTTCTTCCGAAGTCCCACCATTTCGATGAATTCAGATGCTCATTCAGAGAACGTGCATTGTACTGCGTCAGCACCGCCACCTTCTGGATATGGGAATTACTCATGTTGCTCAATGTAAAGTCAATGGCCCGGTAACTGCCGGCGATGGGCATCGCCGCTACCGCACGCTTGCTGGTCAGCTCCCGCATCCTGTGGCTGTTTCCGCCTGCCAGTATGATTCCTACCGCTTTCATACACGCTCACCTGCCTTTATCAAAGTCTCGCCGCTTTCCAGTACGCCGTTCGGATAATCTTCCTTTACGGTCACTCCGCTTAAAGCGGTGTTCTTTCCGATCTGTACCCCGGACGGCACTACCGTATTCTCTCCGATGGTCACAAGACCAAAGGAATAGATCGCCGGCTTCATCTTATTAGGAATGTCGCTGCCAATGCCAAGGGTGACATTGTCTCCGATCTCACAGTCTTCTGCAATGATCGACTTATCAATCACGCAGCCCTTTCCGATCACCGTATCTTTCATAATGATGGAATCACGGACCACCGCTCCTTCTCCGATCACAACGCCGGATCCGATCACGCAGTTCTTTACTTCTCCGTAGATCTCAGAACCATTACCGATAATACTCCTCTCGATCACGGCCTGTCCGGAAATATACTGGGGCGGCAGGATTCCGCTGTTGGTGTAGATCTTCCAGTATTCCTCGTAGAGGTTAAATTCCGGAACAATGTCGATCAGTTCCATATTCGCTTCCCAGTAGGAACCCAGAGTCCCCACGTCCTTCCAGTAGCCATTGTATTCATAGGCAAATAATCTCTGCCCCTTCTCATGACAGTATGGAATGATATGTTTTCCGAAATCACATCCCGGTTCATTCTTCAGCGCCACCAGCGCTTCCTTTAACACCGGCCAGCTGAAAATATAGATTCCCATGGACGCCAGGTTGCTCTTTGGCTCCGGCGGCTTCTCCTGGAATTCCGAAATCTGTCCGTCTTCTCCTGCTACTACCACTCCAAAACGGCTGGCTTCTTCTATCGGCACAGGCATGGCCGCAATCGTGACGTCAGCCTTATGCTCTTTGTGATAATCCAGCATGATCTCATAATCCATCTTATAGATATGATCTCCTGAAAGGATCAGCACATAATCCGGATGATACGTTTCAATATAATCCAGATTCTGATAGATTGCATTTGCCGTTCCGGTGTACCATTCGCTGTTGCTGCTCTTTTCATAAGGCGGCAGGATCGTTACTCCCCCGAAGTTCCGGTCCAGGTCCCAGGAAATACCGATACCGATATGTGTATTCAGACGCAGCGGCTGATACTGTGTCAGAACGCCCACGGTATCGATCCCTGAATTGATACAGTTACTTAAAGGGAAATCTATGATACGGTATTTTCCGCCGAATGCAACGGCCGGTTTTGCTACCTTCGCCGTGAGGACGCCCAGTCTGCTGCCCTGTCCTCCCGCCAGCAGCATTGCAATCATCTCTTTCTTTCGCATGTCATCACCCCTTTTTAGTAAGTTATTGCTCTATTATATCATACAAATATATATTCGTGAACAATATTTACAAATAAAATCTGTTTTTTCTTTCCTTTTTATGAAAATATCACAAAAACTTACAGCTTGGTTTTTTTTCCATATCTGTATATAATAATATGGAAGGAATGTAATTTTATGACAATGAATTCGGAAAGGTATGAACGCTTATGTATCAGATTAATTTCAGTGAACCTGTACACATACATTTCATCGGGATCGGCGGGATCAGTATGAGCGGACTGGCTGAGATCCTCTTAAAAGAAGGATTTACCGTATCCGGCTCAGACAGCAAAGAATCCGCCCTGACCGACCGGCTGGAAAGGCTGGGCGCGAAAGTCTTTTACGGACAAAAGGCTTCCAATATCATCCCCGGCATCGACGTCGTTGTCTATACCGCGGCGATCCACGAGGACAATGAAGAATACCAGGCCGCTGTCTCCAGGGGGCTTCCTATGCTGAGCCGCGCGGAGCTCTTGGGCCAGCTGATGAAAAACTACGACATGCCCATCGCAGTCTCCGGTACGCACGGAAAGACCACGACCACATCCATGCTTTCCCATATCCTGCTGGCTGCAGATCTGGATCCCACCATCTCCGTGGGCGGCATCTTAAAAGCCATCGGAGGCAATATCCGGGTCGGTGATTCCGGCGTATTCGTAACCGAAGCCTGTGAATACACCAACAGCTTCCTGCACTTTTTCCCGAAGATCGGCATCATCTTAAATATTGACGCAGATCATCTGGATTTCTTTAAAGACCTGGACGACATCCGCCACTCCTTCCGGAAATTTGCCGAGCTTCTTCCGGAAGACGGCGTTTTGATCGTCAACAATGAGATCCCGGATCTGGATACATTTACAGACGGCCTTGCCTGCCGCGTGGTGCGTTATGGAAACGACAGCTCCCTGGATTACAGCGCTACGAATATCGCCCACGACCAGCTGGGAGACGCTTCCTTTGACCTGGTCAAATCCGGCATCTTTGTCGACCGGATCACTCTGGCCGTCAACGGAGACCACAATGTGTCCAACGCGCTGGCCGCCATTGCCGCCTGCGACATCCTGGGCGTGCCTGTGGAATCCATTAAAAAAGGACTGAAAGAATTTACCGGTACAAACCGGCGGTTTGAATATAAGGGCGAGTTTGACGGCATCACCGTCATTGACGACTACGCCCACCATCCCACAGAGATCCGCGCGGCCTTAGAGGCGGCCGCCCACTATCCGCACCGGGAGATCTGGTGTGTGTTCCAGCCCCATACGTATACCCGGACCAAAGCTTTGTTCCCGGACTTTGTATCCGCCCTTTCTCTGGCGGACCACATCGTTCTAGCGGACATTTACGCGGCCCGCGAGACCGACACTCTGGGGATTTCCTCCGAAGACATCGGAAATGCACTGAAGGAAAAAGGCTGCGACGCCTGCTACTTCCCCTCCTTTGCTGAAATCGAAAATTATTGCAGAGAACACTGCCAGAAAGGCGACCTGTTGATAACTATGGGAGCGGGAGACGTTGTAAACATTGGGGAAGCGCTGTTAAAGGACTAGTTATCCACATTTTCCACAGGATTTTATCCACAAAAAACTTGTTTTTTGCGTCAGAAATTTCTTTATCCGGCCCCTGTCCGGTGCTATAATAAACAGCACAAGATTTGGAAGGAGCATTTGAGAAGATCATGACGAAGTTAACTCTCAGAAATTGCGCGCAGGATAATATCACTGTGCTGGAAAATGAATTTATCGACCGTTACATGGCCCAGGCAAACGGGGAATATGTAAAGGTATATCTTCTTGTTCTGCGCCACCTGGGAGATTCTTCCGGCATGCTGTCCATCCCGGAGATGGCGGACATCCTGGAATGTACAGAAAAAGATGTTCTCCGTGCGCTTAGGTACTGGAAAAAGCAGGGCATCCTGGATTACACGGACTATGGCGACACTGCGGAAGCCAAGGCTCCTGCCCGCGGCACTTCTTCCCCGGATCACGCGGAAGACTTTGCCGGCCGGACACCATTAAGAGACGACAAAGAATTTAAGGAACTTTTGTTTGTAGCAGAACAATACCTGGGAAAGACCTTGTCTTCCTCTGATATTGATACCATCATTTACTTTTTTGATTCGCTTTCCATGTCCGCGGATCTGATCGAGTACCTGATTGAATACTGCGTGGAAAACGGCCACAAAAGCATGCACTATATCCGGGCCGTCGCCCTGTCCTGGGATTCCCAGAACATCCGGACTGTGGAGGAAGCAAAGGCCAATACCCTCCAGTACCACAAGAATTATTACTCCGTACTCAAAGCCTACGGTATCGGCGGACGCTCACCTGCGTCCTCGGAGATCGCCTACATACGGAAATGGCATGAGGAATACGGTTTTTCTCTGGATATTATCCTGGAGGCCTGCGAACGCACCATGAATGCGATCCATCAGCCCAACTTTGAATATACAGACTCTATTTTGAAAAACTGGCGTTCCAAAAATGTCCGGCATTTGAAAGATATCGAAGCGGTGGACGCTGATTTCCAGAAGGCAAAGGAACAAAGGACGGCTTCCCGCGAGAAAAAGACTATCCGATCCAATAAATTCAACAATTTTGAAGGGCGCTCCTACAACATGGACGATCTGGAGCGCAAACTGATCCAGCAATAATAAAGGAGAGCATTTTTCATATGGCTTTAACCAATTCGCAGTACGACCAGATCATGCGTATTTATGAACAAAGACAGATTGAAGATGAGCACCGCCTCCGGGAACATTACCGGAAGGCCTACGCTCTGATCCCTGCTCTGGAACAAGTGGATCAGTCTATCTCATCTCTTGGCATAGAAAAGGCAAAACGGCTGCTGGAGGGCGACGAAAACGCCCTGTCTTCTCTCAGAGAAGAACTGGGCCGGCTGATCGAACAAAAGAAGCGTCTCCTGGCAGAAGGCGGTCTTCCCGCAGACTATCTGGAACGCTCCTACAGCTGCCCGGACTGTCGCGACACCGGCTATATCGGCACGGAAAAATGCCACTGCTTTAAAAAAGCCGAGACAGATCTTTTATATCAGCAGTCCAATCTTCAGGAAATCCTGGAGAAAGAAAATTTTTCTACTTTTTCCCTGGACTATTATTCCGCAAATCATATAGATCCTGTCACCGGGCGGTCTGCAAAGGAAGCTGTACAGACGGCCTTAAAAGTATGCCATGATTTTACCGATCATTTTTCCGGCCAGTTTCAGAACATCCTGCTGTACGGGGATACCGGCGTGGGAAAGACTTTCCTGTCCCACTGCATCGCCAAAGAACTGATGGATGCAGGTTTTTCCGTCATATACTTTACAGCGGCCGGATTATTTGATATATTTGCAAAGTGTGTATTCGGCAGGCACTCGGGAGAAGAAGAGGAGAGTCTGGATCACATCTATGACTGCGATCTTCTCATCATCGACGATCTGGGAACGGAACTTTCCAACTCCTTTACGGTTTCCCAGCTCTTTATCTGCCTGAACGAACGTATTTTAAGGAAAAAATCAACCATTATATCCACCAATCTTGCACTGGAGGATATTAAAGCCATCTATTCAGAACGAACCTTTTCCCGCATCAGCAGCAGTTACACACTTCTGCGGCTGACGGGAGACGATATCCGTATCCAAAAAAAATTATTAAACCTGGGAGGTACTAAGGATGCTGCGACGCACTGATCGAAATCTGGACAACATTCCCATTGGAGCACTGGGGCTCATCGCGCTGGAAGGCTGCGAGGAAATGGGAGCAAAGGTCAACGACTATCTCGTGAAATGGAGAAGAGAGGACGGACATATCCACAAAAATGATGTGGCTTTCAGCGGATATGAACGCGACACCTATCTGGTAAACGCAAATGTTCCCCGTTTCGGCTCTGGGGAAGCCAAGGGAATCATCAAGGAATCTGTCCGCGGAATGGACATTTATATTATGGTAGATGTCTGCAACTACAGCCTGACCTATTCTCTGACGGGACACATCAACCACATGTCTCCCGACGACCACTATCAGAACCTGAAACGTGTCATTGCCGCTGTAGGCGGAAAGGGCAGACGGATCAACGTGATCATGCCTTTCCTGTATGAAAGCCGCCAGCACCGCAGAACCAGCCGGGAATCCCTGGACTGTGCTCTTGCCCTGCAGGAACTGGTCCGCATGGGCGTAGACAATATCATCACTTTTGACGCGCATGATCCCCGTGTCCAGAACGCGATCCCGCTGAATGGATTCGAGACCGTGCGTCCCACCTATCAGTTTGTAAAGGGACTGTTACGCCGGTTCGACGATCTGAAGATCGACAGCAAGCACATGATGGCCATCAGCCCGGATGAGGGCGCTACCGAACGCGCGGTCTACCTGGCCAACGTGTTAAACCTGGATATGGGCATGTTCTATAAACGCCGGGACTACACCCGTGTCGTTGACGGGCGCAACCCCATCGTGGCCCATGAATTCCTGGGTTCATCCGTAGAAGGCAAAGACGTGATCATCCTGGACGACATGATCTCCTCCGGAGACAGTATCCTGGACGTTGCCCGCCAGCTGAAAAAACGCCACGCAAAACGGATCTTCGCGGCAGCCACCTTCGGTCTTTTCACCAATGGAATGGAGAAATTTGACAAAGCTTACGAAGAGGGCATCCTGGACGCGATCCTGACCACCAACCTGATCTATCAGACGCCGGAGCTTCTCTCCCGTCCTTACTATATCAACTGTGATATGAGTAAATACATCGCGCTGATGATCGATACCCTGAATCACGATGGTTCCATCAGCAGTATCCTGACCCCGAGCGAACGGATCCAGGAAGCTGTTGCCAGATACAACCGGGGAGAGGAAGTATAAAGCCTCTTCTCACTCAGGCACTTAAGAAGGGGCGCGGTACCTGCCGGAATTTTTTCCCGGCAGGTACCGCGCCCCTTTTTCTTATCCGCATTTCTGTTCAAACCATCATATCTCCACCACATTACAGGGGATCCCCAGTTCCCGGAGAAGCCGGATCTCCCTCTTCTGGCAGGTAAAGATCAGCACCTGTTTCTTCTGGCCGGCCAGCCACTTAAGAGTATGCTTCAGCCGTTCCTCATCATAATTTCCAAACGCATCGTCCAGGATCACCGGCTGCTCTTCTTCCTGCAGGATCCCGGCCGCAGCCATACGAAGGGCAAAACAGATCTGCTCCACGGTTCCGCAGCTCACCTGCTCCATGGGGATCCGCCGAAGCCCGGGCGACGTCTCATCTCCTTCTTTCAAAAGAACCATATGAAGGCCTTCCTCCACCCGGATCTTCGTATATGCTCCTCCTGTGATCTGGCAGACGATCTTCGAGGCCTCTTCATTTAAGCGTTGTTCCAGCCGCTTCCGGAACACTTCCGACAATTCGTTCATTCTGAGGATCGCCGTCTGTAGCGCCTGATTCCTCTTCTCCAGCGCCCGCTCCGCCTTTCCCGACGTCTGCATCTCCGCAAGCTGCTCCTGCAGGTTGTCATACTGGATCTGCTTATCCTTCTTCTCCCGGCCGATCCGCTCCAGTTCCCAGCGAAGTCTTTCCTCAGACATCTCCTCTTCCAAAAGAAGTTCCTCCGGAAACTCCTCCGTCAAAGACTGGTTCTTTCTTTTCCCCACTTTCAACCGGTTCCATACATACACGCTGCAGGCAAGAAAGATCACAATCACGATCAGATAATTGATGGGACGGGGAAACAGGAAAAATGCAGCGATAATAGCAGCCGCAAAGATCAGGATCTCCACCGGATGGATCCGCCACTTCGCAGGCCGGATCTCATCCACCAGGCGCTTGTGTTCTTCCGGGCCAGGTTCCTTTCTTTCCGCCTGGGAAAGCCTGTCTTCCAGCGTCTGTTCTTCTTCTGTCAGCCGGTGGATTTCTCTCCAGATGTAAGAAGCTTCCTGCTCCACAGATTCCCGCTCTCTCTGCTTTTCATAGAGCGCTTCCCGCATCTCTTTTTCCACCGCTTTTTTCTGCTCCTGAAGATAGCGGATCGCCTGTTCCGGCCTAAGGTCTCCATTTCCCGAAGCATAACAGCTGGTCGCATATTCTTTCAGGGCCGCCGCAAGCGACTGGTCCGGCCTTGCCTTTAGCTGTCCTATGGAAATGGTATTATCATAGCCCGCCGGGGTTAATCCGCCAAGCAAAAGGTCCAGATCCCCCTCTGCAATGCTCAGCTCCTCCCCGTCGTCTTCACAGATCAGCTCCGCTTTTTTCTGCTGCCGGTCAAAATTTCTGTCGATCCGGAAAACCTTTCCTCCACTCTCAAATCGCAGGACCCCTTTGTACTGGCCAGGCCCTTCCCACGGTTCGTAAATACTGTAGGTGTCATGAAGCGACGCCCGTCCCCGTCCCCTCTCGATCCCAAACAGCATCCCTTTGATAAAGGCATGGATCGTGGACTTTCCAGACTCATTTTCTCCATATATGACATTGATCCCGTCTTCCAACCGGATCTTACGATTCTGAAATTTTCCAAAATGCTGCAGTAATAATCCTAGAATCTTCATCTTTATCCTCTTGCGCTCGTTTCTCTCTAGTCCGCCCTCGTCTCCATCAATGCGCATACGCCCTCGCAAAGGGCCTGATACTCAGCGCTGTCTTCCTCTGCTCCCAGAAAACTCTCTATGTAGCTTCCGAGGAAATTCTCCCGGTTCTGCTCCAGAAGCCGTTCAAACGCGTAGGAAGGCCGGGTCTCATCGGCAATCTCCACAATATTTCCATAGACGTCCATGCCGCTAAGATCAAAACGGATCTCCGGATCCCGGTATCCGGTAATCTGTACCAGATACATGTGTTCCGTGCCGCCTTCCTCTATCGCTTCCCGGATCTTCTCTTTTACCTGATATCCGGTCATGGCAGAATCCGCCTGGACCGAAAGCTCCCGGTATTCCCGCAGAGCCACAGGCACAAACCGGGTCCGGCAGCCCTCTTCTGTCAGTTCTCCGGCCACATAGCCGTGGGGGCCGAGATCTCCCGTATCGGTAGGTTCCAGCGCTCCCGCATAGACCATCCGGTTTTCTTCCAGGGCCTGGGGCTTGTGGATGTGTCCCAGCGCCACGTAATCATAT
>NZ_JACJLV010000034.1 GCF_016902415.1 Mordavella massiliensis | reverse complement strand
TCTTCACACTTGGTCCCATAGTGGAAGTCAATACCACGCTCTTCAGGAACTGGCCCTTTACAGCGGCCGGTCTTGCCTTATTGATCGCATCGATCAGCGTCTGGAAGTTGTCCGTAAGTTGTTCTTCGGTAAAGGATGCTTTACCTACTGGCACATGGATAATGTTTGTTTTATCAAGTCTGTACTCGATCTTACCGGCTTTGATCTCTTCGATCGCTTTTGTAACATCCATGGTTACAGTTCCGGCTTTCGGGTTCGGCATCAGACCCTTTGGTCCAAGCACACGTCCGAGACGTCCAACAACACCCATCATGTCCGGTGTAGCTACTACTACGTCGAACTCGAACCAGTTTTCGTTCTGGATCTTCGGGATCAGTTCATCTCCGCCTACATAATCAGCTCCGGCTGCCTTTGCTTCCTCTGCCTTTGCGTCTTTTGCAAATACAAGGATACGTACCTTCTTACCAGTACCGTGCGGCAGTACAACTGCGCCACGGATCTGCTGGTCAGCGTGACGTCCGTCACATCCGGTTCTGATATGAGCCTCGATGGTCTCATCAAATTTTGCTGTTGCGGTCTTTTTAACAAGTGATACTGCATCTGCTACATCGTAGAGCGTTGCTCTGTCGATCGCCTTCGCAGCTTCAACGTATTTCTTTCCTCTTTTCATTTCATTAACCTCCTTGTGGTAATGTCGGGATAACCCTCCCACTGTCTGCTAAAACTCTATTCCTCTACTTTTACACCCATGGAACGGCAGGTTCCTGCGATCATGCTCATTGCTGCTTCCAGGTTTGCCGCATTCAGGTCTGGCATCTTGGTCTCTGCGATCTCCTGAAGCTGTGCCTTAGTGATCGTAGCAACCTTTGTCTTGTTCGGAACACCGGAACCAGATTTGATCTTACATGCCTTCTTGATCAAAACTGCTGCCGGAGGAGTCTTTGTGATAAAGCTGAAACTTCTGTCATTATAAACAGTGATAACAACAGGGATGATCAGATCTCCCTGATCTGCTGTTCTGGCGTTGAACTGCTTTGTAAATTCAACGATATTTACACCGTGCTGACCAAGTGCAGGTCCAACCGGTGGTGCCGGAGTTGCTTTTCCGGCAGGAATCTGTAATTTGATATAACCTTCTACTTTTTTTGCCATTTTCATTACCTCCTTGTGGTGCTTTCGGGACGTCCCGCGCCCCTCCCACGTTTTCCTACATCTTTACAACTTCTGCGAAACTAATCTCAACCGGAGTTTCCCGGCCGAACAGCTCAACATTGATAGTCAGGCTCTGCTTCTGCATGTTGATCGACTGCACAACGCCGATCGTATCCGCCCAGGCGCCTGCCACGACTTTGATGGTGTCTCCCACCTCGTAGTCGACAACAATATTTTCGCGCCGGATTCCAAGCGACGCCATCTCAGCATCTGTAAGCGGTACCGGTTTGGATCCCGGTCCCACAAAGCCTGTCACACCTCTGGTATTGCGCACCACATACCATGTATCGTCGTTCATGATCATGTGGATCAGCACGTAGCCGGGGAACATCTTTTTCTGAGACGCTTTCTGTACGCCGTTCTTCATCTCAATGACTTCCTGCATCGGAACCTGAACCTCAAGGATCTGGTCTTCCAGATGCCGGTTTTCAATTGTCTTATCGATGTTGGCCTTTACTTTGTTTTCATACCCTGAATAAGTATGAACTACATACCATTTTGCCTCTGACATATCCTCACCTTTCCTGCTTGGGCTGTTTATCAGTTCTATTTTACCAATAAATCCACTCCGTACCGGGCCGCGAAATCTACGATCGCAATAATGATCCCCAGTACAACAGATACCGAAACAACCGCTGCCGTCTGTTTAGCAATTGTCATCTTGTCTGGCCAAATGATTTTCTTAAATTCTCTGCTAAGACCTTTGAACCAGCTCGTCTTCTGCGTTTTCTCGCTCATGACATCCACTCCTTTACGGCGATTATTTCGTTTCTTTGTGCAGTGTGTGTGACTTGCAGAACTTACAGTACTTCTTTGTCTCCATGCGCTCCGGATGTGCTTTCTTATCCTTCGTCATGTTGTAGTTACGATGCTTGCACTCTGTACATTCCAATGTGATTCTTGTACGCACAACTTCCACCTCGCTTTACGTTTGACTTTACGTTTACGTGTTACCTGGCTGTTTGCGAGACAGCCTGTTTTTAGGCATAAAAAAAAGACCTACTTCCATTCGCCTGTCTAGTGTATCACACAACAGGCGCAAAAGCAAGCCTTTTCTTTTACTTCTTATCCGGCTGTCCGGCCCGGCACCGGATCAGTTCCGCCGCAATGCTGACCGCGATCTCCGCCGGCGTCTCCGCACCAATGGGAAGCCCGATGGGCGTATGCACTCTCTTTAACTCCTCTGAGGAAATATGATACTTCTCCTTTAGCGCTGCCGCCACGGCTGCCGCTTTCCTGCGGCTTCCGATCACTCCGATATAGGAAGCCTTCGTCTGAAGCACCTGCGCCTGGATGATCATGTCATCTTTGTGTCCTCTGGTCAGGATGCAGACATAGTCCTCTTCCCGGATCTTAACCGTCTCGCTGATCCGGTCATTGCAGACTCTTCTGACCTCCCATGCTCCCGGAAACAGTTCTTTTTGCAGAAATTCCTCCCGGTCTTCCAGCACCACGCAGCGAAAGCCCACGGATGCCAGCACCGGCACCAGCGCCTGGGATACATGCCCTCCACCAAAGATATAGACCTTGCCAGACTTAAGAGCGCTTTCATATTCCTGCCGGAGTTTTTCCATCGT
This sequence comes from Mordavella massiliensis, assembly GCF_016902415.1. Classification (GTDB taxonomy): domain Bacteria; phylum Bacillota; class Clostridia; order Lachnospirales; family Lachnospiraceae; genus Merdimonas; species Merdimonas faecigallinarum. The sequence continues at coordinate 21,251 of NZ_JACJLV010000034.1, read as the reverse complement.
CTTCTCCAGATCCGGCATCCCTTTTCCCAGATACTGGTAATGCACCCGGAGAGTCCCGCCGCAGATCATCCCTTCCTCCGCCGCCTGTGTGCCGCTAAGATCACAGTCTCCAAAACAGGATTCCTTTTTTTGTATCACGGTTTTTGCTGTCTGTTCTGCCTGATATTCCAGAAGGCCTCCGCCGATAGTCCCAAAGATCCGGCCTTCCCGGCCGACGATCATGCGCGCTCCGGCCTTTCTCGGCACAGAGCCCCTGCTCTCTGTCACTGTGGCAAGCACTGCCTCTCCCTCTTTTTCAACGGTCTCTTTTAACGCGAAAAACCAGTCTTCCATCCTTTGCCTTACGCCTCCTTTTACCAGAGATTCAATCCCCGCAGATCCTTTGCATCCTGCCCTTTCCGTCTGTCCGGCCGGGCGGATACCACTTCTCCGCTTTTGCCTCCGGTCTTTCTGACCAGATAGATTTCCCCGATCTCCATGGTTTTATCCAGCGCCTTACACATATCATAGATCGTAAGGAGCGCCACGCTGACTCCGGTCAGCGCCTCCATCTCCACGCCGGTTTTTCCGGTGACCTTTACTGTACAGTAACAGTAGACGGCGCATTCTTCCGGATCCATCTCAAACTGGACCCTGCAGCCGGTCAGAGGCAGGATATGGCACATGGGGATCAGTTCCGACGTCCTTTTCGCCCCCATAATACCCGCCGTCGTCGCGACAGCCAGCACATCTCCCTTGGCAGCCGTTCCATTTTCAATGGCATCATATACCGTCCGGCTGACCGTGATCTTTCCCGCCGCCACCGCGCACCGCTCCGTCTCTTTTTTCTCTGTTACATCTACCATCAGGGCTTTGCCCTTTTCATCAAAATGTGAAAAATCCATATAAATATACCTCCACTTTTATCTCTCCACTGTGCTTTCGGTATTATATTTTATCATACCAGACAATTTTTTACGGCACAATCGTAATTTTTTCATAATTTTCCACAAATTTTAATTAAAAAAAGTGGAAAGTAAAAAACAAAAAATGTATAATAGAAGCATCTTGTAATATTAATAAGGAAAGAGAGGATTCATCATGAAACAGAATAGTATGTTAGCGATGATTCTGGCCGGCGGACGAGGCTCCCGTCTTCATGAACTGACAAATAAAGTTGCCAAACCTGCCGTTTCATATGGCGGAAGATACCGGATCATTGACTTCCCCTTAAGTAACTGCGCCAACAGCGGCATTGACGTAGTAGGCGTTCTTACACAGTACGAATCCATCCTGCTGAACAGCTACGTGGCTGCCGGCAGACGCTGGGGACTGGACGCAAAAGACAGCGGCGTATTCGTGCTGCCACCCCGTGAAAAAGCAGATGAGAATCTGAATGTATACCGGGGAACCGCAGACGCCATCTCGCAGAACATCGACTTTATCGACGGCTACAGTCCGGATTACCTTCTGGTTCTCTCCGGCGACCACATCTATAAAATGAACTATGCAAAGATGCTGGCAGAGCACAAGGCACAGAACGCGGAAGCCACCATCGCAGTCATCGAGGTCCCCATCCGTGAGGCCAGCCGTTTCGGTATCATGAACACCAACGAAACCGGACAGATCGTTGAATTTGAGGAAAAGCCGGAACATCCGAAGAGCAATCTGGCTTCCATGGGTATCTATATCTTTAACTGGAAGACTCTGCGCAAGCTTCTGATCGCGGATATGAAGAATCCGGATTCCAACCACGATTTTGGAAAAGACATTATCCCTCAGATGCTGGCAAACGGCGATAAGCTCTATGCCTACAAATTCAAAGGCTACTGGAAGGATGTGGGAACCATCGATTCTCTCTGGGAAGCCAACATGGACCTTCTGGACAAGAACAATGAACTGGACTTAAGCGACCGCACCTGGAAGATCTACACAGAAGACGTTACCTCCCTGCCCCAGTATATCGGACCAGACGCAAAGATCAGGCGGGCCTTTATCACACAGGGCTGCATTATTGAAGGCGAGGTTCGCAATTCCGTATTATTTACCGGCGCAAAGGTAGGCCCCGGCGCAAAGATCATCGACAGTGTCCTGATGCCGGGCGCAGTGGTGGAAGAAGGCGCAGTCGTGACAAGAGCTCTTGTAGCGGACAATGTGAAGATCGGAAAAGAAGCCGTTGTAGGCTCCGCAGACAGCGAGCATATTGAGTTGGTATCAAAACGCGTAAAGGGGGTAGAATAATATGGCAAGAGCATTTGGGATCATTAATTTTGCCGGAAACCATATCCAGGTGGAGGGCATGCAGAAATACCGCCCGGTAGGCGCGTTCTCTTTCCTTGGAAGATACAGAGTCATTGATTTTCAGATTTCCAATATGAGCAACAGCGGCATTGACCACATGCAGGTTTATATCCGCAGAAAACCCCAGTCTCTGACTGCACATCTGGGAACCGGACGTCACTACAATATCAACTCCAAGAGAGGCCGCCTGCGGATCCTCTACGCGGAGATGGAAAAAGGATTTTCCATTTACAGCACAGACATTGCTTCCTATATTGAAAATATGGAGTCTATCGAGGATGAGCATTATCCTTATGTGATCGTTGCCCCCAGCTATATGATCTATACCCAGGATTACAGCAAGCTTCTGGACGACCATATCGCATCCGGCGCCGACATCACCCTGCTTTATCACAGTGTAGACAATGCAAAGGAATTTTTCCTGAACTGCTACACCCTGAACCTGAACAAGCAAAAAGGGCTTCTGTCCATTGACCAGAATCATGGAAATGCCAAGAACCGCAACATTTTCATGGACACTTTTATCATGAAAAAAGAGCTGTTCATTGACCTGGTAAATAAAGCAAAGAAAACTTCTTCCATGTATACCCTGGCAGATATCGTAAATGCGTCCGTGGATGAACTGGATATCCGCGGCGTATCCCACAGAGGTTACTTTGCGGCCATCAGCGACTTTAAGAGTTATTATCACGCGAATCTCTCTCTTATCGATTTCAAAGCCGCGCAGAATCTCTTTGATGACGAATGGCCCATTTATACCAGAACCAACGACTCCTGCCCGACACAGTATTTTGACGATGCAGATGTGAAACACTCCATCGTGTCCAACGGCTGCCTGATTGAGGGAACCATTGAAAACTCCATCATCGGCCGTGGCTGCACCATCAAAAAGGGCGCTGTGGTGAAAAACAGTATTATCCTGCCCACCGCAGTGATCGGCGAGGATGTACATATCGAAAATCACGTAGTGGATAAACACGCCAACATCATCCACGCCAAAGATCTGACCGCTGATCCTGACAATCCGGGATATATCCGCAGGGGAGATACTTTATAGGAAAACACCAGATAAGAACTTTAGAAACAAATAAATTTCACGCGCAGGATACAGGAGAATACATCTTTTGTATCCTGCCTTTTTTCAAAGGGAGGGATCTCTATGAAACCCAAATTTGCAATCGTAAGCGACGGCTCCTGCGATCTCCCTGCCGAAGAGGCCGCCCGCCACGACATCGAAGTTGTGCACTTTCTCGTTTCTTTTGACGGGGAACGCTATGCGCGGGAAGGCGTAGACATTTCATTATCGGAATTTTATCAGCAGATGCATGATCATCCCAGGCAGTATCCGAAGACTGCCGCCCCTTCTCCGGAAGATTTTCTGCGCGCCTTTGAAAGCGCCGCCCGGAAAAGCCCTTTCATCTTGTGCATCTGCATTTCCACCAAGCTCAGTTCTTCCATGCAGTCGGCTCTGATCGCCCGGGATATGATGGCCGAGTCCCATCCCGATCTTACGATCGCGGTCGTAGATTCCCTCTGCGCCACCCTGATGCAGAGCGTCTATGTTCTGGAGACCTGCCGTTTAAGAGACACCGGCTTCTCTCTGGAAGAAGCCACAGAAGAGATGGAAAAGCTTCGCAAAACCGCCCGGATCCTTTTTACAGTGGGAGATCTGGACTATATCCAGCACGGGGGACGGATCGGAAAGATGACAGGCTTTGCAGGCAACCTATTAAATATCAAACCGCTGATCACTCTGGAGGACGGCGAGATCCATTCTTCCGGCATCCGCCGGGGACGGAAGAAATCTCTGGACGGCTTGACCGATCTCCTCTGCAACTATCTGGAGTCCCTGCAGCTGACTCCAAAGGACTGCTCCATGATCCTCGGATACAGCTACGATGAAGAAGAAGCCTTGCAGTTTGCAGACCGGACGGCCTTGGCTCTGGAAGAAAAATACGGTTCCCCCGTCGCCATCCCGTCCTGCCGGATCGGCGCGACCATTGGCGTTCATGCCGGTCCCACAGCCATCGGTTTCGGGGTCATACAAAGGGCGGACAAAAGCCTGCAGAAGAAAATTTGAAAAAACTATTGCTTTTTCAGAAAAAATTTGCTTTCCTATTATATAGAGTTATGAATCCACAATAAAGGAGAGGTATGTACAATGAAACCAATCAAAGAAGGAAAAGTACGCGAGATCTACGATAACGGCGACAGCCTGATCATGGTCGCAACCGACCGCATCAGCTGCTTTGATGTGATCCTGAAAAATGACGTAACAAAAAAAGGAACTGTCCTGACGCAGATGTCCAAGTTCTGGTTCAATATGACAAAAGACATCCTGCCAAATCACATGATCTCTACCGATGTAAAAGATATGCCGGAGTTTTTCCAGCAGCCCAAATTTGACGGAAACAGCATGATGTGCAAAAAGCTGGAGATGCTGCCCATCGAGTGCATCGTCCGCGGCTACATCACCGGAAGCGGCTGGGCAAGCTACCAGAAAGACGGTACCGTATGCGGTATCAAACTGCCGAAAGGATTAAAAGAATCCGACAAACTGCCGGAGCCCATCTACACTCCATCCACAAAAGCAGAGATCGGCGAGCATGACGAAAACATTTCCTATGAGCAGAGCATCGCTCACCTGGAAAAATACTTCCCCGGAAAAGGAGAAGAATACGCACAGAAACTCCGCGACTACACCATCGCTCTTTACAAAAAATGCGCGGATTACGCACTGAGCCGCGGCATCATTATCGCAGATACCAAATTCGAATTCGGACTGGATGAAAACGGCAATATCGTCCTTGGCGATGAGATGCTCACACCGGACAGCTCCCGCTTCTGGCCCGCAGACGGCTATGAGCCGGGACATTCACAGCCTTCCTTTGACAAACAGTTCGCCCGCGACTGGCTGAAAGCCAATCCGGACAACGACTGGACACTGCCGGAAGACATTGTACAGAAAACGATTGATAAATACCTGCAGGGATATGAAATGCTGACAGGCGAGAAGCTGTAACGCTGATTGGGGACGTAGTCCTTTTGCAAAGGACTACGTCCCCAATTGCGTTTTGCCCTGTACCTAATTGGATTTTACCCTGTACCCAACTGATCCAGTAGCTGTTCCAGAACTACCGCAACGCCGTCGTCATCGTTGGAGAGGGTGATCTCGTCTGCTGCTTCTTTACAGCCTGGAACTGCGTTTTCTACGGCGATTCCAAGCCCTGCCATTTTAAGCAGTTCTTTGTCATTGTCTCCGTCTCCGAATGCCAGCAGCTGCCCGGCTTCTATTCCCAGACGCTCCAGCAGGAATCTCATTCCTGAGGCTTTTCCGCCGTCTTTATGGGTGATCTCCAGAAGTTGTTTCACCGAGGTGGTCACATAGATATCTTCCACTTCTTCCAGGATTTTGTCCCAGAGTTCTTTTTTTCTTTCTCCCACAACAATATTCATACAGTCCAGTTCTCTGATATGCTCCTGGATAAATGCCTGGATGTCGTCCACCGGCCGCCGGGTTTTCTGGATATATGCGATGCTTTCCGCCCTGGCTCCGTAGCGGACCGGGTCTTCCACATAAGAGGCCTGGGCGTAGGCCGTGCCATTGACGGGGATCTCGTATGCCACTTCAATCCCCCAGTCTGATGCCGCTTTCGCCGACACAGCCAGAAGCTGTTCTACCGATTCCGGCGCAAGCTTATATTCCTGTATTCTTTCTTTTTTCCGCAGATCCCAGACCGAGGCCCCGTTGGAAACGACTGCGTAGCGGATCCCCGGGATCTCTGTGATCTCCGCGGGCAGCGCTTCTGCCGGCCTGCCGCTTGCCACGACCACATGGATCGCCCTGTCTATGGCAGCCTGGATCGCCCGTTTATTTCTGCTGCTTAATCCGCCCTGACTGTTTAGTGTGGTCCGGTCCAGGTCCAGAGCAATGCATTTAACTTTCACTCCTCACCACGCCTTTCTGCCGGCCTGCCGCCGTTCCGTTTTTTCTTCCGCTTTCCCTGCCCTTTGAAAAAAGCAGCGTTCCCAGCGTCGCAGCCAGCACCTGCTGAAATAATGTGCCGATCATAACCGGAAACAGGACTTCCCCCGGAAAATATTCCGCCGCGATCACAGCTCCGGCGCTGATGTTACGCATACCGGCTCCATACATGACCGACACCTTATTCTCCCGGTCCATTCCAAGAACTGCTGCCACCCCATATCCCAGAAGATATCCCGAGGCCGCCAGGATCAGGATGCACAGGGCCGCCGCCACCCGTTCCCCGGTCAAATGGCGGATATAAGGCGCTACTTTGGAGGAATTTGCCGTCACCACGAAGATCAGGCACAGCTTGGAGAAAAACGCAAGCCTGAGCGGCCAGCTTTCCCTGACCCTTCCTCCGCTCAGCTGATTCAGGCACATCGCCGCGACCGCCGGAAGCGCGATCATAAATACCAGTTCCTGCATCATTTCTACCGGATCCATTTCCACCTTTGTGCCCACCAGCACATGCAGAGTTGCCGGGATCACAAAAGGCGCCAGCACCGTATCCAGGACCACCAGCGACAGCGCCATCGACTGATTTCCCTGGTAAATGGATACCCACATCACTCCCACCACAGCCGCAGGAACTGTAAATTCCAGCACGATTCCAGTGATCAGATCCGGATGATCCGAAAAGAAGAGATGTCCCGCTCCCCAGGCGGCTGCCGGCATGATCACATGGAGAAAAAGAACCGCAAGCAAAAGGGGAAGGGGGTTTTGAAACACCCTTCCCACATCCCGGAAACCGGACTTTAAAGCTCCAATAAATGTCATGACTGCAAACATCACCGGCACCAGCGGCAGCCCCTTTCCGGCGATCTCCGGAAACAGGACGCCAAAGACCAGGCAGGCCGGCGTCACAAATGCCATTCGTTTTTCAATTGCCGCATTCCATCTGTTTAACATATCACGCCTTCTCTACTGCATCATCTCATATACCACGCCCGACGCCCGGACGATAAACTGTCTTGCCGCGCCGGGGTTTGCAAGATTTTCCGACATCGCGCAGATCACATAAGTGCCTCCCGGGGCATAAACGACAGCCGCGTCATTTTCCACATCATCCAGCTCGCCGGTCTTATTTCCCACCGTTACCCCGGACGGGATCCCGGCCGGAATCTTGCCACGGCGCTCCTGCTGATTCATATATCCCAGGATCGAATCGGATCCCTGAAGCTGTCCGGCAAGCGCCATTTTCAGGAAATTGCAGCAATCCCGGACAGAAGTATAATTGTCATCCGCATCATTGGGCTGCAGCATCAGCCGTCCCATATGGGTATCTGAAAATCCGTGGGAAGCGCAGTACTGATTGACCAGCCCCATGCCATTTCCTGCAGTTCCGGACCCCAGCCGGGTCACCAGAGTATTGCAGGCCGTATTATCACTGACTGTGATCATGGACCGGAGCAGACTCTCCGTCTCCCCGCTGTATGTTTCCTGCGCGCTGACCGTTCCATAATTTTCATACACGGTTCCGGCCACATAGAGCTTGATCAGGCTTGCCGCCTGCATGGCTCCTCCGCCGGACGCGGCCAGTTCCGAACCATCCGCGCGGCCCGCGCAGACTGCCACGCTGCCTCCTGCCGTATATTCCGTGCTGACAAGCTGTTCCAGCCGGCCCGTAAGTTCCTGCACATTTCCCTGTGCAGGCGAAGCCTCCGCCGGCTCCTCTCCGGCATTCTCCGCCTGCGCTTCCTCTGTCTCAGGAACCTCTCCGGCCTGCTCTTCTTCCTCTTCTTCCGCCGGGTCCTGTTCCTCCGGCGCCTTCCCCTCTTCCGTCCGGACGGGCGGCGCTTTTTCCCCGCTTTTCTCCTCTTCCGGCCGCCGGATACGGAATACCACGATCACCGCCAGCACGATCAGAAGAAAAATGAGGACGGCCAGCATGATCTTTATCTGCTTTCTCATATCATCACCTGAGATAATCGCTGTTTACATACCCGTACTGTCCGAGAGCAGGCACGTATACATACCAGTAGCTTCCAAGGGAGGCGTCGATCAGGTCCACCTCCTGCCCGTTTGCGATCTTGCCGATCTCATTGGAAGAATCATAGGCAGGCGCACTTCGAAGGGCCAGATAACCGGAATCTACGCTCGCATAATAAATCGAACTGTCATAGGTATAAACACTGCTGTAAGAGCTTACCAGATAATTTGCATTGGTGTATCCGTAAGCGCCCAGGAACGGAGAGTATACATACCAGTATTCTCCGTCATTGCGGATCGCGTATACATAGTCGCCGTTATACATTTTGCCGATCTCATTGGAAGAATCAAATGCCTTCGCATTTCGAAGCGCCAGGTAACCGGTCTTCACATTTACATAATAAACGCCGATATCCCGCGCCGGCGGTCCGCCAGGTCCGATCAGATCTCCTCCGCCGGAGGCAGAAGCGTCCTGCTTCTCTTCTCCGTCATCTTTCTCTTCTGGCGCCGGCCGGTCTTCTGCCAGTTTATCACGCTCCACATATCCATATGCATTGGCGTCTGCCGCGTAAATATAAGCATAATCCTCATCCGGAAGCGCCAGGACAGACACTTCGTCTCCCCGCTCCAGGACTCCAACAGAAGAACCGCCGCCTTCTGTTGTATTCAGCATGGTCAGTTCTTCCTCCCCGCCTACTGCCACATAACGGGTAAGCGGATCCATCGCTGCATCCCGGTCATTGGTCAGATAATGGTAATCCAGATACCCGGTAATGTCTTCCGCTTCTATGTAAACCTTCCAGCTGCCGGATGCCTTTTCCACCAGAGACACTTTCTCGCCATTGTTCAGCTTGGTCAGCACCTTACTGTCCGCATCCTCAGACTCCCGGACCTTCAGGACTTCCTTGCATCCGGTCACATAATAATCCCCGGCCGTCTCCACGTTTTTGCCGTCTCTGATCACAAAGTACCAGACTGCCGCCAGGATCAGCGCCAGGACCACAACCCCGCCCAGGACAGCCGCGATCACAGCTTTACGGTTATTCTTTCTGGGAGGCTGCTGTCCCTGATACATGGGATTCTGCCCATACATTCCCTGCTGACCGTAGCCGCCTGGCTGACCCTGTCCTCCTGGCTGACCGTAGCCGCCTGGCTGGCCTTGTCCTCCTGGCTGGCCATAACAGCCTGGCTGACCCTGTCCTCCTGGCTGACCATAACCGCCTGGCTGGCCCTGTCCGCCCGGTTGGCCCATATTGGTTCCCTGTCCTTGTCTGTCATTCCATTCATTCATAACTTTTCCCTCCAAACAGAGGGCGCACACTTCCAAGAAAGTGCGCACCCTCCCCTTTTTTACTCACCGGCTACCTGAACACAGTTCTCAACCAGCCAGTCTTTTACCAGATTATTCAGGACGATCTCTTTGAGATCCTCTTCCTCTGCCGCTTCCTTGAGCGCGTCTACATCCTCATAGCCATACGCTTCCGCAATCTCTTTATACTGCTCGTTATACTCCTCTTTGGTCGGCTCGATCTTTTCTTTATCAGCGATCGCCTCTGTCACCATGCTCTGCATAATGCTGGACTTCACTGCCTGATCTACCTGAGATTCAAAATCTTCCATAGTCATGCCCATCTGGGTTTCAATAAAGTCCTCAAGCTCTGTTCCGTAATAATCCGCCGCAGACTGGTACTGCTCTGTCAGAGAATCGGACATTTCTTTCACTTCATCCTTGGGATACTTCTTTACCTCTGTATTTCCAAGAACCGTCTCCCATACTTCCTGGCGGAGCGTATCTTCATAGGTCGTCTGATTCTCTTCTTCCAGCTGCTTTTTCATCTCTTTTTTATACTCGTCCACCGTCTTGGACTCTTCGGACACACTCTTTACAAAGTCGTCGGTCAGTTCCGGCACTTTCTCTACGCTGATGCCTTTTACTGTGATGGTAAATGTCACATCTTTTCCCGCGTAATCCGCATTGCCGTAATCATCCGGAAATTTTCCATTCCAGTCAAAGGTATCGCCTATGTTATGGCCGACGATGCTGTCCTCAAATCCCTCAATAAAGGATCCGGAACCGATCACCAGCGGATAATCCGTACTGGAGCCGCCCTCAAACTCGACTCCGTCAATCTTGCCGGTAAAATCAATGGTCACCGTATCCCCGGACTCTACCGCCCGGCCGGTGACTTCCTCTGTCGTAGCCTGGGTCTGCAGATTGGCCTGGATAGCCGCCTCCACATCCTCGTCGGTTACTTCCTCCGGCTTGTCCACCTCGTCAACTTCTACTCCTTTATACTGTGTGATCGTAAGATTGTCTGTCTCCAGACCCTTGCTGGCCTCACACCCGGAAAGCAGCATGGAAGCTGCAAACACACCTGTTAACATTACTACTATTTTCTTTTTCATATGACACCTCATTTTTTCAAGACTTGCTCTTATGTTATACCACATCCCGGCAGTCTTTCCTAGCATTTTTCGGGATATTTCACACTTTTCTCAGAAAATCACAGAACAGGCGACAATAATCTGCAGAACTGCTCCTTGGTACGGATCATAAGACTGCGCTGCTTGTATGCTTTTCTGGTCACCAGCGTGCTCTTTGGAATATCATTTTCAAACGCCTCCTGAAGACGCATTGTCGTCCTGGCGCTGTAGATCACTGCATTTACCTCAAAATTCAGAGCAAAACTGCGGATATCCATATTGGCGGTCCCCATACAGGTGACAAGCCCGTCCACACACAGGCATTTCGCATGGAGAAATCCGTTGTTATAGGTATAGCACCTGGCTCCGGCTTCGATCATCTCCCCGAGATAGGAATACGTCGCCCAGTACACAAAGGGATGATCCGGTTTGCAGGGTACCATGATCCGCACGTCGATCCCCGATTTTACGGCAATGATCAGCGCATCTTTGATATCGTCATCCGGAATAAAATACGGCGTCTGAATATAAATATTTTTTCTGGCCATATGGATCAGACGCAGGTAATTATTGCGGATCACCTGGCTTCTGGAGTCCGGGCCGCTGGAAATGATCTGTACCGGATCCCGTCCGTTCCTTACATAAGTCGGGATCTCAAATAACCGGTCTTCCAGGAAAATATTTTCTTTTGCCGCATAATTCCAGTCCAGCACAAACCGCACCGCAAGAGAGGTAACCGCCGATCCTTCTATACAGATATGGGTGTCTCTCCAGTACCCGAATCTGCGGTCTTTCCCCAGGTATTCCCGACCCACGTTAAATCCGCCTACAAAACCGATGCGCCCGTCGATCACCGCGATCTTCCGGTGATTCCGGTAATTAACGCGAAGCTGCAGCTTGCCGAGCACAGCAGGGAAAAACTCTGCCACCTGGATCCCGGCTTTTGTAAGCCGCTCCCAGTCCGCCCGGTGCATGCCCTTGTGCCCCCGGCAGCCCATGCTGTCAAAAAGCACCCGGATCTCTACGCCCTGCTTCGCCTTCCGGATCAGAACTTCTTCGATTTCCTTCCAAAGTTCATCACCCCGGATAATATAGTACTGAAGATGGATATAATTTCTCGCATGATCCATCTCATTTAACAGCGCATGAAACTTCTCCCGGCCGTCCGTGTAGATCCGGACGTCGTTATTATCCGTCAGCACAGCCTCGCCTTCATTCAGGTTGTAAAGGATCAGGCTTTTAAACCGCTCCAGTTCCGGATCCCGAAGCCGCAGCCTTTTCCGGTAGATCGATTCTTCCTGGCGCCGGACTGCGTATTTGATCTCGCCTTCGATCTCCTTCATCTTGAACATCCGGTCTTTCCGAAAGTTCTGTCCAAGGATCAGGTACAGAACAAAGCCCAGGATCGGGACAAAATACAGAAGCAAAAGCCAGGCCCAGACGGTCGTTGGATTTCTTCTCTGAAAGAAAATGATCAGGAACGAAAAAATCACGTTGATCAGGAACATGTGCTCCCACAGCCACATATATGAAGTTGTGATCATTTCCAGAATATTATCAGGCATATTCATTCCCTCCCGTTCTTATTATAGCGGTTCTGTCAAGAAAAGTAACCCTATCCCATCAAATTGCTTGCACTTGTAAAGAAACAATGATACAATAAATGACGTGAATTTTAGAAAACAGGAGGTCTGTTGTGAGTACGTTAACCATCGTATTACTTGTGATTTTAGTTGTACTGATCATCGCATGTGTCGTATTATATTTTTTAGGAAAAAGAGCGGAGAAGAAGCAGGCAGAGCAGCAGGAACAGCTGGACGCTGTAGCCCAGACCATCTCCATGCTGATCATTGACAAAGGCAAGGTCCGCATGAAAGATGCCGATTTCCCGCCTATTGTACTGGAAAACACGCCAAAATACCTGCGCCGTTCCAAGGTGCCGGTAGTCAAAGCCAAAGTCGGGCCAAAGATCATGACCCTGATGTGCGATGCCCAGATCTATCCGCTGATCCCGGTAAAAAAAGAAGTAAAAGCCACTGTCAGCGGCATCTACATAACCGCAGTAAGAGGAATCCGCGGGCCGTTAGCCGCGCCGGAGCAGAAAAAAGGCTTCTTCGCAAGACTGCGTGACAAGGCACAGAAAAAATAAAAAAGCAAAGCAAAAAAGGCCAGAGCAACGGATCTTCCGGTCCGTCAGCTCCGGCCTTTCTTTTTGTCTATTTTCTCCTACTCTTAGCAAAGATTTCTATTTCATTCCGTCAATCATCCTATAGACAACTTCCTCCGTTTCCTCCAAAGCGTCCGCAATCTCCGAAACAGACATGCCTTTCTCAACTTTCCATTGGTATCGCAAATTCTTCTTTCAATTTATGATGAATGTATCATAAAACTCAGAATATCACAATAAAAAATTCCCGGGAACAGATTGTTCCCGGGAATTATAAGAGGCGCAGACCGGATTTGAACCGGTGAATCGAGGTGTTGCAGACCTGTGCCTTACCACTTGGCTACTGCGCCTTGGTACGAGCACTTAGCGACCGTCTTTTGGTCGCTTACGTGCAAATAAATGACCCCGACGGGAATCGAACCCGTGTTACCGCCGTGAAAGGGCGATGTCTTAACCGCTTGACCACGGGGCCATACCACATTGTTTCCAACGTGACCGTGGTTTATAATATCACACTCCCCGCGACTTTGCAACGGTTTTTTTCTTCCAATTGACAAACTTCCGCGAATCCGCTATCTTGATGGGAGAAATCAAAAAGGAGACACATGCCATGAAATCATTAGTTTTAGCCGAAAAGCCTTCTGTCGCCCGGGATATTGCAAGAGTCCTCGGCTGCCGCAAAAATATTTCCGGCGGCATGGAGGGTGACCGCTATGTGGTCACCTGGGCTCTGGGACACCTGATCACCCTGGCCGACCCGGAAGACTACGATAAAAAATATAAAGAATGGAAGATGGAGGATCTCCCTATGATTCCGGGAAAATGGGATCTGACGGTGATCCGGCAGACTTCCAGACAATACAGTCACGTCAAAGCCCTTCTGTTCCGCAAGGACATCGATCAGATCGTCATCGCCACCGATGCCGGAAGAGAAGGGGAACTGGTGGCCCGCTGGATCCTGGAAAAATCCGGCTGCCGCAAACCCATCCGCAGGCTGTGGATCTCTTCGGTCACTGACAAGGCCATCCGGGAGGGATTCTCTCATTTAAAAGACGGACGCGCCTATGATCCTTTATATCATGCAGCGAGAAGCCGGGCCAAAGCGGACTGGCTGGTTGGTATCAACGCCACCCGCGCCCTTACCTGCAAATACAATGCCCAGCTTTCCTGTGGCAGGGTCCAGACCCCCACGCTGGCGATCATCGCTGCCAGGGAGGACGCGATCCGTTCCTTCCGGCCGGAAGAATACTATGGCCTGACCTGCCTGGCCGGCGGGATCAAATGGACCTGGCGGCAGAAAAAAAGCGGCAGCACCCGTTCTTTCCATAAGGATTCCATTACCACGCTAAGGCAGAAGGTTCAGGGAAAAACGCTGACCATTACAGACGTACAGAAAACCGCCAAAAAAACCGGATCCCCCGGGCTCTATGATCTGACCGAACTGCAGAGGGAGGCAAACCAGAGATTTGGCTTTTCCGCCAAGGAGACTCTGAACATTATGCAGCGTCTCTATGAAACCCATAAAGTCCTTACCTATCCAAGAACGGACTCCCGGTATATCGGCACGGACATCGTGCCCACCATCAAAGAACGGCTCCTGGCCTGCAATCAGGGTCCTTATAAAGCCTGGATCCCGCGGCTTTTGCGCGGGCCGATCCAGGGAAATCCATCTTTTGTAGATGATAAAAAAGTCAGCGACCACCACGCCATCATCCCTACGGAAGAAGCTGCCATTTTTCCCAATATGACCCATGAAGAGCGGAAAATTTATGATCTGGTAGTCCGCCGGTTCCTCAGTGTGCTCTACCCGCCTTTCGCATATGAGAAAACTTCCCTGAAAGGCGAGATCGAGGGAGAACTGTTTGTCGCAGAAGCACAGAAGATTACAGCTGCAGGATGGAAAGAAGTGTACGAAGAAGACCCCGAAGAGACCTCCCTGCCTGCTCTGAAAAAAGGAGACGTTCTGACCCCGGATCAGATCACTTTGACCACCGGGAAAACCACGCCTCCGCCGCATTTCACGGAAGCCTCCCTTCTTGGAGCCATGGAGAATCCGCTCCAGTACATGGAGTCAGCCGATAAAGACGAACGCAAAGTCATCAGCGAGACCGGCGGTCTTGGCACCGTCGCCACACGGGCAGATATTATTGAAAAACTGTTCCACTCGTTCCTGATCGAGAAAAAAGGCCAGGACATCCTGGTCACTTCCAAAGGAAAACAGCTCCTTTCTCTGGTGCCTGAGGATTTAAAGAAGCCGGAACTTACCGCCCGGTGGGAACTGGAACTTTCCAATATTGCAAAAGGAACCAGTAAAGAAGGACCTTTTATCCAGTCTATCGAAAGTTATACCCGGGATCTGATCGGAGAAATCCGTACTGCAGCAGGACAGTTCCGTCATGACAATCTGACTAATACCAAATGTCCCCGCTGCGGCAAACGGATGCTGGCGGTAAACGGCAAGAACAGCCGGCTTTTGGTCTGCCAGGACCGGGAATGCGGCTACCGGGAGACCATCGCGCGTACAAGCAACGCCCGCTGCCCCCAGTGTCACAAGAAAATGGAACTGATAAAACGGGGCGGCGAAGAAACCTTTGTCTGCTCCTGCGGATATAAAGAGAAACTGGACGCCTTTAAAAAACGAAGAGAAAAAGAAGGCGCCGGCGTCTCCAAAAAAGACGTCCGGCGGTACTTAAACAACCAGAAAGAAGAATCCATCAACCATGCATTTGCCCAGGCATTATCGGGCATTAAACTGGACGAATAAACGCCGTCCTTCTTCTCCCGTGGATTACTTCTTCAGTTTTTTCGCATAATAGGTATCAGACGTATACAGGGCCGCTGCAGGGTTATGTCCCAGTACGCGGTCCTTTGTTACGCCTGTGGTAGTCAGTGCTTCCGCGTACTTATAAAACAGACTGTCATGCCCGACGCACAGTCCCATCACCACATTCAGGTCTGTTTTCTTACTGTTCAGGTATTTTGCCTGGTGGATGGGATTACACATGTGGATGCCGATCTCATTACATTCCTCCGGAATGCCTACATCCACCTTCTTAACGCAGCCCGCCTTACATGCAACGCCTACCACTTCAAAATCGTGATCTCTTAAAATCGACGCCAGAATCCGGCTCTCCTTCAAAAGTCCCACGCAGGTCGCAATCCCGATCTTTTTTGCTCCGATCTGCTTTGCAAACTCAATGATCTCTTCCACTCTGGTATACTGGCAGTAATGCTCATACTCCACCATCGCCGCCGCCACCATCACTTTATGGTTTTCCGGATCTTTATAGCACTCCATGGCCTCTTCCAGAACCTGGGGATCCAGATGAGTCGTTACGCAAAAAGGCGGAAACTCCTCCCTGGCAACCTCCGTCTTGCTGTCACATTTCTTCACACCACAGTCAATACATGACATTTCTTCTAACCGCATTTTTCTTCTCCTTTTCCTTTCTATTTCTCTGCCGTGCCGCCACAGTAATATTCCACGATCAGATCTACCATCCGGTCATAGCTTTTGATCCCTTCCTTCTGGCCATTGGCCTGAAGATACTGGTCATTGATCCGGTCCGCCGCCTCTGCCGCCGCGCCGTCATACCTGGCCCAGAACCTGCTGTTTGCCTGCAGATCCGGCTCCACTTCCCCGGAAAGCCCGCTGCGCACCTGCTCCCATGCCTCCTCGTCTGCATCCCGCAGCATATTCATGCAATAGATCCAGCCCGTCAGGTAACTACTGTACTGGAATTCCGGATCGTCGTACGTGATCCCCGCCAGAAACGCGATAAAATTCGCCTCCTGCTCCTGCATAAAGCCTTTCAGATGTGACAACTCGTGGCAGGCCGTAAACGGGATATTATAATCCGTCATGGCAGAGTTATAATTGGCCTCCACCGTAAAAGGCGAATAGACGCCGGACAGTTTTTGCACCGACAGGATCCAGGCATTCAGAAGCGGCTTTGGCTTCGGGTAATATCCGGAAAGTTCCGGGTAAACTGTTCCCAGTTCCTGCATGGCTTCCACCGCCCGCTCCTGCACCTTTCCATTTTCTTCGGCGTCAAGCCGCATAACTCCGTCTGTGTCCCGTTCTACCCGGCCGCTTCTTTCATTGACCTCTTCCGTCAGTTTTCTGCAAACAAGGGTAAGTTCTTCCACCGAATAGGTTTCCATCGTAATCCCGGAACTTTCCGAAAATGACGTCCGGTAATAATTGATCCCGCAATTCAGAACATAGAGAAAGTACAAGACCCCGGCGGCCAGCAAAAAGCCGCTGCCCCAGGAGGCCAGGATCTGCCTGCGGCCAAGAGGCGTCTGCCCCTTTGATTGCCGGAATCCGCACTTCCCTGCTCTTATCAGACGCCAGATCAGCCTTCCAAGAGACAGAAGGAATCCTGCGACCAAAAGATACAGCAGGATTTCCGCCACGGAAAAGGGAAAGATCCCGCAGAGTCTCCCCCACAGATTGACCCAGACGGGATACACCTGCCTGCTGTACCACTGGGCCGGTCCGTCTACATTTGCCGCCAGGGCAGTCAGTATGATACCGGCTGCCAGTAACAGGCAGCCGGCCACTCCTCTTTTTGGTATTCTGCTGTAAATCTGTCTGATCTTGTTTGTCCTCATGTGTTCTGACGCGCCCCTAATATGTCAGAGGATATTTTTCCGTCAGACTCTCTACGATCCGGCGTGCCTGCCCTACATAGCATTCATCCCGGATCACCATGGCAACCGCCTCCGCGATCTTGTCCATGTCCGCCTCTTTCATGCCTCGGGTAGTCACTGCAGGCGTGCCAAGGCGCACTCCGCTTGTCACCTTCGGAGACCTGGGGTCATTGGGAATCGCATTTTTATTGCAGGTGATATGCGCCTCATCCAGACGGTTCTCCAGATCCTTTCCGGTCACGTCCTCTTCGCTTAGATCCACCAGCATCAGATGGTTGTCCGTTCCTCCGGAAACCAGCTTCACGCCCCGGTCGGTCAGACCTTTCGCCAGCGCCTTTGCGTTAACCACGATCTGCTCCTGATACTCCTTAAACTCCGGCGTCAGAGCTTCCTGGAAGCAGACAGCCTTTCCTGCGATCACATGCTCCAGCGGACCGCCCTGCGTTCCCGGGAATACAGCCTTGTCAAAATTGAATTTATCGGCCGCCTCCTGATTCGCCAGGATCATGCCCCCTCTGGGGCCGCGAAGAGTCTTATGGGTCGTAGTGGTCACCACATCCGCATAAGGGATCGGGCTGGGATGCTGTCCTGCCGCCACCAGCCCCGCAATATGCGCCATATCCACCATCAGATATGCGCCCGCTTCATCCGCGATCTCCCGGAACTTTTTAAAATCAATGATCCTGGGATATGCGCTGGCTCCGGCAATGATCAGCTTCGGCTTTTCCCGAAGCGCCGTCTCACGCACCACATCATAATCGATCACGCCCTGATCATTGACCCCGTAAAACGATGTCTCAAAATATTTTCCGGAAATATTTACCGGCGATCCGTGGGTCAGATGCCCGCCGTGGTCCAGATTCATTCCCAGGATCTTGTCCCCCGGCTTCAGGATCGCAAAGAACGCCGCCAGATTGGCCTGCGCCCCGGAATGCGGCTGCACATTGACATAGTCACAGCCGAACAACTTCTTCGCACGATCCCTTGCAAGGTCCTCCACCACATCCACACACTGGCAGCCGCCGTAATACCTGCGCCCCGGATACCCTTCTGCATACTTATTGGTCAGGATACTGCCCATGGCGGACATCACCGCCTTGCTCACCCAGTTCTCCGACGCAATCAGCTCAATATGTGAATTCTGCCGTTCACCCTCGGCCTCGATCGCTCTGGCCACCTCAGGATCCACCTTCCGAATGTCATCAAATGTATACATATACATGCCTCCAATCTGAAAAATCAAACCTCACTGATCACACATACCATATAGCTATGCTATCATTTTACCACAGATAAAACAGGTTTTCCACCAATTGGGGATAACTGATGGGGATAAAAGGTGGATAACAAGAATGGGGACGGGGGATTTTTAAAAATCCCCCGTCCCCATTCTTGTTATGAATTTTTCATCACTACGCTTTCTACGGTATCCGCTACATGCTCGCAGGCATCCGCGCACCGCTCCAGGTAAATATAGATCTCTCTCCAGGCGATGATGTGGAGCGCATCCTGGCATTCGGTGTGAAGCCGTCTCATGCTGGCCATGAACAGGCGGTCCGACTGTTCTTCCAGGTCATTGATCTCTATAATCAGTCCTTTCAGATTTTTTGCATGGCGGAAGTCAGAGAATACTTTCAGAAGATCCCGGACTTTCTCGCAGCAGCGGATCACTACGTCGGTCATCTCCAGCGCGTCCGGCTCGATCTCCTGTACGTTGCTCATGTACACGCGCATCAGCACGTCTTCCACCTTATCAGTCATGGTGTCAATGTGCTGGCTGAGCGCCACGATATCCTCCCGCTCGATGGGCGGAATGAATTCTTTTGCCAGTTTGTCCAGCATATCATGCTTCTTGCCGTCAGCCCGGTTTTCGATCTCATGGATCTCCTCCAGGTATTTCTGCAGATTGTCCGGGTGGAACTCTCCAAGTACCTTCCGCAGAAGATGCGCCGCGTGGCAGGACTCCTCGGCACATGCCACAAAATTATCAAAATAATAAGCATCCTGTTTTCTTGCCATTTCTTTTTCCTCCTAAAAATGAACTTACCTTAGAAAAACATCATAAATATTTTTGCCATTACAAAACTGATCAGACCGCAGCCCGGAAATGTAAAGATCCAGGTCAGCATCATATCTTTTACCACGCCAAAGTTGATCGCAGACAGCCGCTTTACGGCTCCCACACCCATGATGGCGCTGGTCTTGGTATGTGTCGTGGAAACCGGGATACCGGACACGCTGGCCAGAAGGAGACAGAAAGCTCCTGCCAGGTCCGCAGAAAATCCCTGGAATTTTTCCAGTTTTACCATATCCATTCCCACGGATTTGATGATCTTCTCTCCGCCAACGCTGGTTCCCACACCCATAACTGTTGAGCACAGGATCATCAGCCACACCGGGATCATCATTCCCTCTACGCTGTTCTGTCCGTTACAGAAAGCCACGCCCAGGAACAGAACACCGATAAATTTCTGGCCGTCCTGCGCGCCGTGCATAAAACTCATAAATGCAGCGCCGAAAATCTGGCCTCCCTGGAAGAAGGATCCGGTCTTCCGCCGGTCCATGTCCGCGCAGATCAGCGCAACCACCTTGCAGATCACCCAGCCTGCGAAAAATCCCAGAGCCAGGCTCAGCACCAGGCCGTAGAGCACCTTGACCCACTCGTGAAAATTGATACCGCCGATTCCGCCCTGCACTGCGATCGCAGCTCCGGAAAGTCCGGCGATCAGGCTGTGGCTTTCACTGGTAGGGATTCCAAATAACGAAGCCACAACGCTGTAAACAACGATCGAAAACAGCGCCGCGCAAAGCGCTACCAGCGCCTGGTGGGTCTCCCCTCCGAAATCTACCATGTTACTGATGGTAGAAGCCACGGAACTGTTGATGCGCGTCATCACCAGTACCCCAAGGAAATTAAATGCAGCGCTCATCCAGATTGCATGGCGCACCTGCATGCTCCGCGTCCCGATACAGGTAGCGATCGCATTCGGCGCATCCGTCCATCCGTTGACAAAGATAACTCCCAGCGTCAGGAGAACAGTGATCAGCATCACCGGATTCGACAGAATCTCCTGACAAAAATACGAAAATGATACGTCCATAATTTCTCCTTTTTCTATCCAAACCTTTCGTTACAGACAAGTTCCCTGCCCCGCGCCTTTGCCAGGGCATTTCTCTGCACAAAAAAAATGACCGTCGGAAAACCAACTACTCATATACTGCCCCTTGCTGTATATGAAACACCTTACCCCTGTGTATCTGTCTTCCTCCTGTCATTAGATTTTACAAAGATTCTACCAGAATATAACATTACAAAAAGTCCTTGTCAACGTCTGTCTAAATATCTGCCCTCCTCCGGGATCATTCTTTACATTTTATTAACACAGCCTCCCGGCCGGTTTTATGCATAGTAAAGGCGGATACCAAACTGACTTATTTGATATCCGCCCCTACTTCTTTGGTTCTGTCATTCTTTTTTTACCTCTTTCTTTTTTAAAAATTTGGTAAATTCATTTTACGTGTTCGGCGGTCCGTACCTTCCTTTCGTAAAATTTTTCTTCCCGATGCCTTCGGCATTTCTTCTTCCGGGAAATCTTCTTCAACACTTGTGTTGATGAGAAATAACATTTTCATTATTTACAGCTCGCGTCTGTCTTATAATGAACATCTGTTATTTTGTATTTTTAATATAACACCGCCGTCTTTATTTGTCAATATATTTTTATAAAAAAATATTATTTTTTTATTACTGCGGTTTCTATATGATAT
>NZ_JACJLV010000033.1 GCF_016902415.1 Mordavella massiliensis | reverse complement strand
CGTGACTGGGGACGGGGGATTTTTAAAAATCCCCCGTCCCCAGTCACGTAATAGTTTACAATGTATATTCAAATGTGTCGTCTTTGGTAAAGGTATGGCTGATGCCATAGCTGCTAATCTCTACGAGTGAATCGTTCATGACATCATACTGGAAGTTTGCGAAAATTGTGGAGGCAGGGTCTGTTGTGTTATGGAAAGACAGGTATCCGTTTTCGCAAGTCACATCCAGGTATCCGTCCCATTTTCCCCATTCGGTGTAGGTGTTGGCGAAGCCGATGCCGATTTCATTGCCTGGAGTGAACCAGCTGTAGTGTCCGTAAAAGGTTCCATTATCTTCCCGGATCTTCAGGACAGTCGGATGATCCGGATCGGTGTTGTCTACCCAGGTGCCTACCATGTCTTCGTAGTACAGAGGGCTTTCGATATATACGTAGGAAGAAGACATGACCTGTACGTCTCCGCTTTCGGAAATTCGCTGGTTTTCTTCAAATCGTTCTTTTGCATCTTCCTGGCGGCGGGAAAGATCTTTTCTATAGAGATTGTCTAAGTTTTGCTGCTCGATTTCGGACAGGCAGGACGGATCATAAGTTTCTACAGGCTGATACCAGCCGGTTCCTTCAAAATATTCTTTCATGTCTTCGGAATATACTTCTTTTCCATGTCTTGCAGTGATTTCATAGCGTGCCGCCCGAAGTTCCCAGTCGGATAATTTTTCAATTTTTTTTTCTGAGATTACTTTTGTGTCGCTGGAAGCAAGAATTTCGTGCTCTTTTGCGAATGTAGTGACCGGAGTCGCAATTGTGAGTGCTGTTACAAATAATAATCCTTTTATAAATTCTTTTTTCATAATCATTTCCTCCTTGACATCCGGCGCAGCCGGTGTTTGTGTTTCTTGATGATTTTATGATAAACCACAGTTTTGCAAATTTGTGTTTCGCGTCCCAGACACAGATTTTTTTATTTGAGATTTAGAATGAAATCACAGATGAACACGAGGATTTCATTTTATACGAGGAGGAAAAGAGATGAAAAAGAAAGCAACAGAAATGGTTTGTATATTGGACAGAAGCGGATCTATGTATAGAAAACGAAAAGATACCATCGGAAGCTTTAATCAGATGCTGGAAAGACAAAAAAAGGAATCCGGGGAGGCGTACATTACGACAGCATTATTCAGCGATCAGTGTGAGGTTCTCTATAGTCACACGCCGGTTCGGGAGGTAAAAGAGCTTAAGGAGCGGGAATATTATATAGGAGGAAACACGGCGCTGTTTGATGCCATAGGAAAAGTTTTCAACCAGACAGACAGCCTCCTGGAAGGAAGAGAAGGGGATTATGAGGAGAAAGTACTGGTTTTCATTATTACAGATGGGATGGAAAATGCCAGTGTGCAGTATGGCGCACAGCAGATTAAGGAGTTGATCGAAGAAAGACAGAAGAAGGGCTGGGTGATCCTGTTCTTTGGGACGGACATGGAGATGATAAAGCTGGCAGAGGATACCGGGATCCGAAAAGAGAATACGACCTGTTATCCGGACACGGCAGAAGGAATCAGGGAAAGCTTTTTAATGGCAGGAAGCTGTTTTTCCAAGCTTCGTAAAAGCTGAAAAACAAATTTGCAAAACTGTGATTTATCATAAAATCATCAAGAATAACAAAGCAATTGAAACAAACAGGAAAATCAGAAAATAAGAATTAGGAGGAAATTGTGATGTTAAAGAAAGAAATGGTAA
Organism: Mordavella massiliensis; assembly: GCF_016902415.1. Lineage (GTDB taxonomy): Bacteria > Bacillota > Clostridia > Lachnospirales > Lachnospiraceae > Merdimonas > Merdimonas faecigallinarum. The sequence continues at coordinate 23,235 of NZ_JACJLV010000033.1, read as the reverse complement.
AAAAAGGATGGAAAGCAATGGGAATGAAGATGGGGATTGCGGCAGCGGCTGTGATCATCGGACTTACTGCAGTGCCGGGTACAGCAGAAGCCAAGATGAGCAATGGGTCTTTTGTGTCGATCGCAGGAGGCGCAGTAGACAGTATTACAGTAAACGGTGTGAAGGTTGATGCCTTGTATGAGCCATATAATTCTGGAACAAATACTGACACCACCTATTCCTGCGCGGCATTTGTTAAACGGTTTTACAGAGATGTCTATGGAAGAGATGTCTATGGTCTGAACTCTACGACTTCTGTTCCCCAAATAGACCAGGGGAGTTTTACGGAAACAAATAGCCCGAAGGTGGGCGATATCCTGCGGGATAATCAGAGTGTACACTGGGCGATTGTAAAAGAAGTTAATGGTAATACGGTAACACTGATCCAGCAGAATGCATGGAACGGCGATTATAACAAAGCGTGGGTCGGAGCTAAAGCTGAACTTGGAGACAGTCGTTACAGCTATTTTACCTGGAACGGTAATAATGGAAATAGCGGAAATAAGCAGCAGGTCTATCATGATTTTTCTTTCAATTATCACAGTTTGGAACGTTATGATACGAACGCAGTAATCCATACAAAGGTCAACAATCCGGAAAGGCTTCATGTGAAAAAAGTTGGATGTTACATTTATGACAGCAATGGCAGCCTGATCAAACGTCATGAAGAAAATTGTTCCAGAAATGAGAGCAGATTCAATATCTGGTATGATTTTACCGGAGAACTTGGAGTAACACTGACACCTGGAACAGAGTATTCCTATCAGTTTTATGTAATCTATGACAACGTAGAATATCAGGGAGCGAAGGAAACCTTTACCACAACCGGCACGGCTTCAAAGGCTCAGGATGATACTGTTGAGATGAGTAGAGAGTGTGGACCGGCTCCGTCTCTGGACTATGCAAAAGATGGATGGTTGTCTTTGCAGGAACTGGCAAGATCCAGTGAGCAGGCTTTACATGACAGAATGTGGGATCCGGAAAAGGAAGTAGGAAATAAAAAGTACTATGCGCCGGAGCGGTGTGGTGTATTCAGTACTATGGCGCCGGTTATGGCTGAGATGGGAAATGATAGAGTAGATTCTATTACCTGGAAATACACCTATCCGGACAAATCTTATAAAGCAGAAAGTAAAGAGTTCTATGAAGGTGTGGCAGAAGCGGGTAATGAAGTACTGGGTATGACCGGAACGGGAATCTGTGAAAATAAGAATCATATGACAACTACATGGAACGGAGTGGCCAGTTTGCAGTGGAGCATGGAAGAAGGCGTGCCGACAATTACTATTACAGTAGAGTAATAGAAAAGAATAGATTGAGAGTGAAATTAATGTTGAAAGAATCAGGATCTCCAAGGCTGAGATCCTGATTCTTATTAATTTTTATAAAAAAGTAAAAAGGACTTTTAAAAATGCCGGCAAAATGTGTTATACTATTGAGCGTATATAGGCAACTGTTAACATTCATGAAAAGAAGGTAGAATATTTTATGACAGAAATACCGTTTAAACGACCGGAGCTTGCCGACCGGGAGATCATTACCCATTATTTTGAACATCATACCAGCAGAAGCTGTGAGAGGACCTTTGCTAATGTATACCTCTGGTCCCGGCAATACCCGGTAACCTGGGCGGTTGTGGAAGACGCACTGGTGTTCAAGAGTGAGGATGAGACTCATTTATCTTACGCATACCCGGCGGGAGAACCGCAGCAGGTGAAAAAAGCCCTGGAAGTACTGATGGAATATAGCAAAGAAAAAGGCTGGCCATTTACTCTTTACAATGTGACTCCCGAATATTTCGCGCAGCTGGAGGAATGGTATCCCGGCAGATTTCAGATTGAGTATGATCGTGACAGCGCGGATTACGTATACGAAAGCGAGAAGCTTGCAACCCTGGCGGGGAAGAAACTGCACGGGAAGCGGAATCACATTAATAAGTTCAAATCTCTTTATGAGGGCCGGTGGAGTTATGAAAAGCTTACAAAAGATAACTTGGAAGACTGCTTCCAGATGGCGCTCAAATGGAGAAATGAAAATGGATGCGAGGACGATCCGGAAAAACGTGGAGAGATCTGCGTGACCTTAAATTCTCTGCGCTTGTTTGAAGAATTGAAGCTTACAGGAGGAATTCTCAGGATTGACGGAGAGGTAGTGGCATTTACGATCGGAGAACCGATCTGTCCGGATACCTTTGTGGTTCACATAGAGAAAGCGTTTGCTGATATTCAGGGAGCATATCCTATGATCAATCAACAGTTTGTGGAGCATGAATGCATGGATTACCAGTATGTGAACCGGGAGGAGGACACCGGAGCGGAGGGGCTTCGGAAGGCCAAGCTTTCCTACCGGCCGGTATTCCTGGTAGAAAAGGGCAAGGTTACAGAAAAAGAGTGATGCAAGTCAACAGATATAAAGAAAAAGGAGAGAGAAAAAATGATCGCGGAAAAGATGAAAAATATGGTAGCCAACAGCTCGGCGATCCGGGCGATGTTTGAGGAAGGAAATCGTATGGCAAAGCTGTACGGCGCTGAAAATGTCTATGATTTCAGTCTGGGGAATCCCAATGTCCCGGCTCCGGAAGCAGTAAAGAACGCGATTGTCGAACTGGTCAATGACAGCGATCCGGTGGTACTTCATGGATATACCAACAGCAACAGCGGATATGCCGATGTAAGAGAGGCAGTGGCGGAATCCATAAATGAACGGTTCGACACAACATTTACAGGAGAGAATATTATTATGACGGTGGGAGCCGCGGGGGGACTGAACGTGATCTTAAAGTCTCTGATCAATCCGGGGGATGAGGTTATCGTATTTGCCCCGTATTTTGGAGAATACCGGTCCTATACCAATAATTATGACGGCGTTCTGGTGGAAATCTCGCCGGATACAGAGACTTTCCAGCCAAAACTTGCGGAATTCGAACAGAAGATCACTCCAAAGACCAAAGCTGTGATCGTAAACACTCCTAATAATCCGACCGGTGTGGTATATTCCGAAGAGACCATTAAAGAAATGGCGGCCATCATGGAACGGAAGCAGAAGGAATACGGAACGGATATTTATCTGATTTCCGATGAGCCTTACCGGGAACTGGTATATGACGGAGTGGCAGTGCCGTATCTGACAAAATACTATGCAAATACGATCGTGGGCTATTCCTACAGCAAATCGTTATCCCTGCCCGGAGAACGGATCGGATATCTGGTCATCCCGGATGAGGTGACAGACAGTGAAGATCTGAGATCAGCGGCTAATGTGGCGACCAGGATCCTGGGCTTTGTCAATGCGCCGACTCTGCAGCAGAAACTGGTGGCAAAATGCCTTCATGAAAAGACAGATATCGGATTTTATGACAGGAACAGGGAAACTCTGTATAACGGGTTAAAGGAATGCGGTTTTGCATGCATTAAGCCGGAAGGCGCATTTTATCTGTTTGTAAAGTCTCCGGTCGAAGATGAGAAACAGTTCTGCGCCGACGGAAAGGAATTCCATATCCTGATGGTTCCGGGAAGTTCTTTTGGATGCCCGGGATATGTGCGCCTGGCTTATTGTGTGTCATATGAAACCATCGTGAATTCGCTTCCGAAATTCCGGGAACTGGCAAAGAAATATTTCTAAAGAGGATGTGGACTATGAAGGCATTTGAAAAAAACATAAGGAAGGTAGAGCCTTACGTCCCAGGGGAACAGCCCCAGGAGCAGGTGGTCAAACTGAATACAAATGAAAATCCATATCCGCCGGCTCCGGGCGTGGCAAAGGCGCTGGAGGAGATGGACTTAGGAAGGCTCCGGCTCTATCCGGATCCGACGGCGGAAGTGCTGGTGGATGCCCTGGCGGAATTTTACGGGGTGAGTCCGGAGCAGGTGTTTGTGGGAGTGGGGTCGGATGATGTTCTGTCCATGTGCTTTCTGACCTTTTTTAACTCCGGGAAACCCATCTTTTTTCCGGATGTGACGTATTCGTTTTATAAAGTCTGGGCGGATCTTTACAGGATTCCCTATGAGTGCAAAGCGCTGGATGAGGATTTCCGGATCCGGAAAGAAGATTATTATCCGGAAAATGGAGGGGTTATTTTTCCAAACCCCAATGCGCCCACAGGAATCTATCTGGAACTTGACCAGGTGGAGGATATTATCGCTCACAACCAGGATGTGGTTGTAATAGTGGACGAGGCGTATGTGGACTTTGCAGGCCGGTCGGCCATGGAACTGATCGACAGATATGATAATCTGATCGTGGTGCAGACTTTTTCCAAAGCGCGGTCTATGGCAGGCATGCGGGTGGGATATGCCATCAGCAATCCGGAACTGATCCGGTATCTCAATGATGCCAAATACTCGTTTAATTCCTACACCATGAATCAGACGGCTTTGATCTGCGGAGCAGAAGCGGTGAAAGACCGGGCATATTTTGAGGAAAATCTTCAGAAGATCATTCAGACCAGAGAGTGGGCAAAAAAAGAGCTGGCAGGAATGGGATTTGAACTGACAGATTCCAGAGCAAACTTTCTTTTTGTCAGACATCCAAAATACAGTGGGAAAGATTTGTTTGAGTTTCTAAAGAAACAAAAAATATATGTAAGGTTCTGGGGAAGCAAGCGGATCGAGGATTATCTCCGCATTACAGTCGGAACCAGAGAAGAAATGGAAACCTTGTTTACAGCACTGAAAAAATATATGGAAGAGCGCTAGTCCGTTGGTTTTCATTTCCCAGGCGATATGCTAAAATAAAAAATAAAAATGGATAAGGAGATTAGGGTATGGAAAAAGTATATGATGTAACGGCTATGGGCGAGATGTTGATCGACTTTACATTAAATGGTCAGAGCGACCAGGGAAACAACCTGTTTGAAGCCTGCCCGGGAGGCGCGCCCTGTAATGTGCTGGCGATGCTGAATAAGCTGGGAAGAAAGACCGCATTTATCGGGAAGGTAGGAGAAGACCAGTTTGGCCGTCTGTTAAGGGATACCATCGACGAACTGGGAATTGAGACAAAAGGCCTGCTTCTTGACCGGGAGATCCATACCACACTTGCATTTGTACATACATTCCCGGATGGCGACCGCGAGTTTTCTTTTTACCGGAAGCCGGGGGCAGATATGATGTTATCAGAAGAGGAAGTGGATTATGAACTGATCCGCCAGTCGAAAGTTTTTCATTTCGGAACGCTGTCTATGACAGACGAGCCGGTGCGCTCTGCAACAAAGAAAGCGCTTGAAACGGCAAAAGCCGCCGGATGTCTGATCACTTTTGATCCGAATTTGAGACCGCCGCTCTGGGACAGCCTGGATATGGCGAAAGAGATGATGGAGTACGGATTCCGGTACTGCGATATGCTGAAAATCTCCGATAATGAGATCCAGTTTGTAACCGGCAAAGAAGATTATGACGAAGGCATTCGGATCCTTCAGGAAAAATATCATATTCCGCTGATCTTCCTGACCATGGGAAAAGAAGGAAGCCGTGCCTACTATCAGGATCTCCGGGTGGAAAAGAAAGGCTTTACAGTAAAGGCTATTGAGACTACCGGCGCAGGTGATACCTTCTGCGGATGTGCGATCCACGGCCTTCTGACGCATGGAATGGACGGTATGAATGAGGAAGTACTGGGAGAGATCCTGACCTATGCAAATGCCGGCGCAGCCCTGATCACCATGAAGAAGGGTGCGATCCGCTCCATGCCGGATCCGGAAAATATTACAAAAATGATAAAGGAAGCTTAGAAATTATGAGATTACGCAGGATGACTGCCGTATGGGCGGCAAAACTGGCAGAAAAAATCAGTGTGCATATCTTTCACCGCCAGGGGGTAACCTGGGCGGGAAAGATCGCGCTCCGGCTGGATCCGTCTATTTTACGGACACTGGCCTCGCAGGTGAAGAAGGATATTTTTATTGTCTGCGGGACAAATGGCAAGACCACGACCAACAATATGCTGTGCGCTGCGCTGGAAGCGGAAGGATACCGGGTGGTCTGTAATCACACCGGATCCAACATGTTAAATGGTGTGGCTGCGGCGTTTGCCCTGGCGGCGGGCCTGGGAGGAAACTTGAAGGCGGATTATGCCTGTATTGAGATTGATGAGGCATCCACACGGAGAGTCTTTCCCCATTTCAAGCCGGATTACATGGTGCTGACCAATTTATTCCGGGATCAGCTGGACCGGTACGGCGAGATTGATATTACCATGAACATTCTGAAAAAGGTGATGCAGAGCGCGCCGAAGATGAAGGTGATCGTCAATGGAGACGATGCGCTGTCTGCATTTCTTGCCATGGACAGCGGGAATCCTTATGTGACTTACGGCATCGGGCAGAAGGTCATGGATGACAGCCAGTCTCATGAGATCCGGGAAGGACGGTTCTGTAAAAAATGCGGAGCCCTGCTGCAATATCATTTCTACCATTACAGTCAGCTTGGCGACTATGTCTGCACGGGATGTGATTTTCGCCGGCCTCCGCTGGATTTTGACGCGGAAAACGTAGAGGTGGGCGATACCCTTGCGTTTACGGTGGGAGAAGAGAAGATCCTTGCAAATTATAAAGGGTTTTATAATGTATACAATATTCTTGCGGCTTATGCAGCCATCCGGACCGGAGGGATCAGACCCGATCACTTTAATCAGATGCTGCAGAATTTCCATCCGGAGAATGGACGGATGGAAGAATTTCAGATCGAAGGGACCAGAGTTGTATTGAACCTGGCGAAAAACCCGGCAGGATTCAACCAGAATATCTCTGCCGTGATGCAGGACCCTTCCGAGAAAGATATCATAATTGTGATTAATGATAACGCCCAGGACGGTATTGATGTTTCCTGGCTTTGGGATGTGGATTTTGACCGGTTTAAAGAGGACAACATCCATTCGATCACTGTCAGCGGCATCCGTTGTCAGGATATGCGGCTTCGGATGAAGTATGTCAATATTTCTTCTCTGCTTGAAGCAGATATAGAAACGGCAATCCGCAGCCGGATCAAAGACGGATGCGGAAATCTGTACGTGCTGGTAAATTACACGGCGCTTTTTGGCACCAGAAATATATTAAAAAGACTGGAGGAAAACGGATAATGGGAGATACACAGAAAAAAATCGTGATCGGACATCTTTATCCGGATCTTCTGAATCTTTACGGTGACAGGGGAAATATCGCCTGTATGATGGAAAGATGTCGGTGGAGAGGGATCGAGGCAGAGACGATTGAATTTAACACCGGGGATGAGATTGACTTTTCCGGGCTGGATATCGTACTTCTGGGAGGCGGTTCTGACAGGGAGCAGGCGATTGTCTGCAAAAATCTTCAAAAGATCCAGAAGGATTTCAAAGAATATGTAGAAGACGGAGGCGTGGTGATCGCGGTATGCGGCGGTTATCAGCTTCTTGGAAATTATTATAAGACGGAAGACGGTGTGATCGAGGGACTTCATCTGGTAGACATTTATACAGAACAGGGAGAAGGACGGCTGATCGATAATATTGTTTTGCAAAGCGGGCTGACCAGCATGCCGGTGGTAGGATTTGAAAACCATGGAGGAAGAACTTTTATCGGTGAGAATCAGCCTTTTGGGAAAGTCCTCTACGGATATGGAAACGACGGGGAGAGCGGATATGAAGGTGTGGTATACAAAAATGTGATCGGCACCTATCTGCATGGCCCGCTGCTTCCAAAGAATCCAGAGGTTTGCGACTGGCTGCTAAAAAGAGCGCTTGAGAGAAAGTATGGCAGCGCGGAACTTGCTCCGCTGGATGACCAGGAAGAAAAAGAGGCAAACGCTTATATTTATCACAGATTTGTGAAAGAATAAGGATATATCTCAGTGCTTTTTCCGGTCGCGGAATTCAAGGAACTGGAGAAAATCCAGCATTTCCTCTTTGGAACGGGCAGAAAGTCTGCGGTATCGGGAGAGGATAATGGTATCGGCGCTGGAAGGAATTCCGGTGCGGGACACAGATAACTGGACCGGCTCATCTTCTTCGTCCAGAAGGTAATCCACCGGTACACGAAAAAGAGAGGCAAGCGCCGTCAGCTTTTCATAAGATGGCTGACGGTTCTTTGTTTCATAACCGGCAATGGTAGACCGGGAAACATTCATTCGTTTTCCGAGCGCTTCCTGTGTTAAATTGTTCTGCAGACGAAGTTGTTTTAATTTTTCGGCAAAGGACATGATGCCGTTCCTCCTCTGTATTTCGGTGAATATTAACAATTTGGTATATTTTACCAAGTGTGGCGATAAAGAACACACAATGTGCTGAATATCAACAAAGTGTTGCGGAAATGTTGCAGAACGGAACAAAAGGAAAGGAGATCCAGATATGAGGCAGGAAAGATTTAAGATGGAACGGGAAGGACTGGTGGAAGAAGGCCAGGAAGTAGAGATCAGTGAAAGAAGCGCGGTGACTGGCCAGTATACTTATCTGGTGGAACCTTCGGTTGCCATGTCCGGGATCTACCGGACCGGCGAACGGATCCGGGCAAGAAAAGGCGTGATCCGAAAGATCGAGAAGACAGAAAAAGGATTCTATCTGATCGTGGAGGTGGAAGGGTAGCTTTCCATGCCTGGGCTTCTGACTGACGTTGACACCTTCCGGGAAAGACTATATAATAAAAAAAGAAACCGAAAGGATAAGATAAATGATGATTGAAAAAAACGATGAAGCTATGCGCAGTAAGATCTGGAGGATCGCCACGATAGTGTCGTCTGTGCTGATCGTACTTATAGCAATTTTTCTTTTGACGAAGCTTTTTACGACTAATCCGGTGGAGGGAAGCTGGGTAAATGAAGATGGCAGCCTGGAACTGAAGTTTCAGGGAAGCGGCGAGGTGACCGCAGTGCTTCCGGAGTTTTCAGAAGGCGGCAAGGTAGAGATTCCCATGACGTATACGCTGGATAAGGACGATAAGAATATTTCCATTTCGTATGATGAGGAAGAGTTAAGAGCAATTGCCGAGGGATCGGAAGGTCTGTACACGGAAGAAATGTTGGAAAATGCACTGAGTCCCGTGACAACATCCTTTGATTACAGTGTGGATCAGGAGGAACTGACCCTGACAGAACGCGAGTATGGCGAACAATTTGTATTTACAGAAAAATAATAGAAACCAAATACCCCGCATTTTAAGATGCGGGGTTTTTGAGCAAAAGGAGAGGCGCATATGATTACAAGAGAACAGACAAAAAAGATAAAGATCGGCAGCCGCGTCATCGGCGGCGGAAATCCGGTAGCGATCCAGTCTATGACGAATACCAGAACAGAAGACGTGGCGGCTACGGTGGGACAGATTCTTGCCCTTGAAAAAGCCGGCTGCGAGATCATCCGCTGCGCGGTTCCTACCATGGAAGCGGCGGAAAGCCTTGCAGAGATCAAAAAGCAGATCCATATTCCGCTGGTGGCAGATATTCATTTTGATTATCGTCTTGCGATCGCGGCTATTGAGCACGGAGCAGACAAGATCCGGATCAATCCCGGTAATATCGGAGATGAGACAAAAGTGCGCGCCGTAGTAGAAAAGGCGAAGGCATATCATGTGCCTATCCGGGTCGGCGTAAACAGCGGTTCTCTGGAAAAACGGCTGGTGGAAAAATACGGAGGAGTCACGGCGGAAGGCCTGGTGGAGAGCGCACTGGAAAAAGTACATATGATTGAAGATATGGGATATGACCAGCTTGTAGTCAGCATTAAGTCTTCGGACGTCATGATGTGCGTCCGCGCCCATGAACGGATCGCGGAAGTCTGCCCGTATCCGCTGCATGTGGGGATTACAGAATCCGGCACTTTGCTGGCCGGGAATATCAAGTCCTCCATTGGTCTTGGACTGATTCTGTCACAGGGGATCGGAGATACGATCCGCGTGTCTCTTACCGGCTCTCCGGTGGAAGAGATCAAGTCCGCCAGATTGATCTTAAAGACACTGGGCCTTCGCAAAGGCGGTATTGAAGTCGTGTCCTGCCCTACCTGTGGCAGAACAAAGATTGATCTTATCGGTCTTGCCAACCAGGTGGAAGAGATGGTGCAGGATATTCCTCTTGACGACATAAAAGTAGCGGTTATGGGCTGCGTAGTCAATGGGCCTGGGGAAGCAAAAGAGGCGGATATCGGCATTGCCGGCGGGATCGGAGAAGGACTGCTGATTAAAAAAGGCGAGATCATAAAAAAAGTGAAAGAAGAAGAGTTATTGGAAACATTAAAACAGGAGCTGCTGCACTGGAATGAGTAAACCGTTTTTTGAAGTATTTCCTACGTTAAAACTGAATGATGACTTGTGGATGCTGTTTGAATCCACAAAGGTGACGAAGGTGGTCACAAATTCAGCCAGGGATTATGTCCGCATACATCTTTTCAGCCGGCATCTGATCCAGAAACAGCACATTTACGAGGTGGAAGATCTGCTTAAGGATCAGCTTTTTGCCAGAAGCCGGATCCGGGTGGAGATTCTGGAAGAGTATGAATTGTCCGGACAGTATACGCCGGAAAATCTGATGCGGGAGTACTATGACAGTTTTCTCCTGGAACTGAATGAAAAAAGTGTTGTAGAGCGGAACATGCTGCAAAGCGGAGAGTATTCTTTTGAGGATGAGAATATCCTTCTGCTGAGAATGACGGATACGATCGTAGCACAGGGCAGAAGAGAAGCCCTGACCCAGTATCTGACCGGCGTGTTTGAAGAACGCTTTCACCGTCCGATTGAAGTGCGGGTGATCTTTGAGGAGCAAAAAGACAGTAAACTCAAATATAATGACGAGAAGCTGAAGCTGGAAGTAGACGCTATCCGCAGGCAGAGGAAAGCCCTTCGGGAGGAAAAAGAAGCCAGGAGGCAGGAAGAAAAGAAGGAAGCTGCCACAGCTTCTGGCGGAACTCAGAAACAAAAAGGAAAAAGGAGCGATTATAAAGGCTCTTATTACAGCGCAAAGCGCCAGAGTGACGATCCGAACCTGATCTATGGCCGGGATTTTGATGATGAACCGATCGAACTGTCACAGGTAGTGACGGAAATGGGAGAAATCACAATCCACGGGAAGGTGATCAGCTTTGATACCAGAGAAATCCGAAATGAAAAAACCATTGTTATGTATGCGGTGACAGATTTTACGGATACGATCATGGTGAAAATGTTTGTGAAAAATGAACAGCTTCCGGATATCCTGGCAGAGATCAAGCCAGGGGCGTTCTTAAAGATTAAGGGCGTAACAGCCATTGATAAATTTGACAGGGAACTGGGGATCGCTTCTGTCACCGGAATCCGCAAGATCAGTGATTTTACCCAGTCCAGACAGGATACGGCGCCGGAAAAGCGGGTAGAGCTTCATTGTCATACGAAAATGAGTGACATGGATGGAGTGTCCGAAGTAAAAGACCTGGTAAAGCGGGCCCACGACTGGGGGCACAAGGCCATCGCCATTACCGATCACGGAGTGGCCCAGTCCTTTCCGGACGCGAATCATTACATAGAAACGCTGGATAAAGACGATCCGTTTAAAATCATCTATGGAGTGGAAGGGTATCTGGTGGATGATCTGACGGACGTGGCTGTCAACGAAAAAGGGCAGTCTCTGGATGGAACCTACGTGGTATTTGACCTGGAGACTACCGGATTTAGTCCTGTCAAAGATAAGATTATTGAGATCGGAGCCGTGAAGGTTGAGGATGGAAAGATCACGGACCGGTTCAGCACTTTTGTGAATCCCGGGATACCGGTTCCCTTTGAGATTACCCGGCTGACCAGCATCACAGACCAGATGGTCATGGATGCGCCGGGGATTGAAGTGGTATTACCGGAATTCCTTGCATTTATCGGAGATGCGGTGCTGGTGGCGCACAACGCGTCCTTTGACGTGGGATTTCTGGAGCAGAATATGCGCTATCTGGACCTGATGCCGGATTTTACCTCTGTGGATACCGTGGCGCTTGCCAGGATGCTTCTGCCCACATTGTCCAAGTTTAAGCTGAACATTGTGGCAAATGCTTTGAATATTTCGCTGGAGAATCATCACCGGGCGGTGGATGACGCGGGAGCGACCGCAGAGATCTTTGTAAAATTTGTACACATGTTAAAGGACAAAGGGATCCACGATCTGACGAAGCTGAATCATTTCGGGACCCAGAGTGAAAATGTGGTGAAAAAACTTCCCACGTATCATGTGATCATCCTGGCCTGCAATGAAGTGGGGCGGGTGAATCTGTATACCCTGATCTCCAAGTCTCATCTGGAATATTATGCCAGAAGACCCAGGATCCCGAAAAGTGTACTTTCCAGATACCGGGAAGGCCTGCTGGTGGGAAGCGCCTGCGAGGCAGGAGAACTTTATCAGGCTCTGCTGAGTGAAAAGTCTGATGCCAGGATTGCAAAGATCGTCAGCTTTTATGATTATCTGGAGATCCAGCCGGTGGGAAATAACCGGTTCATGATCGACAGTGACCGTGTCAGAAACGTAAATTCTGTGGAAGACATCCGTAATCTGAACCGCCGGATCGTAAAGCTGGGAGAACAGTTCGCAAAGCCTGTGGTTGCCACCTGCGACGTACATTTTATGGATCCGGAGGATGAAGTCTACCGGCGGATCATTATGGCAGGAAAAGGTTTTTCAGACGCTGATGAACAGGCGCCTTTGTATCTGCATACCACGGATGAGATGCTGGAGGAATTTGAATACCTGGGCTCTGCGAAAGCCAGAGAGATCGTCATCGAGAATCCAAATAAGATCGCGGATATGATCGAAAAGATCACGCCCATCCGGCCGGACAAGTGTCCGCCGGTGATTCCGGATTCGGATAAGCAGTTAAGAGAGATCTGTTATAATAAAGCCCATTCCATGTATGGAGATCCACTGCCGGAGGTGGTAACGGAACGTCTGGAAAGAGAACTGAATTCCATCATTTCCAATGGATTTGCGGTCATGTATATCATTGCCCAGAAGCTGGTGTGGAAGTCCAATGAGGACGGATATCTGGTAGGTTCCCGGGGATCCGTAGGATCTTCTTTTGTTGCCACCATGGCGGGAATCACAGAGGTCAATCCCTTAAGCCCTCACTATTACTGCAAAAAATGTCATTACAGCGACTTTGATTCCGAAGAAGTCAGGGCCTATGCGGGAGGCTGCGGCTGGGATATGCCGGATAAGCTGTGCCCGGTCTGCGGGGAGCCGCTTACAAAGGACGGTTTTGATATCCCCTTTGAGACCTTCCTGGGATTTAAAGGAAATAAGGAACCGGATATTGACCTGAATTTCTCTGGCGATTATCAGAGTAATGCTCATAAATACACGGAGGTTATCTTCGGAGCCGGACAGACCTACCGGGCCGGGACGATTGCCACCCTGGCGGACAAGACCGCGTTCGGATATGTGAAGAATTATTATGAAGAACGGGGACAGGGAAAACGAAACTGTGAGATTGACCGGATCGTTCAGGGATGTACCGGGATCCGCAGGAGTACCGGACAGCATCCGGGCGGAATCATCGTGCTGCCGCTGGGAGAGGAGATCAACTCCTTTACACCGGTGCAGCATCCGGCCAACGATACGACAACGGACATCGTCACCACCCATTTTGATTACCATTCCATTGACCACAACCTGCTGAAACTGGATATTCTGGGACACGATGATCCGACTATGATCAAGACACTGGAAGAGTATATCAGTTCTCCGGCTATGGATAATGAATACAATGAAACAGACCACCGGTTTGAAGCAACGAAGATCCCTCTGGACGATCCCGGCGTGATGTCTTTATTTCACGACACCTCGGCTCTTGGCATTAAGCCGGACGACATTGGCGGCTGCCCGGTGGGGTGCCTCGGGATTCCGGAATTTGGAACGGATTTCGTTATCCAGATGGTAGTAGACACCAAGCCACAAACCCTTTCCGATCTGATCCGGATCTCCGGACTGTCTCATGGGACGGATGTGTGGCTGAACAACGCCCAGGAGTTGATCCGCAGCGGAAAAGCCACGATTTCCACGGCCATCTGTACCCGTGACGATATCATGACTTATCTGATCAATCAGGGCCTGGACAGTGAGGAATCCTTTACCATTATGGAGCGTGTCCGGAAGGGAGCCGTGGCAAAAGGAAAATGCAAGGAGTGGCCGGACTTTAAGAAAGAGATGGCGGAGCATGGGGTGCCGGACTGGTATATCTGGTCCTGCGAAAAGATCAAGTACATGTTCCCGAAGGCTCATGCGGCAGCCTATGTGATGATGGCATACCGTATCGCGTACTGTAAGATCAACTATCCGCTGGCCTATTATGGAGCCTATTTCGGAATCCGTGCCGACGCCTTTTCCTATGAGATCATGTGCCAGGGAAAAGAAGTTCTGCAGAAATATATCGACGATTACAACCGCCGTTCCAATAGCTTAAGCAAGAAAGAGCAGGATACCATGAAGGATATGCATATCGTGCAGGAAATGTATGCCAGAGGATATGAATTTCTGCCCATTGATATCTACCGGGCGAAGGCGACCAAGTTCCAGATTATTGACGGGAAACTGATGCCGCCCTTTGTCAGCATCGACGGCATGGGTGAGAAAGCGGCGGAAGCGGTAGAAGAGGCGGCCAAGGACGGACCCTATCTGTCCAGAGACGATTTCCGCCAGCGGACCAAGGCAAGTAAGACGGTGATTGATTATATGGGAGAGCTGGGTCTTCTGGGTGATCTGCCGGAGTCCAACCAGCTGTCACTGTTTGATCTGTAGGGGAAAGATCAACGCTGTTCTGCCAGTGCATTCGTGATAAGCCGGAATGTCAGCTTTGCCATATGCTCCGGGTTTTCCGGGAAGGCGGCAGCCAGCCAGGTCTTGATGAGGCCGACACAGCCGGAGAGGCAGAAAGCGTAAGAGTACTTAAGGTCATCTGACCGGTCAGGAAAGGTTGCTTCGAGTACTTTCAGGCTGTGTTTTGACAAGATGGCTTCGATCCGGTGGAGAAAGGCAATGTCTCCGTTAGGACCTAAAAGCGCGGCGCAGATCGCTTTATTTTCTGCCAGAATGGCAAAGATGTCCTCAATAAAAGGAAAACTGTTTTCTCCGAAGGGGCTGACCGGGCGTGCCTGGATCAGCTCCTCGATCTTTTCCACCAGTTCATTTTCAATGCTTTCCATCATATCATAAATATCGCGGTAGTGAAGATAGAAAGTTGAGCGGTTGATATCAACCCGTTCGGTCAGTTCTGTTACAGTGATTTCATTAATCGCTTTTTCCCTCAGAAGTCCGGCAAGCCCATTTTCCAGTTGTGTCTTGGTTTTCCGGACTCTTCTGTCTTTTGGATTCATTTTTTCCTCCACAGATTCTTAAAATTTCATAAACAACCGACATGGGAACAGAGATGTGTCGATTATCCGACGTTAGCTCCCATATCTGATGGTTGCTTCCTTTTCTTTTGTTCAGTATAATGCAATCGGTTCTAAAAATCAACATGATGTCTATTAATAGAAATGATGTCTTTCAACTGACAGAAAGGGGAAAATAAACATGGTCAGACAGGAGTGGAAGAAACTTTTCCATAACAAAATACTTTTATTGGTGGTTATTGCAGTCATCGCGATCCCATCTATCTACACAACCTTATTTTTGGGGTCTATGTGGGATCCATATGGAAAGGCAGACAAGCTTCCTGTTGCAGTGGTCAATCAGGATCAGGCTGCTTATTATGAAGGGAAGGAGATGAAGATCGGGGAGGAACTGACGGAGAAGCTAAAAGAGGACGATTCCCTGGATTTTCGCTTTACAGATGAAAAAACGGCGAAACAGTGGCTGGCAGACGGGAAATGCTACATGGTGATTACGATCCCGGAAGATTTTTCGGCAAATGCGGCCACTGTTACAAGTGAAAATCCGAAAAAAATGGAACTTTCTTATGAGACGAATCCGGGAACCAACTATATTGCTTCTAAAATGAGCGAAACGGCAATGAAGAGTATGGAAAACTCTGTCCGGGAGAAAGTGACTACTGTTTATGCAAAAGTTATGTTTGACAGTATCAGAGAGGCCGGAGACGGGATGGCGGAAGCCGCGGATGGAAGCGGCCAGCTGGCAGACGGAGCAAAAGAAGCGGTTTCCGGAAGTGACAGGCTGGCAGAAAATCTGGGGATTTTGGCGGAGAGTACTCTGACCTTTCAAAACGGAGGAGAGGCCCTGACAGAAGGGCTGAAGGAATATACCCGAGGGGTAGAGGCAGCAGGAGACGGCGCAAGGGAGCTGGACGAGGGGGCAGGGAAACTGGCCGATGCTGCCGGACAGCTTTCAGATGGAGCCGGGAGCCTGAAAAACGGAGCAGCTACCTTGAATGACGGACTGCAGGCCATTGTGGGAGAAAGCCACGGACAATCTCAGGCACTGGCAGATGGAGCCCGTTCGCTGAGTGAAGGAATGGCTGCATTTTCGGGGGCCCTTTCCCAGATACCTGCTTCTTCGGATCTGTCAGGTTATGCGCAGCAGATGAAGGAAACTTCCGCTGCACTCGGCGGGGCGCCGGCTGCGTCGGATCCCTCCTATCTGGCAGGACAGATCGAAGCAGCCGCGGAGGCGAAAGATACAGAACAGTTGGCAGCGCTGGCCCGGCAAGCGCTTCAGGAAGCCCAGGTTAATTATCAAAGCGCTCAGACTGTGAGCAGCCAGGTTTCCCAGGCTCAGACCGCACTTTCCCAGGCAGGGGATCTCTTGTCGGCGGCATCGAATTCGACAGAAGGCATGCAGACGCTGGCATCGCAGGCGAAGGTGCTGGAAGAAAAATCGGCTGCGTTGGCAGACGGCGTGCAGACTTATACAGCGGGGGTAGATCAGGCGGCAGACGGAAGCGCCGCTCTTGCATCAGGGATGGAAACTTTTGCTGCATCCGCACAGCAGGCTGAAAATGGCATCAGGTCATTGAAACTGGGTTCATCTTCTCTGGCGAACGGAGCAGAACAGCTAAATGGAGCATCTCCCAAGCTGGTAACCGGTGCGAATGAGCTTACCAAAGGAGCAGAAAAGATCCATACAGGCGCAGAACAGTTAAGAGACGGAAGCGGGCAGCTTAGTACAGGGCTTTTAAAGGTACAGGATGGAGCAGATGCTCTGGCTTCAGGGTTAAAAGAGGGGACAGATAAGGTTAGAAAGGCCAACACAGGTGATAATGCAGCGGAGATGGTTGCGGCTCCGGTGGATACCAGAGAAAGCCAGATGACAGATATGCCCAATAACGGACACGCGATGGCTCCCTACATGATGTCAGTGGGACTTTGGGTCGGTTGCATTGCCTTTAGTCTGATGTATCCTTTGAACAGCTACAGTGGAAAATTACGCTCCGGAAAAGCATGGTGGCGCAGCAAGGCTACAGTACTCTATACGGTAGCAGTTTTGCAGGCATTGGTAATGCTGGGCGCGCTCCATCTATTTGACGGATTTGCACCTGCCAGATGGGGAGAAACCATTCTGACAGCCTGTGTGGCTTCTGTAGCATTTATGTCTATTATGTATTTCTTTACTGATCTGTTCGGGAAGGCAGGAAGCTTTCTGATGCTGATCTTTATGGTGGTACAGCTGGCGGGATCGGCCGGGACCTACCCGTTGGAAGTTTCCGGCAGCTTCGTGCCGGCCCTTCATGGATGGGTACCTTTTACGTATACCGTACAGGCTTTCCGGAGTACCATCAGCGGCGGGGAAAGTATCCGGGGATGTCTGGTCTATCTTCTGATCCTGGCGGCAGTATTTACTCTGTTTACTATTGGTGCGTTCCGGATCCGGGCGCATAGGATCCGGGAAGAAAAGCCGCTTTTGATGGATTGGCTGGAGTGTCATGGACTGGGATAGGATGTTGATATGATAAAAGATAAGTATACAAAAAACGCTGAAGCCTTATGGCCTCAGCGTTTTTCTTACTTTTGCTTTTCTTCTTTTGGAAGGATCACGTTCAGCAGGATGGCCATCAGTGTGGCTACCACTACCGGGGAACTTCCAAATACCGTGGTGACCCATTCGGGGAAGGCAGCCAGGGATTCGGAAGCCTGGGTAATGCCCATTCCAAGAGCAACGGACAGTCCGACAATGGATGTGTTGCGGAAATTCATTTCCTCCTGGAAGATCAGCTTGATCCCGGTCATGGCGATGGAGGCGAAGACAGAGATCGTAGCGCCGCCCAGCACGCACTGCGGGATGGTGGTCAGAAGACCGGAAAACTTAGGCACAAAACCGGCGATCATCAGGATGATGGCTGCCAGTCCAAGGACGCACCGGTTAATAACTTTTGTGGTGGTAACGATGCCCACATTCTGGCTGTAGGTGGCAGTCGGCAGTCCGCCAAAGAACGCACACAGGATATTGCTGATGCCATACATAATGATGCCGCCCTGCAGTTCTTTGTTATCCGGCATGCGGTTCATACTTCCGGAAGTGGTCGCAGAAAAATCTCCGATGGCCTGAATAGAGTTGATGGCAAACAAAAGGCCAATGGCCACGCAGGCAGAGGGTTCAAAGCTGATGGAAAAATGCAGCGGCTGCGGAAGCTGGAAGATTCCTGCGGACTGTACGCCGGAAAGATCCACCAGACCAAAAGGAACAGCCAGGATGTATCCAGCTACAATACCTATCAGAATGGAAGCCAGCTTTAAAAATCCTTTGGCAAAGTGGTTCAGGCCCGTTACAACAGCCAGAGTGAAGAATGCTACCAGCCAGTTCTGCCAGGAACCGTAACTTTCGCTGGAGGTTCCGCCTGCCATGTAGTTGACTGCAGTCGGATACAGAGAAAGTCCGATGGTAAAGACCACGGTTCCGGTTACCAGAGGTGGAAACAGTACACGGATCTTCCGGATGCAGAAGCCTACAATGATGGCGACGACACCGCCGACTACCTGAGCTCCCAGGATGGTGGCAATGTCATAGGTTCCGGCAATGGCCTGCATACTTGGCACATAGGCAAAGCTGATGCCGAGGATCACAGGAAGCGCGCTTCCCAGCTGCATATTTCCGAATCGGATAAAGGGGAAGAGCTGTAACAGTGTACTGATGGCAGAGCAGAACAGGGCCGCCTGGATCAGGATCACCCGGTCAGAAGGGCTGACGCCTGCGACTCCTGCTACAATGATGGATGGGGTGACACAGCCCACGATCATGGCAACAACATGCTGCATAGCCAGTGGCAGCGCCTGCCCCAGAGACGGGACACCGTTCAGTTCAAAAACGGACGCGCGGCCTTTTTTAACAGATGGATTTGTGTTCATGTGGATAGTCTCCTTTTCATTCCTTTGTATAGTATTCCTGCCAGGAAGCAGGAAATAAACTTATTTTACTTCTACACGGCTGTTAAATTTATCCAGAAGAAGGGCTGCGATCACACCTGCCACAAGGCAGATGATGTTGATGATGCATCCGCTTACGGAAGCAGTAAAGCTGGAAAACGGAATGATCATAACAGTAGCCGCGATTACAATTCCTACGATCCCGTGGAATGCCAGGGAATAAAAATGTTCAAATAATGCGTTGATGGCTTTTGCGAGGCAGATTACTGTGACAACAGCGCCGATCCCGCCCGGGATCATTACCTGAAAGTCCAGATGACCGATGCCGTCTACAAAAGGTGTGTACAGGCCAAGAGGCATCAGTAGCGTGGAAAAGCTCATGCCCGGGGCGATCACACTTAAAGCCAGACAGAATCCGCAGAAGAGATAGGAGATAAAGTTTGGTTCAATCTCTACGGAAGCCGCATTTAAGCCGGTCAGCAAAGAGAAGATCACGATCATGCAGACGACAAGAGAAAGATAGGAGCCTCTGGCGACGCCTTTTTCTCCTGCTTCCCGGAACAGAGAAGGCAGCATGCCGGTGATCAGTCCGACAAAGAGACACACGGACGGATCCGGATATTTGTTCAGGAAAAAGGCCAGCAGATTGGCAATCCCGAGAAATCCGATCACACCGCCGATAAATACCGGGATCAGCGGAGGGACGTGAGTTTTAAAATTCTTAAAAGGATTAGATAACAGCTCCATGATCGGTTTATAGATACCGAAGATTACGCTTAACACTCCGCCGGAGATACCGGGGAGAACGGCGCCAAGACCGATCAGAGCACCCTGGAGGATCCGGTATGCAAATAACATGGGGCTGTTTTTGGATGGTTTTTCGCTCATTTCATACCTCATTTTTCATCATTTTCATTAGGTGTCGGGGTAAAAATCCGCATTTTTCCAGACACCATAACATATCCACTATAACATAGATTTTATGCGGAATCTATCCTGAAAATTGACTGTAATCCATGGATATTTCCGTTAAAAATTAACTACAGTGACGGAAAGACCGGTCGGTGATGATCCGGGCGAAAATAAGGCCAAGCGGCAGGGCGAGGACGATCAGGAGAGCAGAAGCAAGCCAGGAGGCAGAGTCACCCAGATACATCTCTCCCAGATTATAGACCGCCCGGTACAGATAAAGTCCCGGCACCATGATCACGATAGAGGGTACTGTAATAGAGATTCTGGGGAAGCCCAGAGGTTTCTGCAACAGTGAGGCAAGAAGTCCGGCCGTAAGGGAACCCAGGAAGGCAGCCATAGCCGGGGGACAATCTGCCAGATCAACCATTTCCAGGCGGAGCGTATTTGCGATCATGCCGATAAAAGCTGCGGTCGCAGCAAGACGGACCGGGCTGTTAAACATGATGGAAAAGCCGAAGACTCCGCAAAAGCTGGCGATCAGTCGCAGGAAAAAAAGTGCGACAGGAGGAACAACAAAAGAAGGGAATTCCTCCGGCTGCAAATTGAGAAGAAGCGCCATAGCCCATGCCGTAACAGTGGCAACCACGATGATCATCACAGCGTAGATTAACCGTTCCATACCGGAACGCATGTCCTGCTTGGCCAGGTCGATGCCGCTGGTGATGAAAGGAAAACCGGGAATAATAAATAACATAGAACAGATATATCCGGCTTCATGGGCGGCAGGAATGGCAAAAAGCCATTCACAAAGCTGCATGGCGGCTGCATAGACCAGACAGGCCAGGGCGACAGAAGCGGTGATACACAGAAACAGGGTGTATTTACGCTGATTCAGTTTTGCCCGAAGGTAATTGCCGGCTCCGGCGCCTAGAAAGGTGCAGATCATCTCCACAATGCCTCCGCCCAGCAGGAAACAGAATGCGCAGCAGGCCATGGCGGATGCCAGTCCCTGCATCAGAGGGGTATAATGTCCCCGGATTTTTTCAATCTCATCCATACGTAAGTGGAGTTCCTCAATACTGAGATTTTTTCCGTTTTCTGCAAAGTCTTTGATAAATCGTTCCAGCCGGTCCAGTTTGGAGGTGTTGACGCCGGTGCTGGAAAGGCTTAAAGAATGAGAGACGGATTCCTTCCCGTCAAAACAGGTATAGTCAATAGAAAGAAGCCCGATATTTGCGGTACAGGTAACAGAGAGTGCAGCCGCAAGAGTATTCATGGCGCTCCGAACTCTCCAGGCTCCGGTGCCGCAGGAAAGCAGCATCAGACCGGCTCTTCCGATAAAAGCAGATTTTTCGTGGAGACCTGCCTGGGTGACAGGCAGGTCTTTTTGCCGGTCGACATAATCATGCCAGTAAACATTCATATGATTTGGGGTGATTGGTATTTGAGACATAAAGATTCCTTTCTGATCGTTCCTATCGGTTTAGATAAATAAAAATCAATTCAATAACAGTATAAAAAGAATCGGAGAAAAGTCAACTCATTCTATGCATGTTTCCGGCCTGCCAGTGCGCCGAAGACAAGATTTGTTCCGATTGCCACACTGTTGAGCAGCATAGAATTGACGCTAAGAGCAGTGGCGCGGTTGTCTGTCCGGATCTGCCGGTTCTGAATTTCGGTCAGTAGGGGCTGGAATAAAGTATTGCTGAATCTGAGGATCAGGATGGCCGCCGCAGACGGAAAAGCCAGACGGGTCGCTGCCAGGGTAAGGCAGGAAGCGGCTGCCATGCTGCAAAAAAGCAGAAGGGAGCTGCAGATTCCCAGCCGTCCGGTGACAGAGGAGGAACAGAATCCCAAAAGTCCCAGCAGGGTAGCTGCCACAAAGAGGAGTCCGATGGAGGAGCCGGACAGGCCGCATTTTTGGTATTGCAATTGATTCAGGAATACTGTGATGGTCTGATGGGTTTCAGATAACAGCGCAGCTGCAATGAGGAACAGAAGCAGCGAACGGTTCTTCATTGCCTTTTTTATTGTGACCCGGAAAGGTTCTGTGTCTGTTTTTTTCACGCTGTGAATCCGGACATCCGTCAGAAAGAGGGAAAGAAAAGCGGCGCCTCCGTAGCTGATCACGGTAAGAAAACCGGCAAGGGGGTAATGATCCTGCACAACCATTGCATAGACACCGGCGGCAAACAACAGCCCGGCCATACTCATGCTATGATAAACACCAAAGACCTTCTGGCTGTTCTTCTGACCGCAGGAGAGATAAAGGATCGTGGAATCCACACCGGAAAAGCCGGATTCTACCACACTTAGCATAATGCGTTCTACCAGAAAACCGGCGAATCCATCCGCTTTCCAGAATATAATTTTGGAAATTAAGTAGAGTGCGGAACAAAAGATGATCGTATGGCGGCAGCCGATCTTGTCTGCGATGATCCCCCAGGGGATTTCCAGCAGGATTAAGAGTGAAAGGGAGATACTCTCGATCAAAGTGATCTGAAAGATGGTGAGCCCGTGTGCCTGCCGGTACAGGGTGGCAATAGGGCCGTAGAAAACCATACCCTGCAGGAGGGCAATGGCGTACATGATCCATAGATTTCTTTTCATAATAAAAGTTCTTTCTCATTTTCAAGTACAACAAACAGTCACCATTCAGATGGTGACTGGAGATTCCAATAGAGGTGTACTTAAAAATTAGATTGGACTTCTTTTCATACTTAGATGTCTCCTGTTTTTTAAGAGAAATTATTCGTCCCAGCCTTCGTAAAAGCGGATATTGATAGAAATATTGCGGACAATGTCGCCGTCAGAGGTCTCGATATCTTCTATATCAGAGACGTGGGGCAGAACCGGATCGTCTTCTTCCAGTTCTACGCCGATCCAGGTCTTGGCGGCATCATTGGCATTATCGATAGCGTCGTCCAGCGTATCGCCGGAGGCCTCACAGCATTCCAGATCCGGGAAAAATGCGTGGTAACGGCCGTCTTCTTTTTTGCGGAAAACCGCAGGATATATAAAAATCATGTCGTTTGTTCTCCTTTTCTTACTATCATAACTATATAGTAGAA
>NZ_JACJLV010000032.1 GCF_016902415.1 Mordavella massiliensis | reverse complement strand
GTCCTGGCCTCTGACCTCTACCATTCCCGTCGCGTGAAGGGTATCAATATCCTCCACTACCACTCCGGACTGTCCGACCAGGCTTTCCGCGTTGGTCGCCTGCCGCTTCTGGTTAAAATACTTTAGAGCAATCGGGCGGGTCAGTACAAAGAGCAGGATGGATACCACCAGAAAGATACCGATCTGCACCGGCAGTCCAAAGCCCAGCATCCCTGCCAGAAATGCAGCCAGCGCGCCGCCGGCAAACCAGATGGTGGTAAGACCCATGGTCAGGATCTCAATGATCAGCAGTATCACAAACAAAATCAACCAATAACTTGTCTGCATAGGCACCCCTCTCCTTACGCATTTATAGTATTACTTTCCCCTTATCTTACTATACTTTCTGTCAGAAAGCAAACATTAAACCGGGCGGCTGCAGACGGCCTTTTCGCCCTGCCTTCTCTGGCGTCCGGTCTCAAACATCAGCACCGTCGCTGCAATGGCGGCATTCAAAGACTCCACCTGTCCTGCCATGGGGATCCGGATGTACGCATCCGCCATCCGGGCAATCTGCGGCCGCAGGCCGTTGCCTTCATTGCCGATCAGAAACGCACAGGGGCCGCGGTAATCCGCCTCGTCATAGCTTTGCTTTCCCTCCAGATGTGCCGCGTACACACAGACGCCCCGCTCCTTCAATTTCCGGATCCCTTCTTCCAGATCTTCCACATAACAAAATGGCATGCGGAAAATGGAACCCATGGTAGAACGGATGGTCTTGGGATTGTAAATGTCCGCGCATTCCGCGTCCAGCATAACACCGGTAACCCCTGCCCCTTCCGCGGTCCGCAGGATGGTCCCCACATTGCCCGGATCCTGCAGGCGGTCCAGCACCATCACAAAAGGCGTGCCTTCCCCTGTCAGATCCTCCGGCCGGTAGTGCTTTTGCCGGACCAGGCACAGGATGCCCTGGGGCGTTCTGGTGGCAGACAGATGTTCAAACACACTGTCCGATACCAGTTCCGGCCGGATGCAGGCCCGGTCAGCCATTTCCCGCACCAGGCTCTCCTCCTTCTCCCAGAAGGACCGGGATACATAGATTTCCTGAAGATCCCGGGGCGGGATCTCCCGGAACATCCGGATCCCCTCCACCTGGAAAAGCCCTTCTTCGTCCCGGGCTTTTCTCTTCTTCTGCATCTGTATGATCCTTTTTATCTTCGCATTTGCCGTGCTTGTGATCATTTATTTAATCCTTTCCAGATCTTCGTTATGCCCTACCAGGATCATGACTGTGCCGGATTCCAGCGGTTTTGCCGGATCCGGATTCACCTCCACGTCCTCGCCAAGCTTGGTTCCCACTACATTTACCCCGTAATTCTTACGAACGTCCAGATCCTGCAGGGATCTGCCGACCCAGCTCTTCGGGATCATAGTCTCAATAATACTGTAATCATCGGACAGGGTGATCCAGTCTGTAAAATTAGCGGCCACCAGGTTTTTCGCCACTCTTGCCCCCATCTCCATCTCCGGAAAGATCACCGCGTCCGCGCCGATCTTCTGAAGCACCTTTGCGTGCAGCTCTGTCTTTGCCTTTGCCAGCACATACGGCACGCCCAGTTCCTTGGACACCAGCGTAGCCATAACGCTGGCCTCCATGTCGTCTGCCGTAGCCACTACCACACCGTCCAGGTTGCGGGCGCCGACGGAACGGATCACCTCCGGATCCCCTACATTGGCTTTCATGGCATAAGACACTTTATTGGCGATCTCTTCGATCCGCTCCATATGATTGTCCACAGCCACCACCTCGCAGCCCAGGCTTTGCAGCGTCACTGCCACACTTTCTCCAAAACTTCCCAGTCCAAATACTGCATATTGTTTCTTCATCTTTTCTTTCCTCCACACATTCTTTATCCTACCATGATACGCTCATGGGGCAGTTCACGGATCTTATCTCTTGGATTGGCCTTTCCGGCAAATACCAGCACCAGAGTCATGGGGCCGAGTCGTCCGATATACATCATGATCATCAGCACGATCTGGCTGGCCCTGGTAAGATCCGGCGTCAGATCCGCCGTCAGTCCCACCGTTCCGATGGCAGAGGACGCCTCATAGATCACGTCAATGGTCGGCACCTGATCTGGTTCAAAGATCAGGATCAGCAGGATCCCTGCAATATACGCGGTAAATGCCAGCAGCATCACGGCAAAGCCGCTCCGGAAATTTTCCGTGGTGATCTTTCTTCCCATGCATTCAATGTCATTTCCACCCTTTACAAAAGTCATGCAGGCCAGGAACAACATCACAAATGTAGTCGTCTTGATACCGCCAGCCGTTCCTCCCGGAGAGCCACCGATCACCATCAGGATACTGTTCACAAGCTTGGTCTCCGAATGGAGTCCTGACTGGGATATGGTGGCATATCCTGCCGTCCTGTTGGTCACAGACTGGAAAAAGGAAGCCATCACCTTATCTCCCAGAGACATGCCGCCAATGGTGTCCGGATTATGAAATTCCAGGATCAGCACCAGCGCCGCGCCCAGAAGGATCAGAGAAGCCGTCGTCACAAGCACCAGCTTGGACTGCAGGGTAAGCCTGGTAAACCACCATTTCCTTGGGACCTCATGCTTCCAGATCTTCCGCCCGTTCCCGATCACATCAAACCACACCGTAAATCCCAGACCTCCCAGAATGATCAGTAACATGGTGGTAAGATTGATCAACGGATTTGAGACATATTTTGTCAGGCTGCCGGATCCCAGGATATCAATTCCTGCGTTACAAAACGCGGAAACCGAATGGAAGATCCCATACCAGATTCCCCGGATCACTCCGAACTCCGGCACAAACTGACAGGCATAAAATACAGCGCCTGCCCCTTCCACCACAAAGGTTCCCAGGATCACTTTCCGCACCATTCCTACCATGCCGCCCAGCCGGTCTGCATTGTAGGTCTCCTGGAGCACCACCCGCTCCTTGACTGTGATCTTTTTGCGCAGCAGCAAAAAGAAAGCCGTGGCGCAGCCGATCACCCCCAGACCTCCGATCTGGATCAGCAACAGCAATATGATCTTTCCAAGCAGTGTAAACTGGGTGGCCGGAGTGATGGTGATCAGCCCGGTTACGCACACAGCCGTCACGGACGTAAACAGCGCGTCCAGAAATGCGATGGGCTGCTGGTTGCAGATGGGCAGCCACAGCAAAAAGCCTCCCAGAAATATCACACCTAAAAATCCAACTACGAGTATCTTCATCGTGTCAAAACGGATACTCTTTCTTCTTCGATGCATCGTCTATCTTCTCCCTCTATGATTCGTAATATCTTATTCTCCCGCATCCTGTCAAGGCATATTCCCCGCCGGGACATATAATAAACACGGGGCCATACCTGCATCCATTTTGGTACGGCCCCGGTGATTTGTCAATATAAGTTTTGTTCAGATTTTGTTTGCATAAGCGCCCGTCTTTTAGTGGTTTTCCTCATCTTCTTCCACATAGTCCTGGGTCAGCTCTCTCTGCGCCTTCGCAAATTCCTCGGCTTTGCGCTTCTCCCAGGCGGTTGCCTCCTTAAATTCCGTCGGCTGGTTGATCACGATCTGCGGGAACGGAATGCTGATATGATACTTATCAAAGATCAGCTTCATAGCACGGTTCAGATCACATTCCATGCGGGCTCTGTCACTTTCTGCACACAGAACCATGACACGAATGTTGACGCTGTTATCCCCAAGCGAAACCACGCCTTTGTAGAACGGCCCGTCCAGGATTCCAGGGATCTGCTCCCGCATTTTCGGGAACTCGTCCTGCAGGATGCTTTCCACACGTTCCAGAGACTCGCCATATTCGATACCCACATCTACCCAGGAGTAGGAGTAATCTCTGGTCATGTTGATGACTCCGGTCACATCGCTGTTGCTGATGATCTTGATATTCTTGTCCGGCATGACCACATCTACATTTACCCGGTCTTTGCCACAATGTCAAGTGATGAATTCAAAAATGGCAAAAAAATACTCCCTTTCCATTTGAAAAGGGAGTTGAATAGAGAATTAAAAGCCTTACCAAGAACGAAGCTCAATTAAAGTGCTGAAGCGCAACGGAAAGCTGCGATTTAATCTCTCTTTATTTTTTCAGGCGTATATACTTTAGTAAGCAGAGCGAAACAATTAAGATAACTGGGAAAACGCATGCCGCAAGCATTCCGGCTTTCATGTTGTCGCCTGCGTTTTGTGTAATAACACCTATGGCGGCAGGGCCAATTGACGCGCCCAAATCACCCGCCATAGCAAGAAATGCAAATAGCCCGGTTCCACCAAGCGGAATTTTACTTGATGCAATACTGATAGAGCCGGGCCACATAATTCCAACAGAAAATCCGCAGACAATACAGCCAATTAGTCCCAAAACAGGATTGGCAGAAACGGCGGCAAGCAAATAGCAAACCAGGCACAGAATGCCTGACCCCATCATAAAATTTACCAAATTCATTTTGTGTCCGTACTTTCCGTAAATGGTACGGCTGAGTCCCATTGACACGGCAAACATACATGGCCCAACGATATCCCCGATGGTTTTAGAAAATCCTAATGCGGATTCCGCATAAGCCGATGCCCATTGTGCCATAGAGGCCTCGCTGGCACCTGCTCCAATCATCAGCAAGAGGAAAACCCAAAAGAGTGGGATGCTGAGCAGTTTTTTTGCAGACAATCCTTGTCCTTCCTGTGTCAAGCGTTCAATGGGGCAGGTCATAAAATTATAGATGTTGAACAACGGAAGTAGCGCCCATAGACAGGCCAGAATCCACCAATATTCTATTCCAAAAATGGCAAAGAAAAGCGTTGAAAGGGAAATGACCCCAACCGCGCCCCAGCAATAGAAGGAATGGAGTAAACTCATCACGCTGTCTTTATGCTCAAATGGACAAGCCTCAACGATAGGGCTTACCAACACTTCTATCATTCCGCTGCCCATTGCATAAACGATCACGCTAATCAATATTCCGGCAAATGGATTTGACAGCAGGTTTGGTAAGGTTGCCAAACCAACCAGTCCCACTCCCGCCAGAAATTGAGAAATCACAACACTTTTTCGATATCCTATGCGATCCACAATTGTCGCACAAAGTGTATCTACAACTATTTGTGTAACGTAAAATACGGTAGAAATTAAAGCGATTTCCCCAAGAGGGATATTATATTCGTTATGGAATCGTAAAAACAACAACGGCGTAAAATTCGCCACAATTGCCTGTGTGATGAAGCCGATGTAACAAGTTATCAATGTCTTTTTATAGTTCTTTTTTTCTGCCATGTTATCTCTAACAGACCTCTCTTCCGTAGTTTTCGGGTATTATATCACCAAAAAACAGGAATTTAAAGCCTTATTATCACTGTAAGCAGGTACTATTTACCCAACTTTCGCAGTTCATGAGGAGTGTGGCCATATTTCTTTTTGAACTGACGATTGAAATAGCGAACAGAATGAAATCCACAGGCGCAGCTTATTTTCTCCAGCGTCAAGGATTTATCGCCAAGTAACTCATGGGCGATTTGCAGACGATACTGGATTAAAGCATCAACAGGAGAGCACTCCATATAAGTTTTGAAGCACCGCCCCGCCTCACTACGACTGATATTAGCCGCATTTGCAATGTCCTCCAGTGTTATTGCATTGGAGTAATTATCATAAATGTATGAAAGCATCTTCTGGATTCGTATTTGTGCGGTGATTTGTATGCGTGGAACCTCTGTCTTTGGTAAGCACTCAAAATTGCGAAATAAATATTCAAATATTTTACTTAGATTACGCTGAACCGCCATCTCAAA
Source organism: Mordavella massiliensis (assembly GCF_016902415.1). Taxonomy (GTDB): domain Bacteria; phylum Bacillota; class Clostridia; order Lachnospirales; family Lachnospiraceae; genus Merdimonas; species Merdimonas faecigallinarum. The sequence continues at coordinate 20,946 of NZ_JACJLV010000032.1, read as the reverse complement.
ACAGTTTTCTTGTCTACGCAATCGGGAATAAATGTCTTTTAGCCAGTTGTTTACCTCGTCCTGATTGAGATCGTTATGTCTAAACACTACAAAGGGCATCTGATCACACAGTGCGATTGGCTTGATATATTTTTGAAAAATGATGCTGTTTTCCGGTGCGATTGCGCTGCCAGAAAAGACGATATTAGGCATTGGTTCCGTTTGGCTTCCATCCAACTGCTTAACACCATGCAACACATTTCTGTTGATAAATATACTGTCTCCTGGCTCCAATAGGATGCGCTGCTGTCCAACCTGATATTCTAAAATGGAAAATTCCGCTGAAGCCAATTCGAAGTCTGGGTGCCAATGTAAAGGGCCAGTGAACTGTGGTAGCTCAGCCAGTTCATCTTGAAAATATGTGATTGGAAATGTTGTGTGTTTATGGAATATTTGCTCTCGCAATTGGTGATCAAGCCGCATGGCCATTGCTTTTTTCCTCCCTGCAAATTTTTTTATTTATCCGCCGTTCTTTTAGGCGCAAACTGGACGGTACAGGTATTTATGATATTATAATCTGCTAATCGAAAATCAGCAATATTCCTAACTTCGTCAATTTAGTTTCTATTGAAGTCTGCGGAATCGCCATGTGTTCATGTTGTTACATCTATATATCTAATCTGATATTTTTCTACAGTTTTCGGAATTGTGTGTTACTTTTTCCGTTCTCGCCAAGATTTTTAAGTATGGTGTATTTACAAAAATAGCCCTCCCCTGCATGAAGGGGAGAGCTTTGCCGTTCTTATGCTGCAATCTCCGGGATTTCCCCGACAAAGTTATAAACGATCCTGACTTCCTGTACCTTCTGGCCGTCCACCTTTTTGACCTCGCCAATCAGGATTTTGCTGATAAGCCGGTTCAATACGGACTCGTCCAGTTCCTCAATGGCGGCATAGCGCCGGATTTCAATCATTCTGTTTCCTTCTTCGTTCCAATGCCTGCTGCCACCGTCTATGCAAACATCACAAAGAAATTCAATGCCCACATAAGAATTGCAACTACAATTCCGACAATGGAGCAGACCTTTCCAATCTTTGCCCGGCCTGCCATAGAAGAACCAGCTCCCATCCTCGCCCTGGTTACTCCAAGAATTCCAAGGATCAGTCCTGCGATCGGGATCAGCAGTCCGGCGATGATACTTAAGATTCCAAACACCATTGCCATGGTTGCGGCCTTGGTATTGTCAACCGTGTAAACCGGCACCGGCTGTGGACCCGGACCTGCCTGTGCGCCCTGCTGCATACCCGGACCTGCCTGGGCGCCCTGCCCGGGGGCTGCCTGGATCGGCTGCTGGAGAGCCGCATAAAGCTGCTCCAGACTTTCTTTGTACGGCTTCTTCTGGAGCGTTCCCACGAATCCGTCCAGATCCATCTCGCCGCTCAGTCCTTTCAGCCACGCCTCCACATGGAAGACACCTCCTATGTAGGACCATTTCAAATACTTGTAGCCCTCCACCATGGGGTCTCCTGCCCGGTAAACTGCTTCGCCGTTATAGTCTGCCGTTTCGAACCGATTTTTCTGCAAAAAATCGTTCACCACAAACTGCACGAAGTCCTCCGGTTTGTTCAGCACCAGATCATACGTATACCTTGCCATCTCTCATTCCTCCTTTATTTTCATGATCTCTAACGGATCATTTATTCCTCTTTCTCAAATCTTGCCGCCACCTCTTTTAAATGCCGGATCACCGGCAGATGCTGGGGACAGACAGACTCGCACTGGCCGCATTCTACACAGTCGCTGGCCTTTCCAAATGTTTTCGTCAGACGGTCATAATATTCGCCCTGGGGCTTCCACCCCTTTTCCTCACATTCCTGCAGGTCCGCATTGTATAAGGAAAAATATTTGGGGATCGCAATATTCTGCGGACATCCTTCGGTACAATAGGAGCATCCGGTACATGGGATCTCGATGCCGCTGTTGATGATCTCCACCGCTTTCCTGATAATCTCCTGTTCTTCTTCATTCAGCGGCTGAAAATCCGCCATATAGCTCATGTTATCCTGAAGCTGCTCCATGTTGCTCATACCGCTTAACACCATCATCACATGCTCGTTACTGGCCGCAAAACGGATCGCCCAGGAAGGCACCGACATGTCCGGATGATACTCTTTGAACATCCGTTCCGCCCTCTCCGGCACTTTTGCCAGGGTGCCGCCCTTCACCGGCTCCATCACGATCACCGGTTTGCCATGCTTCACCGCAGTCTCATAACATTTCCGGGACTGCACGCCCTCGCTGTCCCAGTCCAGATAGTTCAGCTGAAGCTGCACGAACTCCACTTCCGGATGCTCAGTCAGCACCTGATCCAGCATCTTCGCGCTGTCATGGAAGGAGAATCCGATGTGGCGCACCAGACCCTGCTCCTTTTTCTCCTTCAGCCAGGTAAAACAATCCAGTTCCTGATAGATCTTGTAATGATCCACGCCGATATCGTGGAGGAGATAATAATCAAAATATTCCACTCCAGTCTTTCTCAGCTGTTCATTAAAAATCTTATCCCTGTCCTCTCTGGTCTTGATATATCCTGCGTGCAGCTTATCCGCCAGGGTATAGCTGTCTCTGGGGTAACGGTCCACCAGCGCTTCTTTGGCCGCGCACTCGCTCTGAAATCCACAGTACATCCAGGCTGTATCAAAATAAGTAAATCCGTTCTCAATAAAGGCGTCTACCATATCCTTTACCTGTTCCACGTCGATGCTGGACGCCTCGTCCGGATTGGTAAGAGGCAGGCGCATCAGGCCAAATCCTAACTTCTTTGTGCTCATTTCTTGTCTCTCCTTTTTATGACTTCCGTTCTTTCCGAATATCAGCGGATATATTTCACTCTGCTCTTATCATAGAATCCTCTTGCCTGCGGTTCTTCCGCAGGAACGCCTACGGCTACCGCCGCCATGGGGATGCTCTCCACATCCAGAAGCTCCTGAAAGCCCCTGACCCGCTCCTCTGCCGGATAGAGCCCGCACCAGCAGGTGCCGTATCCCAGCTCCAGCGCCTGGAGCAGCATATTTTCAATGGCAGCGCCGCAGTCCTGGGGCCAGAATATGTTGCCGTCCTGCTGCAGGTCCGGCCGGCCGCAGACCACGATCGCCAGCGACGCCGTATGCATCATCCGGGTATAAGGCTGGATATCCGGAAATTTATTTAAAACCTCCCGGTTTTCCACCACCACAAATTCCCAGGGCCTGGTGTTGCGGGCGCTGGGCGCCATCATGGCTGCCTCCAGGATCTGGTCCAGATCCTCCTGCGGAATGTTTGCCCCTTCCTGGTATTTGCGGACACTTCTTCTTTTACGGATCGCTTCGGTTACGTTCATACGACACACCTCCCACCTTGTATGCGCATTGATGTATTTATTATGACACAATGTCACGGGAATGTAAATAAAACACGGCACACGGGAAAGAAATTCCCGTGCACCGCACTCTGTCGGATTTTCTAGTTTTAGCCTATGTCCGGTTTTATAAAAGACTCATAAACCATTCGACTGTCTCCGGATCATGATGGGAAAAGAACAGGCTCTTCCCGCCGTCCAGCGCCCGGATCCGGTCCATTTCTTCCGGTGTCAGTGTAAAATCAAACACATCATAGTTTTCTTCCATACGATCTCTGTGAACCGATTTGGGGATTACAACCACGTTTTCCTGCAGTAAAAACCGAAGCGCAGTCTGTGCTACGGATTTACCGTGATGTTCTCCGATCTCTTTTAATACCGGATTGGTAAAATACTCATTTCTTCCTTCTGCAAAGGGTCCCCAGGACATGATCTGTGTCCCGTGTTTTTCCATATATTCTCTGGCCATTTTCTGCTGCTGGAACACATGGGTCTCCACCTGGTTGACCATCGGCTTCACCTCGGCAAAATGCTCCAGATCCAGATACCGGTCCGGATAGAAATTGGAAACGCCAATGGCTCTTGCTTTTCCCTGACGGTATGCCTCTTCCATCGCCCGCCAGCTTCCGTAATAGTCGCCAAAGGGCTGATGGATCAGAAGGAGATCCACATAATCGGTCTGCAGCTTCCGAAGCGATTCTTCGATGGATGCTTTCGCCTTTTCATACCCTGCGTTGGTGATCCAGATTTTGGTAGTAAGAAAAATTTCCTCCCGCGGGATGCCGGATCCGATAACCGCTTCTCCCACTCCTTCTTCATTATAATAAGCCTGCGCGGTATCAATGCTGCGGTATCCCACTTCCAGCGCTTCCGTAACACAGCGCTTTGTCTCCTCCGGCGGCGTCTGATAAACACCGTATCCCAGTTTGGGCATCTTTACTCCATTGTTAAGTGTTACATATTCCATATAGCTCATCCTCCTTTTTGACAAAACTTTTAACCTTTTCTATGGAATAGTTTACAAAGCCGGCGGAGAAATGTACAATAAGAATATCCGAATGCAGATTTCACCCAGTGAATAGTGAGATCTTTAAGAAGGGAGGAACTTTCTTTGCTGAACCTGGAAGAATTAGAACAACTGGTGACATTTGCGGACCTGGGAACACTTTCAAAAGCCGCAGAACATCTGCATATTTCCCAGCCATCCATCACACGGACTATGCAACATCTGGAAGATGCGTTTGGCGTTTCCCTGTTTGTGCGCGGGAAGAACCGGATCGCCCTGAACCAGACCGGCGAAAAAGCAGTGGCGCTCGCACGGACACTTCTGGCGGATGCCGATCATGTTCTTCAGGAAGTACAATCCTTTGACCGCAGGCTTCATACGATCGCTGTGGAATCCTGCGCGCCGGCTCCCCTTTGGACATTTCTTCCAAAGCTGGCAGCGCAGTTTCCGGACCGGATCATTTCCTCAAAACTGACTCCTATCCCGGAGATCCTGACTCATGTCCAGTCCGGAACGTGCGAGTTTGGGATCATCCCCTTCCCGGAAACACTTCCAGATATCAACTGCACCCCTCTCATCCGCGAGGAACTTTCCGTCTGCCTGACAAAAGGTCACGCCCTGGCCCGTGCCGGTTCCGTGACCTTTGCAATGCTCAACGGTTTCAACTGTCTTCTGCGCTCGGAAATTGGCTTCTGGAACGAAATGTGCCGAAAGAAAATGCCTTCCTCCCGGTTTCTGGTACAGACAGATGATTTTGAATTCAAGGAACTGATCAAGAATTCTTCTCTTCCCTGCTTTACCACAAATCTGGCAACAGATCTGGATGACATTTTAAAAGACAGAGTCATCCTTCCGGTCACTGACCCGGAGGCAAACGTCACCTACCATCTTCTGCAGCCACATTTCAGAAGATCACGGTGAAACCGGCGGCGGGAACAACCTTTCCGATTACTGTAATCAATCAATATTAGAGAAAAAAGGAGTTTTTATCATGATAAGCGTACGTATGGCAAAAGAAACAGACATCCCGAGGATCCACGAACTGCTCTCCCAGGTGGCCCTGGTCCACCACAAAGGCCGCCCGGATCTTTTTAAGTACGGGCAGCGCAAGTATACCGACGAACAGCTGACGGCGATCCTTAAGGATCAGCAGCGCCCGATCTTTGCTGCTGTGGATGAAAATGACTGCCTGCTTGGCTATGCTTTCTGCATCTTCCAGCAGCATGTGAACGACAACATCCTGACCGATATCAGGACGCTTTACATCGACGATCTGTGCGTGGACGAAGAAAAACGGGGCATGCACATCGGCAAGACCCTCTATCAGGCAGTGCTGGATTTTGCCAGAAAAGAGGGCTGCTACAATGTAACTCTGAATGTCTGGAGCTGCAATGAAAGCGCCATGAGATTTTATGAAAAATGCGGACTGAAGCCCCAGAAAGTAGGCATGGAAGTCATCCTGTAGAATTTATCTGAAGAAATGGAATTCCTGCCTTATCTGCTGATCGTATCCCAGAGATCGCCATATCCGCAAGTGTCCACCACATAGCGGAGGCCGTCCACCACCTCGTCCTGGGTATACGCATGGGCCTCCAGGAATTCCTCCGGCTGGGCGCCCAGCTTTTCATAAAACAAAAGAGCCATTTCAAACCAGGCCGGGTTGTCCGGCTCCATCTCATCCAGCAGGAGATTTTCTGCCTCATTGATCTGCCCGTCCCGGATCATGGACAGCAGTTCCCGGTAACGGACCGCCATTTCAGCGGAAATAGCTGCCTCCTCATCTCTGTCGATATCCTTCTGGAACAACAGCCGGATCAGCGTCCGCACGATTTCATGGGTGAGCCGCATAATATAATCTTTATCTTCAATCATAAACTGTCAGAATCTCCTTTCCTTTTACTACAGAAACAGACATCTGTTCTGTGTCCTCATATTCACATATTTTATCATATTGGCATCTTGGAGCCAACCCGCAATTGTGCTATAATACTCCCAGACGCTACAATAATGAGAAAGGAGCATTTCAACAATGAATGACAGAATTTCACGCGTACTGAAAAAAATGGAGGAGAAAGGGATTACCCAGCTGATCGTTTCCGATCCGTTAAGCATCCGCTTCCTGACCGGGATCATGGTAAATCCGGGAGAGAGACTGTATGCTCTGATCCTTAGGACCAGCGGAAAGCACACAATGCTCTTAAACTACCTGTACTTTGTTAAGGATACGGGATTTGAAGAAGTATGGTTCTCTGATATGGAAGACCAGATTTCCATTATCGCAGACCAGATCGATCCGTCCGTACCGCTTGGCATCGACAAAACATGGCCGGCACGTTTCCTGATCCCGCTGCAGGAGAAGCTTCCGCAGCTGAAAACCGTATGGGGATCTGACTGTGTAGACGGCGTGCGCGCAGTAAAGAACGACGAAGAGATCGCCATCATGAAGAAGGCATCCGAGATCAATGATATGGTAATGGAGAAAGTTGCCGACTACATCAAAGAAGGCATGACCGAAAAGCAGGTTGCCGACTTTATCGACAATGAGTACCTGAAGGCAGGCGCAAGCGGCACAAGCTTTGACACCATCGTATGCTTCGGACCCAACGCCGCTGACCAGCACCATATGCCCAGCGACACCCGCACCTTAAAGGCCGGCGAATGCGTCCTGATCGACATGGGATGCGTATGGCAGGGCTACTGCTCCGATATGACACGTACCTTCTACTGCAAGTCTGCAGATCCGGAGCAGACCGAGATCCACGACATCGTACGCGAAGCGGTACTTCGCGCAGAGTCCGTGATCAAACCGGGCGTCCGCTTCTGCGATATCGACGCGCAGGCAAGAGATTACATCGATGAAAAAGGCTACAGCGAATACTGGAAGATCCGTCTGGGCCACTTCATCGGACAGGAAGATCACGAATACGGCGACGTAAGCCCGATCAACAAAAATGTGGCTGAGCCCGGCATGATCTTCTCCATCGAGCCTGGCATCTACCTGGAAGGAAAATACGGCGTCCGCATCGAGGACCTGGTACTGGTAACCGAGGACGGCCATGAACTTCTGAACGCAGTAGAGAAGAAATGGAGAATTGTGGGATAACTTGCTAATTGGGGACGTAGACCTTTTGCAAAGGTCTACGTCCCCAATTGCATTTTGCCATGTACCTTTTTGGAAAACACCCTGTACCTAAATGGATTTTACCCTGTACCTTTTTGTTTATTTTTGCAGTCCGTGAATCTTACTGCGGATCCGGCAACGAACCACATGAGCGCCAATCATCACGGCCGCCGCACCTATTGTGACCCAAACCGGCCACCGATATCCCGAGCCCATCAGGACAATGGACAATCCTAAAAATACTGCGCTTATCGTCTCGATGAAGTCTACGATTTTTTTATCTTTTTCCTGTAATTTGCTGATCTGTCTGATCCGGTCAGTTCTCATAACATCTCCTCCTTTTACTTGCCAGATATCCTCCGCACAGACAACTGCGGGATTCAAGTTAAAGAAAGTCTGGTCTGATCGGGAGAGTTCCTGACAAATATCTATTGACTTTTCTTTTTCTTCTTTTTCTTTCTGTAGTTTTTGAACATGTTGATCCATCAACTCTTTAAAAGAAATCTTTTCTTGTTCCAGACGGCGAATGTCTTCAACAGGGATTCCAAGGCTACGTAAAAATTTGATTTTCTCCAGAATGTCCACATCCGCCTGGGAGTATATCCGGTAATTATTTTCTTTACTCCGCTCTGGCTTCAGAAGTCCGGCTTCTTCATAAAATCGGATATTCGTCTTCTTGATTCCAACCTTTTCTTCTACTTCTTTGATTGTCATAGATACTCTCCTTTTCCTTTCCTGCCTTTATCTAACACCTTCCAGCTACTGGAAGGTCAAGCAAAAAGAGTCTTTTTTCAAAAAAAGCACCGCAAAATCACCCCCCTGGATGATGTTGCGGTACTGTATCATCTCATATTTTTTGTAAATTTTGCCCTGTACTCTACTTGTCCAGGTAGGCCACCAGCAATCCAAATGCATTCATCATTCCGTCCACATGTCCTCTTTCATATCCGTGCGACGCATATACACCCGGGCCGATCAGGCCATGCCGCACATCAAATCCGCTTTTCAGCGCAGCTTCCACATCTGATCCGTAAGACGGATACACATCTACCGCATAAGCAATGCCCGCTTCTTTTGCAGTCTGGATCAATTCGGTAGTAAAGTCGTAATTGTACGGGCCTCCACTGTCTTTTGCACAGATGGACACTTCTTTTTCCGTGCAGGCAATGCCATCCCCTACACATCCCATGTCCACAGACAACACATCCGTAACGCCCTCCGGGATCGAAGCGCTGGCGCCGTGTCCAATTTCCTCAAACACCGTAAAATATTGATAAATCTTACGTTTTGGCATCTTCCCCGTATCCTTCAGATATTTCGCATATCCGATCAGAACTGCGGCGCTTAACTTATCATCCAGAAAACGACTCTTGATATACCCGCTTTCCGTTACCCGGGTCGCCGTATCAAAACAGATAAAATCTCCATTTTCAATCCCCAGCGCTTTTACATCCTCTTTCGCATGCACATCCTCATCCAGGACAATCTCGATGTTCTGGAAATCCCGAAGTGTCTCCTTGTATGAAGTATTTACATGCAGGGACGCATTGACCAGCTGGCAGGTCCCCTCATAAACCTTGCCGCCGCGGGTATAGACCCGGCAGTTTTCTGTCTCAATGGCACTGGCGCCGTATCCGCCCACCGGAGAAATCCGAAGCCTGCCATTCTCTTTGATCTCCGCAATAACAGCGCCCAGCGTATCAATATGGGACGCCATAAGAAATGCATTGTCACATTCCTCGCCGCCAAGATCCACGATCACGCCGCCCTTTCTCGTCAGCACCGGCTCATATCCCATGTCCTGATATAACCGCATCAGATAATCCGCCGCCCGGCCTGTGAATCCGGAAGGACTGTCAATCGCCAGCAATTCCTTCAAATGTTCCAGTATATATTCCTGATATTGTTTCATATAAAAACCTCCCTCTGCTCATTTTGGGACGTAGACCTTTTGCAAAGGTCTACGTCCCAAATTGCATTTCACCCTGTACCTTTTTGGAAATCACCCTGTACCCGAACGGTAGTTCTAGATCCTGGCTACGCCGCTTTTTACGGCTGCCTCCGCGGTTGCTTTGGCAACTGCGTCTTTTACGCGGGGATCGAATGCCGCCGGCAGGATATAGTCTGCATTTAATTCTTCGTCGCTGACCAGGCCTGCGATGGCGTAAGCCGCGGCGATCTTCATTTCATCGTTGATGTCGGAAGCCCGCACGTCCAGAGCGCCGCGGAAGATACCCGGGAAGCACAAGACGTTGTTGACCTGATTGGGGAAGTCGGAGCGTCCGGTGGATACTACGGCTGCGCCGGCTGCCTTGGCCTCATCCGGGAAGATTTCCGGCGTGGGGTTGGCGCACGCGAAGATAACCGGTTTGTCCGCCATGGTCCGCACCATTTCCTGGGTCAGCGTACCGGGCGCGGACACGCCGATGAACACGTCTGCGCCTTTGATCACGTCTGCAAGGCTGCCTTTTTCGTGATTGAAATTGGTAATCTTTGCCATCTCTTCTTTGATGGGGTTTAATCCCTCTCTTCCTTCATAGATGGCGCCTTTTCTATCTGTCATGATCACATTTTTCAGTCCCATGGACATCAAAAGCCTGATAATCGCGATGCCGGCCGCTCCTGCTCCTGATGTTACGATCTTAACATCCTCGATCTTTTTGCCCACCAGCTTCAGCGCGTTGATCACGCCCGCCAGGGTAATGACCGCGGTGCCGTGCTGGTCGTCATGGAAAATGGGAATGTCGCAGCATTCTTTCAGTCGTTTCTCGATTTCAAAACATCTGGGCGCCGCAATGTCTTCCAGGTTGATGCCGCCAAAACTTCCTGCAAACAGGCTGACTGCTTTTACGATCTCGTCTACATCCTTGGATCTGACGCAAAGAGGAATCGCGTCCACACCGCCGAACTCTTTAAACAGTACGCATTTACCTTCCATTACCGGCATACCGGCCTCCGGCCCGATGTCGCCAAGTCCAAGAACCGCTGTTCCGTCCGTGATCACAGCCACCGTATTCCAGCGTCTGGTCAGATCATAGCTTTTGTTGATATCCTTCTGGATCTCCAGACAGGGCTGTGCGACTCCCGGTGTATAGGCAAGGCTTAATGCCTCCTTGGAATCCACTTTCGCCCGACTGGTTACTTCAATCTTGCCCTTTAACTCATAATGCATTTTCAATGATTCTTTTGCGTAGTCCATGGTACCCTCCTGTGTTTGTATCATTTCAGATCCGCTTCTGCCTTAGACGCGGATCTTATCTTCAAACACATTATACTTGCTTTTTCCCCACAGTTCCAGAGGAAATTTCAAAACCGGTCCCGGATGATCTGTCCGTCTTCCATATACAAGATCCGGTCGCACTGCCTTGCAAGTTCTTCATCGTGTGTCACCATCAGGATGGTCACCTGGTAAATGTCATTCAGCCGCCGGAAGAGTTCCATCACCCCGTTCCGGCTGGCCTTATCCAGGTTCCCGGTGGGCTCGTCGGCCAGCAGGATCGAAGGGGACATGACAAGCGCTCTGGCAATGGCGGCCCGCTGCTGCTGTCCACCGGAAAGCTGGCTGGGAAGGGCTTCCCGTTTTGCTTCCAGCCCGGTCTCCCGCAATAATCCGAGCAGCTGTTTTTCTCTTGCCCTGCGCCCATCCAGAAGAAGGGGCAGGATGATATTTTCCTCAATATTCAACGCAGGAAGAAGGAAAATGGACTGGTACACCATCCCGATGCTGCGCCTGCGAAAGACCGCCCGTTTGCTTCGCTCCATCTGGTACAGATCTTTCCCTTTGATCCACACGCTCCCTCCGTCCGGCTCTTCTATACCGCCCAGCACATGGAGCAGGGTGGATTTTCCGCACCCGGAAGGACCCAGAATGGCCGCAAACTGACCTCCCGGGATTTGAAAGCTGGTCTCCTTCAACGCATAAACCGGATTTTCCTGCGTCCCATAGGTCTTGCAGATCTTTTCTGCCCTCAGTCCTTCCCGTTCCAGACTGGCCTTCCCCGTCTTTGTCGTTTTGTTCTTCCCCGCTTCCTTCATCGTCTATTCCTCCCTCCGTATGGTCTCCACCAGATCCAGGTTCTTCATCTCCCGCAGCAGGAAAATGAGAGGCAGGAGTACCACGCACGCTGTCATCAGCGCCTGGCCTGCCACCAGGTCCCAGGGCACATCCCCTGGAGACGTCATCTGTGGCGCTCCTCCGTCGTTATATAAGCCGGTCAGGATAAACAGGCTGACCGGGATCCCAAAGCCAAGCCCTGCCAGAGCATATAAGAAATGCTCCAGGATCAGCATTTTCAAGATTCTTCCCCTGGTCATGCCAATGGTCTGTAAGAGAGCAAATTCCCTGCGCCTCCTCCGAAGGGAAGCCGCGTCTTTTTGCAGCACCACCAGAAGCGCTGCCAGCCAGCAGGCGCTCACCAGGGCCGCCACCAGCATGAGATGAAGCCCTTTGCCGCCCACGAAGAAGGACTGCTGGTATTCCTCCGCAAAGCTTACAACTTCCAGCCCGCCAAGCCCCAGGTCCTGTGCCAGTGTCTCGATCTCCTCCCGGATCTTACCTTCCTCTCCTGCCCGCTTCGGGGCATTTCCGGGATATATTACTTCATTTAGATCCGCCCGCCGGATCTCCCCTGTCTTCGCCACATCCCGGTCAAGGGAGATTTCCAGGCAAATGGTTTTCTCCGGTTCTTCCCCCAGCAGCTGTTCAAAAGTCTCCATAGGCACATAAAGGATGCTGTCTCCGGCCATGTATGGAATATCCAGTCCGTCCGCAGACTCTGCCGCCGTCTTAAGATACTCTGGACGCAGCATTTCTTCATGCTCACCGGGAACCATTGTAAATGCCAGCGGAATCTCACAAATCTCTTCCCCAAATATCAGTGGAAAACTTTCTTCTTCATATGCCGTTTCCCGGACCAAAACCGCAGAATCCTCCGGTAATTTCTCAGATTCCCGGATACATCCCTTTTCCTGTCCATAATTCAGATATTTCTGAAAGGTATCGTCATCCACCCCCAGCACACGGACTACATAATACAAATCCATCTGCGCCAGGAGCTCTGCTTCCTGCCTGTCGTACTGATCCGAATCGTAAAAATCCAGGTATCTTTTAATCTGCAAATCATCCAGGTACGCTTCTATCTGCGAAAGAGACATCCCTTCTGTGGCATGAAACGTATTGGCCTCTTTCACCACAGACGCCTGGGCGACTCCCTCCAGATCCTCGATCCTTCCCGCCAGTTCTTCCAGTGCAGCTTCCCGGGAAGCCGCTTCCTCTGCTTCTGTGTTCTTTGCTTCCTCGTTCTTTGCTTCCTCGTCCCTTGCTTTCCCGCTTTCCGGGCCGGATCTTCCCGCCTCTGCCTTCACCCACAGGGAAATCTTCGGATAATCCTGCCCCTTCTCATAAGGAGCCGCCAGCCCCCGGATGTACATCATCCCGTTCAGGAACACGCACAGAGAGATTACCAGCAAAGCGCAGGACACCCCGTAATTTCTGTGATTCAGGATTACATTCTTCGCCGCCAGCAGAGTCTCTGCCTTGAAGAAATGCCGTTTCGCCCGCAACAGCACCATTGTCCGGTTCACTTCCTCCTCCCGGTCATAACCGCTGACAAGATCCAGGATCCGCTCTTTCCTCGCCCTGGCGTAGAGGCCGGAGGCAGAGCAAAGGATCACCGCCACGCTTCCTGTCAGGACCGCCCCCAGCCACAGCGGGCTGACGGCAAGTTCCAGGTCATAGGCCGGCAGGAACCGCTCATTTAACTCCCGGCAAGAGAGAAAAAGCGCCAGCAGGCCAAGGCCCATTCCAAGAGGAACCGCCAGAACTCCGGCCAGCAGATTTTCCCCGTAGATATAAAGACGCTTCTGCCCGTCCGAGATCCCGATCCCGTCCAGAAGTCCTGCCGTTTTAAGTTTCTCCTCCATCCCGGAGAGCACTACATAATAGAGAATCACCGCTGCGAAAATGGTGATCACAAAATCGATCATCCCAATGGACCAGGCCGATCCCCCCTTTACCTCGGAGGCATTAAGCCCATAATATCCCAACAACTTATTGTTGAAGGTAATGTCATAACTGGAAACGACCGTAAGATTTCTCCGGGAGAACACGGTCTCCCGCTTTTCTTCCGGAAGCGGGTCCATGTCGATCTCCGCCCCCAGCTCATTTACTTCTTTAAAAATCCCGTGGGTCCGGTGGCAATAAGTCACCCCGCAGCACACCCGTCTCTGCCCGTCCTCTCCTTCTTTTCCTTCGCCTGCGTTTCCAAAATCCCGGGGACATTCTGCAAGCCTCCACACCTTACGGATCCGCCCGTTTTCCTCCAGCCTTTGCACCTGCTCTTCGGTCAGGTTGTGAAGCACCGCCTCATAAGGGCCATTTTCCTCGATCTCCTGCCGGATCATAGCCTGCAGGCAGGAGGTGGAGAAGATGGTCATCACCGTGATGAGAAACACCGCCGCCGTCATCCCCAGCGCCAGAATGAGAAATCTTGCCGGCTTCTGCCGGATTTCTTTTCGGATCAGCTTCCAGAAAACTGCCATATGTTTCACCTGCCTCTATTGATAAGTTTATTGTTCTATCCCTCGCGGATCTGTCCATCTTCCAGTGTCAGGATCCGGTCGCAGATCTGCGCCAGATCCAGGTCATGGGTTGCCATCAGCACCGTACGGCCCCAAAGCCCGGCGCACCGTTTCAGCATCCCCACTGTTTCCAGGGACTGCCTGCGGTCCAGCCTGGCGCAGGGCTCGTCCGCCAGGAGGATCTCCGCCTCCGAAAAGAGCGCCCGGCCAAACACGGCCCGCTGCCGCTCTCCGCCGGAAAGCTGCGCCGGGTACCGGTTCCTCGCCTCTGCAAGAGCCAGATCCTTTAAGATCCTTTCCAGCTTTTCCTCTTCCACCAGCCGCCCCGTATCCATGACCACCGGAAGCGCCAGATTCTCCTCTACCGTCAGATTCGGAAGAAGCGCGGCTTCCTGAAGCACCAGACTGACGTGCCTTCGACGGAACAGGATGCGCTCTTTTTTTATCATTTCCCGCATATTTCTGCCCAGCAGGAATATTTCCCCTGCCTCCGGATCCTGCAGACCCGCAAGTAAATGAAGGAGAGTCGTCTTTCCGGAACCGGAAATGCCGGTGAGGGCAGTAAAACTCCCTTCCTCCAAAGCGAAGCTTACATCTCGCAAAATGCTTTCTTTTTCCGGACCATTTCCATACGTTTTCCATACTCCCTGTACACGGATTGCCTCCATATCCCGCGCCCCTTTCTCTATGTTCCGCTCTTTTATAAAAATTGTATCATATTTTTCTGACAGACCCCTGACAGTTCCCCTGAAAAGTTCTTACAATTCTGTCAGAAACCGGATCTTTTCCACCCGATCCACAGAACATCAATTGGGGACGGGGGATTTTCAAAAATCCCCCGTCCCCAATTGCGATGTTACATTTCCTTCTCTCTGCACAAGGGGAGAAATACCGAGAAAATGTTTCCTTTCTCTACTCCCGCTTCTACTTTCACATACCCCTGCTCCTGTTCCAGGATCAGCCGCGCCAGATAAAGACCTATCCCCCAGCCTTCCTGCTCCCCGGCGTTCCCGCCCCTGTAGAATTTCCGGAAGATCCTGGGATATTCTTCCGCAGGGATAACGGGCGCTGCATCCTGAATATGCACGGCGCCGTATGTTTCAAATGCCTCATAAGAAATATGAACCGTCGAACCGTCCGGACTGTATTTCACCGCATTTTCCAGGATATTAAAGAAGACCTCTTCCGTCCACTTTGGATCATGCACGAGCAAAAACTCAGGGGAAGGTTCTGTTTCGATCCGGATGTGCTTTGCCCTGGCCCGCGGCTCCACCGCAGCCAAAGCCCCTTCGACCGCCGTCCGGATCTCTTCTGGCTTTGCCTTTAAATTTTCCTGCCCCCGCTCCAGGTCCACCATTTGAAAAAGTGCATTCAAAAGCCATTCCAGCTTCTCCGTCTGCTCCCCCAGACGTTCCTCCAGCTTCTCCTGCTGCCCGGATGGAAGTCCCCGGTTGGAAAGAAGTTCCTGATACAGCCGGATGTTGGCAAGCGGAGTCTTTAACTGATGGGAAAGATCCGAAATCAGTCCCTGCACAGCCGCCTGGTCCTTTTGAATCCTTTCAGTTTCCCGGTTATATTTTTTCTGAATCCGGAGAAATCCGTCCCGGATCACATCTTCTGCCTTTTCAGTGTCGGCTCCGGGCAGAATCTCCTCTCCTTCCAGTATCTGCTTCTGAAACCGCTGCACTGCCTGGTACAGCCGGAAATACCGTCTTCGAAAAAAGAAAATACCAAGAAGCACTGCCAGCAGGAATATCATCACCACGATCATCATTTCCATTTCACTCATCTGTCCATCTCCTGCCACCGGTACCCCTGGCCGTGAACCGTCCGGATCCGCTCCGGATGTCCCGGATCTGTCTCCACCTTTACGCGAAGACGACGGATCGTTACTGCCAGTGTATTTTCATCCACATAGTTTCCTTCCTCATCCCAGATCCGCTCCAGCAGCTGCCTTTTCGTAAGGAGCCGGCCCGGATGCTCAAGAAAATAAGCAAGAAGGCGAAGTTCCGTACCGCTAAGCTCCAGTTTTGCTCCGGCCTTGCAGGCCACGCCCCTGCTTAAGTCCACTGTAATATCCCCGGAAACCAGGACCGCAGACTCTTCCCGCTTCTTCAACATCTTCCGCACTCTTGCCTGGAGCACAGCAAGAGAAAAAGGCTTGCTCATAAAGTCATCCACACCCAGTTCCAGTCCCTTCACTTCATCCAGCTCCGAAGTACGGGCTGTCAGCATCAACACCGGAAGATCCGATGTTTCCCGCAGCTTTTTCACCAGGTCAAATCCGCTTCCGCCTGGCAGATTGCAGTCCAGAACGACCGCATCCATACCTCCGCTCTTCAGCAACATTTCCCCTTCCCGGAAAGTCCCGGCCGACACCGTGTCATACCCCTCCAGCCCGAACGCCATAGAAAGCCCCTCCCGCAGGGCTTCATCATCCTCAATAATTCCGATCTTTACCAGCATATCCTTCCCCTCCTCGCCAGATCCACAGGATCCACTACTATATGAATCCCATTATATCATGAAATCGGGTACAGGGTAAAATGCGATTTGGGACAGGGCAAAATGCAATTTGGGACGTAGACCTTTGCAAAAGGTCTACGTCCCAAATTGCTATGCGAAGTTCCCGGTATACAATTGATAATACTTCCCTTTCTGCTCAATCAGCTGATCGTGGGTTCCAC
The DNA here is from genome assembly GCF_016902415.1 of Mordavella massiliensis. Lineage (GTDB taxonomy): Bacteria > Bacillota > Clostridia > Lachnospirales > Lachnospiraceae > Merdimonas > Merdimonas faecigallinarum. The sequence goes on along the minus strand of NZ_JACJLV010000032.1, from coordinate 4,180 downwards.
GCTCGATGATCCGCCCCTGCTCCATGACCATGATGCAGTCGGAGTTTTTGACGGTGGAGAGCCGGTGGGCGATGACGAAGGTGGTCCTGCCTTTCATCAGGGCGTCCATGCCGGCCTGCACCAGCTTCTCGGTGCGGGTGTCGATGGAGGAGGTGGCTTCGTCCAGGATCAGCGCCGGCGGGTCAGCCACGGCCGCCCGGGCGATTGCAAGGAGCTGCCGCTGGCCCTGGCTTAGGTTGGCGCCGTCGCCGGTGAGCATGGTGTCGTACCCGTCCGGCAGCCTCCGGATAAAGCCGTCGGCATTGGCAAGTTTTGCCGCATTGATGCAGTCCTCGTCGGTGGCGTCCAGCTTGCCGTAGCGGATGTTTTCCATAACGGTTCCGGTGAACAGGTGAGTGTCCTGCAGAACGATGCCAAGGGACCGCCGGAGATCCGGCTTTTTGATCTTGTTGATGTTGATGTCGTCGTAGCGGATCTTGCCGTCGGCGATATCGTAAAACCGGTTGATCAGGTTGGTGATCGTGGTCTTTCCTGCGCCGGTGGCGCCTACGAAGGCGATCTTCTGTCCGGGTTTGGCCCACAGGGAAATGTTGTGAAGGACGATTTTTTCGTCCGTGTAGCCAAAGTCTACGTCGTCAAAGACCACGCCGCCTTCCAGCTTCCGGTAGGTAACGGTGCCTTCTGCTTTGTGAGGATGCTTCCAGGCCCACAGATTGGTACGTACCGGGGACTCGGTCAGTGTTCCGTTCTCGTCTTCTTTTGCATAGACCAGTTCCACATAGCCCTCGTCCTCTTCCGGCTCCTGATCCATCAGGTCAAAGACACGCTGAGCTCCGGCCGCCGCATTGACCACGAAGTTGATCTGCTGGCTGACCTGGGTGATGGGGTTGGTAAAGCTCTTGTTCAGTCCCACGAAGGTTACCACAGTACCGATGGTCACGCCGGCCAGTCCGTTGATCCCCAGGATGGCGCCCACAATGGCCACCAGGGCGTAGCTGATCCAGCCGATGTTGGCGTTGATGGGCATCAGCAGGTTGGCGTACCGGTTGGCCTTGTTGGCGCTGTCTCTAAGCTTTTCATTGACCTTATGGAAATCTTCCATGGCCGCCTGCTCGTGGCAGAAGACCTTGACCACCTTCTGGCCGTCCAGCATTTCCTCAATAAATCCGTCCACTGCGCCCAGGTCGATCTGCTGGCGCACATAATATTTCCCCGATAATTTGGAGAAATTGGTGGTTACCATCAGCATGACCACAGCCGTCAGAATAGAGATCACGGTCAGCGCCGGGTTCAGGATGATCATGGTGACCAGAGTCGCCGCCATGGAGATCAGCGAGTTGATGATCTGGGGAATGCTCTGGCTCAACAGCTGCCGCAGAGTATCCACGTCATTGGTGTAGACCGACATGATATCGCCGTGGGCATGGGTGTCAAAGTATTTGATGGGCAGAGCCTCCATCCGCCGGAACAGGTCGTCCCTTAACCGGCGCATGGTTCCCTGGCTTACATTGACCATAATGCGGTTGTAGGTAAATGCAGTGATCACGCCAAGCCCCATGATACAGGCCAGCTGTCTTAAGTCCGCAGCCAGTCCGGTAAAATCCCGGGATCCGGTCTTTAGCATCGGCGTGATATAATCATCCACCAGAGTCTGGGGGAAGGTCGCTCCCACCACGGTACAGACCGCCGTGATCAGGATGCAGAGTACCACCAGCAGAAACAGATATTTGTAATAACGAAGCATGTATTGTATGACGCGCCCGACTAATTTTGCCGCGCTGTAAGTTCTTTTTTTCTGATCCATAAATCGGTTCTCCTCCTTCCCTTTCTTATGCCGGCTGATCGAAGTCGCCGCTGCCTTCCAGCTGTGAATTGTAGATTTCCTGATAAATAGCGTTGTTCTTCAGCAGATTTTCATGGGTATCAAAAGCATCCACCCGGCCGTCGTCCAGCACCAGGATCCGGTCTGCGGACTGAACGCTGGAAACCCGCTGAGCAATGATAATCTTAGTGGTTCCCGGGATCTTCTTTGCAAATGCCGCCCGGATGCTGGCGTCTGTGGCCGTATCCACCGCGCTGGTAGAATCATCCAGGATCAGCACCTTCGGTTTCTTTAGCAGGGCGCGGGCAATACACAGCCTCTGCTTCTGGCCTCCGGACACGTTGGAGCCGCCCCGCTCGATCCGGGTGCGGTAGCCGCCCGGCATCCGATCAATAAACTCATCAGCGCAGGCCGCCTGGCAGGCCTCGATACATTCCTCTTCTGTAGCGTCCGGATTGCCCCAGCGCAGGTTCTCCAGAATACTTCCGGAAAACAGGGTGTTTTTCTGGAGCACCACAGATACCTGGTTTCGCAGCACCTCAGTGTCATATTTCCGCACATCCACGCCGCCCACGCGCACAGAACCTTCATCCACGTCATAGAGGCGGCAGATCAGATTGACCAGGCTGCTCTTACCGCTGCCGGTGCCTCCGATAACCCCGACAGTCTCGCCGCTTTTGATATGGATGTCAATATCAGACAGGGCGTTCTTGCCGCTGCCATGTTTATAGGAAAAGTTCACATGATCCAAATCAATCCGCCCGTCTGCCACTTCCATGACCGGATCTTCCGGATCTGTCAGATCCGCCTTTTCCTCCAGCACTTCGCCGATCCGTCGGATGCTGGCCATGGACATACTGATCATGACCACAACCATGGACAGCATCATCAGGCTCATCAGAAGCGCCATGATGTAGCTGAACAGGCTGGTCAGGTCGCCGGTGGTCAGCGATCCGCCCACAATAAACTGGGCGCCGAACCAGGACACGGAAATGATGCAGAAATATACGGCGATCATCATGGCCGGGTTGTTAAATGCCAGCAGGCCTTCCGCCTTTACAGAAAGATCGTAGAGCATTTTCGAAGCTTTGGAAAACTTTATATTTTCATAATCTTCCCGGACAAACGCCTTTACCACACGGATGGCCGTTACATTTTCCTGCACGCTGGCGTTCAGGTCGTCGTACTTCTGGAATACCTGGCGGAAGATCTTCAGGGTCACCACCATAATGGAGCCGATGACTACCAGAAGAAATGCAACCGCGATCAGGAACATCATGCTTAAATGCCGGTTGATCACCAGGCACATGGTAAAGCTGAAGATCAGGTTCAGAGGCGCCCGGACTGCCACGCGGATCACCATCATAAATGCATTCTGCACGTTGGTGATGTCAGTGGTCATACGGGTCACCAGTCCCGGCACGCTGAATTTGTCAATGTTGGAAAAGGAAAATGTCTGGATATTGGCGTAGATCGCCTCTCTTAGATTGGCCGCCAGTCCGGACGATGCGCTGGCCGCATTTTTTCCTGCAAATGCGCCAAACGTAAGACTTAAGAATGCCATCACTACCATCAGCGCCCCGTACCGGTAGACCACGCCAAGGTCGCCCGGCTCCAGGCCCTGGTCAATGATGATGGCCGTTACAAAGGGCATCAATATTTCGAAAATAACTTCCAGGGATGTAAGTCCGATACAAAGAAAGGTATCCTTCTTGTATTTCCCCAATTGCTGCAATACTTTTCTCACAGTACGCTAACCTCCTGTTCTGTCATTTTATTGGTCCTGATACAGTCCATTTCGGAAAAGCGGGTCAGGATCTTTCGACCCAGCCGCCAGAACTCCTGTTTCTCCTCTGCGTCCAGTACGCCGCAGATCTGCGCTTCCATCTGGCGGGCCTGTTCTACAAAGACCGCCCCTTCCTGCATCAGTTTCTCTGTCGGGAGTACTTTTTTTCTGCGGATATCCTCCGGATTTTCTTCAAACCGGATGTATCCTGATTTTCGAAGCTTTTTTAAGAGCGCGGACAACGTGGATTTGGACACGCCTACTTCTTTACAGATTTCCGTAAGATAGGTGCCGTCCCGGTGGTGCCGCAACAGGTATACCATCAGATAAACCTGCACGCCGCTTAAGTCCCCGTGCCTTAACTCTTGCTCCAGCCGAAGCGACAGGTCCAGCCCGACTCTTCGCATCATAAATATCAGTTCTTCGATCTTCTGATCCTCTGCCGTCACTTTCCACACCTCCTGCTTCCGATGGTTCGGCCCGGAACAGTTCTCTTCCTTATTTTCGATCCATAAAAGATTTTATCCTGCCCGGATAGAAATGTGAAATTCAAATTTCTTATAATCTATAAA
>NZ_JACJLV010000031.1 GCF_016902415.1 Mordavella massiliensis | reverse complement strand
GTATAATATTCAATAAAAGTTATTTTTTTCACAAAACTTTTTATTGCGCTTTAATTTTGTTAATTGTTTTTACAATTTACTTGCATATTTATAAATTTCATGATTAAATTGAAATATAAGGATCCCAGAGAGAGAGGTATATCATTATGAAAGAATTACGTGAGACGATCCGAAATGCAAACCTTACAAAAACCCAGAAAATGATCGCGAAATATATCCTCGACCACTCTGCGGATGCCTGCTTTATGACGTCCACCGAGATCGCGTTAAAGCTCGGAGTCAGCGAATCCTCCGTGATCCGTTTCAGCCGGTCCCTTGGCTACAGCGGGTTCATGGACTTTCAAAAAGCGCTTCGTAAGGATTATCAGGACAAGGTGTTAAGTATTTCCAGCAGCATTACCGTTCCCTCGCAGCGGATCGCCAAAAGGGCCAAATTAAATGACAATGCGGAATACCTGAAGCGCCACCTGAAGAACTCCGCCAAAAATCTGGAATCCATTTTTGTCAACAACACCATCCAGACTTTTGAGGAAGCCGCGGACACGATCATTGGCAGTAAACATAAATATATTGTCTGTTCCAGGGGAAATTCCTGCCTGGGCGATTATTTTCTGCTGTATCTGAAACATATGGTACCCAATGTAGAAATGACCAACGCCTCGCCCATCAGCCCCATCGACCATATCTGCAATATTTCCAAAGACGACTGCCTGATCATCTTCAGTTTCCCGCGGTATTCTTCCATGGATAAACTGACCGCGAAAATGGCGCAGGAGGCAGGAGCCAAGATCATTGTCATTACAGATAAGCCAAGCGCGCTTCTGTCAGAATATGCGTCGGTGCTTTTAACCGCTCCTGTGAACAGCAACAATTTCTTCAATTCCATGGTGGCTCCCCAGTTTGTGGCAGAAGCCTTACTGGACACGATCAGCCACAAGGTCCGGGGAATTGAGAAACGTCTGAAAAAGATCGACCGGTTCATCGAGGAACTGGGCACCTATTAATTTCTAAAACCGTCAAAATGTTTCTAACATTTTGACGGTTTTTTCTAACATGACCGCCTATCCTTTCTTCCCCCTTTTCTTCTATAATATAGAAAACCAATATAGAAAACCAGACGTGCAATAACAGCAACAATATGACAGGAGGAAGAACCCATGAGCATTATCTTTCAAGAATCATCCAGAACATTTCATCTATTTAACGATAAGATCAGCTATATTATGACGGTTCTGCCAAACCGCCAGATGGGCCAGCTGTACTTTGGGAAGCGTATCCACCAGAAAGAAGACTACTCTTATCTTCTGGAGACAGCTCCCCGTCCCATGACGTCCTATCTGTTCGAAAATGACCGGAATTTTTCTCTGGAGCACACAAGGCAGGAATACGGCGTTTATGGTTCCAGCGACTACCGGCAGCCTGCTGTGGAGATCCTGCAGGAAAACGGAAGCCGGATCTGCGATTTCCAATATGAAGGATACCAGATCCATCCCGGAAAGCCGCGCCTTGCAGGGCTTCCCGCCACCTATACCGAAGCTCCCGAAGAAGCCGAAACGCTGACGCTGATCCTGAAGGATCCGGTAACCGGCGTGCGTCTCCATCTGCTCTATACCATCTTTGCAAAGGAAGCAGTCATCACAAGGAGCGCCTGTTTCTTTCACGAAGGAAACGAAACAGTTCATCTGACCAGAGCCATGAGTCTTTGCATGGATCTGCCGGACGACCGCTATGATATGATCCAGTTTTCCGGCGCCTGGGCAAAAGAACGGCACGCAAAAGTCCGCCGCCTGGAAATGGGGATCCAGTCCGTTGGAAGCCTGCGCGGACATTCTTCCCACGAACACAATCCTTTTGTAATCATGAAACGCTCGAACACTGATGAATTTCAGGGCGAAGCCATCGGCTTTTCTCTGGTTTACAGCGGTAATTTCCTGGCGCAGGCAGAAGTAGATACCCATGGAACCACCCGGATGCTCCTTGGCATCCATCCAGACTGGTTTGACTGGAAATTAACCCCCGGCGCCAGCTTTCAGACGCCGGAAGCTGTCATGGTCTATACCGGAAACGGGCTCAATGACTTAAGCCAGACGCTTCATCGGCTGTATCGGAGCCGGCTGGCCAGAGGCTACTGGCGGGACAGAACCCGTCCCATCCTTCTCAACAACTGGGAGGCCACTTATTTTGATTTTACAGAAGACCGGCTGGTAGAGATTGCCGCGAAGGCAAAAGAATGCGGCGTGGAATTATTTGTCCTGGACGACGGGTGGTTCGGCGCCAGACGAAACGACCGCGCAGGTCTTGGCGACTGGGTGGCCGCTCCTTCTCTTTTACCGGAAGGCATCACCGGGATCGCTGAAAAAGTCACAGCCCTTGGCCTCAAATTCGGGCTCTGGTTTGAGCCAGAGATGGTGAATAAGGATTCCGATCTGTACCGCGCCCACCCGGACTGGATCTTGCAGACGCCGGACCGCGCCGTCTCCCACGGCCGCTTCCAGTATGTCCTGGATTTTTCCCGCCCGGAGGTGGTGGACTGCATTTACAAAATGATGGCAAAGATCCTGTCCCATGCAAAGGTCTCTTATGTCAAATGGGATATGAACCGCAGCATCAGCGAATGCTGGAGCGCTGCTCTCCCGGCAGATCAGCAGGGAGAAGTGTTCCACCGCTATATTCTGGGTGTTTATGACCTTTATGAACGCCTGACCAGTGCATTTCCTGAGGTTCTCTTTGAGTCCTGCGCAAGCGGCGGGGCAAGGTTTGACCCGGGTATGCTCTACTACGCGCCCCAGGCATGGACCAGCGACGATACCGACGCGGTAGAACGCCTGAAGATCCAGTACGGTTCTTCCTACGGCTATCCGATTGTCAGCATGGGCAGCCACGTATCCATGTGTCCCAACCATCAGCTGAACCGGAACACGCCGCTTCACACCCGGGCAAATGTAGCGTATTTTGGAACCTTCGGGTATGAACTGGACTTAAACCGGCTGACCCCCGAAGAGCAGGAAGAAGTCAAGAAACAGATCCGTTTCATGAAGGATCACCGGGAGCTGATCCAGTTCGGTGACTTCTACCGGCTGCTAAGCCCGTTTGAGAATAACGAGACCGCCTGGATGGTGGTAAGTCCGGACCGGCGCCAGGCTCTTGTAGGATGGTACCGGGTCCTCAACACTGTCAACGACCGGTTCACCAGGCTGTCACTTACGGGTCTGGATCCGGATCTGTGTTATAAGAATTCCGCGGACGGACGCCTCTACTACGGAGATGAACTGATGAACGCAGGACTTGTGACTTCCGACTCTTCCGCAGGGGAACCAGTTCCCGGCACGGAAATAAGCTGCGACTTTGATTCCAGATTGTATCTTTTGGAAGCAGAATAAAAAAACAGCAGAGGAACCAGAATTTCCTGGTTCTTCTGCTGTTTTTGTAATTGGTTTGAACTATTTATGCCTCGTCAATCGCCTTTCCGATATCGTGACGCATATATTTGTTATCAAACTGCACCCATTCTGTAGCAGCATAGGCGTTGGCTCTCGCCTCTTTCAGATCTTTTCCCTTTGCTGTAATGCCAAGGACACGTCCTCCGCTGGTCACAATCTGATCTCCGTCAAATTTGGTTCCTGCATGGAAGCAGTAGTAACCGTCTGCATCCTTGAATTTCTCCAGGCCGCTGATGGGCAGGCCTTTTTGATAAGATACCGGATACCCCTCGCTTGCCAGCACAACGCAGACCGCAGCATTATCCTCAAACTGCAGATCCACCTGATCCAGCGTACCGTCGATGCAGGCTTCCGCCACTTCGATAAGATCATTTTTCATCCGGGGCAGTACCACCTGTGCTTCCGGGTCTCCGAATCTTGCGTTGTATTCCAGGACTTTGGGGCCGTCTTCTGTCAGCATCAGGCCAAAGAAAATGATGCCCTTAAAGGGTCTTCCCTCTGCCCGCATGGCGTCTACCGTCGCCTGATAAATATGTTTCTGGCAGAACTCATCCACCTCTTTTGTATAGAAGGGGCTGGGAGAAAAGGTTCCCATACCGCCGGTATTCAGTCCCGTATCTCCGTCGCCGGCCCGCTTATGGTCCTGCGCGGAGGTCATGGTCTTGATGGCCTTTCCATCTACAAAAGAAAGGACAGAAACTTCACGGCCGGTCATAAACTCTTCAATGACCATCTCATTTCCGGCATCTCCGAACTTCTTATCTTCCATGATCGTCTTTACGCCTTCTTTTGCCTCTTCCAGCGTGTTACAGATCAGCACGCCTTTTCCAAGGGCAAGGCCGTCTGCCTTCAATACAATAGGCATCTTTGCTGTTTCCAGATAGGCAAGCGCTTTTTCCGGATCTGTGAAATTCTCATAAGCCGCTGTCGGGATGTGATACTTCTTCATCAGATCTTTGGAAAATGCCTTGGATCCCTCCAGGATCGCCGCCGCCTTATTGGGGCCGAAGGTGCGGATCCCCGCTTCTTCCAGACAGTCCACCAGACCGCCTACCAGCGGGTCGTCCATTCCTACGATCACAAGATCCACTTCTTTTTCCTTTGCAAATACCACGATTTTTTCAAATTCCATGGCGCCGATGGGCTCACACTGAGCGTACTCTGCAATCCCCGCATTTCCAGGCAGGCAGTAGATCTTGTCCACTTTATCGCTCTTTGCCGCGCTGTAAGCGATCGCATGCTCTCTTCCGCCGCTTCCCACGATCAACACTTTCATTTTCTTAATCCTCCTCTATGACCTCTGCAATCTTACCGGTCACCCTGACTTTCCCGTCTGCGATCAGCTGGATCGCCCGGGGAAGGATCTTCCACTCCGCTTCTTCCATGACACGGCGCTGCAAGATCTCCGGTGTATCGCCCTTCTTTACTTCCACTGCCTTTTGCAGGATGATCGGTCCGGTATCCGTTCCCTCATCCACAAAATGCACCGTAGCGCCTGCTACTTTGACGCCCCGCTCCAGTTCCGCTTCATGGACCTTCAGCCCATAATACCCGGTCCCGCAAAAAGAAGGGATCAGGGACGGATGGATATTGATGATCCGGTTGGGATACCTGCGGATCATAGCCGGCGGGATCACTACCAGGAATCCGGCCAGCACGATAAGATCCGGCTGAAGCTTCTCCACTTCCTCCAGAAACGCCTCGTTAAACGCTTCTCTGGAAGCAAACTGTTTTGGAGAGATAACGATTCCAGGGATCCCATGGTTTTTTGCCCTCTCCAGGGCATACGCACCTGCGTTGTTACTGATCACGGCACAGATTTTCGTATTCCGGATCCTGCCGTCTTCCACCGCGTCAAGAATCGCCTGCAGATTGGTCCCTCCGCCGGATACCATGACAACTACATTTAACATAATTCGACTCCCTTTTCTCCGCCTTCAATATGGCCGACTACATAGGGCTGATCCCCTGCGGCGCGGATGGCTTCCATTGCCTTATCCACATCTTCAGGGTTCACGGCGATCACCATGCCAAGACCCATATTATATGTATTATACATCATCTGCTCTTCTACATTTCCTTCTTTTGCAATTTTTGCAAAGATCGGCGGGATCGGATAGCTGTCTTTTTCAATCACTGCTTTTACGCCGTCCTTTAACATTCTTGGAATGTTCTCGTAGAACCCGCCTCCGGTAATATGGCTGCAGGCTTTGACGGTCACGCCCGCATTCTTTACGTTTTTCAACGCCTTTACATAGATCCTGGTTGGAGCAAGAAGCGCCTCGCCAAGAGTGGTTCCCAGGTCGTCATAATACATCTCCAGGGACTCTTTTGTCATATCAAACACCTTGCGGACCAGAGAAAATCCATTGCTGTGAACGCCTGTGGACGCCATGCCGATCAGCACGTCTCCGCATGCCAGGTTTTCCCCTGTGATCATGTCTTTCCGGTCGCATACGCCAACGGCAAATCCTGCCAGATCGTATTCGTCTTCCGCCATAAGCCCCGGATGCTCCGCCGTCTCGCCGCCGATCAGGGCCGCCTCAGACTGGAGGCATCCTTCTGCTACGCCTTTGACGATATCCGCGATCTTTTCCGGATAATTCTTCCCGCATGCAATATAGTCTAAGAAAAACAACGGCTCGCCGCCTGCGCAGGCAATATCATTGACACACATTGCCACTGCGTCGATCCCGATGGTATCGTGTTTATCCAGAACCATTGCAAGCTTCACCTTTGTCCCGCATCCGTCTGTTCCGGACAAAAGGACCGGCTCCTCCATTTCTTTAATCTTACTTAAAGAAAATGCTCCCGAAAAACCGCCCAGGCCGCCCAGTACTTCCGGACGCATGGTCTTTTTCACATGCTCCTTCATCAGTTCCACGGAACGATATCCCGCTTCAATATCCACGCCTGCCTTCTTATAATCCATAACCAGTCTCCTTATCTTTTTCTATTTTTCCCAAAATCTTTTTTGACTCTGTCCAAACGTCTATTTCTGGTCCAGATATGCCTGATATCCGATCTCATCAAGCTTTGCAGCCTTTGCCTGCACGGTTTCTTTCATCTCTGTGGTATAATCTTTCAGCTTGTTCAGAAGTTCTTCATCAGAAACAGCCAGGATCTTTGCAGCCAGGATCGCCGCATTCATACCTCCGTCGATCGCTACTGTCGCTACCGGGATTCCCGGCGGCATCTGTACGATGGAAAACAGTGCGTCTTCTCCTGCAAGATTTTTTCCGGACATGGGAACGCCAATGACCGGCATCGGGAACAGCGCTGCGCACATTCCCGGCAGATGAGCCGCCATACCGGCTCCCGCGATGATCACCTTGATCCCTTTTCCTTCTGCTGCCTTCGCCCATTCAAAGAACACATCCGGCTCTCTGTGTGCGGAAATAATCGTCATCTCATACTCAATCCCCAGCTTTTCCAGCATGGATGCGGCTTTGCTCATCACCTTCAGGTCAGAGTCACTGCCCATTACAATTCCTACTTTTGCCATTATTTTCATCCTTTCCTTGTATACTTAAGCAGACAGGAAATGTCCACTTTGTTTCTCCGTTCATCATACATGATTTCTACAGGTTTTTCAACGGTTCATTCAGGATCTCCGTCCCCGGAAGAACAAATCTTCCGTCCAGCAGGATCGGGATCTCTTCCCCCTCTTTTGTCACCACCGTAATACTTTTCAGTTCCTCATAGGGAATGGTAATATCCGTATGACACTGGAAATATGCTTTGGAAACATCTTCCTTTCTCCGGATAGATACCGAATTATCTCTGGCTACAATCTCCTTCCCGTTCGGATTATAGACCGGAACGTCCTCGCTCCAGCTGTAGCAGGTATCGCCTACCGCAAAGTGGGGGCCCATCTTTTCCGCGATCAGGATCGGCATCTTATCTTCCATGTCATATTTCTTTGCCGCCACATAAGCAGTGGTGTTGGTTCCGATGGCAAATTCTCCCAGCGGAAGGGTCTGGTGGTGATACAGGATATGATCCTTGATATACGCCTTGTTCTCCAGATCTCTCGGGAAATTCGCGCACCGATAGTCTGTGATCATACCGTTGGAAAATGTAAGTTCCAGATCTCGGTACTGCAGATCATGGAGATAGACCTTGCTCACGTGAAGCGTTCCATTGGTTCCCTCCAGCACAGGAGAGGTAAATACTTCCCCCACCGGAATATTGACATCCGCCACACAGTTCTCAAAAATCGTCTCTTTCTGCGGATCCTGCAGCCGGTATAACTGTACCTTCAGATCAGTCCGGTTGCCATTTCCGCCCAGAATGTGCACGTATTCTCCCTGGTCCAGCGCGTCGATCATCGTCTGCTGCACCTTTTCATAGACCTTGGCGTCCAGAGTATTGATCCGGATCACTTCCTCAAAGATCTCTTTGTAGTCCGGCCCGATCTCCGGCACCGGATAGGCAATGATGGTAAAGCTTCTCTCATCGCCCCGGATATAGCGGTTCACGATCTGTCCCTGCCGGATGTCAAACTGTCTGGAGAGCTCCTCCTGTTTTTTGTCCAGCTTCAGGGCGTTCTCTTTATGTTCCGGAGAAAACGGCTTTTCTCCAAACATCTCGATCACTGCCGGACCTGCCATAAGAGACGCCAGCTCCTTTTCATGCTCATAGGTGGTCTGGATCACTTCCAGCTTGCGCTCCACAAATTTCTTATCAAAAAACAAGGCCTGGTCATCTTTATGATCATAATCAAACTGTTTGTTGGGAATACCGCCATAGTAACCGGTCTTCAACTGCTGGCGCCTGGTCAGCACGCTTGCGCCGGACCGGCAGAATACCGGTTTCAGCCCCATGGCTTTAAAATTCTGGGCGGCAGCCTTCACCACCCGCTCAAATCCAATCACATACCGGATCTCTACCGTCCCTTTCTTGGACAGATCTTTTCCAGTGTTGACAAATCCGACCCTGTAGCCTTCTGTATACACGTCGGCCATTTTCCGGATCTTTTCCTCATCCAGAGTCAGAAGAAACTTTGCAGTTTCCTTTTCATTTTCCGTGATATATTCCCCGAACCAGTACAGATAGCGAAGATCCTTAAGATCACTTTTGCAGATCAGGTCCGCGGCAAAAGAATGCTCCGGATCAATCTGATCCCGGATGCGGTCTGCCACAAACACGTCACAATAATCACTGGCATACCAGTAAATGGTATCCCGGACAGCGGCCGGTTCCGGCTCCCCCTCTTCCTCAAACTGACAGTAGATCTCCAGGAAGAGTTCCATCAGGATATCCAGATATTCTGTCTTCCCCTCAAATACATAGGGAATAGCGCCCCGAAGTTCGGTATACAAAGCGCTTAACAGCGGGCCGAACTCCTCTCCCAGCATGTCCACCGCATAATCCGGATTTCCAAAGCTTTCCCCATAATTCTCCGGAAGGATGTCTTCATAAAGGCGCCGGTTCCAGGTCTCCAGTTCTTCCAGGCCAAGTTTCCGGTATGTCCCGTCCTCCATCTGTTTCTTTAACTCATCCATCATCAGAAGAAACTCTGCAGTTTCTCTAAAAAACGGAAGAAACCTTTCATTTACACTTTCTTCCTGATAAATCTGCCGGATTCTCTCCACGGCAAGTTCATATCTTTCTTCAATCATCTTACAACAGCCCCCTGATAAATAGTCCTGCAAGTCCGGCAAGGAACACACCGTTCATGGCGATCCCGACCTTGCAGGTGATATAGTTTTTATCTCGTTCTTTCAGCCCCCGGATCCCAAGGACCAGACCGGCCGCCGACAGCGCCACAGTCCCCAGCCCCACCAGGCCGATCAGGATCCCGACTTCCCCTTTTGTCACATAGGAGATCAGGATCATTAAAAATAACAGAATCAATACAACCGTTCCGTAAAAGCATGCATAGATCCCTTTCCGCGCATGCCGAAGAGGCGCCTGCCCGAACTTGGTCCGGACCATCTTCCGGCGCTGCTTCTCTCTTGCCTTTGCAGCGGCCCTGGCTCTATCTTCTTCTGTTTTTAATCTTTTTCTTTTTCTTCTTATGCGAATCATTTCTTCTCCTTATCGCCGCACATATCACAAATACAATGTATCCGGCCAGTCCTCCCAGTGTATTGAGCAAAAGATCATCCACGTCAAAACTTCCGACTTTGGAGATCAGCTGAAACGTCTCCACACAAAGACTTAAGCCGAAACTATAAAATACCGTGGCAGACAGGCTTCTGCGCCTGCTTGCCATCGGTAAGAAAAATCCAAAGGGAATAAAGATGATCACATTTCCAAACAGGTTGGTAAACATGGCAAAAAAGCCTACCTGATCCCGGTATTCCCAAAACCTTTTTATTTCTTTAAAGAGTACGAGATTATAATGATAATCCGTATATACGCCCGTGCGTCCGTACCAGTCAGAAAATATCAGGAAATATATAATAAAAAATACATACAGTACGAACAGGATCTTCCCAAGGGCGCGGATCCTCTTCCTCGTCTTAAGATTCAAAAAAACTGCTTCCTTTCTGTCAGAAAAGCCACTTAAAAAGTGAGTCCCTGTTTCTCTTTCTGGAGCTTTGCCCCGCTGACGATCGCGATCACACCGGCCGCAATGCCCACAACCAGGATAACGATCCCGACTGCGATATTTGCCGCTCCGACTATACTCATTGCTTTATATGCCTTCTCATTCATACATATCCCTCCTGAACCTGAATCTTTCGCCTGCGTCTTCCCCTCGCTTCTTCCGGCCTCTATTTTGCGCCGTACTGTTCATAATATGCGTCAATCGCAGATTTTAATGTATCATCAATCACGATTTTTCCCTGGCATTCCCGGTTATATAAGTATTCCACCACTTCTTCCATGGTAACGATGGCCGCGGTGTCAAAACCATAGAGATCTCTCACCTCGTCCAGAGCGCATTTTTCTCCGCCTTTTCCTACTTCCATCCGGTTTAAAGATACCATCAGGCCCTTGATCTCCACGTCTGCCGCTCCTTTTACCTTTGGAACCGTCTCTTCCATAGATTTTCCGGACGTCGTCACATCCTCGATCATGATCACCCGGTCGCCGTCCTTTAATTTGCTTCCCAGGAAGCTTCCCTTGTCCGCGCCGTGATCCTTCTCCTCCTTGCGGTCAGAACAGTAACGTACTTCCTTCCCGTACAATTCGCTGTAAGCGATGGCAGTTACCACCGCAAGCGGGATTCCCTTGTAAGCCGGCCCGAACAGCACGTCGAAATCATCTCCATAGGTCTCGTGGATCGCCTTTGCATAGTATTCTCCCAGACGCTTCAGCTGGGTTCCTGTCACATAAGCGCCCGCATTCATAAAAAACGGAGATTTTCTCCCGCTCTTCAGCGTAAATTCTCCGAACTTCAGCACGTCGCTTTCTACCATAAATTCAATAAATTCCTGCTTGTAGCTTTCCATATCTAAAACCTCCGTGTAGTTAATCTTTGCTAATGATCCTATTTCATTTAACAATTCTAACATATCAGACAGGGTTTTTCAATTCAGTCTGTTTCCGTAAGAATGAATTACATTTATGCCTGATATCTGGAAATCAGTTCCTCCAGGGATAAATGAAAACTTTTGTTGCTTCCATGTGCCAGGATGGCGCTTCTGATGATTTTCTCTTCCATAACCTTTTCTCCTCATCTTGATGATTTTATAATTTCAGTTCCATCCACGCTCCTGCGTCCCGGAACCCATATCTCTCATACACCGGGCGCCCATGGCAGGATGCATAGAGAATGTATTTTGTAATCTTTCTTTGCTTCCCCTCCCGGATCAACCTTTCCAGAATCTCTGTGGCAATCCCTTTTCCACGGTATCCCGGACTGGTGTACATATTTGCAATATATCCCTGCTTTCCACTCTTGTTCGTGAAAGACGGCGGAAAATCCATAAAAATAATCGCTCCTGTCCCAATGATCCGGTTATCATCTTCCGCCACCCACTGGATCAGAGATCCGTCCGCCATTTTTTCAGAAAAATAGACTTCCAGTTCCTCATCCATCGTTTCTTCCGGCTGCGGTCCCTCATCATGAAGCTGCATCTTGCGGATCCTTGCCAGTTCCGGGATATCTTCGATTGTTGCTTTCCTATAGTGCATATCAGCGGTTCATCTCCTCTATAAAATCCACAGGTTTTACGGTCATCTGTGCCCACGCAGGAAGAAATCCACTCTTGATCCCGTTACGAACTGATGGGATGTTAGACCAGGCAGTACAATAAAACGGCACTTTCCCTCTCTCAAGAACTTCCAAGGCCAGCCTGCTTGTCAGCGCAGAAGCAATTCCCTTATTCCTGTATTCTGGCAGCACATCTATCCCGATCTGCCACATCATATCACAGTCTGCAGAACAGCCCGCCAGACCGATCAACTTTTCCCCGTCATATGCGCCAACTCCGAGGACATCAAATTCCTTTCTGCCCTCAACCAATGCATTGCTCCACTCTGGCCTGTATAAATCTGTAAAATCCTTTTGTGTGAGAATCCGCAACGGATAACTGCAGGGCAACGGTTTCATCCGGTTCAGATCCGGCAGATAATACTCTGCCATAAAGCATACTTTCTGCCCAAACGGTGCAAGGCGTTCGTTCAGCCAATACATGTTAGGCGTCTCAAAACAATGATAAAATTCATATTTATGAATATACTCTTCTGCAATTTCCCGATATTCATCTTTTACAGACGCAACAATATTGTTTCCATATGAGACCAGATCCAGTGCGACCGGTTCATGATAATACTTTCTTGCATCCGGTCCAATCTTAGATTCTACGATCACATGCTCTGTTCTCAGAAAATCATCCGCTTTACAATTGATATCTATCGCAGACTGCTCCATGGCAATCCGCAGGACTTCACGATTTGTCATAACCTCTTTGCCTCCGGTCAGTGCTTTTTAATAGCATACCATTATCCCTTCATTTTCTCAAGGAAACGCTCCCGAATATTTAAACGAACTGCTCTCGTTTCTTCGCGGGAATCATTCCTTTCCGGTCATATAAAAAGCTGCAGGACAGATATCCTGCAGCACTTTTATTTTCAAAATCAGTTACTCTTCTTCCAGTTCTTCCTCGATCTGTCGGATTCCGGCGGTATCCGTCACCGGAAGAGAGAAGATCACGCCGCCGGCCTTGGTCCCGGTTCCGGCCTTCTCCATAATGGCGCGCATAATCTCATTTTTCTGCGATGTCTTTACTACAATGAACACCATTTCTTTTTCCTCCGCAAGAGAGATCCCAAGAAATGTTTTTGCATGTTCCGCGCCGGTCCCTTTTGCATGGATCACAGTCCCTCCGGGAGCATGGGCGCTTCTGGCCGCATCCATGATCATCTCTGTATAACCAGAATTTGCGATGGTAACCAATAATTCATACTCTGTATTTTTCAAAACGCTCTCCTCCTCAATCTCAAGTTTCTGGCCTGCCGTCAGATATTGCAGTACCTTTTTCCCGCCCACACTGCTTAACGGGATCAGAAATGCAATTCCCCGGCCCGGTACATCGATCCGAAGCCTGGTGTACAGGCCTTTTTTCAGCTGTATCCATGTTTTCCGGGTGACCACAGCTACATATACCGCTTTTTCCGCGGCTTCCATGCCCAGATAATCCAGAAGAGAACTACTGGCTGTTCCCCGGCCCAGTGAAGCAAACGTCACCTCGATGTGATATTCCTTAAAAAACTGGAGAAACTTTTCCCGCATTCCCCGGTTGATAATAATCCCCATCAGATAGATATGATTCATACAGTTCCTCCTACAATTCTATGATATCGTCATCCGCCCAGATATCCAGATAGGAAGCCTCCAGCGCTTCCTCGGCTCTGGCATGCGCAAAACGGTACTTGTATACAGCGCCCAT
The DNA here is from genome assembly GCF_016902415.1 of Mordavella massiliensis. Lineage (GTDB taxonomy): Bacteria > Bacillota > Clostridia > Lachnospirales > Lachnospiraceae > Merdimonas > Merdimonas faecigallinarum. The sequence goes on along the minus strand of NZ_JACJLV010000031.1, from coordinate 13,682 downwards.
GATCTGGATCGTAATGAGCGGCGTCATGGCTACCATAGCCACCACGCCAAAGGCGTCCTGCACGATATTTCCGCCAACAGCCTCACAGGCTCCCATGGCAAAGGGCAGAAGAAAGGTTGCCGTCATCGGCCCCGATGCCACGCCGCCCGAGTCAAATGCAATCGCAGTAAATATCTTTGGGACAAAGAAAGACAGCGCCAGCGCGATCAGATATCCCGGCAGAATGAACCAGAAAATGGAGATTCCTGTCAGCACCCGGATCATGGCAAGTCCAATGGATACGGATACGCCAAGAGACAGGCTAAGTCCCATGGCCTCCCCTGAGATCGCCCCGGACGTGATTTCTTCTACCTGCTCTTTCAACACGTACACCGCAGGCTCCGCTTTTACGATAAAGTAACCGATCACCATACCGATCGGGATCAATACCCAACGGTAGGAAAGTCCCGCGATCATGGCTCCCAGATAATTTCCGGCCGGCATAAACCCTACATTTACGCCTGTCAAAAACAGCACCAGACCCACATAAGTATACACCATTCCGATCACGATCTTTTTCAACGGTCTTCCACGCATTTTCAGAGAAATCATCTGAAATACAGCAAAAAAGAGGATGATCGGCAGGAGTGAAACTGCGATTTCTTCGATATATTTCGGAAGCCCTGCGGCAAAATATCTCCACAACTCTACAGAGTCCCGGATCACCGGGATCTCGGAACCCGCATATCCGGTACTTTCCGGATGATACAAAAGCCCCAGAAGCAGCACCGCCAGGATCGGCCCGATGGAACAAAGAGAAACCAGACCGAAGCTGTCGTCTTCTGCATGTTTATCGCTTCGAACCGCAGCAAAGCCCACGCCCAGAGCCATGATAAATGGAACCGTCATGGGACCGGTGGTCACGCCGCCTGAATCAAAAGCGACAGCCAGAAAGTCATCCTGTACAAAAAATGCCAGTACAAACACCAGGAAATAAAACAGAATCAAAAGGGAACGCAGCGTTTTAGAAAAAAGCATACGAAGCATTGCGATCATCAGAAAGAATCCCACGCCGACAGCCACCGCCAGGATCAGCACGGCGTTTGGAACGGACGGAACCTGCTCTGCAAGCACCTGCAGATCCGGCTCCGATATAGTAATAATAAAGCCTAACAGAAAACACAACAGCAATACGATCCCCAGATTCCGGGAATTGGCGATGCGGGTGCCGATCTTCTCTCCCACCGGCGTCATCGCAAGTTCCGCTCCCAGCGTAAAGAACATCATCCCGATGATCAAAAGCACTGCGCCAAATAGTAAGAGCAGCAGGATACTGGGCGGAATGGGTGCGATCGTAAAGCTTAACAATAACACAATTCCAATCGTAGGAGACACTGCAGTCAGTGCCTCCTTTAATTTTTCAGCAAACCTTGTCTGGTATAACTCCACTGCTAACGGACCCCTCCAATCAATTCACGAACATCTTCTATGCCATATTGTTTCATATAAGCCGCAATTCCATCCACAACATCCGCCGCCGCGGAAGGATTGTGGAAGTTGGCTGTTCCCACCGCCACAGCCGTGGCTCCTGCCAGAAGCATTTCAATGGCGTCTTCTGCTGTGGAAATGCCGCCCATTCCGATGATCGGGATCTTGACCGCCTGCGCCGTCTGATAGACCATCCGCACGGCCACAGGATGCACTGCCGGGCCGGACACTCCGCCGGTCTTATTTGCCAGGGCAAAGGTCCTCCTGTGAATGTCGATCTTCATGCCGGTCAGCGTGTTAATAAGGGAAACCGCATCCGCGCCGCCGGCCTCCGCCGCTCTCGCGATCTCTGTAATATCCGTTACATTAGGCGTCAGCTTCATGATCACGGGCTGTTTTGCGATCTTCTTGATCTGGGCGGTCAGTTTCTCCACATGCTTTGCATCCTGCCCAAAAGCCAGGAAACCTGCATTTACATTGGGACAGGAAATATTGATCTCCATCATATCAATGGGCTCGTCGGCGAGGCGCTCCACCACCGCCAGATACTCTTCCGGCGCATGGCCGCAGACATTGACAATGATCTTCGTATCAAACTGCTTCAGAAACGGGATATCCCGGCGGCAGAAAACATCAATCCCCGGATTCTGCAGGCCGATGGCATTCATCATGCCCCCGTATACTTCCGCAACTCTGGGCGTCGGATTACCGGCCCAGGGAACATTTGCCACCCCCTTGGTGGTTACAGCACCCAGTTGGTTCAAGTCAACAAATTCCGAAAACTCTTCTCCGGATCCGAATGTGCCGGAGGCGACTGTCACGGGATTTTTCCACTCCACTCCCGCTATGTTGATCTTCATATTCATCAGATTTCCACCTCCGAAGCCAGGAATACCGGGCCGTCCTTGCAGACCCTCTTATTATGCACGTTGCTGTGCTCGTCCTTTTCTCTGCTCTTGCAGACGCAGCCCAGGCATGCGCCGATCCCGCAGGCCATCCGCTCTTCCAGAGAAATATAACATTCGATACCATTTTCCTGGGCATACGCCTTGATCGCGCGCAGCATCGGCGTCGGGCCGCAGGCATAGATAATATCAGCGTCCAGCTGATTCTCCCGGACAGCGTCCATCACATTTCCTTTTGTCCCCACACTGCCATCTTCCGTAGAAAGATACAATGCACCGTTTTGCTCAAACTCTTCTTTCAGAAACGTCTGACTGTCCCGGTATCCGACGACGATCATCTTCTGTGCCGGTTCCAGTTCGCCTGCCAGCTCCTTTGCCAGCTCCAGGATTGGAGGAACGCCAATCCCGCCGCCCATCAGCATCGCCCGTTTACCGGCGGCTTTTTCCAGCGGGAATCCATTTCCCAGCGGGCCGACAATCTCGATCTTATCCCCCGCCTGCAAACGGGAAAACTTCTCCGTCCCCGTCTCCGGGCCGGTAACACGGTATACCATTCGCAGCGCTTCCCCGTCCCTGTCAATCTCACAGATGCTGATCGGCCTGGGCAAAAGCTTCGTTCCGTCATCCGTGTACATAGACAAAAACTGCCCCGGCTTCGCCGCATTTGCCGCATCTGTGCGGATCCACATACTAAAAATCCCGTCGGCAAGCATTTCCTGCGAAATCACCAACGCCTGTTCCTTCTTCTTCATGTACGATTTTCTCCTTTCGGGTACACCCTGAAATTCAATTTGGGACACCCTGATTTGCAATTTGGGACGTAGACCTTTTGCATTTGTCTACGTCCTGTTATAACGCGCTGCGGATATCCGCGATCATATCTTCTACCGCTGCGCGGGACGCATCTGCGAAGTTCTCTTCGCCGTATTTTGCATATGTTTCCTGTTTATAGGCTGCTATGATGCCGCGGGAGGAGTTGACGATCGCCCCCAGACCGTCTTCGTTGAAGAAGTGTACCAGGTCCTTGCCTTTTCCGCCCTGGGCGCCGTAGCCCGGCACCAGAATGTAGGCTTTGGGCATGATCTTTCTCAATACTTTTCCCATCTCCGGATAGGTTGCGCCGACAACGGCTCCTACATAGCTGTATTCTTCACCCATCAGGCTCTCGCCCCACTGTGCCACTTTTTCGCCCACCAGTTCATAGAGCGGACGGCCGTCGATGAGCCGGTCCTGAAATTCTCCGCTGGACGGATTGGAGGTTTTTACCAGGACGAAAATGCCTTTTTTCTCTTCTCTGCACACGTCCAGGAAGGGGTTGATGCCGTCGGAGCCAAGATACGGATTGACGGTCACAAAGTCTTCGTCAAACGGCGCGTAGGATCTGCTTCCCACCTGTACTTTTCCGATATGGCCTACTGCGTAGGCTGCGGAAGTGGAGCCGATGTCTCCGCGCTTGATATCGCCGATCACCACCAGGCCTTTTTCCTTACAGTAATCTACGGTCTTCTTAAATGCGGCAAGCCCGGGAAGTCCGAACTGCTCGTACATGGCAATCTGTGGCTTTACCGCCGGGATCAGGTCATAAGTCTTGTCCACGATCTCTTTGTTAAACTGCCAGATTGCCTCTGCCGCTCCTTCCAGTGTCTCTCCAAATTCTGCAAATGCTTTTTTCTGAATGTGCTGCGGCACATAGTTCAGCATGGGGTCCAGCCCCACCACGATCGGCGCTCCTGTCTTTTTAATCTTTGCTGTCAACTGATTGATCACTTTAGTTTCCTCCTGTCAATGCCTGATTTTCGTATACGATTTTGCCGTCCACCAGCGTATATTTGATATCTCCGGTCACTTTCCGTCCGTCAAACGGCGTATTTTTGCCTTTTGATAAAAATGTCGTCTTATCGATCCGGTACTCCCGGTTCGGATCAAATACCACCAGATCCGCCCGTTTCCCTTCGGAAATGCTTCCGCGGTCTGATAATCCCAGGATTTTCGCGGGATTCAGGCTCATTTTTTCCGCCATATCCATGATACTTAAAATCCCCGGTTTTACCAGTTCCGTATAGGTAAGCGCTGCGGAAGTCTCCAGTCCCACGATGCCAAAGGGCGCTTTCTCCATGGGCTGATTCTTTTCTTCCTCGCTGTGAGGCGCATGATCTGTGGAAATCACGTCCATGATGCCTTCTTTGAGACCTTTTTTCAGCGCCTCCACATCCGCTTTGCTTCGAAGCGGGGGATTCATTTTATAATTTCCGTCATTTTCCCTGATATCGTCCGCGCTCAGGGTGAAATGATGCGGGCACACCTCGCCTGTCACCGGCAGTCCTTCTTCTTTGGCCAGCCGGATCATCTCCACGCTGTCCGCAGTAGAACAGTGGCACAGATGCAGCCGCACTCCGGTCTCCTTTGCCAGCAGGATGTCTCTTGCCACAATCACATCTTCTACGGAATTGGTGATTCCCTTCAGTCCCAGGCGCGCCGCGTTTTCGTCCGCGTTCATCACGCCGCCTTCCACCATGGTAATGTCCTCGCAGTGGGCAAATACGGCCAGACCGTTTGCTTTTGCCTCCCGCATGCCCTTCCGGTACAGGGAAGCGTTCATCACGGACTTCCCGTCCTCACTGATCGCGTGGCATCCTTCCCTTGCCATTCCTGCAATGTCAGCCAGCTCTTTTCCTTCCTGCCCTCTGGTCACGGCGCCGATCTGGATCACATGGACCAGGGCGTCCTTCTTTGCTCTGGCGTGTACATCCGCCACCTTTTCCGCCGTGTCGATCACCGGCCTGGTATTGGGCATGGCACAGACAGTAGTGACGCCGCCACGGGCAGCCGCCCTTGCGCCGGTTTCCAGGGTTTCCTTGTACTCCAGCCCCGGATCCCGGAAATGTACATGGAGATCGATCAGTCCCGGCATGACATAGCACCCGGAAGCGTCCAGAACCTGCTCCGCCTCTTCCGGAAGACCGGTCCCTATCTTCTGGATCTTTCCATCCCGCACCAGAACATCACACACTTCATCCCGCCCTGTCAGCGGATCGATCACATGGCCGTTTTGGATTAATATCGTCATATTCGCTTTCCTTTCCTGAAACAGTTGTGTTTTTATTTTACCATAGGCAGGCCGAAAAAGAAAAGGTTTAATTCAGAACCCGCAAACCGGCCGGGCTTATTCCACTGCCTGTTTTACTGCCTCTGCAGCCGCCTCCAGCTGATTATCCGCTTCCGGATCCTTTTCATCCGGCTCATATTCCACTTCCAGATCCGGCGTCACTCCTTCTCCGTTGATGCTCCGCCCCTTCGGTGTGAAATATTCCGCAATCGTAAGCTTCACGCTGGTACCGTCTCCCAGGTCGAAAATCTGCTGGACCACACCTTTTCCATAGGTCTGTGTACCGACAATCGTTCCGGCCTCGTGATCCTGAATCGCGCCGGCGTATATCTCGGAAGCACTGGCGCTGTTACCATTTACCAGCACGGCCATGGGCACATCCAGCTGATGGGCGTCGTCCGAAGAATAGGTCTGCCGTTTTCCTTCTTTATCCTCCATATACACGATGGTCCCTTCCGGCAGCACCAGGTCCAGCATATCGCAGACCGTATTCAGGTTTCCGCCCGGATTGTTCCGGAGATCTACCACCAGGCCTTCCATCCCCTGATCCGACAATGCTTCCAGCGCCTCTTCATACTGCCCATAGGTGACCGAATCAAACTCACTGACTGCAAGATACCCGATCTGGTCTTCCAGCATCTCGTATTCTACTGTCTGCGCCTCCACAGTATCACGGACAGCCGTCACCGTCACCTCGTCTGCATCCTCTCCCCGGAGCACCGTCAGTTCGACCTCTGTCCCTTTCTCTCCTTTGATGTAAGTCACCACTTCCGAAAGATCCATCCCTGTCACATCAAGCGTCCCGACTTTCGTCAGGATATCCTCGTCTTTCAGCCCGGCCTTATCTGCAGGCGAATCCTCATAGATCTGGACCAGCGTGATCACACCGCTTTTCAGATCCTGGCTTAACACCGCGCCGATCCCGCTGTATTCTCCTTCTGTGGTCTCATAGAGTTCTTTTGTCTCTTCCTCGTCATAATAGACAGAATACGGATCGTCGAGTCCCTGGACATAGCCCTTGTAGAGTCCTTCCTTCAAGGCATCTTCATCCACTTCCCCCATATATTTTTCGTCGATCAGCTTCTTAAGCGCCTCTACCTTCTCTTCAGAGGATGCATCTTTCGAAAGCCTGACGCCGCAGGATACGATCCCTGCCCCTGATAATACAATGAGGGCGCCAAAAAGCGCCCCCTGTAAAAATGATTTCTTTGATCTCATTTTATTCTTCCTGTTCCAAATAAATTGTCCGGCCACGCTGCCTAGAAATAATTCTGCGGATTGGTCGGCACACCATTTACGTTCACCTGGAAATGGAGATGCGGTCCCGTAGAATTACCGGTGGTTCCCACGCTGGCAATGTTCTGTCCCTTGCTGACAGACTGTCCTGCAGATACAAACATCTGATAGCAGTGCATATAAATCGTCACAAGACCGTTGCCATGGCTGATGGTGATCATATTTCCCGCATTTCCGCTGTATGCCGCAGATACCACGGTACCTCCGGCCGCCGCATAGATTGGGGTTCCCTGCGGAGCCGCAAAGTCCATACCTTTATGGTTGGTACTTGCTCCTGCCAGCGGCTGTTCCCTGTATCCGAAATAACTGGAGATATAAGTGTATCCCGGGCATGGATGGGTAAAGGTGCCATTTCCTGTTACAACAGCAGCTCCTGCATTGCTCGGCTGATATCCACTGGTTGCCTCTGCCTGCTTACGCTGAGCAGCTTCTGCAGCAGCCTGCAGTTCGGAAAGCTTCGCATTCGTCTCATCAAGCTGGCTGCCCAGCTCGCTGATCTCTGCCTCTTTTTCCGCAACCAGAGTAGATACTTCGTCCTGCTTGGCGATCAGAGCATCCTGCATCTCGCCCATCTCTTCATACTCATCGCGGATCTCAGCTTCCTGTTTCTCTACTTTCTTCACTACCGCCTGGAATTCATCCAGCATATCCCGGTCGTACTCGGAAATGGTGTTGATATATTCCGCCTTATTCAGAAAATCGGCAATCGTCTGGGACTCCAGCAGGATCTCGATGAACTGAACATTTCCGTTCTCATACATATATTTGATCCGCTTCTTCATGTCCTCATACTGGTCGTTTTCCTCAACTTTTGCCTGAATCAGTTCTTCTTCCTTGGCAAAAAGCTCTGCTTCCTTTTTCTCGATCTTGCCCTGCATCTCCTCCATGTCAGCGGCGATCGTCTCCAGCTGCGCGGCAAGAGAAGCTTTTTCGCTCTCAGCGGCTTTTTTCTTGCTCTCCAGCTGGGAAGCTTTTTCCTTGGTTTCGTTCAGCTCGGACGCGTCCGCCTGGATCGCAACACCCAGACACATAACAAGCGTCAATACCAGACTAATGATTCGCTTTTTTAACATCATATGTATCCCCCTTATTAATTATACTCTCAGGTGCTTCCGAATGGTAAAGAAACTTCCCACGAAACCAATACCGACTCCCAGCGCAATGCCAATCGGGAGAAGAGTTCTGTAAATGGTCGTTACCGGAAGGAAATCAATGATATTGTTCAGCAGGCTGAACCGGGTCATTACATATGCCACTGCCTTGTCGTACATAAAGTACAGAAGCGCCAGCGGGATCAATGCGCCGATCACGCCGATCAGCAGACCCTCGATCACGAACGGCGCCCGGACGAATCCGTCCTTTGCACCGATATATTTCATGATCGCGATCTCCTCTCTTCTGACGGTAATACCCATGGTGACCGTATTGCTGATCAGGAAAATGGATACCGCAAGAAGGATCGCAATAATCGCAATAGATACATATCCCACCAGACGATTCACGCTTGTCAGAGTCTTTGCCACCACATCAGAGCGGTTGACGTCCCGGACGCCCTCCAGCCCTTCCGCGAATTTTACAACGTCTGACTGCTTGGATACGTCTGCCATATATACTTCATAGTTATCAGAATTTGCCAGCGGATTATCTGTCTGAAAACCTTCCGCCAGTTCTGCGTTATCGCCAAAATACTCTTCCTGGAACTGATCCCATGCATCCTCGGCGCTGACATAATTCACTTCCAGCACGCCGTCTGCATTTTTCAGTTCTTCGCCAATCTCTTCTTTCTGCTCATCTGTCGCGTCCTCTTCAAAGAACACGGTGATCGCTACGCCCTCTTCCGCTTTTTCCACAATATAGTTAAAGTTCACTACAATGGAATAAAACAGACCGAAGAGGAAGATACACGCCGCCATCGTCGCGATGGAAGCAATGGAGAACAACTTATTTCTTCCGATGTTCTTTACCCCTTGTTTCATCGAATACCCTACTGTACTAATTCTCATTATTATACCCACCTTTTTTCTCGTCGTTTACAATAACTCCCTTTTTCATTGTAACAACGCGCTTTTTCATTTCGTTTACGATTTCCTGGTTGTGTGTAACGACCAGCACCGTTGTTCCACGGTTGTTTGCCTCCTCCAGAAGCTTCATGATCTCCCATGAGTTCGTCGGATCCAGGTTACCGGTCGGCTCGTCAGCCAGCAGGATCGCCGGCTCATTTACGATGGCTCTGGCGATAGCAACTCTCTGCTGTTCTCCCCCTGACAGCTCCTTTGGAAATGACTTATATTTCTGCGCAAGGCCTACAAGAGACAGTGCCGCAGGCACTTTTTTCTTAATGACCCTGCTCGGTTTTTCTGTAACTCTCTGTGCAAATGCAATATTTTCATAGATATTGCGGTCCTTCAGAAGACGGAAATCCTGGAATACAACGCCGATACCTCTGCGGTACATCGGGATCTTCCGGTGTTTCAGTCTGCTTAAGTCCTGACCATTGACAATAATCTTGCCGGATGTGGGCTCCAGTTCCTTCAGGATCAGACGGATCAATGTGGATTTTCCAGATCCGCTGTCGCCCACGATAAATACAAATTCACCCTGTTCGATCTTAAGATTAACACCGTTCAGAGCAGCAACCCCTTTTGAGTACTCTTTCGTTACTTCTTTTAATTCAATCATACTTTCCTCCTGGTTATCAATACTCCATCGACTCCATGTACTTCATGTACTTTACGACCATCAGGGCGATCTTAAAAGTGATCGCATCTTCAAACACACGAAGATCAAGCCCCGTACTTTTCTGGAGCTTGTCGAGACGATACACAAGCGTGTTTCTGTGAATGTACAGTTGTCTGGATGTCTCAGATACGTTCAGATTATTCTCAAAGAATTTGTTGATGGTGGTCAACGTCTCCTCATCGAAATCATCCGGCGATTTTCCCTCAAAAATCTCACGTATGAACATCTTACAGAGCGGAATCGGCAGTTGATAGATCAATCGTCCGATCCCCAAAGCACTGAAGGCAATCACGTTTTTCTCCCCTGCAAAGATCTTGCCCACGTCCAGCGCCAGCTTGGCTTCCTTGTATGACTTTGATACCTCTTTGATATCTCCAACGATAGTCCCGTATGCGATCAGAACATCTTCGCCCTCTTCTTCCTTCAGCAGGGAGTAAAGGTTCTGAGCCGTCTTATCCACCTCCGGATAACCGTCCGAAGGCTCCAGCTCTTTCACAACGATAATATTCTTCTCATCTACCGCAGTCACGAAATCCCTGGCTCGTCCGCCGAGCATACCTCTGACATTGTCCAGTGTATTGCTGTCTTTTTCGTGCTTTGTCTCAATAATAAAGATAACACGTCTGACTTCTGTGTCAATATGTAATTTTTTGGCACGGTTATAAATGTCCACCAGAAGCAGGTTATCCAGCAGAAGATTTTTGATAAAATTATCTTTATCAAACCTCTCTTTATAGGCCACCAGAAGATTCTGGATCTGGAATGCAGCGATCTTGCCCACCATGTAGACGTCGTCGCTCTCTCCTCTGGCCATCAGGACATACTCCAGCTGATGTTCATCAAATATCTTAAAGAACTGACACCCCTGTACCACCTGGCTGTCTGCAGGAGATTCTACAAAAGAAACGACTTCTTCTTCATAATCCGCCTGCTCGGCAAATGTACTGGCCAGTGCCTTTCCGTCCGTGTCCATCACGCAGAAATCAATTCGTGTAATCCCTTTCAATCCTTCAATCGTATTTTGAAGTATTTGATTAGATATCATATGTCATCTCCTCCACCAGTTTCAATATACATTTTTCACAACAAAGTTGAAAAACTTGTAGTAAAAATGTATATTACAGAGTTTATCTTAATATATTTTACCAAAAAAATAAAGAGGAAATCACAAAATTTTGTTAATTTCCTCAAGATTATTTTTGTCTGCTCTTTTCAATCTCTCTTTTAAAAATGGATTTTACCAGAAATTGTCCGATCTTTCCTGTCAAAAACCCGTTCCTGCATACCGGAAGGGTCGTCTTGCCAATCCCCAGAAAGATCCGCACATCCAGAAGGTTCTTATTTTTAATAATGAAATCTTCCTGCAGCGGCGCCGAAAGCGCTGCGATGATGCAGTCGATCTCTCCGCCGTTCATGGCGTTGACCAGCATATCGTCCGCCCGGTTCGCGGCCGAGACCTTTGCCAGCCCTATCACCTGTACGCCTTCGTAATACCTTTGCAGATAGTCAAAAAAGCGCTGTCCTTCCTCCTCGGACTCCACCAGGAGATAGACTCTTTTATGATTCTTATGAAGATACCGCAAAAAAAGCTTCAGGAACACCTGATCCTGCGTCTCCTGAAGGATTTTATGCTCCGTGATATCCGCTGCCTCTAAAAGGGTCTTGTCCCCGGCCATTACCAGGTCGAATTTACAGACCTCTTCCTTGATCTCCGGGGATTCCCCCATCTGCATCAGCCCGTCGACGGTCAGCATCTCTACGGTGCTTATGGGCACAAAGTCCATGTAACCGATGGTCTTTCGCAGGGCTTCTTTGGCGGTACAGCTGTCTATATCAATTCCTAAAACATCTATTCTCTGATCCATGCTGTCACCCACTTACATTCTCTTACCAGTTTTTCGATTATAGCAAATGGATATTCCCTTTTCAACCGTTATCACGAATTGTTCATACTTCTTAATATTTTTAATATTTCTGTTATTTTTTCTGCTCCTGTCTGCGCTTTTTTGTCATCAGCCCTCCTATTCTCCCGGTTTCTTTTGAAGACAACGATTTCCAGCCTTCCCGCATTACCTGATCCAATAGTCCCAGTTCCCCGGCGATCTCGTATTTCATTTTCTCCTGTTCGGTCAGATTCTTCCAGTCGACCGGACGGTCTTTTTTTGCTGCCATCGGCATCTGCCCCTTTCTTTTTCCATAAGTATGGACAGATGCCGGTGGATTTATACTTGTATCTGTAAAAAGTACAGATTACTCTGCGTGATGGGCCCCATTTCCCCATTCCTGGTGGTGCCCCTCTCCCCAGTCGTGATGAGCCGTCCCGTCAAAGGAGACCGCGGCCGATCCGGCGCCACAGTCGATCTCTACGGTGCGTCCCGCATGGTTGTCAATTTCCTTGGCAAATCCAAGTCCGGAATACCGGCTGCCTCCACACTTCACCTCGCCGACGCCTACACTGATCGCATAGTCATAATCCGTTTCTGTTCCAGCCAGGGTAAATTCCAGGCTTCCGACGCCCACATCTGCGTCCAGTTCACTGGAAATGCATCCGTTTCCTGTCACGCTTCCTACGCCACAGTCAATATCCGCTGTTGACGCCTGGATATTCTGAAGGCTGGCCTCGCCGGCTCCTGCGTCTACCTTCAGTTCCCCGGCACAGATATCTTCTATATATAAGGTACCGGCATCCAGTTCAAAATCAATGGTTCCCAGGCTCTGCCCCCTGGGGATATAGATGCAGATCTCGCCTTCCTCCCCGCCGGAATTGACGCCCCAGACATCATCGTCTGTATCCAGAGTCAGACAGTCTCCATCCTGATCGATCTTAAGATGCAGTTCCTGATTGATCCTGCTGGTCTCTACCGTCACTTCATCCACATCGCCGGGCAGGATCTTTACCTTGCCGGCATAGACAAACGCCTCAATATTTTCTACTCCGTTATATGTTTCCCGAAGATCCCGGTCAAAATCCTGACCATCCGGATCCTCCTCATCTGCAAATTTGAAAAACCCATGTGTATGGATCCCGATCCCGTCGCCGATCCGCAGACGGATCTGGTCTGTGGTGACTCCAAGCGCAAGAGACGCCATACAGAGCACAAGCCCCAGCCCAGCCAGAGAGCCGCACACGATCCAGAATATCTTCCATCCTTTTTTCATGACCGGTTCACCGCCTTTCTCTCAAAGGGCTTCCGGCAGATCCACACAACCCCTTTCCAGATCGCCGGAAATACCACTGCGCATAATTTGATCGATCCTACCAGCGCGAGCACTCCCAGAACCGACACGATCAGCCCGCTGCCGATCAGCGCAAGGCCGATGGCAAGTTCCGGCACGATGCACCAGATGCCGGCAATGATCAGCGCGATCCCGGCAATAAGAATGGAGGCCGCTGCAAGTACCAGACCCAAAAAGAATCCAAAGACCGCCAGCACGACTCCTAAGGCCGCGCCGAGAATCCCCAGTACTGCCGGAAGGATGACAGGCAGCGCGCACAGACCGATCACAACAATCAGGATGATCTTCCAGGTCCGTCCGCTCCCGGAGAAAAACGTCTGGCCGCCGGCTTGCTGCTCTCCGGCTTGCTGCTCTCCGGCTTGCTGCTCTACCTCTTCTCCTGTCATATCCGCCTTAATCTTTTCCGCCACCTTCTGCGGGCTTTCCAGTTCATCGATCACCTGCTGTTCCTGATCCTCTCCCGCATCGTCAAAGTAGTCATTATAATACTGCATCGCATCTCTTCTCTCCTCTGCCGGAATATCCTGCAGAAGCGATGCCAGTTCTGTCATAAATTCGATCCGGTTCATATTGCCGCACCTCCCTCAAATAGTTCCTGAATTTTTCTGGAATACAGTTTCCACTCCTCATGATACAGATTCAACTGCGCGGTTCCCTTTGGCGTCACCTTATAATACCTGCGGTTCCTCCCGTCAAACTGCCGGTCGTAAACCTCCAGGCATTCGTCCTTCTGAAGCCTTCGAAGGACCGGATACAGGGTGGATTCTGAAACCTCCAGAACTTTCCTTACATCCTGGGTAATCTTGTATCCGTAGGTCCCTTCCTGTTCCCTTGAGACCACCGCCAGTACGATCGCATCCAGAAGCGCCGCTCCGGTGTTAAATACCATACGTTTCACTCCCTTGCTGATTTCTGATACTATACTTATATGT
>NZ_JACJLV010000004.1 GCF_016902415.1 Mordavella massiliensis | reverse complement strand
ATGTAGTATATATGGCAAAGTGAACACTTTTCTTTGCCCGTATATGGGATGTATAATATATAATAAGGATAACAAAGGAGGAGAAACCCTTGCTAGAGATTAAGACAAACGAATCAGAAGCGGCGGCAAAAATAATTGTTGTTGGAGTCGGCGGAGGCGGTAATAACGCGGTAAACCGAATGATCGACGAGCAGATTGCCGGCGTTGAATTTATTGCTATTAATACAGATAAACAGGCACTTCAGTTATGTAAAGCTCCGACCCTGATGCAGATCGGGGACAAGATCACCAAAGGACTGGGCGCAGGCGCAAGGCCTGAGATCGGAGAAAAAGCAGCAGAAGAGAGCGCGGAAGAGATCTCCGCAGCGCTGAAGGGCGCGGACATGGTATTCGTCACCTGCGGTATGGGCGGCGGAACCGGTACAGGAGCCACTCCGGTAGTGGCGCGGATCGCAAAGGAACAGGGAGCCCTGACCGTTGGCGTTGTGACAAAGCCGTTCAGCTTTGAGTCCAAGATCCGTATGAGCAATGCCCTTGCAGGAATTGAAAAATTAAAAGAAAGCGTTGACACCTTGATTGTTATCCCGAATAATAAGCTTTTGGAAGTTGTAGACAGACGCACCACCATGCCCGAGGCGCTTAAGAAGGCCGACGAGGTTCTTCAGCAGGGTATCCAGGGTATCACAGACCTGATCAATGTACCGTCTCTGATCAACCTGGACTTTGCGGACGTACAGACCGTTATGACCGACAAGGGAATCGCCCACATCGGTATCGGACAGGGACGCGGCGACGACAAGGCGCTGGAGGCAGTCAAGCAGGCTGTGGCAAGTCCGCTGCTTGAGACAACCATCGCAGGCGCTTCTCATGTGATCATCAACGTATCCGGAGACATCACTCTGATGGATGCTTCCGATGCGGCAGAATATGTACAGGAACTGGCAGGAGAGCAGGCAAGCATTATCTTCGGTGCGATGTACGACGATTCCAGAGCAGACGAAGCGACCATTACGGTTATCGCTACAGGACTCCACAATGTGGACGGCAGCGCTTCCAAGCTGAAGTCCAGACTGGAGAATCCGCGTGCGGCAGTTCCGCAGCATACACCGTCTCATACGGCGCAGCATACACAGAGTTTTGAGAGAAGCCACGCAGCTTCCGGCAGCGCCGGAACCGCTTCTGCGCATACAGGTTCCGCAAGACTGGATCTTGGCATGGCTCCGTCTAAGAACGGGGGAACCACAGCCGGTACAAGAAAGCCGGCCGGAGGAACTGTTCCTACGCTGGAAACACCGAAGACGCCGACCAGCAAGGTAAAAGAGCAGTCCATCAAGATCCCGGATTTCTTTAAGAGATAGACGGTAATATCTGAATTTCTGATCAGGCGTACTTTTCTGGTACGCCTGATTTTCTTTTTTCATAATTCTATTTTATTCTATTTATCATTTATTATCCAAGATTCTGAATTTTTATATTTCCCAGATCATTGCTTTTTTCTTGTATTTCTATCTAAAGCATGAAATTCATGTCGAAAAAAAGTGGAATCCTTCTCCACAGTCTGACAAATTCCACGATATCCAATCCGTATAATAGAACTTGCCCCTGGAGGACGGCGCTTTTCATCCGGACCAGGAAAGAAGGTGAACCATGTACTATGAATTATACATAGATGTATTTTTCCTGGAAAATTTTATGATGGACGCCCTTCTTTTGATGCTGACCGGCCGGATGATCCGATGTCAGGCAGGAAAGGGAAGGATCTTTTTCGGGGCTGCCCTGGGGGCGTTTCTGACCTGCGCGGCGGTTCTGATCCCGGTTCCGTATCTCCTGATCAGATTGATCCTGTTCTACGGGGGGATCAATCTTCTGATGCTGAAGGTCTGTTTTCAGACGGGATGGGACCGGACGCTTCTCTTTGCCTGGATCTTCCTCTATGTCAGTGGTTTCCTGCTGGGAGGAGCCCTGGGAATGGTCCGGCCGTATACGGGAAACCTGGGGCTGTTTTTCTTTCTGGCGTTTTTCTTTTATCTGATCTTGTCGAAGATCTGGGATCTTCTGGAAGCCCGTCTGCAGACGGAAGAATACCGGTGCCGGGTGATCCTCCGGGTAAAGGAAAAAAAGCTGGAAACAGAGGCTCTCATAGATAGCGGCAACCGTCTGCGGGAGCCGGGAAGCGGGTGCCCGGTCCACATCATCGGCAGAAAAGCCGCTAGGGTCCTGTGGCAGGATGTGCCGCTTCGGAGTCTGCACTATATTTCTTATCATTCGGTGGGAAAAGAAGGCGGAGTGATGCCGCTTCTTGAGGCGGACCGGATGGAGATCCACAAAAAGAAAGGGAACAAGACACAGGACATCATCATAGAACGTCCGGTGGTAGCCGTCTGTGACGAGGAAAAGGTCACAGAAGAGTATGACATGATTTTAAATTTAAATATCTGAATGGGAGGACTTAGAACATGCTGATGAATGCAACTGTACCACGTCGACTGAACTTAAGAATTGTGCCGGATTTCCGTACTTTTTTCTTTCCGGACCGCAGGGAAGTACACTATATCGGAGGGGCGGATATCCTCCCGGCGCCGCTGGAGCAGGAAGAGGAGGCGGCCGCGGTCTGTGATCTGGGGACCGACCGGCAGGAGCAGGCGAGAAAACTTCTGATCGAACACAATCTCAGGCTGGTGGTGTATATTGCCAAGAAGTTTGACAATACCGGAGTGGGGGTGGAAGACCTGATCTCCATCGGGACGATCGGGCTTATCAAGGCTATTAATACCTTTAATCCGCAGAAAAATATCAAGCTTGCCACCTACGCCTCCAGGTGTATCGAAAACGAGATCCTGATGTATCTGCGGAGAAATAATAAGACCAGACTGGAAGTGTCCATCGATGAGCCGCTGAACGTGGACTGGGACGGGAATGAACTGCTATTGTCCGACATTCTTGGCACAGAGGAGGATACCATATACAAAGATCTGGAGACAGAGGCGGAAAGAGGGCTTCTGCTCCGGGCCATCGGCCGGCTCTCCGGAAGAGAGCGGACGATCATAAAGATGCGTTTTGGACTTGGCACTCCGGACGGGGAGGAGAAGACGCAAAAAGAGGTGGCGGATCTTCTGGGGATCTCCCAGTCCTACATATCCAGACTGGAGAAAAAGATCATGCAGAGACTGAAAAAAGAGATGGTAAAATATTCATAGCCCGGCCCCGTAAATCATGTTACAATGAAATAAAAAAGGGGTGTGCATATGAGACTTACCTGTATCGGCGCAGCCCACGAGGTGACGGGCAGTTGTCATCTTCTGGAAGCCTGCGGAAAAAACATTTTGATCGACTGCGGAATGGAGCAGGGGCCGGATCTGTACGAGAACCAGGAACTGTCGGTTTCTCCGGGCGACATTGATTTTGTCCTGCTGACTCACGCCCATATCGACCATTCCGGCAATCTTCCTCTTCTCTGCAAAAAGGGATTTAAAGGAGAGATTGTTACCACCTTTGCAACGGCAGACCTGTGCGGCATCATGCTTCGTGACAGCGCGCACATCCAGGTATTTGAGGCGCAGTGGCGCAACCGTAAGGCGAGAAGAAGCGGGGACGCCCTCTATGAGCCGATCTACGACATGGAGGACGCGGATGCGGCTATCAAACTTCTGGCGCCCTGTGATTATAACCAGAAGATCACGCTCTGCGAGGGAATCGAGATACGGTTCCAGGATATCGGCCATCTTCTGGGTTCCGCCAGTATTGAGGTGTGGATCACAGAGGACGGCGTCACCAAAAAGATCGTATTTTCCGGCGACGTAGGCAATACAGACCAGCCTATCATCAAAGACCCCACGCCGGTAAAAGAGGCGGATTATGTGGTCATTGAATCCACCTATGGAGACAGGACCCACGGGGACGAACGGCCGGATTATGTCAGTGAATTTACCAGGATCCTGCGGGAGACTTTTGCAAGAGGAGGCAATGTGGTGATCCCCTCCTTTGCCGTAGGACGTACCCAGGAGATCCTGTATTTTATCCGGGAGATCAAGGAGAAGGACCTGCTTCCGGAATATCCGGGATTCGAGGTCTATGTGGACAGTCCGCTGGCCATTGAGGCCACCAATGTGTTTAATAAAAATGTAAAATCCTGCTTTGATGAAGAGGCGCTTGCCCTGATCGAGCAGGGCATCAATCCGCTGGTATTTCCGGGCCTTAAGACCACCATTACCAGCGAAGAGTCCAAGCTGATCAATTTTGACGAGAAGCCCAAGGTGATCCTGTCGGCCTCCGGCATGTGTGAGGCGGGCCGGATCCGCCATCATCTGAAGCACAATCTGTGGCGCCCGGAGTGTACCGTATGCTTTGTGGGCTATCAGGCGGTCGGGACCCTGGGACGCAGACTGATCGAAGGCGCGGAGAGCGTGAAGCTGTTCGGGGATAATATTACGGTAAACGCCAGGATCGAGGTGCTCCAGGGCATTAGCGGACATGCGGATATGAACGGCCTTCTGGCCTGGCTGAAAGGATTCGAGACGCCGCTTGAGAGAGTGATCGTTGTTCATGGAGAAGATACGGTGACCGATTCTTTTGCAAGTCTGGTAGAAGATACGATCGGATGTCCGGCGTTCGCGCCGTACTCCGGAGGATGTGTGGATCTTGCCACGAACCAGATCCTGACCGAAGGCATGAGGATTCCGAAGAAATCTGCGGAAAAACCGGCAAGGAGCAGGGCGCAGGCAGCCTTCAACCGTGTGGTGGCCGCAGCGAAACGGCTGCTTGAGGTGGTTTATAAAAACGAAGGCCTTGCCAATAAGGAACTGGCCAAATTTGAAAGCCAGATCCAGAACCTGGCAGACAAGTGGGACCGGTAGACCGGATGGAATCCTGGAAAGCTGTCAAGGACTAAAAGTTTTTTTATTTCCGCAGGAACAAGAATAACCGCGCGCCATATGGAGAATCATCTTACTAGGTAACATACATTTATCTGGCAGGAGGTTCTGAAAAGATATGGCACAGGGAAAAGTAGAGATCTGCGGGGTGGATACGGCAAAGCTTCCGGTCCTGGGAGAGAAGGAGAAAGAAGAGCTGTTCCGCCGCATTAAGGCGGGCGACAGACAGGCAAAAGAAGAATACATCCGGGGAAATCTAAGGCTGGTCTTAAGCGTGATCAAGCGGTTTGGGAGCAGCAATGAGAATCCGGACGATCTGTTCCAGATCGGCTGCATCGGACTGATCAAAGCAGTCAACAACTTTAATACCGAGCTGGAGGTAAAATTTTCCACGTATGCGGTACCCATGATCATTGGCGAGATCCGCAGGTACATGAGGGATAACAACTCGATCCGGGTCAGCCGGTCCTTAAGAGATACGGCCTACAAGGCCATTTACGCCAGAGAAAATTATGTAAAGCGTCACCTGAAGGAGCCGGGGATCCAGGAGATTGCAGAAGAGATCGGCATTTCCAAAGAGGATATTGTCTTTGCGCTGGACGCGATCCAGGCGCCCATGAGTCTTCAGGAGCCGGTCTACAATGACGGCGGTGACGCTCTCTATGTGATGGATCAGATTAGCGACAGCAGGAACCGGGAAGACAAATGGGTAGAGGATCTGTCTCTGGAGGCTGCCATGGACCATCTGACCGGCCGGGAACGGCATATCATCCGGCTGCGGTTTTTTGAGGGCAGGACCCAGATGGAGGTGGCTAAGGACGTGGGGATCTCCCAGGCGCAGGTCAGCAGGCTGGAAAAGCATGCCTTAAAAGTCATGCGCCAGTATTTGAGTGAAAAATAAACAGGAAGCAAGCAAAGAAAGAAGGAAGACCGGCCGGGAGAGACCGGTCTTTCCCTTCCTTTTCTGGGAAAACAGAATACGCTTGCATTTTCCCGGCGCCCATACTATGATATTGGCAGAGAAGGGAGACAATCATTATGAAGGCTTGTATATTTGATCTGGATGGAACTTTGACGGATACCCTGGAATCACTGGAATATTCGGTAAGGGCAACGCTTCGGGAAATGGGACTGCAGGAGATTACAAAAGAGCAGTGCCGGAGATTTGTAGGAGACGGCGCCAGGGTGCTGATGGAACGGGCGCTTTTGGCCGCGGGTGAAAAAGATTACGGAAGGCTTGAGGAGTCGCTTGGCATTTACAGGCGCATATTTGATGAGAACTGTACATATCATGTAACACCTTACCCGGGGATCGTGGAAATGTTAGAAGAACTGAAGCGGGAAAAGGTGAAGCTTGCAGTGTTGTCGAATAAGCCTCACGCCCAGGCGGTAAAGGTTGTAAAAGAGATCTTCGGGGAAGGAGTCTTTGATTACGTGTCCGGGCAGCAGGAAGGGATCGAAAGAAAACCGGATCCTGCCGGAGTAGAACACATCATGGAGACGCTGCAGGTGGACAAAAACAGCTGTCTCTATGTGGGGGATTCTGAAGTAGATGTGCAGACCGGAAAAAATGCCGGCGTCAAAACGATCATTGTATCCTGGGGATTCCGGACCAGAGAGGAACTTAACAGGGCAGGGGCCGGGACGGTGATCGACGCGCCCGGAGAGCTTTTGGAGTATACCAGACAGTAAATGAGGAGGAATGTGGATATGTATGAATATGACGAGGAATGCCTGAAAACATTTCTGAAAAACCAGGGACAGCTGTTTGATGAACCGGTAGCCGGGACACTGGAGGAGGCCGAAGCATTTCTGGAAGACTGTATGGCTGTGGTGGCGGACAGTCTTGCGGAGGTGAAAAGCTTTCTGGAAGAAGAGGGGATGGATGTGGAAGGCATGTCCCCGGAAGAGATTGAAGAGGCGGCGGAGATCTTCGCGCTGCCGGACGGACGCTATCTCATTGTGGAAGGTTAAAAGAGAAAAGAAAAAAGAAAAGCCCGGCTCTACGAAGTCCGGGCTTTTTCTAATGCGTCCTTTACCGCCTGAAGGATCAGCTGGGAGGTATAGGGACTGTCAGAAGAATATTGGATATTTTCAAGAGACTGGCTGTCATAGATCTGTTCGGCAATGTCCTCGATGGCCGGCTGGACCAGCGGGTACATGGCGGCCACGGATTCGTCCAGGTTGGAAAACCGGATGGAATTGATGTGGGAATCGTCCACTGTTACCTCCACTTCCAGGGCGGTGTTATTTAAGGTGACGTCCGAAGTATAGACTCCGGGGATATATCTGGGCTCTTGTCTGGCTTCCTTATTATCGGGCCGGAACATAAAGATCAGGAGCAGGATCAAAAGGATCGTTAGCGCTGCGAATATGACGGTATAAATGATCTCCTTCATATGCAGTACAATGATTTTCGTTTTGGAACTCATAATGACCTCCTTTATCACGCATATTATGATTGCTTTCTATAATGTATGAGAAAAGAGGAAAAATTATTCCTGTATTTTGCGTGACAAACCAGAACCCTTCCTGTAGAATGGATAAGGATATAAAGAGGAGAGTGATCAAAGATGTTTATCATAGCAGGACTGGGAAACCCGACGCTGCGTTACGAAGGGACCAGACACAATGTGGGATTTGAAGTGATAGATACGCTGGCGGACAAATATAATATAGCGGTGGAGACCAGGAAAAGCAGGGCTCTGATCGGGAAAGGGATCATCGCAGGGCAGAAGGTGATCCTGGTGAAACCCCAGACGTATATGAATCTGAGCGGCGAGAGCATCGGCGCTCTGGCTGATTATTATAAAATCGACGAGGAGAACGAACTTCTGGTCATTTATGACGACGTGAGCCTGGATGTGGGCCAGCTCCGCATCCGCAGAAAAGGAAGCGCGGGCGGACATAACGGGATCAAAAATATTATTGCCCATCTGGGTACGGACGTGTTTCCCAGGATCAAAGTGGGCGTGGGAGAAAAACCGAAGGGATATGACCTGGCAGACTATGTGCTGGGACATTTTTCCGGAGAAGACCGGGAAATCATGAGGGAAAGCTACCGGAAAGCGGCGGACGCCGTGGAAATGATCCTGGAAGGTGATCTCTCAGGAGCAATGAACACGTATAACAAGAAAGCGGCGCCTAAGGAGGCTGAACAGTAGATGCAGGCACTGATCCATCCGCTGACAGAACTTGCGGATTATGAAGAGATTGAAAAAAAGAAACAAAAGGAACCGGGGACGATCCGGATCCTGGGGTGCGTAAATTCCCAGAAGACTCATATGATGTACGGGTTTGCCGGGGAGATCCGCTATAAAGTGATCATCTGCCCCAGTGAATCCAGAGCAAGACAGGTGTATGAAGAATATCGGTTTCTGGATGGCTCCACCTATCTGTATCCGGCAAAGGACCTGCTGTTTTATCAGGCGGATCTTCGGAGCAGAGAGCTGGTGAGCAGACGGATGGAAGTGCTGGAAGCGGTGATCGAAGGGGGACCTCTTACCGTGGTGACCAGCTTTGACGCTCTGATGGATTCCCTGCTTCCCAGAGAGACGATCCAGGCGCAGACCATCAAGATCCGCTATGACAGCTCTCTGAATCTGACGGAAATGGAAAAGAAGCTGACGGATCTGGGGTACGAGCGGGCAGTCCAGATCGACGGCCCCGGACAGTTTGCCGTCCGCGGCGGCATCCTGGATGTATTTCCACTGACAGAGGAGATGCCGGTGCGGATCGAACTGTGGGGAGACGAGGTGGACTCGGTCCGCACGTTCGATGTGGAGAGCCAGAGGTCTGTTGAGAATCTGGAAGAGGTATCCATCTGTCCTGCCGCAGAGTTTCCCGGAGAAGGGGAAAGAGGCGTATCTTTCCTGGATTATTTTGATCCGGGGGAGACGCTTCTGTTTCTGGATGAGCCGGTGCGCCTGCTGGAAAAGGGACAGGGCGTGGAAGAAGAGTTTATGGAAGCCCAGAAGCAGAGGGTGGAGAGCGGTTACGAGGTAAAGGACGGGGAGGTCCGCCTGTTTCCGGCAGAGGAAGTGATCAAAAAGATCAATACTTACAGCAGTCTTGGCTTTTATGCGCTGGATATGCGCTGTAAAGGGCTTCTGACCCGGGGGTCCTATCATATCCAGGCAAAAAATGTGAATCCGTATAACAGCAGCTTTGAACTTCTGACCCGGGATTTAAAAAGGCTGAAGAAGAACGGAAGCCGGGTGGTCCTGTTGTCCGGGTCCAGGACCAGGGCAAAGCGGCTGGCGGAAGATTTAAGAGATTATAATCTGAGCAGTTATTACAGCGACGATCTTTCCAGACTGGTAGAGCCGGGAGAGATCATGACCGCCTACGGCCATGTGGCGGAAGGCTATGAGTATCCGCTGCTGAAATTCACCGTGATCTCGGAGACAGATATTTTCGGAAAGGTCAAAAAGAAAAAGAAGCGTAAGACTTACGAAGGACGTAAGATCCAGAGCTTTTCCGAATTAAAACCCGGGGATTACGTTGTTCATGAAAATCACGGACTTGGCATTTACCAGGGGATTGAAAAGATCGAGGTGGATAAGATCACCAAGGATTATATGAAGATCTCCTATGCCCAGGGCGGAAATCTCTATATTCCTGCTACCCAGCTGGACCTGATCCAGAAGTATGCAAATGCGGATGCGAAAAAGCCCAGGCTCAACCGGCTGGGCGGCCAGGAGTGGACCAGGACGAAAACACGAGTCCGCGGCGCAGTCCGGGAGATCGCAAGAGACCTGGTGGAACTCTATGCGGCAAGGCAGGAGCAGGAAGGCTACGCATACGGGAAGGACACGGTCTGGCAAAAAGAATTTGAGGAAATGTTCCCCTTTGAAGAGACGGAAGACCAGCTTTTGGCCATCGATGCCGTCAAGCATGATATGGAGAGCCGCAAGATCATGGACCGTCTGATCTGCGGGGATGTGGGATATGGAAAGACAGAAATCGCCATCCGGGCGGCATTCAAGGCCGTGCAGGAGGATAAGCAGGTGGTGTATCTGGTGCCGACCACCATCCTGGCCCAGCAGCATTACAATACATTTGTCCAGCGGATGAAGGATTTTCCGGTGCGGATCGATCTGATGTGCCGGTTCCGGACGCCTGCCCAGCAGAAGAAAACGGCGGCCGATACGAAAAAGGGACTGGTGGACATTGTGATCGGCACCCACCGGGTTCTGAGCGAGGACGTAAAGTTTAAAGACCTGGGGCTTCTGATCATTGACGAGGAGCAGAGATTCGGCGTCCAGCACAAGGAAAAGATCAAGAAGCTGAAGGAAAATGTGGACGTTCTGACCCTGACTGCAACGCCCATCCCAAGGACGCTGCATATGAGCCTGATCGGGATCCGGGATATGAGCGTGCTGGAAGAGGCGCCGGAGGAGCGGCTTCCCATCCAGACGTATGTAATGGAATACAATGATGAGATGGTCCGGGAGGCCATTGAACGGGAGTGCTCCCGCCAGGGACAGGTGTATTATGTCTACAACCGGGTGGAGGATATTGCGGAGATCACGGCTCATATCCAGAAACTGGTGCCGGATGTGACCGTTGCCTATGCCCACGGCCAGATGCGGGAGCATCAGCTGGAACGGATCATGTATGATTTTATCAACGGGGAGATTGATGTGCTGGTGTCTACCACCATCATTGAGACGGGCCTTGACATTTCCAATGTGAATACGATGATCATCCACGACGCGGACCGGCTGGGACTGTCCCAGCTCTACCAGCTCAGAGGAAGAGTGGGACGATCCAACCGGATGGCGTATGCGTTTCTTCTCTACCGCAGGGATAAGCTGTTAAAAGAGGTGGCGGAAAAGCGGCTTGCCGCGATCCGGGAATTTACGGATCTGGGAAGCGGATTTAAGATCGCCATGCGGGATCTGGAGATCCGCGGCGCGGGAAATCTTCTGGGAGCGGAGCAGCACGGCCACATGGAAGCGGTGGGGTACGACCTGTACTGCAAGATGCTCAACGAGGCGGTGCGCCTGTTGAAGGGCGAGACAAAAGACGAAGACTTTACTACCACCATGGATCTGAACGTGGATGCCTTTATCCCGGATACCTATATCCCCAATGAATACCAGAAACTGGACGTATACAAGCGGATCGCGGCCATTGAGAGCGAAGAAGAGATGGAGGATATGACAGAAGAACTTCTGGACCGTTTCGGAGATATTCCCAAAAAGGTGGAAAAACTTCTTACTGTGGCTTCCTTAAAAGCCATGGCTCACAGTGCGTACGTAACCAGCGTGGAACAAAAGGGCGCCAGACTGGAATTTACCATGTATGACAAGGCAAGGGTGGAGCCTTCACGGATCCCGGCCCTGATTGAGTCCTTCCATGGAGATTTAAGCTTCCGCACAGACGCGGAGCACCCCTGTTTCCTTTATGAAAAGAAGGGGCGCAGCAAAAAGGAGAAAAACGAAGACGTTCTGGAAACTGTGAAAAATGTATTAATTGGGTTGAAGGGATTGATAGAAGCCTGAAAAAAGGCTATAATGAAACAGTTAATGGTGCAAAGGAGGATATACGGAGAAATGAAAGGTAAAGCAGGAATCTATGTGCTGGCAGGCGTGCTGGCGGCGGGAACGCTGACCGGATGCAGTTCTTCCGTCAGTGAGAGCGATACGGCGATCACAGTGGGAGATACCAGGATCACAGGCGATGTGGCGAATTTTTATGCCAGATACACCCAGGCACAGTATGAGACCTATTATGCAGGATATATGGGAGATGATATGTGGAACTCCGAGGCAGAGGAAGGACAGTCCTACGAGGAGTTTGTAAAAGCGCAGATCCAGGAGCAGTTAGAAGACATGGTTCTTCTGGAACAGCATATGGACGAGTATGAGGTATCCCTTTCTGACGGAGAAAAGCAGGCCATCAAAGAGGCGGCACAGAAA
This sequence comes from Mordavella massiliensis, assembly GCF_016902415.1. GTDB lineage: Bacteria > Bacillota > Clostridia > Lachnospirales > Lachnospiraceae > Merdimonas > Merdimonas faecigallinarum. Next base: position 86,691 of record NZ_JACJLV010000004.1, on the reverse strand, counting down.
TTCGACGAGCTCAACGCGCTGGAAGATAAGGAGAAGATCTCCGGCGGAAAAGAGACCGTGGAGCGTGTCATGACGCTGATGAGCATCCAGGAAAAGATGATGGAGGCCATCCAGGCGGGCGTGGATACGGAAGTGTCCGATGAAGAGGCAGCCCAGAAGAGCATGCAGTATGTATTCTTCTCTTCCCAGACCACAACGGAATCTGCAGACGGATCCCAGGACGGGGATTCGGAAGAAGGCGATATGGAAGAGATCGTAAAAGAGACGGCAAAAGCCCAGGCCCAGTCCTTTGCCGAGGCAGTCAAGGATCAGGCGGATTTTGCGGCTTATGCTTCCGAACAGGGGCTGGAGGCCCAGACCGCTACCTTTGACGCGGATTCTGTAAGTCCGGCGGCAGAGGTGGTAGAGGCTGCGGACAAGCTGCAGGAGGGCGAGACCACCGGTATGATCGAGACGGACGGCGGCTACTATGTGGCAAGAGTCACCAGTCTCTTTGACCAGGCGGCCACAGATGCGGAAAAGCAGAACATTGTGGCAGAGAGAAAGACAGAGCTTTACAATGACACCTGCGATGGCTGGAAAGAAGAGACGGACATCACGGTGCATGACAGTGTGTGGAAGAAGATTGATTTCCAGACCTTGAAAGTGACCTATGTCCAGGATGAGACGGAAGACTACGCAGATCAGGTGCAGACCGATGACGTGGCGGAGCAGCAGGCGGAGGAAGAATCCGAAGAATAGGGAAGGGTATCATGAAAGAATCCTATATCAGTGATCTGTATGTTTTTGAAGAAAAAGGAAAACCTGGCCGGAGAGAGGAACAGGTACAGGTAAAGAAAGGAAGGGGCATCCGGGGGGATCTTCATTTTGAAGATCCGGATGCCCCTGTCAGCATCTGTACCTGTTTTGTAAAGGAATGGATGAAGCGGCAGGAGGTTGAGGGACTCTGCTTTCAGAGATTTAAAGCAAATATCTGGATTGAGACGCAGGGCGAGCCGTCTGGTTTTCAAAAAGGAATGCAGATCAGATGCGGCGAAGCAAGCCTTAAGATCCGGCGGGGGAAGAGCCGGTGCTTTCAGGAGTGTGCAAGAGTGCAGAAAGGACTTCCCTGCCTTCTGAAGAAAGAATGCTGGTATGCAGTCAGCCTTAGTGATGGCAGAATCCGGACCGGTGATTGTGTGAATTATTAGACAAATTTGAATAATTTCAAAAAGATTGAAATAAATATGGAATAATAAGGAGATTTGTAATATAATGATAAAAAGAAACATTTAGACAAACTCCGAGTCCTGTGCTTCCGACGCATGTGTCCGATTTGCATGCGGGAAGACCGGACCAATGGGTGGCACCGGGAACGGGGCCGCCTGCCTGATTGCGAAGGGGCCATTATTGTATCGGAAGATACGATAGTGGATTTTTTTATGTAAAGGAGGTCAGTGTAGAATGGGAAAACAGTTGATGATCAAGCCCGAAAAATGTATCGGATGCAGAACCTGTGAACTGGTCTGTTCGTTCGGACATGATCAGGCGTTCAATCCGAGAAATGCCAATGTGACAGTCATGGCATACGAAGAAGCAGCCATCAATATTCCTGTTATGTGCCTGCAGTGTGAAGACCCCTGCTGTCTGGAGGTCTGTCCGGTAGGAGCGATCAGCAGGAATGAGATCGGCGCGGTTGTTATGGACCATGCGAAATGTATCGGCTGTAAGATGTGTATGAATGCCTGTCCGCTTGGCAATATCAGTTTTAACAAAGAGAAAAAACAGGTACATAAGTGCGATCTGTGCGGCGGGGAACCCAAATGCGCAAAATTCTGCCCGACCGGAGCGATCACATTTGAGGACCCGGATGAAGGAATGGACAGAAAACGTGCTGTGGCCGACCGTTTTAAAGACGTATTCGGAGAGGAGGCAAAGGCATGATGAACGGATATATGGGAACGATCATTCGCGTGGATCTTTCTAAGGGAACGATAAAAAAGGAACCGCTCAATATGGAGGCTGCAAAAGATTTTGTAGGAGCCAGAGGCCTGGGAACCAAGTATTTCTGTGATGAGGTGGATCCGAAGATCGATCCTCTGGGGCCGGATAATAATCTGATCTTTATGACAGGACCTCTGACCGGAACGGCGGCAGCCTGCAGCGGCCGGTTTGAAGTGGTGGCAAAAGCACCGCTTACCGGCACCATCGGAGCGGCAAACTCCGGAGGACATTTCGGACCGGAACTGAAGTATGCGGGATATGACGGGATCATTTTTGAAGGAGTAAGTGATCATCCGGTGTATCTTTATATCAATGATGATGAAGTGGAGTTAAGAGACGCTTCCGGACTTTGGGGCAAGACGGTTTATGAGACCACGGATGAGCTGAACCGGATCTGCGGACAGTCCTTCCGGGTATCCTGTATCGGACCGACCGGAGAAAATCTCTGCCTGTATGCCGGCGTGATGAACGACAAGCACCGTGCGGCAGGCCGGGGCGGCCTGGGCGCTGTCATGGGAAGCAAAAAGCTGAAAGCAGTCGTTGTGAAAGGAACAAAATCCATCTATGTGGCCAGACCGGAGAAGTTTATGGAGGCCATCGAGAACGCAAGGACGACTTTAAAGGCGCACCCGGTAACCGGAACAGGACTGGCAGCCTACGGAACAGAGATCCTGGTCAATATCATCAATGAGAGCGGCGGACTTCCGCTTCGCAACGGCCGTGATGGAGCAGTTTATGAAAAAGCGGACAATATTTCCGGCGAGACGCTGACAGAGAAATACCTGATCCGGAACAAGGGATGCTTCGGATGCTGTATCGGATGCGGACGCGTGGTGGATATTCCAAGTGGCCCCTTCAAGTCCAGAGGCGAGGGACCGGAATACGAGGCAGGATGGTCCTTTGGCGCGGACTGCGGTATCGACGATCTGGAAGCGGTCTGCAAGGCAAACTTTCTCTGTAATGAATATGGATTCGACCCCATTACTCTGGGAGCGACCATTGCCTGTGCCATGGAACTCTTTGAGGAAGGATATCTGACAGAAGAAGATACAGGAGGCATCCCGGTACGCTTCGGCGATGCCGCGACCATGGTGAAGCTGGCAGAGATGACAGGAAAGAACGAGGGATTCGGAAAGCAGCTTGCCATGGGTTCCTACCGGCTGGCGGAAAAATACGGACATCCGGAACTGTCCATGTCTGTAAAGAAGCAGGAGATGCCTGCCTATGACGGCCGTGCCCTGCAGGGGATCGGACTGGAATATGCCACCTCCAACCGGGGCGGATGTCATGTGCGTGGTTACATGACCTCTCCGGAGGTACTTGGACTGCCGGTTAAGATGGATCCTCTGGTAACAGAAGGAAAGGCTTCCATGCTGAAGACCTTCCAGGATCTGACGGCTCTGATCGATTCTACAGGCGTCTGCCTGTTTACCTCTTTTGCTCTTGGACTGCCGGAATTTGCGGCGCAGTACAGGGAAGCGGTGGGCAGCGATGAAAGCGACGCGGAGATCCTGCTGAAAGGCGAGAGAGTCTGGAACCTGGAGAAGAAGTTTAATATTGCAGCCGGCGTGGAAAAAGATACCCTTCCGCCAAGACTTTTAAGAGAGCAGCTGCCGGACGGTCCGGCGCAGGGAAAGGTCAATGAACTGCACACCATGCTTCAGGAATACTATCAGCTGAGAGGATGGGATACAGAAGGCATCCCCACACCGGAAAAAGACAGGGAACTTGGATTATAAAGGATTACAGGATGCAGGCGGCATTTGCCGCCTGCAGGGAGTAAGAAAATGACTGTTAAATTTTTTGCCTATCTCAGGGAATATACAAATTGCAAGATCGTGGACTTTCCGTATCAGGAGGATATCCGGAAACTGACACAGGCTTTGAGTGAGACTTACGGGAACAGACTGCGGGAAAAGCTGCTGACCCCCGACGGAACGGATCTGGGTGAAGAGATCATTATCCTGGTAAACGGAAGGCATGTGGAGCATCTTGGAGGGATCGACACGAAGCTGCTTCCGACGGATACCGTATCTATATTCCCTGTGGTGGCTGGCGGTTAAGGATAAGGTGGTGAATCAGGATGGAAGTATCCGAGAAGCGGATTGAAGAAATCATACATTCTTACCAGCCGGACCGGCGGTATGCACTTGCCATCATGCAGGATATGCAGCGGGAATTCCAGTATGTGCCAAGAGAGGGAATGGAAGCGCTGGCAGAAGAACTTCAGTGCCCGGTGTCTTCCCTTTATGCCATGGCAACCTTTTATAAGGCATTAAGTCTGGTGCCCAAGGGAAAACATATTATTAAATGCTGCGACGGCACGGCCTGCCATATCAGGGGTGCGTCGACTCTGATCGACGGGATCCGAAGAGAACTCAAGATCGGTCCGGGGGAGACCACGCAGGACGGCATGTTTTCCCTGGAGACGGTCAACTGCCTGGGCTCCTGTGCTCTGGCCCCGGTTCTGGTTGTGGACGACGTCTATTATGGAAAGGTTACCCTGGAAAAATTAAAGGAAATTATTCAGGGAGTGAAGGAAGGCGGTGCTGAGTAATATGAAGAAACAGATATTGATCTGCTGCGGCACCGGGTGCCGGGCAAACGGCAGTATGAACGTGGTAGAAGCCTTCCGCAGTGAAATAGAAAAAAACAGCGCAGACGCCGATGTGATCCCGCAGATCAAGACAACGGGATGTAACGGCTTCTGTGAAAATGGTCCGATCGTGAAGATCATGCCGGATAATCTGGTCTACTATAAAGTAAAACCAAAAGATGTGCCGGAAATTCTGGAGAAGAGTGTGCTGGAAGATCAGGAGATCCCAAGGCTCATGTATAAAGATAATGAGGGGAACCGGGTTCGTTCCCAGGAGGAAAATCCTTTCTACGCACATCAGCAGAAACTGGCTCTCCGTCATATTGGAAAGATCGATCCGGAGAATATTGAAGACTACCTGGAACTGGGCGGTTATGAGGCGCTTAAGAAAGCCCTGCAGATGACGCCGGACGAAGTGATCACGGAAGTGGAAGCGTCCGGACTGCGGGGACGGGGCGGGGCCGGATTCCCTGCCGGAAGGAAGTGGCGCACAGCAGCTTCCTATGATAACTTCCCCAAGTATGTGGCCTGCAACGGCGACGAGGGAGACCCGGGCGCATTCATGGACCGGTCGATCCTGGAAGGCGATCCCCATGCGGTGATCGAGGGCCTTGCCATCGCAGCCATTGCCATCGGGGCGGAAGAAGGATTCTTCTATATCCGGGATGAATATGACCTGGCAGTGAAGCATGTGAAAAAGGCGCTGGAAGACGCAGAAGCGCGGGGGATCATCGGGGAATCTGTCATGGGTTCGTCAAAGAGACTGCATCTGTCTGTGGTCCGTGGAGGAGGAGCCTTTGTCTGTGGAGAATCCACGGCTCTTATGGCATCTATCGAGGGAAGGGTAGGAGAACCCCGGGCAAAGTATATCCGTTCTGTCCAGAAAGGACTCTGGGACCAGCCTACCGTTCTGAATAATGTAGAAACACTGGCGAATATTCCGCTGATCATCCGGGACGGAGGAAAGAAATTTGCCGAAATCGGTACAGAGACGAGTACAGGGACCAAGGTATTTGCCCTGGTAGGAAAGGTAAAAAGAACCGGCCTTGTGGAAGTGCCCATGGGAACATCGCTCCGGCATCTGATCTTTGATATCGGCGGCGGGATCATCGGGGACCGGCCTTTTAAGGCGGTCCAGACAGGCGGTCCTTCCGGCGGCTGTATTCCGGAGAGCATGCTGGATCTGAAGGTGGATTTTGATTCTCTGGCAAAGTACGGCGCCATGATGGGATCCGGCGGTATGATCGTTATGGATGACAGAAGCTGTATGGTGGAAGTGGCCAGGTATTATACGAATTTCCTCTGTGAGGAGAGCTGCGGCAAGTGTACGCCCTGCAGGGAAGGCCTGCGGCGGATGCTGGAGATCCTGACAGATATCTGTGAAGGCAGAGGAAGAGAAGGAGACATTGAACTGCTGGAGCGGATCGGCCACGCCGTGCAGGACGCATCGTTATGCAGTCTTGGCAAGAGCGCGCCTAACCCGATCCTTACGACGATCAAGTATTTCCGGGATGAGTATGAAGCCCATATCCGGGAAAAGAGATGTCCGGCAGGCGTCTGCAAGAATCTGACCCGGTTTGAGATCGATGAGGCGAAGTGTATCGGCTGTGATATGTGTGCAAAGGGATGTCCGGCCGGAGCTATCAGTGGAGAAAAGAAGATGCCGCACAGGATCGATCCTTCAAAATGTATTTCCTGCGGAAGCTGCAGAGAGGCCTGCAGGTTTGACGCGGTAAAAGCAGTGGGAAGGGGGCAGGAAGCATGATAGAGATTACCATTAACGGAAAAAAATGCACCTGCGAAAAAGGCGAGTTCCTGCTGGATGTGGCAAGACGGAATGGTTTTTATATCCCGACGCTGTGCCATCATCCTGCAATCTCCGGACAGGCCTGCTGCAGGGTGTGTCTGGTGGAAGTTGTGGAAAAGGGCAGGAGTAAGATCGTAGTATCCTGCGTGTATCCGGTGGAGCGGCCGTGTGAAGTCTATACCGACAGCGAGCGTGTCAAAGAAGACCGGGCCGTGGTGCTTATGCTCCTGAAGGAGAGAGCGCCGGAAAGCGACGTGATCGATGCGCTGTGTAAAGCTTACGGCGCGGCGGACGGAAGCCGGTTTGCGGCAATCGACGGGGAGAAATGCATCATGTGCGGTCTCTGTGCAGGGGCCTGTGCAAAGCTGGGGACGGGAGCTATCTCCACCGTGCTTCGGGGTACGGCAAAGAAGATCTCCACGCCCTATGACGAACCCTCCAAAGACTGTGTGGGCTGCTTAAGCTGCGCCTATATCTGCCCGACAAAAGCCATTACTTTTAAGGATGACGGGCAGACAAGAGAGGTGTGGGGACGGACCTTTGAGATCGTCCACTGCCGCGAGTGCGGCGCGCCCGTAGGCACCAGGGAAGAGATTGCACTTGCCGCCAGAAGGGCGGGAGAAGAGCCGGAGGAACTCTGTCCTACATGCAGAAAGAAAAAAATGACAGATATCATGGCACATACCTATGGAATCGTGTAGAATAGAGGTAGTGTTTCGATCACGTTTTATTTAAGGAAGAAAGGATGCCGACTCATGAAAGACCAATACGGAAGACAGATCAATTACATGAGAGTGTCGGTTACCGACCGCTGTAATCTGCGCTGCATTTACTGTATGCCGGAAGAAGGAGTGGACCAGGTGTCCCACCAGGATATTCTCACATATGCAGAAATCACAAGGATCGTAAATGCAGCTGCTGCAGCGGGGATTACCAGGATCAAACTGACAGGGGGAGAGCCCCTTGTCAGAAAGAATCTGGCAGGGCTTGCAGGAGATATAAAAGCCCTGCCAGGGATAGAGGAAGTAACCGTTACTACAAACGGCGTTCTGTTAAAAGAGCAGCTGGAGGATCTTGTGGCAGCCGGGGTCAGCGCGGTCAATATCAGTCTGGATACGCTGGATCCCGGGATGTATGCGCAGATTGCAAGAAGAGATGCGCTTGCGTCGGCAGTGGAGGGCCTGGAGGCGGCGATCGCCTGTCCGGGTCTGAAGGTGAAGGTTAATTGTGTGTTGCTGCCCGGGATCAATGAGAGCCAGTGGATAAAGATCGCAGAACTTGCAAAGGACCGCCCTGTGGACGTCCGGTTTATTGAGATGATGCCGGTGGGGCTTGGGAAAAATTTCCAGACTGGTTTTGAAGAAGAGGTTCTGGAAAGATTAAGATCCGCTTTTGGCCGGGAGCAGACAGCCAGCGGGCATTTTGGAAACGGGCCTGCGAAATACGTCCAGTTTGAAGGGTTTGCAGGAAAGATCGGGTTTATCAGCGCCCTTTCTCATAAATTCTGTTCAGAGTGCAACCGGATCCGTCTGACAGCGGAGGGGTTCTTAAAACCCTGCCTTCAGTATGCGGCAGGGGAGGATTTAAGGGAACTTGTACGCGCGGAGATTTCGGAAGAAGAACTGATACAGGCGGTAGAAAGAGCGATTTATTACAAGCCGGCCTGCCATCATTTTGAAGAAAAGGATTCTCTGGATTTTGAACAGAAAGATATGTTTGAGATCGGAGGATAACTACAGGAAGGAAGGGGGAAAAAGAAGAAGGCATTTGCAGGCGGCATACAATTTCATACAGATTGCAGGAATTCGAGCCTGTCTGCCTAAAACTGAACACGTCATGGCAGCAGGCCAAAGGGGATCTTTTGAAAAGAAGATGCCTTCCGGTTTTGAAAAGAATATCCGCAAATGGAACAGGTTCATTTTGTGTGGTCTTCTTTTTCAGAGGCCATTTTCTTTTGGGAAAATGGCAAAACAAAAAAACAGCTGACTGAAAAGGAGGAGATTTTTATGAAGAAGTTAACAGCAGCTTTTTTGGTAACAGTGATGTGTCTTGGACTGACAGCCTGTGCTGGACAGTCTGAAGAGTCTGCGGAAAGCGAAGATACCGATGCCAAGACAGAAGAAACGGCGCCGGAAGACAAGGGAACGCTTATGATGGCAACGACTACCAGTACAGAGGATACCGGCCTTCTGGATTATCTTCAGCCTCTTTTCAAAGAGGATACCGGATGGGATCTGGAATGGACGGCAGTCGGTACCGGCGAAGCGCTTGCCATGGGTGAGAGCGGAGACGTAGATGTGGTGCTGGTACATGCCAAATCCAGTGAAGAAGAATTTGTGGCAGAGGGATACGGAGTCGAGAGATTTCCGGTTATGTACAATGACTTTATCGTGGTAGGACCTTCTTCACCGATTGAGAAGACGGATGATATCAATGCAGTCTTTACGCAGATCATAAACGATCAGCTTCCGTTTGTGTCCAGAGGTGATGACTCCGGTACGGATAAGAAGGAAAAAGGAATCTGGGAAGAACTGGGACTTGACCCGGCAACAGATCCGAATTATGTAGAATCCGGACAGGGTATGGGCGCTACCATTACCATGGCGGACGAGCAGCAGGCATACTGCCTGACCGACCGCGGCACATGGCTGAAGCAGAGCCAGGATGCAACCCTTGACTATCAGCTTGACATTGTATGTGAAGGAAATGACAGTCTGCTGAATCAATATGGCGTGATCGCTGTTAATCCGGAAAAATATCCGGAAGTGAACAATGAAGGTGCGAATGACTTTATCGAGTGGATCTGTTCTGATGAAGTGCAGGAACTGATCGGTGAATACGGGGTAGAAGAGTACGGACAGGCTCTGTTTACACCCAATGCAGGAACAGACGCGTAACAGGAGGTAGTGAAGATGGCAGACTGGCTGAAAAACGTACTGTCGGATCCGAATATATTGAGTGCTGTGAGAGTGACGTTTACGATGGCAGTCTGCTCCACTGCGATTGCTTCTGTACTGGGGATCACGTTCGGGATCCTGCTGGAGCGGTTCCGCTTTCCGGGGAAAAAGATCGTGATCCGCATCAACCGGACACTGATGGGCTCTCCGCCTGTAGTGGTCGGATTGATCGTTTATCTTTTGCTGATGCGTAGAGGACCGCTTGGTCCTCTGTCGCTGTTGTTTACGATCCAGGGGATGGTGATCGCCCAGACGCTGATCATCACCCCCATTATCTGCGGCATGATCTATTCTTATCTCCGAAGATCTGCTCCTTCTATCCGGGAATTTGCCGTAACCATGGGAGCGGACAGATGGCAGACCATCCGGCTTATCATAAGAGAACTACGGAAAGAAATTTATTTCTGCATGGTGACAGGGTTTGGACGCTCCATCAGTGAAGTGGGCGCGGTCATGCTTGTAGGAGGAAATATCCGGGGACGTACCCGTACCATGACGACAACGATTTCTCTTTTGAAAAGTCAGGGGATATTTACAGAAGGCGTAGCGCTTGGCATCCTGCTTCTTTTGATGGCGTTTGTCCTTCAGTGGATCTGTGATATGCTGCAGAGGGAGGAACAGGAAGATGAAAATTACTGATCTGGAAAAAAGAATAGGAACATTCAGACTTCAGATCGATCACCTGGATATAGAACCGGGGCGGATCCACGGGATCATCGGCCCCAACGGCTGTGGAAAGACGGTTCTTCTTAAGACGATCGCGGGAATTTATAAGCCGGATCAGGGAAGGATCGATTATGAAGGGGTGACTTCCCGGGAGATCACGATGATGTCCCAGCGCCCTTATCTGATGGACACAACCGTATATAAAAATCTGATCTATCCACTGCAGATTCGAAAGATCCGGCCTGAAGAAGGGCGGGTAGACGAATTGTTAGAAAAAGCAGGGCTTCTGGCACAGAAAAAACAGTATGCCAGATCCTTATCCAGTGGAGAAAGACAGAAGCTTTCTTTCCTGCGGGCTGTGATTTTCCGCCCCAGGATTATTTTGATTGATGAGACATTTTCCAATCTGGATCCGGAGAGCGAGGCTCTCTTTACGGAGATGATCCGGGAGATCCAGAAGAAAGATCCAATCACATGGGTCATTGTAAGTCATCAGATGGAGGCGGTCCACCAGTTGTGTGAGGTCGTCCATCATATGGAAAAAGGAAGAGTGGTGGAAAAATGAAACTGCTTCAGGTAGACACTGTGGCCAGAGCCAGAGAAAAATTAAAGAAGGCTGTGCAGGGTCAGGGAGTAAAGAGGCGGAGAGTTCCGCTTGAAGAGGCCCTCGGCGGGATCCTTGCGGAAGATGTGTACGCAAAAGAGCCGGTACCTGGATTTGACAGATCTACGGTAGATGGATATGCAGTGCGAAGCGCAGATACGGCAGGCGCCTCAGACAGTGTCCCTGTTTTCCTTCGGATCACAGGGGAGATAGAGATGGGACGTGTGCCGGAACACGGGATCTGTCCGGGAGAATGTATGTACATTCCGACCGGCGGCATGATCCCGGAAGGGGCGGACGCGGTTGTTATGATAGAATACTGCGAGTTGTTTTCTGAAACAGAGACTGCGGTCTGTCATTCGGTTCCGGCAGGAGGAAATATTGTGCACGCAGGGGATGATGTACAGGAAGGCGAAAAAGTCCTGACAAAGGGAACCCGTTTAAGACCGCAGGAGATCGGCCTTCTGGCGGCTGTCGGAGAGGAAAGCGTAACGATAGTAAAACCCTGGAGCGTGACCATTATTGCAACCGGTGATGAACTGATCACGCCGGGAGACAGGATGGAACCGGGGAAGGTGCGCAATATCAATAATTACGGTCTGGAGGCGATTGCCAGACAGATGGGGTTTGACGTGAGCGGCTGCTTTCTTTTAAAAGACGAAAGAGGGCTTTTGGAGGAAACGGTACGCAGTGCGATGCGACAAAGTGACATTGTGGCTGTTTCCGGAGGAAGTTCCAAAGGGAAAAAAGACGAGACAGCATCTGTGATCGGGACACTTGCAAGCGAAGGGATCCTGACGCAGGGCCTGGCATTGAAGCCAGGAAAGCCTACGATCCTGGGATATGATGTGCCGACCGGAACGATCCTTTTGGGCCTGCCCGGGCACCCGTCCGCAGCAATGATCGTATTTCAGCTTCTGATCGGCTGGCTGTGGGAAGATATAAGCGGCGGGAAAAAGTCCTGGCCTGTGCCGGCAGAACTTACCGTTAATGTTCCTGCGGCGCCTGGAAGAGCCGTCTGTCAGACGGTACAGCTTCTTCGCGGAGAGGACGGCAGGACAAAAGCAGTACCGGTGTTTGGAAGATCCGGACTGATCAGTATTTTGACGAAAGCAGACGGATATATTGTGATCCCGGAGAATCAGGAAGGCCTGAAAAAGGGAGAAATGGTGGAAGTGTTCCTGATCTGAGGAGGTGAAGAGATGGAGAAGCGAAATCTATATCTGCATACAACGCCTGTAGAGGAGGCAAAAGAACGGTATTACAGGGCAGTGAAAGAATGTATTTCCATTCGAACGGAAGAAATCCCCGTTGACAGGAGCCTTGGAAGAGTTACGGCGGAAGCGGTTTATGCAAGGCTCTGTTCTCCGCTGTTTAATGCGTCTGCGATGGACGGGATCGCGGTAGAAGCAAAGAAGACAAGAGGAGCCAGCGAAGAACATCCGCTGGTCTTAAGGCGGGGAGAAGATTTTCAGGTGGTAGATACCGGGGATCCGATCAGAGAGCCTTATGACGCGGTGATCATGGCGGAGGATCTGCTGGAAATAGATGAAGATACGGTGCAGATCATGGCTGCTGTCGCGCCCTGGAATCACATCCGGCCGATCGGAGAAGATATTGTGGCCGGAGAGATGCTGCTGCCCGGTCATCATAGGATCCGTCCGGTGGATATCGGCGTGCTTCTTGGCGGAGGAATCTTGCAAGTCAGGGTTCATGCCTCTCCTAGTGTCGGGATCATTCCCACAGGCACAGAGATGATCCCGCCGGGACAGGAACCGGAAGACGGTCAGATCATAGATTCTAATTCCGGGATGTTTGCGGCGCTGGTACAGCAGTATGGAGGAGAGCCGGACCGTTTCCCGATCATTCATGATGATTATGAAAAGATCAGGGAAACGGTAAAAGAGGCGGTATCCAGGGATGATCTGGTGATCGTGAACGCCGGATCCAGCGCGGGTACGGAGGATTATACGGTGCATGTACTGCGGGAACTGGGGGAGGTTCTGATCCACGGGGTTGCCATTAAGCCTGGAAAGCCGGTGATTCTGGCGATTGTGGATCACAAACCGGTTATCGGACTTCCCGGGTATCCGGTGTCTGCATATATTGATTTTGAGACTTTTGTAAAGCCGGTCATAGAGCTTTTTACAGGCAGCAGTCTTAAGGCGCGTCCGCTGGAGCAGGCAGTCATATCCAAACGCCTTGTTTCTTCTCTGAAGCATAAAGAATATGTACGGGTAAAGGTAGGAGAGGTGAACGGACGCCTGGTGGCGTCACCCCTTGCCAGAGGAGCGGCCGCGGCCACCAGCCTGGTAAAGGCGGACGGTGTATGTATCATCGATCAGAATCTGGAAGGCTATGAGGCCGGGGAACAGGTGCAGGTGGAACTGTGGCGGCCGAAGGATGAGATCCGCCATACGATCGTATCCGTGGGAAGTCACGATCTGATCATGGATTTTCTGGCAGATCTTTTGCCGGATCTGTTTCCGGGCGTACATCTTTCCAGTACGCATGTTGGCAGCATGGCCGGACTGATGGCGCTGAAGCGGGGAGAAGCCCACATCGCGCCTACGCATCTTCTGGATGAAGAAACCGGCGTTTATAACATTGCCTATCTGAAGCGGATCTTTCCGGACCGGGAGATGGCGTTGATCAAGGGTGTGAGCCGGATCCAGGGGCTGATGGTAAAAAAGGGCAATCCCAAAGGAATCCGTGGTGTGGAAGATCTGCCTGGATGCAGGTATGCCAACCGGCAGCGCGGCGCGGGCACCCGGGTGCTTCTGGATCATCTTCTGAAACAGGCTGGCATCCGTCCGGAGCAGATTGAAGGATATGAACTGGAGGCGGCAACCCATATGGCTGCGGCAGCCCTTGTGAAGGACGGGGGAGTGGACGCTGCGATGGGAATCTATGCGGCGGCAAAAGCCATGGACCTTTCTTTTATAGAAGTGGGAGAAGAGGAATATGATTTTGCCATTGAAAGGAAAAATCTGGAACTTCCCTTCATCCAGGATTTTATCCAGGCACTCCAGTCAGAGCAGTTTAAGTCCCGGGTGAAGGAAGCAGGCGGATATGGCACAGAGAATGCCGGAAAAATCATCCTGATATAAAGACGGGGAGAATGTGTATGAGATATGACAGGCAGATCCTGATGCCGGAGATCGGGATCGAGGGACAGAAAAAACTGGAACGTGCTGTGGTAACTGTGATCGGCTGCGGCGGCCTGGGCTCGCCGGTTCTTACCTATCTTGCACAGGCCGGTGTGGGGACGATACGCCTGGTGGACGGAGATATTGTTTCTGATACAAATCTGAACCGGCAATTTCTTTACCGGGAAGAAGACATCGGGAAGAAAAAGGCGGATCTGGCGGCGGAAAAGTTAAGGAGAATGAACCGGGGGATCCGCGTGGAGGCATTTGCCTGCTCTCTGACAGGAGAAAATGCCGGCCAGATCCTGAAAGGATCGGATGTTGTGGTGGACTGTGTGGACAGCCTTGCAGTCAGATGTATTGTCGGGAGATACTGCCTTGCAGAGGATATTTTCCTTGTGGAAGGAGCTGTGCAGGGATTCTACGGGTATGTGATGGACATTTCCCGGGAAACGGCCTGTCTGGAATGTCTCGGGTATCATCTGGGAAAAAGTCCAGTACCTGTGCCGGCGCTTGGCGCCGCAGCCGGGGTGATCGGATGCCTGCAGGCGGTAGAGGCGGTGAAAAAGATCCTTGGAAGGAAGGAACTTCTTCTGGGGACAATGCTGCAGTACGACGGGTTAAACGGTGAATTTGATAAAATTGAGGTGGAAAAAGATCCAGAGTGCAGGGCGCATCTGTCCTGTCTGGAAGAATAGAGCAGGAGGATAGAGGATACGATGGGAAAGGTACTTGGAATCTGTGTCAGCGAGAAGAGAGGCACACAGAAAAAAGAGGTAAACGAAGCGATTTTAAAAGAGAACTGGGGGATCGAGGGCGACGCCCATGCCGGAGACTGGCACCGCCAGGTGAGCCTTCTGTCCTTTGAAAAGATCGAGGCATTTCGTGAAAAAGGAGCGGATGTGGACTTTGGAGCCTTTGGAGAGAACCTGATCGTGGAGGGATACGATCTTCGCAGGCTTCCGGTGGGAACCCGGTTCCGGATCGGCGAGGCGGTACTGGAACTGACGCAGATCGGCAAAGAATGCCACAGCCACTGTGAGATCTATAAGAAAATGGGAGACTGTATCATGCCAAGAGAAGGCGTGTTTACGGAGGTGGTAAAAGGCGGGCGGATCCGTAAGGGAGACGCGGTAGAGATGGAGGCGCCGTCCCCGGACCGCCCCTACACAGCCGCGGTCATCACCTTAAGTGACAAGGGCGTAAAAGGAGAGCGGGAGGACAAAAGCGGCCCGAAGATCTGTGAACTGGCAGAAGCGGCCGGATATCAGATTCGGGAGACACTGCTTCTTGCAGACGGCATTGAGCCGTTAAAGAGCCAGCTGATCCGTCTGGCGGACCAGCGGCAGATGGATGTGATCTTCACCACCGGCGGCACCGGATTCTCCGAACGGGATCTGACGCCGGAAGCCACGATCCAGGCCTGCGACCGGATGGCAAACGGCATCGCGGACGCCATCCGTAATTATTCTATGACGATCACGCCCCGGGCCATGTTCAGCCGGGCGGTCTCCGGAATCCGGGGAAAGACCCTGATCATCAACCTGCCGGGAAGCCCAAAGGCAGTGGCGGAAGCGCTGGAGTTTCTTCTGCCCCAGCTGGATCACGGGCTGGATATCCTGCGGGGAACCGGCGGCGAATGCGCAAGATAAATGTGAACAAAATGTGAACTGGGACGTAGACCTTTGTAAAAGGTCTACGTCCCAGTTCACATTTTGTTTACAATTTCAGGTTTTTAAAGAGATCGCCCAGGCTGGTGCCGATGTTCTCGGATTTGGGAATTTCTACCTTTTCTACAGGAGCTTCTTCCCGTTCTTCCAGGGCTTTCATGCTCAGGCTGATCTTGCCGTCTTTGATGCCGATGATCTTTACCTTCACCTCGTCGCCTACATTCAGCACGTCTTTGGGGGATTTTACCCGTTTCTGGCTGATCTGGGATACGTGGACCAGACCGGACAGGCCGTCTTCCAGACGGACGAACGCGCCGTAGTTCTGAAGGCTTTCTACTTTACCTGTGAGGACAGTGCCTGTCTTCAGGCCTGCGATCTTTTCCTCCATGGCTTTCTTTTCTTTTTCCTTTAAGATCTCTCTGGCAGATAAGATCAGGCGTTCCTCTGCCTGGTTTACCTCGATGACCCGGACCTCAATGTCTTTTAAAAGGTAGGTCTCCAGATCTTCGATGTAGGATAAGGAAAGCTTGGAAGCGGGGATGAAGCCTCTCAGGCCTTCCACCATGGCGATCGCTCCGCCGTTTACGATCCCTTCTACCTTTACCGGGAGAACGGTTTTGTTCTCCATGTATGACTGCACAACATTCCACGGATTCGCATTGTCAAAATGTTCCTCCAGGTCAGCCATTGTTGTTTCTTCCTGTAATAATTCTTCGCTCATAATCGTGTTCCTTTCTTCATTAACTATCATGTATATGCACGTTTCTCTTAGTATAGCACAATTTGGCGCAGATGTTCAAAGAAAAATCATTTCTTTATCCAAATTTGTGGTTGACGAATAACGAAAAAGATGGCAAGCTTTACTTTAGAGTAAGCCCTTTCCATGCGGAAAGGCGAGTGAGGTGTAGAATCTTATGAGCAAAAAATCAGGAAAAGTATATGTGGTGGGGCACAAGAATCCGGATACGGATTCCATCTGTTCTGCCATTGCCTATGCATATTTGAAAAAACAGGTGACAGGAGAGGAGTATGTGGCCAGAAGAGCCGGTCTGATCAATGAAGAGACCGCCTATGTGCTGAACCGGTTTGGCGTGGATGCGCCGCCGCTTCTGCAGAATGTAAAGCTGCAGGTAAAGGATATCGATATCCATAAGATCGACGGCGTGGATCCTCAGTTTTCCATCAAGGACACCTGGGAAAAAATGAAAGAAAATAACGTAAAAACGATCCCTGTTCTGAAGGACGAGGAACTGGTGGGTGTGATCTCTACCGGAGATATCGCCACATCCTATATGGACGTTTATGACAACCGGGTGTTGTCCGCGGCCAAGACCCAGTACAGAAATATCATCAAGACGCTGGACGGAACGCTGGTAACGGGAAATGAGCACGGAAAATTCACCAAGGGAAAAGTGACCATCGGAGCTTCCAACCCGGATCTGATGGAGCGGTTCATCGAAAAGGACGATCTGGTGATCCTGGGCAACCGCTACGAGTCCCAGGCCTGCGCAGTGGACATTGACGCCAGCTGTCTGGTGATCTGCCAGAATGCAGAGGTGCCGGACGAACTGATCAAAAAAGCGGAGGAGCAGAGCATTGTGATCATCCGCACGCCCCATGATACCTTTACGGCAGCCAGGCTGATCAACCAGAGCATTCCTGTGAAATATTTCATGACGAAAATGCCGCTGACCACCTTCCAGCTTACGGATTACGTGGACGACATCAAGGACGTGATGACCAAGAAAAAGTTCCGTGATTTCCCGATCCTGGACCGGCACGGACGTTTCCGCGGATTTATTTCCAGACGGCGGTTCCTGGATGTGAGCAAGAAAAAGGTGATCCTGGTGGACCACAATGAAAAATCCCAGGCCGTGGACGGCATCGAAGAGGCGGAGATCGTGGAGATCGTGGACCATCACAGACTGGGAAATATCGAGACTGTGGGACCGGTCTTTTTCCGGAATCAGCCGGTGGGCTGTACCGCCACGATCATATATCAGATGTACCAGGAAGCAGGAGTGAAGATCAGTAAGACCATCGCGGGTCTTCTGTGTTCGGCGATCATCTCTGATACCCTTTTGTTCCGGTCGCCGACCTGTACGCCGGTAGACGAGAAGACGGCGAAAAAGCTGGCAAGGATCGCGGAGATCGATCTGGAGCAGCTGGCGGGAGAGATGTTCCGCGCAGGCAGCAACCTGCAGGGAAAGAGCGCGGAAGAGATTTGCTTCCAGGATTTCAAACAGTTTACGGTGAATGACGTAGTGTTTGGCGTGGGCCAGATCAACTCCATGAACAAAGAGGAACTGGCGGAGATCCGGGAGAAGCTTACGCCCCATCTTCCCAAGGTGCTGAAAGCCCACAATCTGCAGATGATCTATTTCATGCTGACGGATATCCTGGACGAATCCACGGAACTTCTGTGCTGCGGAGCCGGCGCAAGAGAGCGGGTGCTGGAGGCCTTTGACTTAAGAGAAGATACCGACCCCATCATATTGAAGGGCGTCGTTTCCAGAAAGAAGCAGCTGATCCCCACACTGGTCAGCTTCATGCAGCAATAAAGAGGGGAGAGGAAGCAAAACTATGGGAAAACAGATATGGAAACCAGGAAATATGCTCTATCCCCTTCCGGCTGTGCTGGTCAGCGCGGCGGATCAGGAGGGAGAATCCGGTATCCTGACGGTGGCCTGGACCGGAACGGTCTGTACCAATCCGGCCATGCTGTACATTTCCGTCCGCCCGGAACGGCACACCTATCCGATGATCCGAAAGACCGGCGAGTTCGTGGTTAATCTGACCACGGAGAAGCTGGCGCGGGCGGCAGACTGGTGCGGAGTCAGATCCGGAAAAGACATTGACAAATGGAAGGCCATGCATCTGACAAAAGGAAAGGCCAGCAAGCTTGCCTATGCGCCTCTCATTGAGGAGAGCCCGGTGAACATCGAGTGTCAGGTGACGGAAGTGAAAGAGCTGGGAAGCCACCACATGTTTCTGGCCCGTGTCCTGGCCGTGCAGGTGGACGAGGCTTATATGAAGAAAAACGGAAAATTCGAACTGAATGAAACCGGACTGATCGCATATTCCCATGGAGAGTATTTCAGTCTGGGAAAGGATCTGGGACGGTTCGGATGGAGTGTGAAGAAAAAATAACAGGTGATGGAAAACTGCGGAACTCCCGCAGTTTTTCCCTTGCATAGACGAGGAGACGAATAGGATGACGCAGGATACGGCATATGAATTTGCCCGGGAAGAACTTCTGATCGGCCCGGAAAGAATAGAAAAACTACGGAAGTCCACGGTGATGGTGCTGGGTGCAGGCGGCGTGGGTTCCCATTGTATAGAGGCTCTGGCAAGAGGCGGCGTGGGACGGCTGATCCTGGTGGATGCAGACCGGGTAGCGCCCAGCAATATCAACCGCCAGTCCATCGCATACCACAGCACAGTGGGAAGGTATAAGACCCAGGTGATGAAGGAGAGGATCCGGGATATCTGCCCGGAAACAGAAGTGCTTACCTATGAGATCTTTGTGCTGCCGGACAATCTGGAAGAGATTTTTACCGTACGCCCGGATTATATCGTGGACGCCATTGACACTGTGACGGCAAAGATCGGCGTCATAGAAAAGGCAAAGGAAATGGGGGTCCCGGTGATCAGCTGCATGGGGACCGGCAATAAGCTGCATCCGGAACTGTTTGAGATCACAGACATCCATAAGACCAGCGTCTGCCCTTTATGCAAGGTGATGCGAAAGGAACTGAAGAACCGGGGGATCCGCGGGGTAAAGGTGCTGTATTCGAAGGAACAGCCCGTCCCGGTGTCCGGGAGAACGCCGGGCAGCATCTCCTTTGTGCCGCCTGTGGCAGGACTTCTGATCGCAGGAGAAGTGATCCGGGATCTGACCGGATGGGAAGAAAGGTAGGAAACGATGGATTTATTTGACTATATGCGGGAACAGAATATGGAGAAAGAATCACCGCTCGCCTCCAGACTCCGGCCGGTTACCCTGGACGAAGTGGTGGGGCAGCAGCATATCATAGGAAAGGATAAGCTTTTATACCGGGCGATCCAGGCGGATAAATTAAGTTCCGTGATCTTTTACGGGCCTCCAGGCACGGGAAAGACGACACTTGCCAAAGTCATTGCCCATACCACCAGTGCGGAATTTACGCAGATCAACGCTACGGTGGCGGGGAAAAAAGATATGGAAGAAGTGGTGAAAAAGGCGCAGGACCTGCAGGGCATGTACCAGAAGAAAACCATTCTGTTTATTGACGAGATCCACCGGTTTAACAAAAGCCAGCAGGATTATCTGCTTCCCTTCGTGGAGGACGGCACCATCATTTTGATCGGCGCCACCACAGAGAATCCGTATTTTGAGGTGAACGGGGCGCTGTTGTCCAGGTCTGTGGTCTTTGAACTAAAGCCCCTGAAGCCGGAGGATATTAAGACCCTGATCCTCCGGGCGGTCCATGACCGGGAAAAGGGGATGGGAAGCTATGACGCAGTCATTGAAGAAGACGCCCTGGACTTTCTTGCGGATATCTCCGGAGGGGACGCAAGAAGCGCCCTGAACGCGGTGGAACTGGGAATCCTGACTACCAGGCGAAGCGATGACGGCAAGATCCATCTGACCCTTCCTGTGGCTTCTGAATGCATCCAGAAGCGGGTGGTCAGGTATGATAAATCCGGAGACAACCACTATGACACGATCTCTGCTTTTATCAAGAGCATGCGGGGGTCGGATCCGGACGCTGCAGTCTATTACCTGGCAAAAATGCTGTATGCAGGAGAAGATATCAAGTTCATTGCCAGACGGATCATGATCTGTGCTTCCGAGGATGTGGGAAATGCTGATCCCATGGCGCTGACGCTGGCGGTATCGGCCGCCCAGGCGGTGGAGAGGATCGGGATGCCGGAGGCTCAGATCATCTTATCCCAGGCAGTGACCTATGTGGCGTCGGCTCCGAAGAGTAATTCAGCCACCAATGCCATCTTTTCTGCCATGGAAAGTGTAAGAAACCAGAAGACCACTGTGCCGGCGCATCTTCAGGACGCGCATTACAAGGGAGCAGGAAAACTCGGGCACGGCACAGGATATCTGTACGCCCATGATTATCCGGATCATTACGTAGAGCAGCAGTACCTGCCGGACGAAATCGCAGGCGCCCGGTTTTATGAGCCCGGGGAAAACGGTCATGAAAAAGAGATCCGGGAGTGGCTGGAATATCTCCGGAGTCGTTCTGCGCAGAGATAAGAGAATGGGAGAAAGAAAATGGCGAAGAAAAAGAGACAAATGGCGGAGTACCGCTATTATAAAATGCCTGGAAACGCTGTGTTTTTTGCCCTTCAGGGAGAAAGATGGCGGCAGAAGTACGAGCGGGAGATCGATTTCCTTCATTTTCATAATTTCCTGGAGATCGGTTTCTGCTACAGCGGCAGCGGCGTGATGACGCTGGGCGAACAGGACTATGAATATCACGGAGGCGATTTTACGGTCATTCCGTCGAATTATCTGCATACCACGAACAGTACGCCCGGTACGCTCAGCAGCTGGGAATACCTCTTTATCGACGTGGACGGGCTTATGAAAAAGTTGACAGACGCGCCGCCGGGATATGTGGAGCAGCTGATAAGAAGGATCAACAGCCGGGCGGTGTTTGCCGGCAGCATGGAATATCCGAGGGCCGCGCAGCTGATCCGCATGGTGCTGGATGTGACGCGGGAAAAGGAGGCCTTTTCCCAGGAAGAGGCAGAAGGCCTCATCCTTGCCCTGCTTGTGGAAATGGCAAGAAGCGGGGAGACAGACTGGAAGGAGGCGGAAGGCATCGGCGCGGAAGGGCGGGTGCATTCTGATAAGCTGATCTTTCAGATCATGGATTATATCAGCGGACATTACAGCGAGAATCTGAAGATGAGCGATATCGCCGAATTTGCCCATATCAGCG
Organism: Mordavella massiliensis; assembly: GCF_016902415.1. Lineage (GTDB taxonomy): Bacteria > Bacillota > Clostridia > Lachnospirales > Lachnospiraceae > Merdimonas > Merdimonas faecigallinarum. Next base: position 65,314 of record NZ_JACJLV010000004.1, on the reverse strand, counting down.
AGACGCATCTGCGGCGGATCTTTTCCAGCCACCTCAATATGAGTCCGCTGGAGTACCTGAACAGAGTCCGGATCCATGCAGCCTGCGAGTATCTGAAAAAGACAGATGACTCCATTGCGCTGATCCAGGCCCGGTGCGGTTTTACGGTGAGCTCTACTTTTAACCGGAATTTCCGGCGGGTGACAGGGGTTTCGCCTGCGGAATGGAGAAACCGGCCGGAGAATTACGAACGGCAGATCCTGAAATTCCGGATCCACTCAGAGAAAGGATGGTAACAAGATGTATCAGACAAAGATCACAAAACAGGTGAAAAGAAAGAAAAAAGCAGGCACAGGACTTCTGAAGGGGATGATGATCTTTTTTGGCGTGCTGTTTGTGCTGATGGGGATCGCACTGTCCAGAGGATTTATGCTGTCCGGATTTCTTCTGGTCCTGTTGTATTTTATCTTTGATACCTTCAGTAAAAAAGAATATGAATACGTCCTGGAAGGAACCACCCTTTCCATCAGCGTGATCTGGGGCGGCCATTACCGGCGGGAACACCACGCGCTGGACTTAAGAAATATGGAAGTTACAGCGCCCAACTGGCATGAAAGCGTGGCAAAATACCGCGCCAAAGGCGGGACGGAGAAGGTACATAAGTATGACTATACTTCTTATGATGATAACGTGCCCTATTACACGATGATCATCGTGGAGGGGAGAAGGAAGATCAAACTGTTGCTGGATCTGGATGAAGAGATGCTCGATGCGATCAGAAGAATCTGTCCAGGGAAGGTGATCTTTGCATAATTTACCATATATTTCGCGAAATATACGGAAAAAGGTTGTTAGATTAGGATAAAAAAGTAAAGGACTTACCTCGTTTTCAGTGCACAATGTACAATGATGATCGAAAATGCACAGCATACGTATGAATATGCAAACACATCAAGATTTAGTCTTAGTATAATAATTTCATGAGATGTTTCGGAGAGAAATACCGGACATCAGATAGGAGGTAAGTTTTATGAAAAGAAAGATTCTTTCAGTATTGCTTGCGGGCGCAATGACATTTTCACTGGCAGCCTGTGGCGGAAGCGGAGACAGCGGCAGCGGTGACGACGCTGCGGCAGAAGGCGGAGCAGGGGAAGGCGAAAACACCCTTACCGTTATGGCATGGGACCCGGCTTTCAATATTCCGGCTCTTGAGGCAGCGGCAGCTGACTACAAAGAGAATGTGAATGAAGACTTCGAGCTTGAGATTCTTGAGCAGGCAGCTTCTGAAGATGTGGAAAGAGCAGTGACAACTGCTGCATCCGCAGGCGATTACAGCAACCTTCCGGACATGGTACTGTTCCAGGATCACTACATCCAGAGATATGTATCTGATTATCCGGATGCATGGACCGCTCTTGGCGACATCGACATCAACTGGGATGACTTCGCTGCAGAGAAACTGGATTACTCCACCATCGACGGCGAGCATTATGGTGTGCCGGTAGACAACGGTACTGTTGTATGCGCATACCGTACAGACCTTCTGGAAGAAGCAGGATACACCATCGACGACCTGACAGGCTGCACATGGGACAAGTTCATGGAGATCGGCAAGGCTGTATATGACAAGACAGGCAAAGCTCTTCTGTGTATGAACGCTGACGGTAACGACCTTCCGTACATGATGATGCAGGCAGAGGGCGTTTCCCAGTTCAAAGACGGCAAACCGTACATCACAGAGAACGAGACACTGGTAGAGATCGTTGAAAAACTGGTTCAGATGGCAAAAGACGGCACACTTCTGATGCCGAACAGCTGGTCTGACTACACAGACAAAGCAATCCAGGGCGACCAGGTTGCAGGTGTTATGAATGGTAACTGGATCATCCCGACTATCGAGAAGGTAGAAGCAAACAGCGGTAAATGGGAGATCACATCCATGCCGACACTTGAGGGCGGCGAAGGTTACGCAAGTAACGGCGGTTCCTCTCTGTATATTACATCCAACTGCCACAATGTAGATCTTGCAAAAGATTTCCTTGCTTACACATTTGGCGGAAGCACAGAGACCTATGACAACGCGTTAAGAGATGGTGGCGTGATTTCTACTTATGCTCCTGCCGGCGAGACAGAAGTATATCAGGAAGGCGTTGAGTACTTCAACAACCAGCCGATCTACGCAGACATCGTTGAGATGGGTACAAACGTACAGATCGTAGAGCAGAGCGATTATCACTATTCCGCACGTAACTACGTGGGAACAGCGATCGTAAATATCATCAACGGCGCAGATACCATGGAGGCTCTCCAGGAAGCAGAAGATCAGTTGAACTTTGAGATGGGCAATTAATTCTTGCAGTCTAAAAGAATACTGAGATGATAAAGTATCAGGCAGAGGCGTGGGTTTGACCATGCCTTTGCCCCTTATAAGAGAGAAAAGGAGGGGCCAAAGAAGTGAAAGAGAAAAAGAAAATGTCGCTGCTTGCCAAACAGTCAGCGGCCGGCTGGGTGTTCCTGACCCCGGCTACGATCCTGATCGCTATCATGGCTTTCTGGCCGATGGTGCAGGCGTTTATTATGTCACTGCAGACCGGATCCAGCGCGAATCTTCAGTGGAACGATCCGATCTTCAACAACTACACAAGAATGTTTTCTGACAAAGTGTTCATGACTTCCGTCGGAAACACATTTCTGTATCTGATCATTCAGGTGCCGATCATGCTGGTGCTTGCGATCCTGCTGGCACAGCTTCTGAACAACCAGCATCTGAGATTTAAGGGCTTTTTCCGTACCTGTGTATTCCTTCCCTGCGCAACGGCCCTTGTATCCTACGCATTGATCTTCAAATCCCTGTTTGCGACAGACGGACTGATCAATGCCATTCTGGTAAATTTAGGAATTCTGGAACAGAATTACAATTTCCTTGGTCATCCGACCAGCGCGAAGGCCGTGATCATCCTGGCGCTGATCTGGAGATGGACCGGCTACAACATGGTGTTTTATCTGGCAGGTCTGCAGAATATCGAATATTCTGTATATGAGGCTGCAAAGATTGACGGAGCCAACGGATGGCAGACATTCTGGCGGATCACTGTTCCGCTTCTGCGGCCGACGATCGTTATGACATTTATCATGTCCATCAACGGTACGCTGCAGTTGTTCGATGAGTCTGTCAACCTGACAAACGGAGGACCGTCCAACTCGACGATCACCATGTCTCATTACATTTACAACAATACATTCGGAACCGGCGGAGTTTCCAACTTCGGATATGCGACAGCAATGTGCTTCTTCGTATTTATCCTCGTTGCGATCCTTGCATTTATCAATATGAAAGTAGGTGATACACGTGACTGAGAAAAAAAATATAAGTATGATCCAGCGTCGTTTGATTCCTACGTACATATTTCTGATCATTGTATCATTCTTTTCGGTTTTTCCGTTTTACTGGATGATCTCCGCGGCAACCAACACATCCTTCGATGTTGCCCAGGGTAAGATCACGATCGGAGGCCATCTGATCGAAAACTTTAACAACCTGATCGCAAACTATGATCTGTGGCGGGCGATGGGTAATTCCTTTGTTTATGCGATCGTGCAGGTGGTTCTTGCGATCCTGATCTGTTCACTGGCAGGTTTTGGATTTGAGCTGTACCATGACAAAGGAAAAGACCTGGTATTCTCCATCCTGCTGCTTGCCATGATGATCCCGCAGGTTGCAACGATGATCCCTCTGTTCAGACTGCTGTCTTCCGCACACCTTCTGAACAGTGTATGGGGCTTCATCCTTCCGTCTATCTCCACACCGTTCCTGATCATGATGTTCCGTCAGAACTCCAGGAACTTCCCGGTTGATACGATGGAAGCGGCGCGTATCGACGGCCTGAATGAGATCCAGATCTTCTTCCGCATGTATATGCCGATGATGAAATCCACCTATGCTGCGGCAGCTGTTATTACTTTCATGAACGCATGGAACTCCTACCTGTGGCCGAAGGTAATCATGACGCAGCCGGAAGCGCAGACCATGCCGATGCTGATCGCGAACATGTCTTCCGGATATACGACAGATTATGGTATGCTGATGGTAGGCGTACTGTTCTGTTCCGTACCGACAATGATCGTGTTCTTCGTTCTGCAGAAGCAGTTTGCAGAAGGTATTACCGGCGCGGTAAAATAAAATATCTGTGGAAAATGATAAGAAGATGGCTGATGACAGCCATCTTCTTTTTTGCACTTCCGGTGATTACGGGAAGAGTATGGATACGCGTATCAGTTCAGGCGGCGGAATTCCGCCGGAGTGAGACCTGTACAGCGGCGGAACGTGGCTGCAAAGTGACTGGCATCGGAAAAACCGATGCGATGGGCGATGGCCTGCACCTCTGTCCGGGGCTCTGTGACCAGAAGTTCTTTTGCCTTGCTGATCCGGAATAAGATCAGATATTCAATGGTGGAGCAGTTCAGATATTTGCGGAACAGCCGGGACAGATACTGCGGGGTGACAAATACCTGGCGGCTTAAGGAGGCAGCGGTCAGTGGCTGGGCATAGTTTTTTTCGATTTCTTTTATCACAGGCGCCACATACCGCTGGTAGACCGGCGTATCCGTAAGATTGTAAGTGTGCGCCGCGTCTGCCAGGGAAAGGAGCAGCCGGTAGCAGTTGACGGACAGAGCCTCTTTATTGTCCTGCCCGGCAGAGTAGAGGCTTACGCATCGGGTGATCAGTTCTGCGATCTTCTGGCCCTGTTCCGGTTCCACCTTGACGGCGGGCCGGCTGCCGACGATTGTCTGGATGCTGCTTTCCAGCGTGCCGGTAAAAGAGGCAAAGCAGGTGCGCCAGCGGTCGCTTTCCTTCTGGTAGCTGTGGCGGATAAAGGGGGAAAGAAGGAGACCCTCACCCTCGTGAAGGAGAAAAGTCCCCACAGAGGTCTCCACCCGCCCGCAGCCGGTTTCTGTCTGCAGATAGTGGTAGCAGGGATAGCCTTTGGGGCGGGATACGGGGGGCTGGTCCCAGTGGTTTCCAATGGAATCAAAGGTGAAGGGAATATTTACCGGGGTGCTGCGGAATATAACGGTCATCAGATCGTCCTCCTGTTTCGAAATATTATATTATTAAGTTTAACATATCATACATGAGGCTGTCTATTTTTATTATAATAACTACAACGCCAGAAAACGAAAACACCGAAGGAGGGTATGTTTTTATGAAAATATTTGATTACGGCAAAGTGAAAGATCCTCAGTATTTCCAGGATGGAAACTGGGTCAGCCCCTGTTCCGATCATTTATATTATGCGTCGGAGGGCGAGTGCATGGACGGCTGTTCGTCATTTACAGAGAGCCTGAACGGCCTGTGGAAATTTCATTATGCAAAGAACTATGAATCTGTGATCCCGGGATTTGAAAAAGAGGATTACAGCTGCGAGGGGTGGGACAATATCCGCGTGCCCGCCCATATCCAGATGGAGGGCTTTGATTCTCCGCAGTACACCAATACTCAGTATCCCTGGGAGGGCCGGGAGGATATCAGACCCGGAGAGATTCCGGAGTATTTTAATCCTGTGGCAAGCTATGTAAAATATTTTACCGTTCCGGAGCGCATGAAAGGGAAACGGCTCTTTATCTCTTTCCAGGGAGCAGAGAGCGCGCTTGCGCTGTGGATGAACGGGACTTATGTGGGATACCGGGCGGACAGCTTTACGCCTTCTGATTTTGAACTGACTCCTTATGTAAAGGAAGGAAAAAACAAGCTGGCTGTGCAGGTCTTTAAGTGGACCGGCGGAAGCTGGTGCGAGGATCAGGATTTTTACCGCTTCTCCGGATTATACCGGGATGTGTTCCTTTATACGGTTCCGGAGGTTCATATCCGGGATCTGAAGATCCGGGCTTTGCCGGACGAGACGCTGAAGCAGGCGGTTCTGGAAGCATCCTGCCAGACCTGGGGAGAGGGAAGCGCGGTCTTTACTCTGTCCTACAAGGGAAAACTCTGTCTGGAAGATACAAAAGATCTTACAGGGGAAGACACCTTTACATGGGAAGTTAACAGACCTCATCTCTGGAGCGCAGAAGATCCCGCTCTTTATGATCTTACGATCCGGGTATATGGGAAAGACGGAGAACTTAAGGAGATCATTCCGCAGAAAGTCGGTTTCCGCCGGTTTGAGATGAAAGAGAATCTTATGATGCTGAACGGAAAGAGGATCGTGTTTAAGGGGGTAAACCGGCATGAATTCAGTTCCGTCACAGGAAGAAATGTATCCGAAGAAGAACTGCGCAAAGACTTGACTGTGATGAAGCAGAACAATATCAACGCGGTTCGGACCTGCCATTATCCGAACTCTTCGATCGTGTACCGTCTCTGCGATGAGTACGGCCTGTATGTGATCGATGAGACCAATCTGGAAAGCCACGGATCCTGGGACACAGCAGGGGCTACCGGGGATTATGATTATATTGTGCCTTATGATAAGCCGGAATGGCTGGATATCATTCTGGACCGCGCCAATTCCATGTATCAGAGGGACAAGAACCACCCCTGCGTACTGATCTGGTCCTGCGGAAATGAATCTTACGGCGGAAAGGATATCTACGAGATGTCTGAATTTTTCCGTAAAGTAGATCCGGACAGACTGGTCCACTACGAAGGTGTGTTCTGGGACCGCCGCTACAATGACTCCAGCGACATGGAGAGCCAGATGTATCCTTCTGTAGAGAAGATCAAAGAATTCCTGCAAAAAGACAGAAGCAAGCCGTTCATCTGCTGTGAGTACACCCATGCGATGGGAAATTCCTGCGGAGCGATGCATAAGTATACGGACCTGTCCGATGAAGAGCCCTTATATCAGGGCGGATTTATCTGGGACTATATTGACCAGACCCTGTATAAAAAGGACAGATACGGCAAAGAGTTCCAGGCATACGGCGGAGACTTTGGCGAGCGCCCCACAGACTACAGCTTCAGCGCCAACGGCATCGTGTACGGAGGAGACAGAGAGCCGTCTCCGAAGATGCAGGAGGTGAAATTTAATTATCAGAATATCACTGCGGAAGTTTCCGAAAACAGCGTAAAAGTGATCAATAAGAATCTCTTTGTGAATACCGACCGTTTCCAGTGCGTCGTTACGCTTCAGAAAAACGGTGTAAAGATCAAAGAAGCGGTTCTGGAAACTCATACGGAGCCTCTTAGTGAAGATGTTTATCCGCTGCCTTTTGAAAAGGCGGAGTGTGCCGGGGAATATACGGTTACCGTATCCTTCCGGTTAAAGGAAGGCACCATCTGGGCGCCGGCCGGACATGAGACGGCGTTTGGACAGTACGTGTACCAGGTGGAGGGAGAGAAGAAATGCCACTGCGGTGAACTGAAAGTGATCCGGAGCAAACACAACATCGGCGTCCGGGGAGATCATTTTGAAGTGATGTTCTCTGCATTGAACGGCGGCCTTGTTTCCTACCGGTGGGGCGGACGTGAGATGATCCGGGAGATCCCGAAGCCGAACTTCTGGCGCGCGCCTGTTGACAATGACTACGGCAGCCTGATGCCGCAGCGGTACTGCCAGTGGAAGACTGCCGGCATGTACGCGGATCATCATGAGTATGTAGAAGGCGGATTCCCGCGTCTTCTGGAGCCGGCTGTAGAAGTCGGGAAGAATTCGGTTACGGTTGTTTACACCTATAAAATGCCCACAAAGCCTGCCAGTGAATGTATGCTTTCCTATGAGGTGCTGGGCGACGGAACGATCCGGACCAGGCTCTCCTGCGACCCGGCAAAGGAACTGGGAGATATGCCTGAGTTTGGCGTGATGTTCAAGTTTGACGCAGATTACGACCATGTGAAATGGTACGGCCTGGGACCGGACGAAACCTACGCGGACCGCATGAAAGGAGCCAAGCTTGGCATTTATGAGAATCTGGTAGAAGACAATATGGCCAGGTACGTAACGCCTCAGGAGTGCGGGGCAAAGCAGCAGGTCCGCTGGGCAAAGATTACGGACAGAAGCGGCCGCGGCATGATCTTTGAGATGGAAGAAGAGAGCGGCCCGATGATGTTTTCCGCTCTGCCTTATACACCTCACGAGATTGAAAATGCAAAGCATGCCTATGAACTTCCGCAGACACATTATACAGTGGTGCGCGCGGCGCTTGGACAGATGGGCGTCGGCGGCGATGACAGCTGGGGATCCTGCACCCATCCGGAATACCTTCTGGATGCAGGAAAGAAGATGGAATTTTGCTTCTCCTTCAGGGGAGTCTGCTAGAGAGATAAGGAGGACAGATTATGTTAAGAGGACATCTGCTTCACGGCGGAGATTATAATCCGGAACAATGGCTGGATCATCCGGAGATTCTGGAGGAAGACATAAGACTGATGCAGGAGGCCCATGTCAACTGCGTCTCGCTTGGCATCTTTTCCTGGGCGGTTCTGGAACCATCAGAGGGAACGTATACATTGGACTGGCTGGAAGAGATCATTGACAATCTGGGAAAGGCGGGGATCCAGGTGATCCTTGCCACCCCTTCCGGCGCCATGCCGCACTGGCTGACCGCCCGGTATCCGGAAGTGATGCAGGTGCAGGCGGACGGCCGCAGGAATCTGCCGGGAAAACGCCACAACTTCTGTTACACTTCCCCGGTGATGCGGGAAAAGATAAGCGCCCTTGACCGGGAACTTTCCAGACGGCTTGGGATGAAAGAAAATGTGATCCTCTGGCATCTTTCCAATGAGCTGGGCGGAAACTTCGCGGATGGCGCCTGCCACTGTGAACTCTGCCAGCAGGCATTCCGCCAGTGGCTGAAAGAACGCTACGGAACGCTGGAGGCCTTAAACAACGCCTGGTGGACCAGGTTCTGGAGCCGTATGTATACAGACTGGGATCAGATCCACAGCCCGGCTCCAAACGGGGAGACTACCATTACCGGACTGGTGGTGGACTGGCGGCGGTTTGTGTCAGACCAGATCAGCGATTTCTGCGGGATGGAGCGCCGTGCGGTGGCGGAGTATTCCGACCGGCCGGCGACAGCGAACTTTATGTACTTTTTCAAGAGCATAGACTATCACCGGCTGCAGAAAGAAATCGACATTGTGTCCTGGGATAATTATCCCTGCTGGCATAAGAAAAAGGACGAGGTGCCGGTGGCGGTGCAGGCTGCTTTGAATCACAGCCAGATGCGCAGCCTGAAAAAAGAGCCCTTCCTCCTGATGGAGAGTACGCCTTCCCAGGTAAGCTGGAGGACCTGCAATCCCCTGAAACGACCGGGTATGCATATGCTTTCTTCCATGCAGGCCGTTGCCCATGGATCCGACAGCGTGCTGTATTTCCAGTGGCGTAAAGGCAGAGGGGCGTTTGAAAAATTTCACGGGGCAGTTGTGGATCATAAGAACGGCAGCAATACCCGCACCTTCCGGGAAGTGACGGAGACAGGAAAGAGACTGGAAGGGTTAGGAGAGATTCTGGAAGGAACAGTGAACCGGCCAAAGGCAGCAGTCGTTTTTGACTGGGCCAACTGGTGGGCGGTGGAAGATATGTCCGGCCCCAGACTGGATCTGAATTATCCGGACTGTGTGACAGAGCATTATCGTGCGCTCTGGGAGAAGGGCATCGAGGCGGACATCGTAGATATGGACGATGATCTCAGTGGATATGCGCTGGTGTGCGCGCCCCTGAATTATATGTACAAACCCGGTTATGCGGAAAAAGTACGGGATTTTGTAGAAAAGGGCGGCATCTATGTCACGACCTATTTCAGCGGCGTGGTAAATGAGACAGACCTTTGCTTTACCGGACACCATCCGCTGGAGGATGTGCTTGGCGTGATCCAGGAAGAAACAGACGCGCCTTCCGAGGAGTTTGAAAATCAGTTCTGCTACCGGGGAGAAAGCTATCCGGCGCGGAATCTGTGCGAGGTGGTCCATGCAAAAGAGACGGCCCGCGTGCTGTCTGTCTATGAGCGGGATTATTATGCCGGATACCCGGTGGTAACCTGTAATCCCTATGGAAAGGGCAAAGCTTATTATCTGGCTGCCGGATCTGACCTTGCGTTTCTCGGGGCATTTTACCAGGATGTATTAAAGGAGGCAGGGCTTGAGAATCCGCTGGGAACCGGACTGCCTTATGGCGTGTCAGTAACAGAACGGTGCACGGCAGGAGACGCAAATGATCCGCATCAGAAGCGGGTTGTGTTCGTTATGAATTTTAAGAACGAGCCGGTGACTGTGGAAGGGATCGGAAGATGGACGGATGCCGAGAACGGAGAAAGTATCCAGGGAAGCCTTGCGCTGGAACCGTTTGGCTGCCGGGTGCTACTCTTTGATTCTGCCGTTCATGCCGATGGTCACGACCTGGCAGGGGAGGTGTTTGCCGCTGGCGTCTAAAGCGGCTGTGGCGGCCCGCTCGATCCCGCCGCAGCAGGGAACCTCCATGCGGACGATGGTCAGACTTCTGATGTCGTTATGCCGGAGGATGTCTGAGAGTTTCTCAGAGTAGTCCACCGGATCTAGCTTGGGACACCCGATCAAGGTGACGTGGTCCTTCATAAACCGTTGGTGAAAATCACCGTAGGCGTAGGCGGTGCAGTCTGCGGCGATCAGAAGGTCTGTGCCGTTAAAGTAAGGCGCATTTACCGGGGCCAGCCGGATCTGGACCGGCCAGTGGGTGAGTTCGCTCTGTGGAGCAGGCGATTTGGGCGATGTTCTGGCAGAGCGGTGTTTCAGATGAAGCTGTACTGCTTCGGCGTCATAAGCTGCAGCCTCCCGCTCTTCAAACGTGATGGCTCCGGTAGGACAGGCCGGCAGGCAGTCTCCCAGTCCGTCGCAGTAGTCATCCCGGATCAGCTTTGCTTTGCCATTTATCATCTGGATGGCTCCTTCGTGGCAGGCAGAGGCGCAGGCGACTCTTTTTGGGGGCATCAAAGGCGAAGAACTGGAAAAACTTCTTGTCTGTATGGACAGTACGAGGAAGAAGTACCGCCGCCAGGAGATGATCCTGTCTGAAGAAGAGATCCCGGACAGGATCGGGATCGTGCTGGAGGGAAGCGTGATCGCGGAAAAAGACTGCGAGATCTGCTGGATGCATATCGGAAAGGTGCTTTCTGTCTGTCCGGCGGCCTGTCCCTGCCATCAGCAGATGCTTCGCAATCTGGTGACGAGCCTGGCAGGAAAGAACGTGGCGTTCAGTGAAAAGATTACCTGCCTGTCCCGCCGGAGTACCAGGGAGAAGCTGTTGTCCTACCTGTCAGAGACTGCAAAAAAAGAAAAGAAGCGGCATTTTGTGATCCCCTTTAACCGGCAGGAACTGGCAGATTATCTCTGTGTGGACCGAAGCGCCATGTCGGCGGAGCTGTCAAAGCTCCGCCGGGAAGGGGTACTGGATTATAAGAGAAGTGAATTCTGGCTTCTGTAAATGGCAGGGCAAAACTATTTAATGTCCCGCTTCTGGAAACTGGCTGCTCCTATGAGGAAGGAGACTGCGAAAAAGCAGATGCCGACGATCAGAGCCCGTAAAACGATGTCGCTGTGAAGGTCTCCCAGAAGGGCGTTCATATTGGTGTCCAGCAGATAATTGGAAATGACAATTTCCTTTCCGGTCAGCTTTTTTACCAGCATTTCGCCGAGTATGGCAAACAGAGACACAAATTCCAGAAAGCAGATGTTGAGCGCCAGGGCGCCTCCGCTTTGCCGGATCAGAAAGCTGAACATGACAAAGAGTGAAAGAAAGGCGCAAAGGAGGAAAAGCTCCAGGCCGGCGGCTCCAATGGTTCTGGCCCACCCTTGAGAAGGCGCATCGCCAATACCCCAGACAAAGGAGGCGGTCAGGAAAGAGAACAGGACATAGATGAGAGTGAGAAAAATCCCGGCCGCCATGGCAGCGATCAGTTTAGAACTGTAGATGGTCAGACGGCTGTACTGGCGGGAGGCTATAAGTTTCATGGTCCCGTGATTGAATTCGCTTCCTACAAAGAGAGAGACGAGCACGGCCAGGATCAGCGTGGTGTTACCGGCAAAAAAGGTCAGAAGCTGTCCGGCGGCGCCCAGATCCTCATAACTTCCGGCGATCCCCTCCACAGAGACGCTGACGCCGCTTTCTGACAGCGCATCCTGCTGGGAAGCCATCTGAGAGGCCATCTGATCTCCTGCGATCCGGTAAGTAAAGTCCAGGAGAAAAACGGTGCCTACAGCCAGTAATATGGTGATGATGAGGCACACCCGGAAATATTTTGCTTTTCTCAGTTTATAAAAATCACTTCTTAATAAATGTGTCATGAGAGATTCCTCCTTGTATTTTCTTTAAAAAGTAATCTTCCAGATCCATCACTTGTGTTCCGTCCGGCCCGGTGCAGCGTCTGATCAGCTGCTCTTCTGTAAATTCATCGATGAGACGGCCCTGATGGATGATCCCGTAACGGGTGGCAAATTTGGACAGTTCGCTTAGGATATGAGAGGAGATCAGCACGGTGATCTGCCGGTCGTGGTTCAGGCGGAGAAGCAGGTCACGGATCTCTTTGATCCCTTCCGGATCCAGACCGTTGGTGGGTTCGTCAAGGATCAGGAATCTGGGATTGCCGATCAGGGCGATGGCGATGGCAAGACGCTGGCGCATGCCAAGAGAGAAGTCTCTGGCCTTTTTCCTGCCTGCGTCTTTAAGCCCTGTCAGGGTCAGGATTGCGTCTGCCCGGGAGGTGTCGCGGATCCCCTGGAGCCGGTAATGGACCAGAAGATTTTCTTTTGCGGTCATGCCGGGATAAAGAGCGGGAGATTCGATCACAGTTCCGATCCGTTTTCTTCCCTTTCTTAAGTCAGCGCTTCCAAACAGCAGCGCATTTCCGCTGGTTGGAGCGGCCAGGCCGGCGATCATACGGATCAGGGTGGTTTTGCCGGCACCGTTCTTTCCGATAAAACCATAGATGTCTCCTTTGTGGATGGTCATGGACAGATGATCCACAACAGGCCTTCCGTTGTAACATTTGGTCAGTTGATTCGTTCGCAGTACAACACTCATTTTCATTTCTCCTTTAGATGTATTAGTGTACTAATTGGTTAATACAATAATATACACGAAACGAAAATAATGTCAAGATAAAAAGAGAAGAAGATTGTAATTTTCTGTTTCAGAAGCCGTGCTCTATACTTGAAATATAGTAATGTTTTATCTTCGCTTACTTTTTTTCTGAATCTCTTTCATTTTGCGTTTTGTTATAAATTGATAGTCTGTGCGGAAACTGCATGCATCATGAAGTTCATCCGTGATCCTTTGCGGGTTCGTTTGCAGCAATGTGGTGTATGGAAAACAAAGAAGAGAAAATCGGATTGATCCCCTGCGCAGAAGGCGGGAGTACAATAGATGACTGGGCGGCAGACAACACGCTCTTTCGGCATGCGGTCTGTCAGGCGAAATTCGCCATGCAGGATACGGAGCTTATCGGTATTTTGTGGCATCAGGGAGAAAGCGACAGCTGCGATGGGAAGTATCAGACCTATTACGAAAAACTTCAGACAATGACAGCGGAGCTGAGACAAGAACTGAACGCGCCGGAGATTCCCTTTATCCTTGGCGGCCTGGGAGGATTTCTGGGAAAATCGGGGCTTGGGGCAAACTGTACAGAATATGAACTGATAAACAGGGAATTATTAAGATTTGCTCAGGAACAGAAAAACAGTTATTTTGTAACAGCAGAAGGCCTGACGCCAAATCCGGATGGGATCCATATGGATGCAGCTTCGCAGAGAAGGTGGGGTGTCCGCTACTATGAAGCTTTTTCTAAAAGGAAAAATGTACTAAGTCCTTTGGAAAATGAGATGGAATTGCTGGACAGGTGCATTAATGTGCCCTATACAAAAGGCGAAAAAATGCATTTGACTATGATGGACTTTATATCCGGCAGGATGACATATGAGGAACTTTGCAGAAAATTTGAAAATATATAGATCCCATGCATGAGATGTCAGGAGGATTTTATGATCAGAGAATTAAGGCAAACAGATACGGACCGAATCGCAGAAATCTGGCTGGATACCAATCTTCGGGCGCATGATTTTATCCCGGCAGAATACTGGGAAGGAAACTTTGATAATGGAACGCTTTACTACGGTAAAATCAAACAAATCTGTTCCCGAACAAAAGGGGAATTTATAAAATATTAACAAAAAACAGAGTGCGTTCTATTTTCTTGTTGACTTTGGAGACAGCTGAGTTATAATGAAACAGGATTGAAAAAAGCCAATGCGAAGAACAGGACAGGACTTCCGAAGTTCAGCTGCTTTCAGAGAGTTCCCGGCTGGTGTGAGGGAACAGCACAGCGAGGAAGCCATCCCCTGCGAGCAGTCGGGGCGAACGCGGTACGCCAAGTAGCCCGGACCGGAATTCCACCGTTATCAGGAAACCTGTTAATCCGCCAGGATCTGAGAGTACCTTCCGGGGATGAACCCAAGAGACGGGGAGGAAACCGGGAAAGTGCTGAGGTCGCAGACAAAGCGGACGACGGGAGTGAGTGACCGAGATGATCGGTAATGAGAAGTGGTAACGCGGAGAAAATATACTTCGTCTTCTGACAGAGTGATCTGTCGGGAGGCGTTTTTCTTTTTCTGTGGACAGATGAAAACGTTCCCTGCAGGAGAACTTTCCGGAGGAAATGTCTACAGAGGAGATTCCGGATGGAGAAAGCTGGCTTTGATCCGAAGATGCCTTGAAAAAGGTGTTTGACACCTCAGTTTTACATTAAAAAGGAGAGTAGAGAATTATGAACACACTGGTAATCGTATTGATCGCCGCCGTCTGCCTTATCGCGGCATACGCGCTGTACGGACGCTGGCTGGCGAAGAAGTGGGGAATCGATCCGAAAGCGAAGACTCCTGCGGTCGTTCACAATGACGGACAGGACTATGTACCGACGGACGGCTGGACCGTATTTGCACATCAGTTTTCATCCATAGCAGGTGCGGGCCCTGTCACCGGAGCGATCCAGGCAGCGGCGTTTGGATGGCTGCCGGTCCTTCTGTGGATCATCCTGGGCGGCATCTTTTTTGGAGCCGTTACAGATTTCGGCGCTCTGTATGCAAGTGTTAAGAACGACGGAAAATCAATGGGGCTGCTGATCGAGAAATATATCGGAAAAGCGGGAAGAAAGCTGTTCCTGGGATTCTGCTGGCTGTTCTGCCTGATCGTGATCGCGGCATTTGCCGATATGGTGGCGGATACATTCAACGCATATGTGGTGACAGACGGAGTACAGACTCTTTCTGAGAATGCACAGGTAAACGGAGCGGCGGGAAGCATTTCCCTGTTCTTTATCCTGTTTGCTGTGGTATTCGGTGTGGTTCAGCACAAAGTGAAGCTGACCGGATGGAAAGAAGTTGTGTTCGGGCTGGTATGTACCGTGCTGGCGTTTGTATGCGGTATGAACTTCCCGGTGATCCTGGGCAAAGAGATGTGGGTATACATCGCATTTGTCTATATCTTCCTCGCGGCAGTGCTGCCCATGTGGTTTGTGATGCAGCCGAGGGATTACATGTCCACATTTATGTTTATCGGTATGATCGCAGGTGCAGTCCTGGGGCTTCTGTTTGCGCATCCGACGATGAACCTTCCGGCATTTACCGGATTCCAGAATGAGAGTCTGGGAACACTGTTCCCGATCCTGTTCGTAACAGTCGCCTGCGGTGCGGTATCCGGATTCCACAGCCTGGTATCGTCCGGTACTTCGTCCAAGACCATCTCCAACGAAAAGGATATGCTCAAAGTCGGATACGGAGCGATGGTGCTGGAAAGCCTTCTGGCAGTGATCGCGCTCTGTGTTGCAGGTGCGGCTGCAGGGGCGGACGGAACTGCAGCAGTGGGAACGCCGTTCCAGATCTTCTCATCCGGAGTGGCAGGATTCCTTGAGATGTTCGGTATCCCGGTCTATGTGGCGCAGAGCTTTATGACCATGTGCGTGTCTGCTCTGGCGTTTACAACACTGGATTCGGTTGCTCGTATCGGGCGTATGTCATTCCAGGAGCTGTTCAGCAAGGATGACATGGAGCACGCCGAAGGCTGGAGAAAAGTCCTGTGCAATAAATATTTTGCAACGGTCATCACACTGGTATTCGGATATATCCTGACCCAGGTCGGCTACTCCAATATCTGGCCGCTGTTCGGAAGTGCGAACCAGCTTCTGAGCGCCCTGGTACTGATCACGCTGTGCGTATTCCTGAAAGTTACGGGAAGAACACTGAAAACACTGGTGCCTCCGTTTGTGATCATGCTGATCGTGACATTCACAGCGCTGGTCCAGAGATCCATTGCCCTTGTGAAGGCATTTTCCGCAGGAACAGCTGTATTTATGGTTGAAGGGCTTCAGCTGATCGTGGCGATCCTGCTTCTGATCCTGGGAGTTACTATCGTGGTCACTTCAGGAAAAGAGCTTGTGAGAAATAAAGCAGAGAAATGATAAATCATACTAATCTCTGACAGTCTATAAAACAGAACAGAGAAAGAAGAACACCGGAGAAAGCGGGGGTGCCTGCTCTCTCCGGTGTTTCTTTAGGGTGGATATTTTTCACAAAGCAGACCATCAGTCAGAGATCTCGCTGACCATAAGGCTTTGCACGGTGCTCCGCCATCAGCCGGTTGATCTTATCCATATATCTGCTGTGGATGGCTTCATAATACCGGCAGCTCAGTGGCGCCTCCATACCGGAACCGAAACATACTATAGTCCATAAGCCTGTTGGAATGGAAGGGGATCATAACAACTGCATCTTCCGTTTCTTTTTTATATTTTTCCGTTTCGATTCTTGCCTGTTCTTTTGCCCATGCCATGACACCATCACGATCAGTGCCAAGCCGTTCCGATAATTCGGCCAGAGTACCTAGTTTTTTAATCGTGGTAGAAGTACTCTTACCCTGGGCATTTGTATAGGACTTTGTAATGTAAAAGGATTCGGAATTTTTTGATTTGGATGTAGTAACACGCATTGAAATCACCTCTGTAATAATTCATATATCACTAAATATTACTAGATAGCAAAACGAAAAACTTGACAAAAAAAGTACAGGCTTTATGCGGCCTGTAAGCACTTTTTTAATTATGCAACTGTCAAACTCCCGAATTGGTTAATACAATAATATAAACGAAACGAAAATAATGTCAAGATAAAAAGAGAAGAAGATTGTAATTTTCTGTTTCAGAAGCTATAATTTACTGTAGAAATATTTTATAGGAAACAGGAGGATACCTATCATGACCATTTATGATTCTGTAAATAAGACAGAAGTAGAAGTAGACGGAACCAAAGGACTGATCGAAAAGATGAAGGAAGGACGTCAGGTGGATCTGTATCTGAAGGAGAAAAAGTCTGACGAAGACGGATACATGTCCTGGGATGTAGAGCACTGGTCCAGCGTTGACGGTAAGAGATTCATCCGCTGCTATTCTCTGGAGGGAAGAGTGTTGAGCGAGTCCACCGGACACAACATCTACGATCTGGCGAATGATTTCAAGCCGGAAGAGGCTGCAAAAGTAGAACTGAGCTAATCAGAGCCTTTCCCTGTTCGCATATTGTGAACGCCAAGATAGGCTTTAACCTTCCCTGGGCGGCTTCCTACGCAATTGGAATCGCGGCTGCGGCCGTATATGCCGGAGCGATCCTCTGGTACGGAAAAAAACGTGCAGCCCGTAAAGCGCAGAAGGAACAGCAGTAATTTGCGGATCGTTTTCTGATAAGAATGACAGCAGAGCATGTTATGTGTGAAAGAATGGTTTCATATATAACATGCTCTTTTTGCGTGATACGCCCGGGATGGCGGCCGCCGTGCTCGCACGGGCGGGCATCCTTTATTCAAAAGAAAAAAATGAGGAAATGGTGTTGACAAACAAATGACAGAGTGCTAAATTAATAGTCGAAGATGTTAGCACTCAATTTTAAAGAGTGCTAATAAGCCGAAGGAAGGAGGAACGCGGATGGTAGCGGACCACGGACTGAGCGAGCGGAAGCTGAAGATTCTGCACGCGATCATCCAGAACTATCTGGAGACCGGAGAACCGGTAGGATCCAGGACCATATCCAAGTACACAGATCTGAATTTAAGTTCAGCCACCATAAGAAATGAGATGGCGGATCTGGAGGAACTGGGCTACATCTTACAGCCTCATACGTCCGCCGGACGGATCCCTTCGGACCAGGGCTACCGCCTCTATGTGGATATGCTGATGGAGGAGAAGGAGCAGGAGCTTACAGAGATGCAGGAGCAGATGCTTGATAAAGCAGACCGTATGGAGCAGCTCTTAAGCCAGGCTGCGAAGGTGCTGGCAAGCAGCACCAACTACGCGACCATGGTCTCCACCCCCGTAAGCAGCGCCAATAAGCTGAAGTTCATCCAGCTGTCCATGGTGGATGAAGAGCAGATCATAGCGGTCATCGTGCTTGGAGGCAATGTGATCAAGAATAAGATCATCAATGTGGAGGAGCCCTTAAGCAATGAAAATCTTCTGAAGTTAAATATGCTTCTGAATACGACGCTGACAGGAATGCCGATCGAGGAGATCAATCTGGGGCTGATCGCCAGGCTGAAAGAACAGGCCGGAATCCACAGTGAAGTGGTGGGCAATGTGCTGGACGCTGTGGCAGAAGTGATCCAGGTGGACAATGAGATGCATATCTATACCAGCGGCGCCACGAACATATTTAAGTACCCGGAGCTCAGCGATAAGCAGAGCGCCCAGGAGATCATCAGTGCGTTTGAAGAGAAGCAGCAGTTAAATGAGCTGGTGACCCAGACGCTGGCCAGAGAGGACAACACCGGGATCCAGGTATACATCGGTGATGAAACTCCTGTCCAGAATATGAAAGACTGCAGCGTAGTGACCGCAACCTATGAATTGGGCGAGGGCATGAAGGGAACGATAGGAATTATCGGACCGAAGCGCATGGATTACGAACACGTACTCAAATCCATGAAGCGGCTTCAAAATGAACTGGATCAGATGTTTCATAAGGAAGAAACATAGGAAGTAAAGAAAGAAAGGTGGAAGAACCCTTGGAAAATAAGCAGGAAAAGAGCCAGGAAGAAATGGTAAAGGAAGCCGTGGAAGAGGCAAGGAAAGCAGCAGAAGAGACTGCGGAAGAAGAGACTGCACAGGAAACTGCGGAAGAGGCAGCTGAAGAGACCGTAGAGGAGACTGCACAGGAAACTTCTGAAGAAGCTTCGGAAGAAGCCGCAGATTCTGAAAAAGCAGAAGAAGGATCCGAAGAAAAGAAGAAATTTTTCGGGAAAAAGAAAAAAGATAAAAAAGACGAAAAGATCGAGGAACTGACGGATAAGCTGACCCGTCAGATGGCAGAGTTTGATAACTTCCGCAAACGTACGGAAAAGGAGAAATCCCAGATGTACGAAGTAGGTGCGAAAGATATCATAGAAAAGATTCTTCCGGTCGTGGATAATTTTGAGCGGGGACTTGCCGCTGTGACCGAAGAAGAAAAGGAAAATGCCTTTGTACAGGGCATGGAAAAAGTTTACAAACAACTGATGACAACACTGGAAGGAATCGAGGTGAAACCCATCGAGGCCGTAGGCAAGGAGTTCGATCCGAATTTCCATAATGCAGTGATGCATGTGGAGGATGAAAATCTGGGAGAAAACATTGTTGCCGAAGAGTTTCAAAAAGGTTACCTGTACCGTGACTCTGTTGTGAGACACAGTATGGTAAAAGTAGCAAACTAACATAAAAAATAGAAATTCATTTTACAGGAGGAATTCAAAATGGGCAAAATTATTGGTATTGACTTAGGAACCACAAATAGCTGCGTAGCCGTTATGGAAGGCGGGCAGCCTACAGTAATCGCAAACACAGAGGGAGCAAGGACCACACCGTCTGTCGTAGCATTTACAAAGACCGGCGAGCGTCTGGTGGGCGAGCCTGCAAAACGTCAGGCTGTTACAAATGCAGAGAGAACCATTTCTTCTATTAAAAGAGAGATGGGCTCTGATTACAGAGTAACGATCGATGACAAGAAGTATTCTCCGCAGGAGATCTCCGCAATGATCCTGCAGAAGCTGAAAGCAGACGCAGAAGGATATCTGGGAGAAAAGGTGACAGAGGCTGTCATCACCGTACCTGCATACTTCAATGACGCACAGCGTCAGGCTACCAAGGACGCAGGAAAGATCGCAGGTCTGGATGTAAAACGTATCATCAACGAGCCTACGGCAGCAGCCCTGGCTTATGGACTTGATAATGAGAAAGAGCAGAAGATCATGGTATATGACCTTGGCGGCGGTACTTTTGATGTGTCGATCATCGAGATCGGCGACGGCGTCATTGAAGTTCTTTCCACAGCCGGAAACAACCGTCTGGGCGGCGATGACTTCGACCAGAAACTGACTGATTACATGATCGCTGAATTTAAGAAACAGGAAGGCGTAGACCTTTCCAATGACAAGATGGCTCTGCAGAGACTCAAAGAAGCGGCAGAGAAGGCAAAGAAAGAGCTGTCTTCCGCAACCACCACTAACATCAACCTTCCGTTCATCACTGCAACCGCAGAAGGACCGAAGCATTTTGATATGAATCTGACCAGAGCAAAATTTGACGAGTTGACCAATGACCTGGTAATGAAGACTTCCGAGCCGGTACAAAGAGCGCTGTCTGATGCGGGCATCACAGCATCCGAACTTGGCCAGGTACTTCTGGTAGGCGGATCTACACGTATCCCGGCTGTACAGGAAGAAGTAAAACGTCTGACCGGCAAAGAGCCCAGCAAGTCTCTGAACCCGGATGAGTGTGTGGCTCTGGGAGCATCTGTACAGGGCGGTAAGCTGGCCGGCGATACCGGCGCAGGCGACATCCTGCTTCTGGATGTAACTCCTCTGTCTCTGTCTATCGAGACCATGGGAGGCGTAGCGACCAGACTGATCGAGAGAAATACCACCATCCCGACCAAGAAGAGCCAGATCTTCTCAACAGCTGCAGATAACCAGACAGCGGTTGATATCAATGTAGTACAGGGCGAGCGTCAGTTCGCAAGAGACAATAAGTCCCTCGGACAGTTCAGACTGGACGGCATCGCGCCGGCTCCGCGTGGAGTACCGCAGATCGAGGTTACCTTCGATATCGATGCAAACGGTATCGTAAATGTATCCGCCAAGGATCTGGGAACCGGAAAAGAGCAGCACATTACCATTACCGCAGGCTCCAACATGTCTGACGACGAGATCGACAAGGCTGTCAAAGAGGCGGCGGCATTTGAAGCGCAGGATAAGAAGCGTAAAGAGGGCATCGACGCCAAGAATGAGGCCGACGCTATGGTATTCCAGACAGAGAAGGCTCTGAAAGAAGTAGGCGACAAGCTGGACGGCGCAGACAAAGCCGCGGTAGAGGCTGACTGCAAGGCGCTCAAAGAACTGCTTGAGAAAGTAAATATGGAAGACATGACAGACGCCCAGATCGCAGAGATCAAGGCCGGCAAAGAGAAACTGACAGAAAGCGCGCAGAAGCTGTTCACCAAGATGTATGAGCAGGCAGGCGCTGCTGCAGGAGCAGGACAGGGCGCAGGCCCGAACCCGGGCGCAGGTGCAGGCCCGAATCCGGGACCGGCTCCGGACGGATTCCAGGGCGACGATGTGGTCGATGGAGATTATAAAGAAGTCTAAGAACTAGAAAAGGGATAAATCATGGCAGAATCAAAGAGAGATTACTATGAGGTGCTGGGCGTTGGCAGAGATGCCGACGCGGCAACTCTGAAAAAAGCATACAGACAGATTGCCAAGAAGTATCATCCTGACATGAACCCCGGAGATGCAGAGGCGGAGAAAAAGTTTAAAGAAGCCTCGGAAGCATACGCGGTGTTAAGTGACCCTGACAAGAGAAGGCAGTATGACCAGTTTGGTCATGCTGCTTTTGAGGGCGGTGCAGGAGGCGCAGGCGGATTTGGCGGATTTGACTTCAGTGGCGCGGATTTCAGCGATATCTTCGGAGATATCTTTGGAGATCTGTTTGGCGGCGGTGGCCGCAGAGGCCGGGCAAACCAGGGGCCGATGAAGGGGATGAATATCCGCAAGAGTGTGCGGCTTACTTTTGAGGAGGCTGTGTTTGGCTGTGAAAAAGAGCTGGATGTGGTTCTCAAAGATCCCTGCCCGAAATGTAATGGGACAGGGGCAAAGCCGGGAACTTCCCCGGAGACCTGTCCGAAATGCGGAGGCAAGGGCCAGGTGGTCTATACGCAGCAGTCCTTCTTCGGAACGGTACAGAATGTACAGACCTGTCCGGACTGCCACGGAACCGGTAAGATCATCCGGGAAAAATGTCCGGATTGCGGAGGCACCGGATATATTTCCAGCCGCAAAAAGATCTCCGTAACGATCCCGGCCGGCATAGACAACGGCCAGAGCGTGCGGATCCGGGAAAAGGGCGAGCCGGGCGTAAACGGCGGCCCCAGAGGAGACCTGCTGGTAGAAGTGGTTGTCTCCAGGCATCCGATCTTCCAGAGACAGGATATGCACATCTTCTCTACGGTGCCCATTTCCTTTGCGCAGGCGGCTCTGGGAGCCGATATCCGGATCAAGACAGTGGACGGAGAGGTTCTCTATACCGTGAAGCCCGGGACCAAGACAGACACCAAGGTACGTCTGAAAGGAAAAGGCGTTCCTTCTGTCCGCAATGCCCAGGTGCGGGGCGATCACTACGTGACTCTGGTGATCCAGACACCGGAACACTTAAGTCCGGAGGCAAAAGAAGCCCTTCGCCGTTTCGACGAACTGTCAGGCGGCACACTGGGAACTTCCGGTGAAAAGGCAGAAGAGCCAAAAGGCGGAAAAAAGAAAAAAGGCTTCATGGATAAAGTAAAAGAAGCGTTTGAAGAATAACAGTCCTTTTAAATGGGGACGGGGGATTTTCAGAAATCCCCCGTCCCCATTTGCGTGTGCGGGAAAGCCAAGAGCAAGAATTATAAAGAATAGAGCAGAAATTATTATGCAACCTGCATAAAAGAAAAAATCATCTAAGGAAATCCTCTCAATAGTTAGAACAAAAAAATGGAGTTTTTTGTAAAAAATATCGAAAAAAGAGCAAGAATTATAAAAGAAAAACCAAGAATCATATGGAAATGATGTATTAAAAAGAATACAATGAAGTTACATTAAAACTTAAAGGAGGTAAGTTTATGAAAAAGAAAACAGTCAAAAAGCTTTTGTCAGTATCTCTGGTTTCTGCAATGACCGTAGTTCTGCTTGCAGGATGCGGCGGCGGAAGCGACAGTGGTGACAGCGGAAGCGATGAAGGCGGAAGCGGAGACGGCAAGACCCTGAAGGTGGCAGCGTTCGAAGGCGGAAACGGAGCTGACATCTGGGAGAAGATCACAGCAGCATTCGAGGAAGAGTTCGATTGCGAAGTGGAACTGGAGCTGTCTTCCGAGCTTGATCAGGTTCTGACAAAAGAGATCCAGAACGGAGATGTTCCGGACGTTGTTTACTACAACCTGGGTCAGGAGAGCGGATTCACAGAGACCATGCTGAAAGAGAAAGCAGTAGCTGACATTTCAGATGTTTTTGATGATGAGCTGAAGGGCAAGATGGTAGAAGGTATCCTGGATGGTACCGCAGCTCAGCCATATGGGGATGGCAAGATCTATTTGGCTCCTATTTTCTACACACAGACTGGTTTCTGGTACAATGCAACACTGGTTGGTGAAGGAAAAGAATATGCAGTACCGACCACATGGGACGAGTTCTTCGAACTTGGCAAGCAGGCTAAGGCAGACGGAAGATCCCTGTTTACCTATCCTCAGCCGGGATACTTTGATGCAACTATGTATGCAATGCTGGCTCAGGCAGGCGGAACAGACTTCTACAACAACGCTTTGACCTATGATGAGAACACCTGGACTTCTGACGAAGGAAAGAAAGTTCTTGACACCATCGCAACACTGGTATCTTCTGACAACCTGTGGGCAGACACCGTATCCAATGCCAATACTGACGGCGGATTCAAGGTAAACCAGCAGGCAGTTATCGACGGCGATGCACTCTTTATGCCGAACGGAAGCTGGGTAGTTGGCGAGATGGCTAACTCCACACCGGACGACTATGAGTGGGGCGTAATGGGAGTTCCGAAGTGGAGCGCTGACGAGTCCCAGTCCGTTTACACCTTTACAGAGCAGATGTGGATTCCGGCAGATGCACCGAATATTGACCTTGCAAAAGAATTCATCAAGTTCATGTACTCCGACACTGTTGTTGACCTTTGCCTTGCAAACAAGACAACAAACGCTGAGACCGGAGAAGAGTCCGATGCACCGATCGTAGTACCGGTACAGGGCGCTGCAGAAAAACTTCCGGAAGGCGTTATTAAGACAAGCTTCCAGACAGGCGACGATGTTGTTGCTGTAACAGGAACATGGGCAACCACAGCTCCGATCGAAGGTCTGGATATGAAAGGTTCCGTATACGGAGCAATCGATTCTGTCAGCACAGGAGATATGAGCGTTGACGAGTGGCAGGAGCAGCTTGTTGATGTTTGGTCACAGTGCGCAGACGCAATGGAATAAGAAACATAAAAACTGCGAAAGCATTTGTGTGGGAAAACGGTGAGTGATCTGCTCACCGTTTTTCAAAGGAAAGGAGAAATGGTATGAATCGAAAAAAGGCGCAGGGACGGTTCGTGTTCTGCTGTATAGCGCCGGCTGCCATTCTTGTAACACTCTTCATCTTCGTTCCGACGTTCAATGTGTTTAGAATGTCGCTGTACCGGATGGGCGGTATCACAAACAAAAGAGAATTTGTTGGTTTCAGCAATTTTGAATCCCTGATGGGAGATGAAAATTTCCTGCAGGCTATGCAGAATACGATCGCGATCATTGTACTTGTAACACTGTTCACTATCTTTTTTGCAATCTTGTTCGGCGCGATCTTACACCGCGGCAAGTTTAAGGGGAAAAACTTCTTCCGCGTTATCTTTTACGTCCCGAATATTTTAAGTATCGTAGTTATCGCCGGTATTTTCGGCGCAATCTATAATCCCAGTACCGGACTTCTTAATACCTTTTTAAGAGCCATCGGGCTGGACGCTCTGGCACACCAGTGGATGGGAGATCAGAAGATCGTACTGTATTCCATCATCTTCGCGCTGGTATGGCAGGCGATCGGTTATTATATGGTTATGTATATGGCCAGTATGGCGGCGATCCCGGAGGATCTCTACGAGGCGGCTTCCCTGGACGGAGCCACAGAACTCCAGATGTTTTTCCAGGTAACGCTTCCGCTGATCTGGAGCAATATCCGGACCACCCTTACTTTCTACATCATCAGTACGATCAACTTAAGCTTCCAGTTCGTTCAGATCATGTCCGACGGCGGCCCCAACGGCCACTCGGAAGTATTCCTGAACTATATGTACAAGCAGGCATATGGCGCAGGCGTATATGGTTACGGTATGGCCATTGGCGTAGTGGTATTTCTTTTCTCGTTTGTACTTGCAGCAGTTGTCAATAAGATTACGGACAGAGAAGTTCTGGAATTTTAGAAAGGAGGGCCTGAAGTATGAAAAAGCAGAATCCGGCAACGAAGGCTTTATTCAAAGTACTCGTTTATGCCGCGTTGATTATCATGACGATCTCGATCATCATTCCTGTGGCCTGGGTATTTATGGCCAGCTTCAAACGGAATGCTGAGTTTATCGGGAAAGGGACCAATCCCTGGGCGCTGCCTGAACAGCTTCAGTGGCAGAACTATGTGACTGCGTTTGTGGACGCGGAAATGGGAAAATTCTTCCTGAATTCTGTGATCATTACCGCACTGTCCCTGGTCCTTCTTCTGGTGATCGCCCTTCCGGCGGCCTATGCGCTGTCCCGATTTGATTTTAAGGGAAAGAAGTTTTTAAATATTGCCTTTATGGCAGGTTTGTTTGTAAATGTAAACTATATCGTAGTACCGATCTTCCTGATGCTCTCCGGCGCGAACCGGATGCTGGGAGTGGAATTTTTCCTGGATAACCGGTTTATCCTGTCCCTGGTTTACGCGTCCAGTTCCCTGTCGTTCTCAATCTACCTTCTGAGCGGTTACTTTAAGACACTGCCAAAGGGATATGAAGAGGCGGCCTACATAGACGGATGCGGATACTTCAAGACCATGGTGAAGATCATGATCCCCATGGCAAAACCCAGTATCATCACAGTCATCCTGTTCCAGTTCCTGTCCTTCTGGAATGAGTACATCATTGCATTTACCCTGATGGACGAGAACAGCACGCTGGCTGTTGGACTGAAGAACCTGATGGCAGTGGAGAGAACAGCTACCAACTACGGTATCATGTATGCAGGTCTTGTGATCGTTATGATCCCGGTACTGATCCTGTATGTATGCGTACAGAAACAGCTGACCAAGGGTATGACGCTTGGCGGACTGAAAGGTTAGGAGGAGAAGAGAATGAGTAATGTTGTAAGAAATGTGATCATGATCATTGTATTTATCGTTTGTCTCGCCCTGATCTTTATCGGACAGAAGAATATCAGCGCCACCGGCCTGTGCATGGAGCTTGCAGGGCTGGTGGGACTGCTGGTCCTGTTATTCATTTACAATCGCAGATATAAGTAACGACGGAATACAAGATTGAAAGGAGAACAATGTGAAATCACAGACTAAAGGCAGAGTTACAATTCCAACAGACGTAGATGTGGTGCCGGAGACTCTGGAACTGGTAGAACGCTGGGGAGCGGACGCGATCCGCGACTGCGACGGTACCGACTATCCGGAAGAACTCAAACATGTAGATGCAAAAGTCTACTCCACTTATTATACAACCAGAAAGGATAATGAGTGGGCCAAAGCCAATCCGGATGAGATACAGCAGATGTATATTATGACACCTTTTTATACCGCTGTGGATGAGGAGCTGTCCGTTCATCTGATGGATCATCTGTATCCCGACATGTTAAAGGTAAATGACCGGGATGACATTACAAGATGGTGGGAAGTGATCGACCGCACCACAGGAGAAGTTGTCCCGGCATCCCAGTGGACTTACGACGGGGAGACCGGAAATGTGACCATCCACGGGGCAAAAGCATTCCACGATTATACTGTCAGCTTCCTGGCATATATCATGTGGGATCCGGTGCATATGTACAATGCCGTGACCAATGGCTGGACCAATTTTGAAAAGCAGATCACCTTTGATGTGCGCCAGCCGAAAACCCACAAATATTCCATGGAGCGTCTGCGGAAATTTATCGCGGACAATCCGCATGTGGACGTGATCCGCTATACCACCTTTTTCCATCAGTTTACGCTGATCTTCGATGAGCTGGCCCGGGAGAAATATGTGGACTGGTACGGATATTCCGCATCTGTGAGCCCCTATATCCTGGAGCAGTTTGAAAAGGAAGTGGGATATAAGTTCCGTCCGGAATATATCATTGACCAGGGATATATGAATAATACCTATCGTATCCCCTCCAAAGAATTCCGGGATTTCCAGGATTTCCAGAGAAGAGAAGTGACAAAGCTGGCAAAAGAGATGGTGGATATCACCCATGAGTGCGGCAAGGAAGCCATGATGTTCCTGGGCGATCACTGGATCGGTATGGAACCATTTATGGACGAGTTTAAGAAAGTCGGCCTGGACGCAGTGGTAGGAAGTGTGGGCAACGGCTCCACCCTTCGCCTGATCAGCGACATTGACGGCGTGAAATATACAGAAGGACGTCTCCTTCCATACTTCTTCCCGGATGTGTTCCATGAGGGCGGAGATCCGGTGAAAGAAGCCAAGGTGAACTGGGTAACTGCGAGAAGGGCGATCCTTAGAAAGCCCATCGACCGGATCGGATATGGCGGTTACTTAAAGCTTGCCATGGAGTTCCCGGAGTTCGTGGACTATGTAGAGAGCGTCTGCGATGAGTTCCGGACCCTGTATGATAATATTAAGGGAACCACCCCCTACTGCATCAAGAAAGTAGCAGTCTTAAACTGCTGGGGCAAGATGCGGGCCTGGGGCAACCACATGGTGCACCACGCGATTTATTATAAACAGAACTATTCTTACGCAGGCATCATTGAGGCCTTAAGCGGCGCGCCCTTTGACGTGAAGTTCATCAGTTTTGACGATATCCGTAAGAATCCGGATATCCTGGACGACATCGATGTGATCCTGAACGTGGGAGATGCGGATACCGCTTACTCCGGCGGGGAGAACTGGACGGATGAGACGATTGTTACCGCAGTGAAGAAATTTATCTACAACGGCGGCGGTTTCATCGGTGTGGGCGAGCCGGCGGCACATCAGCACGAAGGACATTTCTTCCAGCTTGCCACTGTGATGGGTGTAGAAGAAGAAAACGGATTCACCCTGAATGTGGACAAATACAACTGGGAGGAACACGCACACTTTATCACCGAGGACTGTAAAGGAGAGGTGGATTTCGGAGAAGGCAAGAAAAATATTTACGCCTACGAAGGAACGACCATCCTTTCTCAGAAAGACAGAGAAGTGCAGATGGCGGTGAAGGAGTTTGGCGGCGGCCGCAGCGTTTATATCAGCGGACTGCCCTACAGCTTTGAGAACAGCCGTGTGCTGTACCGTGCGATCCTCTGGGCTTCCCATGACGAGGACAACCTTCACAAGTGGTTCAGTACCAACTACAATGTAGAGGTGCACGCTTATGTGAAGAACGGAAAATACTGCGTGGTAAATAATACCTATGAGCCGCAGAGCACAACCGTGTACAAGGGAGACGGCACAAGCTTTGACCTTGACCTGGAGGCAAACGGTATCTACTGGTATGAGATCTAAAAGAAGAGGGATCCAATGAAAGAATTGCAGCTGCTGATCAAACCGGTTTCTTCTGCCTGCAACCTGGCCTGCCGTTATTGTTTTTATATGGATGAGGCCGGGCACCGCCAGGTGGGAGACTGCGGGCGGATGACAGAAGAGACGGCGAAGATCGTAATAGAAAAAGCACTTGCAGCGGCGCAGACCTGCGTGTTCGGCTTCCAGGGAGGGGAGCCGGCACTGGCAGGTCTGCCTTTTTTTGAAATGTTTTATGCCTGGGTGGAAAAGCTGAAAAAGCCGGACCAGCAGGTGTATTATACGCTGCAGACCAATGGCACGCTTCTTGATGAAGCGTGGTTGAGATTTTTAAAAAAGACCCGTACCCTGGTGGGACTATCTATGGACGGCGTCCGGAAAACCCACGATGAAAACAGGAGAGGAAGAGACGGAGAGGGAACTTTTTCTGAAGTGTTTGATACGGCGCAGAGACTGAAGCAGGAAGGAATTCCCTTTCATATCCTGTGCGTGCTGACCGCAGAGACTGCCGCCAGGATCGAGGCCATTTACCGGTTTTTTATGCGGAAAGGGTATCTCTGTCAGCAGTATATCCCCTGTCTGGATCCACTGGGAGATCGCAGGGGAGAGGAGCCTTATTCACTGACGCCGGCTCTTTATGAAGAAGCGTTGAAAAAACTGTTCGATCTGTGGTATGAGGACAAGGTAAAGGGAGTGCCTGTGTATCTCAGGCAGTTTGAAAATTATGTGGATATGCTGCTGGGCGGACAGCCGGAGGCCTGCAGCATGTACGGACAGTGCAGCATGCAGAATGTGATCGAGAGCGACGGGACAATATATCCCTGTGATTTTTACGCACTGGACGAATACCAGATGGGAAATCTTACGGATCCGGAACTGACTTTTGAGTTTCTGCAGCAAAAGGCAAATGCGATGGAGAAAGGTTCATTCTTTGAAACGGCCGGGAAGCGTGATGACAGATGCCCCGGCTGCCGGTGGTATCCTCTGTGCAGGGGCGGCTGTAAAAGAGACTGCTATCGGATCGACGGCAGAGAGAAGAATTATTACTGTGAAGCATTTCAGGGATTTTTCGCCTATGCGGAGAGCAGGCTGGAACTACTGGCGGACGTAAGAAGCCGGGGACGGATCTAGTCTGTGGCGGCGCGGTTTTCCTGCCTGTAACGGATGGGCGTTGTGCCGTATTTCTTGCGGAATGCCTGCGTAAAGTAGGACTGGGAGGAAAATCCCACAGACTCTGCAATAGAGGAAATGGAATGGTCCGTGTCCTCAAGAAGCGTGCAGGCGGCCTGCAGCCGGCGCTGGTTCAGGTACTGGATGGGCGACTGGCCGGTATATCTGGCAAATGAGTGCGCCATATAATATTTATTCATATGGGTCAGTTCGGTCAGAGTATCCAAAGTGATCTGATCTGCATAATTTGCGTCCAGATATTCTTTGATCTGGGCGCATTCTTTGGTCATATGGGTGGGAGAGATGGCCACCGGGATCAGATGCTGGGAGCGGATGATCCGGAGGATCAGAACCTCCAGAAGATTCTGGCAGATCTTGTCTGATCCATAGGACTGATTGCGGACTTCGTAGAGCATCTGGGCAAACAGGTCGGAGATCAGGGACAGATTGTCAAAGTTACAGAAAACCTGCACGCCGCCTTTGCCGGATTCCGGCTGAAAGGAGATCCCTTCCAGGCCGATGACATAATACTGCAGAGGCATGTTGCGGGTGGACTGTTCGGTGTGCTCCATGTAAGGCGGGATGATGACCAGGTCGCCGGTCTTGATCTGGTAGGATTTCTCCCGGAAGAGAAACTTTCCTTCTCCTGCCACCACAAAAAACAATTCCGTAAACGGATGGGTGTGGAGAACGCTTCTCCAGTCCTTTTCGTCTTTGGAAAAAGAAATGGATAGAAGACGGACATTCAGTTTTTCTACATCTGTGGTCTGTACAACATATTGTCTGTGGCTCATAAGCGTTCTCCTTATCAGGTGTGACAGGCGGGACCGATGACTGGAAAAGAGTTATCAGGCCTTTGTGGCGCCTGCCATGGTGGGCGGATAGGGCCGTCCCGGGATCAGCCGTTTTCCATCGGTAAATCCTTCCGGGCGTCCGGTCAGGGACTGGATCAGGCAGGAGCGGAGCGTATCAATGCGCTCCAGACATGCCGGGTCATGGATCCTATCGGTCAGTTCATGGGGATCTTCTGTCAGGCAGAAATACTGTTCCCTGCCTGTGACAGAATGCCAGATGAATTTGTCTGTTTCTGTGACGATCCAGTGGTTGGAATATTCCCCGTAGGAATGCTCCCCGTGGAGCCAGGGGCGTACCGTTTCTTTGGGATCCCTGGCCAGAGAAAGAAGTTCATGGCCGTCCACGCTGTCAGGAACCGGGGCTCCTGCCATGGCAAGAAGCGTGGGCATGACGTCTCTTAATTCCACAACGCTGTGGCAGACACTGTGGGCTTTGATCTCCGGAAATACATTCTTTCCGGCGGCGATCAAAAGCGGGATCCGGCAGCTTCCCTCATAAGGCCTGGATTTGCGGAACATGTGGTGGTCACAGAGCTCTTCGCCGTGATCAGCGGTAAAGACGATAACAGAATCATCGTAAAGTTCCTGCTCGATCAGGGCCATGATCAGACGTCCGATCTGGTGGTCCAGATGTGTAATGCAGGCATAGTAGCCGATCTGGGCCTGGCGGGCCAGTTCCGGATCCAGAGGTCCGGTTTTGGAATCAAAGATCCGGCCGTTCTTTTCCAGGTCCTCTGTCGTTTCCCAGGTGCCGATGAAAGGCTTTCGCAGATCTTTATCCTTATATAGATCAAAGTAATGGGACGGCGCGTCAAAAGGCGGGTGAGGCCGCAGGTAGGAGGCCATCAGGAAGAAAGGCTTCCTGGGATCTCTTCGCCGCAGAAAATCAAGACACCGGTCGGTAACCCAGTTGGTGGGATGGTATTTCTCCTCATGGGTCCAGGGCCTTGCAAGAAAGCTGTTGCAGTCAATGCCGGTATCGGTAACGTCGGCGTCTGCGCCCAGTTCCTGCTTAAGCCAGTGGAAATAGTCGTCTGCCACAAACTGGGATTCCTGATAAGGAACACTGGCATAACGGGCACAGTGGAGATAACCGTCATGCAGGTCCACATTGTGGAAGCCCAGATAATTTCTTAACGGATGCACATGCATTTTTCCAACGCACTGGGTATAATATCCGGCTTTGGATAATTGTCCTGCCATTGTATGGGAGTAGTTCCAGGGAATGTTGTCTTCGTAGCCGACTCTGCCGTGATGGCTTGGCTCCATGCCGGTGTGCAGGGCAGCCCGGGCGGCAATGCAGCTGGGGCAGGCGCTGTAGGCGCGGTCAAAAACCACGCCCTTTGAAGCCAGAGTATCCAGATAAGGCGTTTTTACGTCTGGATGACCGGCATAGCCAAGGGCGTCGCCCCGGAGCTGGTCGGTCATGATCAATATAATATTAGGCTGTTTCATAGCTGGTCTCCTTTGATTTTTTACAATGAATCTATGATATTGCTTTTTTCTTCTGATAATTACACAATAATACATTCAACAGGGAAAAGCAAGCAGCGGGGTAGATGAAAAGGGGAAAACAAGGTATAATAGTGATACGATGTACGAAAAAGAAAGGTTAAAGATGAAGATATGGGAATGATAGTGTTATTTTTTGCGGTCAGTATTTTATCCTGCGGGGCAGGTTCTATCTGCGGGATCGGCGGAGGCGTGATCATTAAGCCGGTGCTGGACGCAATGGGGATCATGAGTGTAAGCAGCATCAGTTTTCTTTCCGGCTGTACGGTGCTGTGTATGACCGTGGTTTCTGTATACCGGAACATGCGCTCCGGGGCGGCGAAGATCGATCTGAAGATTTCTACGGCCCTGGCTCTGGGCGCGGCGTTTGGAGGCGTGGCTGGAAAGGTTCTGTTTGAATCCTTAAAAGAGGCTTCCGGCAACGAAGAGATGGTGGGGTTCACCCAGGCGGTGGTACTGATCCTGATCACTCTGGCGACGCTGATCTATACAGTCTGTAAAGAGAAGATCCACACCAGAACCTGCAGCCAGATCTGGATCTGTGTGGGGATCGGTCTGGCGCTGGGAGTGATGTCCAGTTTTCTGGGGATCGGCGGAGGGCCGATCAATCTGATGGTGCTGGGATATTTCTTTTCCATGGGAACAAAAGACGCGGCGCTCAGTTCCCTGTATATCATTATGTTTTCCCAGATCACAAGTCTGGTGCAGACGTTTGCAACAGGAAATATCCCGGAGATGGAGATTTCATATCTGGTCTTTATGATCGCAGGCGGGATCCTGGGAGGAACCATCGGAAGCAAGATCAATAAGAAGATCAGCGAGCGGGGAGTGGACAAGCTCTTTATCTTTCTGATGGGTGTGATCGTGCTGATCAACATTTATAATGCGCTGAAGTTTTCCGGAGTCCTGGGATAGACAAAAAGGAGGGATGGTATGGCGGCAGATGCGGAGCAATTGTTGCACGAAGGAGAAGCAAGACATATGCTTGCGCTGGACCGGATCGGCGAGTACGAGGTGCGTCCGGGGTTTTACGACTATGAGGGGGCCTCACCGATCCCCGGAGGGGTGAATTTTACGGTCCATTCCCACGGGGCAGTATCCTGCGAGCTCCTTCTTTATCACAGGAAAGAGTCTGAACCCTATGCGGTGCTGCCTTTTCCGGAAAACTACCGGATCGGCGACGTATATTCCATGATCGTGTTCGGGCTGAATGTAGAAGAGTTTGAGTATGCCTACCGGGTGGACGGGCCCTATGACCCGGCAAAAGGGCTTTTGTTTGACAAAAGCCATGTGCTGCTGGATCCTTATGCAAAAGCGGTCACCGGACAGAGCACCTGGGGGAAAAAGGTCAGCGACGACGGATACCGGGCCCGGGTGGTGCGCAATAATTTCGACTGGGGAGCTTTGAAACAGCCGAAGATCCCTATGGAGGATCTGATTATTTATGAAATGCATGTGCGTGGATTTACGAAGCTTGCAAAAGATGTGAGTGCGCCGGGAACATTTCTTGGCATCCGGGAGAAGATTCCGTATCTGAAAAAGCTGGGAATCAACGCCATTGAACTGATGCCGGTTTTTGAATTTGACGAACTGGCGGGCAGAAGGATCGTGGACGGAAAAGAGGTGCTGAATTACTGGGGATATAATACGGTCAGCTTTTTCGCGCCCAATACCAGTTACGCCTCTGCGGTGGAATATAACCAGGAGGGGCTGGAGTTTAAGCAGCTGGTCCGGGCGCTCCATGAAAACGGGATCGAAGTGATCCTGGATGTGGTGTTCAACCATACGGCGGAAGGAAATGAAGACGGGCCGTTTATATCTTTTAAAGGCTTTGACAATAACATTTATTATCTGCTGACGCCGGAAGGGTATTATTATAATTTCAGCGGCTGTGGAAATACCATGAACTGTAATCATCCCGTGGTCCAGCAGATGATCGTCTCCTGTCTGCGCTACTGGGTTACCACCTACCGGATCGACGGGTTCCGGTTTGACCTGGCTTCGATCCTGGGAAGAAATGAGGACGGCTCGCCCATGGAGAAGCCGCCGCTTTTGCAGGCGCTGGCCTGTGATCCCATCCTGGCGGACACCAAGCTGATCGCGGAAGCCTGGGATGCAGGCGGTCTCTATCAGGTGGGAGCGTTCCCCGCGTTCCACCGTTGGAGCGAGTGGAACGGGCGCTACCGGGATGATCTGCGGGAATATTTAAAAGGCGGGCTTTGGTGCGCCGGTGCAGCGCTTGAGCGGATCACAGGGTCAAAGGATCTGTATGATCCGGCTGTCCGCGGAACGCACGCATCCGTGAATTTCCTGACCTGCCACGATGGATTTACGTTGTATGACCTGTATTCTTATAACCAGAAACACAACGAAGCCAACGGCTGGGAGAACACAGACGGCGCCAATGACAACCGGAGCTGGAACTGCGGCTGGGAAGGGGATACCAAAGATCCGGAAGTTATAAAGTTAAGGATGCGGCTGATCCGCAATGCCTGCGCGGTGCTGTTCGCCAGCCGGGGAACGCCCATGTTCCTGGCGGGGGATGAATTCTGCAATACCCAGTTTGGCAATAATAATGCCTACTGCCAGGATAATGAGATTTCCTGGCTGGACTGGGGGAGACTGGAGCTGTTCCCGGAAATCCACCGGTTCTTCCGCCAGATGATCCGGTTCCGGAAGGAGCATCCGGCTGTCCGTGGAACGAAGGTGCCTGCAGTCTGCGGGCTTCCGGAGACGAGCATTCACAGTGAGATCCCCTGGATGGCGCCGGCGGAAGGAAGCAGGGCAGGGGCAGTGCTGTTTGCCTGCTATGATCCGAAGCGGAAGAAGGATGATATTGTCTATCTGGTCATCAACCCCTTCTGGGAGGCGGTGGAAGTAAAGCTTCCGGGGCTGCCGGACGGACTGAAATGGTATATGAAGGTCAATACCAGCGCGCAGGGAGAGGAGTTCCTGGAGCTGGCGATATGGATCCGCAACGACCGGGTGCTGGCCGGAGCGCGCTCTGTTATGATATTATTAGGTGAGAGGAAAGAAAAATGATTGTTTTAGGAAAAGAACAGATTGAAGAATTGATGGACTGCAACATGATGATGGATCAGATCGAGGAGTGTTACCGGATCTTCCGGGCAGGCACTTATTATATGCCGCCAAGACCCGTGATCGAGCATGACAATAAGACGTTGATCTATATGCCCTGCTACACAGAGGAGA
Organism: Mordavella massiliensis; assembly: GCF_016902415.1. Classification (GTDB taxonomy): domain Bacteria; phylum Bacillota; class Clostridia; order Lachnospirales; family Lachnospiraceae; genus Merdimonas; species Merdimonas faecigallinarum. The sequence continues at coordinate 29,822 of NZ_JACJLV010000004.1, read as the reverse complement.
TCATCGGGACAAAGATGCTGACCATGTTTCCGGAAAATGCGAAGCTGGGTCTGCCGTCGATTGACGGGCTGGTGATCTTAAATGATCAGAAAACAGGAGCGCCTCTGGCGGTTCTGGACGGGCAGTCAGTGACGGCCTGGCGGACAGGCGCCGTAGGCGGGACGGCCATCCGGCATCTGGCGGACAAAGACGCGCATACGGTGGGGATCATCGGCGCCGGGACACAGGGATTTTACCAGGCCCTGTATGCCTGCGCGGCCAGAGAGATCCGGCAGGTGTCGGTGTACAATCACAGTGGCAGGGACCTGACGGAATATCTGGAGAGGCTGAAAAAAGCTATTGATAATCCGGGTGTAAAGGTAGTACAATGTAAGACAGCGGAGGAACTGGTAAGACAGAGCGAGATCATCTGTACGGCCACGCCTTCGACTGAGCCGGTACTTCCTGACGACAAGGAGCTGTTAAAAGGGAAGTGTATCATTGCCATCGGTTCTTATACGCCTAAGATGCGGGAGATCCCGGACGCGATCTGGGACATGGCGGACCGGGTGTATATCGAGCTTCCTTACGCCTGCGAGGAGAGCGGTGATTTAAGCCAGCCTCTGGCTGACGGAAAGCTTACAAAGGACCGGATCGTTCTGATGAGCGATTACCTGGCTTCCGATGAACGGGAAGAATCCGGAAACGGAAAGACCACGTATTTCAAATCAGTGGGAATGGGTCTTTTTGACGTGTGTATCGCACAAAAAATATTAGAGATAGCAAAGGAGAGGTAACTATGAAAATCGTAGCAACAGAAAAAGCACCTGCAGCACTTGGACCGTATTCACAGGGATATATCCACGGAGGAATGTTCTACTCCGCAGGACAGCTGGGAGCAGATCCGGCTACCGGAAATCTGGCAGAAGGGATCGAGGGACAGGCTGACCGCGCATGCCAGAACATGGCGGCTGTACTGGAAGCGGCAGGAACCTCTTTCGATAAAGTTGTAAAGACCACCTGTTTCCTGGCAGACATGGGAGATTTTGCTGCATTTAACGAAGTATATGCTAAATATTTCACTTCCAAACCGGCCAGAAGCTGCGTGGCAGTTAAGACACTTCCGAAGAACGCGCTGTGCGAGATCGAAGTGATCGCAGCAGTAGAAGAATAAAAGCAGAGTTTGAAAACGAAGCAAAGAAAAGAGGTTATTATAAATGGCAGAACAGCAAAACGGATGCTCTCCATCCGACTGCGCCGGATGTGCACATGCGGACAGCTGTACCAGTAAGCCCGTCGACTTTAAAAAGCCGGCCAACGCTCATTCCCGGATCGGGAAAGTGATCGCAGTGGTCAGCGGAAAAGGCGGCGTGGGTAAATCCATGGTCACAGCGTCCCTTGCAAGGATCATGCGAGAGCAGGGATTTTCCGTGGGCATCCTGGACGCAGACATTACAGGCCCCTCTATCCCGAAAATGTACGGGATCCACGAGACGGCAAAGGGAACAGGAGAAGAGATCCTTCCGGCAGAAGCAAAAGACGGGACAAAGATCATGTCCGTCAACCTGCTTCTGGAGCATGAGTCCGATCCGGTCATCTGGAGAGGACCGATCATCGCAGGCGTAGTCACACAGTTCTGGACCGACGTGGTCTGGGGCGATCTGGATTATCTGTTTGTGGATATGCCGCCGGGAACCGGCGACGTGCCGCTGACCGTATTCCAGTCTCTGCCGGTGGACGGCGTGGTGATCGTCACATCCCCCCAGGACCTGGTACAGATGATCGTAGAAAAAGCCTACAATATGGCAGTGCAGATGAACATCCCGGTGCTGGGCGTGGTAGAAAACTACAGCTACCTGGTATGCCCGGACTGCGGAAAGAAAATATCCGTATTCGGCGAGAGCCATGTAGACGATGCGGCCGCAAAGCTCGGGATTCCGGTGCTTGGCAAGATGCCCATAGACGCTGGGCTTGCACAGGCTGTGGAAGAAGAGAAGTTTTATGAGGTCAGCAATGAATACCTGGCCGGAGTTGTAAACAAGATGTAACGCAAAACAAATTTGGGACGTAGACCTTTGCAAAAGGTCTACGTCCCAAATTGCGTTTTGCGGTGTCCCCAATCGCATTTCAGGGTGTCCCTTTTTGGCGTTAGGGGTGTCCCCGTACCCTGTCGCCAAAACTCGTGCCTGTCCGATATGAAAAACAGAGAATGGCTAAAACAGAGAGCAGAGTTGACAAAAAGAACATTTGTTCGTATAATAAATATACCGAACAAATGTTCTTTTACGATGCGTTGGGGACGTAGACCTTTTGCATTCACCCGCGGGTACTTTTGCATTTTACCGCGTCCCCATCCGGGAGGTGATACTATGTGGCTCCAGGAGTCGATGGATTTGTATGAGAAGCTGGAGATTTTGACGGATGCGGCCAAGTATGACGTGGCATGCACGTCCAGCGGCGCGGACGGGCGGGGAGACGGCGCCGGCATGGGCAGTTGCGAACGTGCGGGGATCTGTCACAGTTTTTCTGCGGACGGCCGGTGTATTTCTCTTTTGAAGATCTTGTTTACGAATGAGTGTATCTATGACTGTAAATATTGTATTAACCGCCGGAGCAACGATGTGCGCCGGGCTTCTTTTACGCCGGACGAGGTGTGTACGCTTACGATGGAATTTTACCGGAGGAACTATATTGAAGGGTTGTTCCTGAGTTCCGGGGTGCTGGTGAGCCCGGATTATACCATGGAGCTTCTGTACGCCACTTTATGGAAACTGCGACGGGAGTGCCGGTTTCAGGGATATATCCATGTGAAGGCGATCCCGGGAGCCAGCCGGGAACTGGTGGAGCGGCTGGGATTTCTGGCTGACCGTATGAGCATCAATCTGGAACTTCCCACAGCGGAGGGCCTGCAGATGCTGGCGCCTCATAAGACCCGGAAAAAGATCCTGGAGCCTATGCGGCTGGTGCAGACGAGAATGATGGAAAATAAGCAGGAGATCCAGTTGTACCGGGGCGGGCCACAGTTTGTGCCTGCCGGCCAGAGTACGCAGATGATCATCGGGGCCACGCCGGAGACGGACTACCAGATTGTCCGGGTGGCCCAGTCCCTTTACGACAATTTTGATCTGAAGCGGGTGTTTTATTCGGCCTTTGTCCATGTCAATGACGATGCGGCCCTGCCTGCCAGGACAGACGCCGGGCCGCCGCTTCTCAGGGAACACCGGCTGTACCAGGCGGACTGGCTGCTCCGGTATTATCACTTCCGGGCAGAAGAACTTCTGTCTGAGGAGCAGCCGAATTTTAACATTCATTTTGATCCGAAATGCAATTGGGCGCTGAACCATCTGGAACAGTTTCCGGTTGAGGTGAACCGGGCGGACTACCGGATGCTTTTGCGGGTTCCGGGGATCGGATACAAGTCCGCCTCCAGGATCGTGAAGGCCAGAAGACTGGGAGTCCTTGGGTTTCAGGATCTGAAGAAAATGGGCGTGGTTTTGAAACGGGCTCTGTATTTTATTACCTGTCAGGGGAAGATGATGTATCCCGTCAGACTGGAAGAGGATTATATCGCAAGAAATCTTCTGGAAACAAAGGAAAAACTGCCGGCTGAAGTAAGAGATCTGGGATACCGGCAGCTGTCACTGTTTGATGATGTAAGATTCAGGGAGAATGTGATCGTGTGAGGACCATTTATATTTGTACAGATTCCGTGACAGGGATCTATTCAGGAATTTATGATGCCTGGAAGCAGGCGGTGGTAAACCGGCAGGAAGGCTGCGGGATCGCACTGAAAGGCCAGGTGGAGCAGGAACTGTTCTGTGAATACACGGAGGTAGAGGAAGATCTGAAAAAAGCGGCAGCGGTAGACCGGCTGATCCATAAGAACATGGGAGAGAAGGCCCGGAGGGATCTTTATTACGCGTTGCTGACAGAAGATCCGGAGAAAGGAAATGCAGTGCTTGGAACCATGTTTGCGGCAAGAAGCCTTCCGGACAGCCGGAAGATCATGGAGCATCTGAGCCATCCCATGGTGGAAAAAGTGTTTGAGTTAAGCCGGGCGGCGGGAGGAGAAGCCCATAACTACAAAGGATTCTTAAGATTCCGGGAACTGGAAAACGGGGTGCTGTACGCCGCGATCCGGCCCAAAGCCCAGGTGCTTCCCTGCCTGGCGCCGCATTTTGCAGACCGGCTTCCCAAAGAGAACTGGATGATCCATGATCAGCATCACGGCCAGTTTGCGGTTCATGAGGCGGGAAAAAAGTGGGTGCTGCTGCAGCAGGATCCGGAAGAAAAGCTGGAGATCCGGTTTCAGGTCTCCGATGCCGAGCGGCAGTATGCGCGGCTGTGGAAGGGCTTCTGCCGGGCGATCACCATTGAAGAAAGGCGCAATCCGGCCTGTCAGCTTCAGCATCTGCCGCTCAGGTACCGGTCTGAAATGACGGAATTTCTTGCAGAAGAGTTTCCGGGTGTGGTAAGATGATTGCAGCAATCAGACACAGGATAGGAAGAGATGTTTATGGATACAGAGCAGCCGCTGATCCGGATTTCTGTCCGCAATCTGGTGGAATTCATTCTTCGAAGCGGTGACATTGACAACCGGGCCGCAGGAGCGGATAAAGACGCCATGCTCCTGGGCGGGAAAATCCACCGGAAGATCCAGCGAAGCATGGGCGCGGACTATCAGGCAGAAGTTTCCTTAAAAATGAAGATTCCCTGTCAGGGGTTTGATCTGTCTGTGGAGGGGCGGGCAGACGGTATTTTCCGCACGCCTTCCGGCATTGTGGTCGATGAGATCAAGGGGATTTTTAAAGATCTGGAATACTTAAAGGAACCGGAGCCGATCCATCTGGCTCAGGCAAAATGTTACGCATATATTTACGCAGTCCAGCAGGAACTGGAGGAGATCGGGGTTCAGATGACCTATTGCAACATGGATACTGAGGATATCAAACGGTTTCAGAGCGCTTATCAGACAAAAGAACTGGGCGTCTGGTTTCTGGAGGTTGTGGGGGAATATGAAAAATGGGCCCGTTTCCAGATCCGCTGGCAGGAAAAGAGAAATGCCTCGATCCGGGAGGTTCAGTTCCCGTTTGCCTACCGGGAGGGACAAAAGAAACTGACAGCGGCTGTTTACCGTACCATTGAGCAAAAAAAGAAATTATTTATCCAGGCCCCTACCGGCGTGGGGAAAACCATTGCCACCGTCTTTCCATCCGTCCGGGCCATGGGAGAAGGACTGGGAGAGAAGATCTTTTATCTGACCGCCAAAACCATTACCCGCACCGTGGCCTGGCAGGCGTTTGAGACGCTGAGGGAGCAGGCTCTGCGGATGAAAGTGATCGTACTGACCGCCAAAGAAAAGATCTGCTTCTGTGAAGAAACGGAGTGCAATCCCGATGCCTGTCCCTATGCGAAAGGACATTTTGACCGGGTCAACGACGCGGTCTATGAGCTTTTGAACACCACCGATGCCATCAGCAGAGAAGTGATCGAGGAGCAGGCAAGAAAATGGCAGGTCTGTCCCTTTGAAATGGGTCTGGACGTGTCCACCTGGGTGGACGCTGTCATCTGCGATTACAACTACGTCTTTGATCCCAATGCGCATCTGAAACGCTTTTTCGGGGAAGGAAACAAAGGAGACTATCTGTTTCTGATCGACGAGGCGCATAATCTTGTGGACAGAGGAAGAGAGATGTACAGCGCCGCTATCTGCAAGGAGGACTTTCTCAAGATCAAAAAGCTGGTCAAAGAAGAAGACCCCAGGCTTTCCAAAAGACTGGAAGAGTGCAACAGACAACTGCTGGCCCTGAAGCGGGAGTGCGAGGGATGTCAGGTTCTTGACAGCGCGGCAAATGTTTACCTGAAACTGGTTTCGCTGATGGGAGAGATGGAGCGGTTCCTGGAAGAATGCAAGAATGAGGAAATGCATGCAGAGGTTCTGGAACTGTGTTTTGCAGTCCGCTCGTTCCTGGGGATCTATGAAGATCTGGATGAAAACTATCTGATCAATTCCGAACTGGGAGAGGACGGGCGGTTTTATCTGCATCTTTTCTGTGTCAATCCGGCCAGAAAGCTGCAGGAATATCTGGAAAAAGGAAGAAGCACGATCCTCTTTTCCGCCACGCTTCTGCCGGTCCATTATTATAAAAAGCTTCTCAGCACTTCAACGGACGATTACGCCGTTTATGCCGAGTCGCCCTTTGATCCGGCCAACCGGCTGTTGCTGCTGGGAAATGACGTGAGTACAAAATACAAACTGCGGGGAAAGCAGATGTACCGGAAGTACGCCAGGTATCTGGTAAATGTGGCAAAGGCGAAGGCAGGAAACTATATTGCTTTTTTTCCTTCCTATCATTTTATGGAAGAGGTACACGAAGAGTTTCTGGAAATCCTGGAAGATACGGGAGAGGATATCGATGATGTCATGCAGTCTCCCTATATGTCCGAGGAGGCAAGGGAGATTTTCCTGGAAAATTTTGAGGACGTCCGGAACCGCAGTCTGATGGGATTCTGCGTGCTGGGCGGAATCTTTTCCGAGGGGATCGATCTTTCCGAAGATCAGCTGATCGGCGCGGTGATCATAGGAACCGGTCTTCCCCAGGTGTGCAGGGAACGGGAACTTCTGAAACAATATTTTGACGCCCGGGGATTCCGGGGCTTTGATTATGCCTATCTTTATCCGGGAATGAATAAAGTCCTGCAGGCTGCGGGACGGGTGATCCGTACAGACGAAGATCAGGGAGTGATCCTTCTTCTGGACGACCGGTTCCGGGAACGCCGCTGCCAGGAAATATTCCCCAGAGAATGGGCGTCCCGCGGCTGGTGCAGTCTGGGAAATGTGTCGGAACAGATTGCCCGGTTCTGGGAGGAAAAGAACGGAGGAGAGACCAGTTGAAAACAATACAGAGGGCGGCGGCCTTTACCGCCATGTTTTGCGTAATCATCGCCATGCTGATCACCAGCTTCCAGATCGCGATCTATGGGGATCCGGATTACAGATTTTATCAGAAGGAATACGAAAAATACCAGGTGACAGAATCGCTCTATATGGATATGGAGGATGTGATGGAGGTCACTTCCTATATGATGGATTATCTGATCGGAAAAGAAGAAGTGCTTTCGATTGAAACCGAGGTGGAAGGCAGGACTCAGGATTTCTTCAATGAACAGGACCGGCTTCACATGGAAGATGTGAAAAATTTATTTCTGGGCGGGTTGAAACTCCGTACTGTCATGTTACTCGTTGCCGCGGTCCTCGTCCTGTTTCTGATCCTTACAAAAGCGGACTTAAAGAAAATGCTGACCGGAGCATATTTTGCGGCTCTGGGAGTCTTTGCGATCCTGATCGCGGGACTTCTGGTTTCTTTTGCCGTTGACTTTACAGCAAGCTTTACGGTGTTCCACGAGATCTTTTTTACCAATGACCTGTGGATGTTTGATCCTGCGGAAGATTACATGATCCGGATGCTGCCGGAAGGCTTTTTCTACGACATGGTTATGCGGATCGGAGCCTTCTTTGTGGGCGGACTGATGCTCCTGTTTGCAGTGATGATGGCCGTCAGGCAGAAAGCATTCTGGAAATACAGAGGAAAAACCGGGGAAAAATAGAACGCCGGGGTTTTACTAATCTGCATTCCTGTGGTATGATGAAATAAGGGCAAAAATTCATAATGAATCAACAATAAGATGGAGGAAGTTTTATGGGCAATGTAAAACGAGTGTATGTAGAAAAGAAGCCGGAGTATGCGGTTCAGGCAAAGGATCTGTACCACGAGCTTCACGGATATCTGGGGATCAAAGATCTGAAGAATGTCCGGGTGCTGATCCGGTACGATGTGGAAAACATTACCGACGAGACTTTTGAAAAGGCCTGCAACGGCATCTTTTCAGAACCGCCGGTGGATACTCTTTATAAAGAAGAATTCCCGATGGCTGAGGGAAGCCGTGTGTTTTCTGTAGAATTCCTGCCGGGTCAGTTTGATCAGAGAGCGGATTCCGCGGTACAGTGCGTGCAGTTTATCAAAGAGGACGAGCAGCCGGTGATCCATACCGCCACCACCTATGTGGTAGAGGGAAATCTTACGGATGAAGAGTTTGCGGCAGTGAAAAAGCACTGCATCAATCCGGTGGATTCCAGAGAGACTGGCATGGAAAAACCGGACACTCTGGTGACAAAATTCGAGGAGCCGGAAGATGTGCGGATCTTTGAGGGATTCAAGGACATGGAAGAAGCGCCGTTTAAGGAGCTTTACGATTCTCTGGGGCTTGCCATGACATTTAAAGACTTCCTTCATATCCAGAATTATTTCCGGAATGAGGAGCACAGAGATCCGTCCATGACGGAGATCCGGGTTCTGGATACTTACTGGTCTGATCATTGCCGTCATACCACTTTCTCCACGGAACTGACAGACGTTTCCTTTGGAGAAGGAGACTATAAAGAACCGATCCAGGAAACCTACCGCCAGTATCTGAAGGATCACAGCGAGATCTTTAAAGGCAGAGAGGATAAGTTTGTCTGCCTGATGGATCTGGCTCTGATGGCAATGCGGAAGTTAAAGAGAGAAGGAAAACTGGAAGATCAGGAAGAATCTGAAGAGATCAATGCCTGCAGTATCGTTGTGCCGGTAACAGTAGACGGCGTGGAAGAAGAATGGCTGGTGAACTTCAAGAACGAGACCCACAACCATCCGACAGAGATCGAGCCTTTCGGAGGGGCGGCTACCTGTCTTGGCGGCGCCATCCGTGATCCTCTGTCCGGCAGAACCTATGTATATCAGGCGATGCGTGTGACCGGAGCGGCAGATCCCACTGTTTCTGCAAAAGATACCCTGAAGGGCAAGCTTCCCCAGAAGAAACTGGTAAGAGAGGCGGCCCATGGATATAGTTCCTATGGCAACCAGATCGGCCTTGCCACCGGCGCGGTGAAAGAAATCTATCATCCCAACTATGTGGCAAAACGTATGGAGATCGGAGCGGTGCTTGGCGCGGCTCCAAGAAGAGCCGTGATCCGCGAGACTTCGGATCCGGGAGATATCATCATCCTGCTGGGCGGACGCACCGGCCGTGACGGCTGCGGTGGAGCGACCGGATCCTCCAAGGTACATACCGAAGAGTCCACCACCACCTGCGGCGCGGAGGTCCAGAAGGGAAATCCGCCTACAGAGCGCAAGATCCAGAGACTGTTCCGCAGAGAAGAAGTCAGCAGGCTGATCAAAAAATGTAACGACTTTGGCGCAGGCGGCGTATCCGTTGCCATCGGAGAGCTGGCTGACGGCCTGAGAGTAGATCTTGATAAAGTGCCGAAAAAATATGCGGGACTTGACGGAACCGAGATTGCTATTTCCGAATCCCAGGAACGTATGGCGGTTGTGGTAGATCCCAAAGACGCCGATGCATTTATGGCGTATGCTTCCGAAGAAAACCTGGAGGCTACCAGAGTGGCTGTTGTAACAGAAGAACCCAGGCTGGTGCTCTGCTGGAGAGGAAAAGAGATCGTCAATCTTTCCCGCGCTTTCCTGGATACCAACGGCGCTCATCAGGAGACTGCAGTGGCTGTTGATATTCCGGACCGGAAGGATACCGTTCTTACCAGACAGGAAGTAAAAGACGTAAAAGAGCAGTGGATGAATACCCTGAAAGATCTGAACGTATGCTCCCAGAAGGGACTGGTGGAGATGTTTGACGGTTCGATCGGAGCCGGATCTGTCTTCATGCCCCACGGCGGAAAATATCAGATGACAGAGACCCAGGCTATGGTGGCAAAACTTCCGGTGCTGAAAGGAGACTGCGACACCGTGACGATGATGAGTTACGGATTTGATCCCTACCTTTCTACCTGGAGCCCGTATCACGGAGCCATTTATGCTGTGACAGAATCCGTTGCAAAGATCGTGGCTTCCGGAGGAGATTACTCGAAGATCCGGTTTACCTTCCAGGAGTATTTCCGCCGTATGACAGAAGATCCGCACAGATGGAGCCAGCCTTTTGCGGCGCTCCTTGGAGCATATAACGCACAGCTCGGATTCGGGCTGCCGTCCATCGGAGGAAAGGACAGTATGTCCGGTACTTTCGAAGATATTGATGTGCCGCCTACACTGGTATCCTTTGCCGTGGATGTGGCAAAAGAAAAAGACATCATCACACCGGAGCTTAAGAAGGCCGGCAGCAAGCTGGTATGGCTGCGGATCGAGACCGATGATTACGACGTACCGGTCTACGAAAAAGTGATGGAGCAGTATGGCAAATTTACAGAAGATATCCGCGCGGGCAGGATCCTTTCCGCATATGCGCTTGACCGCCACGGTATTGCAGCAGCAGTCAGCAAGATGGCGTTTGGAAACGGGCTTGGCGTAAAGATCGAACACAATCTGGATCCCAGAGACTTCTTTGCGCCGGGATTTGGAGATATTATTGCAGAGGTTCCGGACGGACAGGTTGGAAATCTTCAGATCACCTATACTGTGATCGGAGAAGTAACAGAGAACGGCAGATTCTCCTATGGAGACTGTGTCATCGGGCTTGATGAAGCCGAAGATGGATGGAAAGGAACGCTGGAGAAGGTATTTGCCACCAGATCCGGGGCAGAAGAATCTGCAGAGAACTGGGTTCTCACTCCTTCCGAAACAGCAGACGGCGAACTGAAGGAAGACGGATGCTTCTATGCGTCCCGCGTTCATATCTGCAACCACAAGATCGCGCAGCCCACGGTATTTATTCCGGTGTTCCCGGGAACCAACTGTGAGTATGACAGCGGAAAGGCCTTTGAGCGGGCCGGCGCAAAGGTTGTGACGAAAGTATTTAAGAACTTAAGCGCTGCGGATATCGTGGATTCTGTCCAGGTATTTGAGCAGGCTATTGCACAGGCGCAGATCATCATGTTCCCGGGCGGCTTCAGCGCAGGCGACGAGCCGGACGGTTCCGCAAAATTCTTTGCGACTGCGTTCCAGAACGCGAAGCTCAAAGAAGCGGTAGAAAAACTGCTGAATGAAAGAGACGGACTGGTACTTGGCGTATGCAACGGCTTCCAGGCACTGATCAAACTTGGCCTGGTACCGAATGGAAAGATCACCGGACAGACCGATGTTTCTCCGACGCTGACTTATAATACCATCGGACGCCATATTTCCAAGATGGTTTATACAAAGGTTGTTACCAACAAGTCCCCGTGGCTTGCACAGGCTGAACTTGGCGGTGTCTATGTCAATCCGGCTTCTCACGGAGAAGGAAGATTTGTTGCACCGGAAGAGACCATCCAGAGACTCTTTGCAAACGGCCAGGTGGCTACCCGTTACTGCGACCCAAGCGGTAATATCACAGGGGATGAAGAGTGGAATGTGAACGGTTCCTATTATGCGATCGAGGGTATCACAAGTCCGGACGGAAGAGTGCTTGGCAAGATGGCCCATTCCGAGCGTAGAGGCCGCAGCGTTGCCGTAAATATCTACGGAGAGCAGGATATGAAGATCTTCGAGTCCGGAGTTGCATATTTTAAGTAAAAAGTGAATTTTGCAAGTAAATAAGTTGCATTTCCATCTGCAAAAGTTAACAAAAATCAATAAAAATGCAGGAAAAAATTTATATAGTTGCAAAAAATCAATAAAAATGCAAAAAAACACTTGTGTTTTTTGCCGGGATACTTTATTCTGTTAAAGAGACAAAGGTGTCAACGGTGTAGGAAGGAGCAGACATGTTTGTCTGCTCCTTTTTCTATACAAAATCAAAGCATCAAGGAGGAAGAAACTATGTCATATGTGGATGAAGTCTTGGAAAGAGTAGTAGCAAAGAACCCGGCAGAGCCGGAATTTCACCAGGCAGTGAAAGAGGTTCTGGAGTCTTTGAGAGTTGTGATCGAGGCAAATGAAGAGAAGTACAGAAAAGACGCATTGCTGGAACGTCTGGTAGAGCCGGAGAGACAGTTTAAGTTCCGTGTTCCGTGGGTAGACGATAAAGGACAGGTGCAGGTAAACACCGGCTACAGAGTACAGTTTAACAGCGCCATCGGACCTTACAAGGGCGGTCTTCGTCTTCACCCGTCTGTAAACCTTGGAATTATCAAGTTCCTCGGTTTTGAGCAGATTTTCAAGAATTCATTGACAGGCCTTCCGATCGGAGGAGGAAAAGGCGGTTCCGACTTTGATCCGAAGGGCAAATCTGACAGAGAAGTCATGGCTTTTTGTCAGAGCTTTATGACAGAACTTTGCAAATATATCGGCGCTGACACAGACGTGCCGGCTGGAGACATCGGTACCGGCGCAAGAGAGATCGGCTATATGTTCGGCCAGTATAAGAGAATCCGCGGACTGTACGAAGGCGTGCTGACCGGAAAAGGATTAAGCTACGGTGGATCTCTGGCAAGAACAGAAGCTACCGGATATGGTCTTCTGTATCTGACAGAGGAACTTCTGAAACTGAACGGCATTGAACTTGCAGGCAAGACCGTTGCCGTATCCGGTTCCGGAAATGTGGCAATCTACGCGACAGAAAAAGCGCAGCAGCTGGGCGCCAAGGTAGTGACAGTCAGTGATTCTACCGGATGGGTCTATGATCCGGAAGGCATCGATGTGGCTGCATTAAAAGAGATCAAGGAAGTAAACCGCGCCCGTCTGACCGAGTACAAGAAATATCGTCCGAATTCCGAATACCATGAGGGCCGCGGCGTATGGTCTGTAAAAGTAGACATCGCCCTTCCCTGTGCAACCCAGAACGAGCTGCTTCTGGAGGATGCAAAACAGCTGGTTGCAAACGGATGCATCATCGTGGCAGAAGGCGCCAATATGCCGACTACCATTGAGGCAACCGAATACCTGCAGAAAAACGGCGTGATGTTCGCACCTGGAAAAGCAGCGAACGCCGGCGGAGTTGCGACTTCCGCACTGGAGATGTCACAGAACAGCGAGCGCTTAAGCTGGACCTTTGAGGAAGTGGACAGCAAGCTGAAAGGAATCATGGTCAACATCTGCCACAACATGGTGGATGCGGCAAAACGCTACGGCATGGAAGGCAACTATGTGGCAGGAGCAAACATTGCCGGATTTGAAAAAGTAGTGGACGCTATGACCGCTCAGGGAATCGTCTAAAAAAATTGAAAAAAAGTGTTGACATTTGAAAGAAGTTAATAGTATAATAGCAAAGCGGGTTCGAGATACGGACCCGCAGGATATGGGGTCTTAGCTCAGCTGGGAGAGCATCTGCCTTACAAGCAGAGGGTCATAGGTTCGAGCCCTATAGGCCCCATACCATATGGCGGGATAGCTCAGTTGGCTAGAGCACACGGTTCATACCCGTGGTGTCGCTGGTTCAAATCCAGTTCCCGCTATTTTTTATGCCCGGATAAAGAGGGGCGTCCGAAGCGATCCAGAGATTCCTTCGGATGCTCCTCTTTTGTTTTACAAAGAAAGACAAATCATGTATAATGACTGTATTGCGGATCCCGGAACTGTGCCGGGACGAAGGAGAACATGGAGGACAGACAGATGTTAGATAAAAAGACACTGACATTTCGGGTGATCGCAGGACTTGCCCTTCTTTATGTGGGCGGGAACCTGATCCTTTCATCCGTCAAAGAACAGCCGGAGCATTACGTCATCTATGCGCTGGCCGGAGCTGCATTTGCACTGCTTGGCCTGGCCTGGGGCGGACTGGCGGTGAAAAAGCTGGCAACGCATGATTACAAGGAAATGATGGATGATGACGCGGATGAGATGGAGCGAGCTCTGAAGGCGGCAGAGAAGGAAACGGCTTCTGCAGGGGAAGAAGATGCTGCAGATACCACGGACGCGGCCAAAGAAAATGAGGAGGAATAAACATGCGGATCGGAATGGGATATGATGTTCACCGGCTGGTGGAAGAACGGGATCTGATCCTGGGCGGAGTCAGGATCCCCTATGAGAAAGGACTGTTGGGCCATTCAGATGCAGATGTGCTGCTGCACGCGATTATGGACGCTCTTCTTGGCGCTGCGGCTCTGGGAGATATCGGGAGACATTTCCCGGATACAGATCCTGCCTATAAGGGTGCTTCCAGTCTGCGGCTGCTTGCCCGGGTGGGAGAACTGATCGGAGAAGAAGGATATGTGGTGGGGAATATCGACGCCACCATCATTGCCCAGAAGCCTAAAATGGCGCCTCATATTGAAGAGATGCGAAAAAACGTGGCAGAAACTCTTGGCATAGACATTTCCCAGGTAAATATTAAGGCGACTACGGAAGAAGGCCTTGGCTTTACCGGAACCGGAGAAGGGATATCCTCTCAGGCTGTGGCAGCGCTGGAATCGATCCGGGACGTCAGCTTTCTGGCCGCTGACAGTGAAGAAGGATGCCAGGGATGCGCCCGTTGTCCCGGACATGCGCATTAGATGCGGCTGCCGGGAAGGGAAATGCCGGAAATGCCAGATCCGGGCAGGCCATGATTAGAAAAGGAAAGAGGCGGACGAATAGATGCAGGTGCGAAGATTAAGTCCAGAGGAACACATCCTGACCAGGCCTCTCTATGAAGAGGCATTTTCAGAAGACAGCCAGGAGTTTGTGGATTACTATTATACAGAAAAGACGGCGGATAATCAGATCTATGTGCTGGAAGAAGACGGTGTGATCTCCTCTATGGCACATCTGAATCCTTATACGCTGGCAGTGAACGGAAATGAAAAGAAGGCGCACTATATTGTCGCTGTGGCGACAAAAGAGGACTGCAGGAGACGGGGTTATATGGCGGCAGTATTAAAGAAAGCGCTTCGGGATCTGTATCAGGCAGGTGAGATCTTCACATTTCTGATGCCAGCTTCCGAGCAGATTTACGAGCCTTTTGATTTCCGGACTGTTCTGGAACAGGAAAGACCTTATGTTGACAGCGTGGAAGGCTGGATGCAGGTAAAGGAAGCGGATTGCCAGGCTCTTGCGGATGCGGCAGACAGGTATCTGCAGCAGAAGTATCAGGTATATGCCGTCCGTGACGCGAAGTATTATCACCGGATGCTGCGAGAGTATGAAAGCGATGGCGGCAAGCTGCTGATAAAGAAAGCGGAAGATGGGACGGTAAAGGATTTTGCTATCTGGGTGCCGGAGCCGGAAGAGAAAAAGCCAAAGATCATGATCCGGATCCTGGATGTGCGCCGGATGCTGATGTCCCTTCGCTTAAACTATCTGACCGGCGTGTGTTTTACCGTGACCGATCCCCTGATCGAAGAAAATAACCGCTGCCTGGTGCTGACAGGCACAGAATTTTCCGGTATCATGCTGATGGATGCAAAGCTGGAGAACAGTGAAGGAATTTTACCGATCCGGGCGCTGACGGATCTGATATTCGGCGTGAAGACGCCGGAAGAACTGCGGAAGACGCCCGGTGTGGAGATGACAGACCGGATGGAAGAAGAACTGAAAAAGATTATTCCGTTGTCCGGAATGTATCTGAATGAAGTGGTATAAAAATAGAAGAGGAATAAGAATGCGCCGTGGCAAAAGCCACGGCGTTTTTTTGTACGTATGAAAAATCTACAGGTGATTAACAAGATAATCCTCTTGATATCCGGGTGGTTTTGTATAGTGTGGTTATCTGGGATATTTTTGGCGAAATGCCATACTTCATTATCTACATCGTAATCTTTACATTTCGTTTTGGGAATGCTATACTTGAGAAAACAAATCGGAAGGGAGGATTGTCATGAACTACGCTTGCATATCAGATCAACCTTTTGTTACAACGAAAGATTTAAGTAAGAGAAAGCCGCTTTCTGAAGAGGCGAGAGCGCGGAGAGAGTTTATTCGCGGACATCAGTTTGAAATTGATACGAATCCTTCCACCCAGGAGGCAGAGCTAAAAGTTTTTAAGGAGTAAAATGAAGCAAAAGATTGTAGTTGTTCTTTATGATGCCAGTTATCAAAAGCTGGCATCGTCTTTCCATTCTGGTAATGATTATCTTGATCGATTCTTACAAATTCCCGATTCTTTAAATGATAACATAGGAAAAACTTACATATTGATATTTGAAGATGAGAAGACAATTATTGGCTATTTTAATCTTGGTGTTGGGTATATAGAGCAGGCAACTGATGGAATAACAGTAAGAAAAATAGGAGGGGCTATACACATTAATTGTCTTGCACTGGATGAATTTTTCAATTGAAGAGTCAGAAGACGGGTGTATTC
This sequence comes from Mordavella massiliensis, assembly GCF_016902415.1. GTDB lineage: Bacteria > Bacillota > Clostridia > Lachnospirales > Lachnospiraceae > Merdimonas > Merdimonas faecigallinarum. Next base: position 13,700 of record NZ_JACJLV010000004.1, on the reverse strand, counting down.
AAATGTATTATGCGATTGATGTTGAATGATGTATCCATTAGAAAAACCTGGCATCTTTTTCTTTAGAATTTCTTTCGAAATATGTCTTTACGTTCTTTAGAAATATAAGCTATGCTTATACACAAGAAGACAAGGAGGTGGGGATATGGATCATATACTGGTGGCGGAAGACGATAAAGAGATCCGCCAGGGGATCGAGATCTATCTAAAGAGCCAGGGCTATCAGGTGTTTCAGGCAGCAGACGGGATCGAGGGCCTTGAGATCGCGGAGAAAGAAAAGATCCACCTGGCCATCGTGGATGTGATGATGCCCCGGATGGACGGGATCCGGATGACGGAAAAGCTGCGGGAGAAATATGATTTCCCGATTATCTTTTTATCGGCTAAATCAGAAGAGGTGGACAAGATTCTGGGGCTTAACATCGGGGCCGACGATTATGTAACCAAACCGTTTCAGCCCATGGAACTTCTGGCAAGGGTAAATTCCCAGCTTCGCCGGTATAAACGGTTTCTGGAGAAGCTGGATCAGAATGCAAAAAGCGAGAATATCCATGTGGTCGGAGGACTGGAGCTGAATGAGGACGCGGTGACCGTGAGCGTGGACGGCGAGCCGGTGAAGGTGACGCCTACGGAATACAAGATCCTGCTGCTTTTGATGAAACACCCGGGGAGAGTGTTTTCCGCCGAAGAGATTTATGAATGGGTCTGGCAGGAGAGGGCTGTCAGCACAGACACCATTATGGTACATGTAAGAAATATTCGGGAAAAGATTGAGATCAACCCGAAGGAACCGAAATATTTGAAGGTGGTGTGGGGAGTTGGATACAAGATTGAAAAACAGACATAAGATGGCAGTGGTTCTGATCGTGGCAACGATCGTGCTGCTGGCGTATCATATCACATCTTATTATGGCATTTATAATCAGATGATGAAAGAGAATCAGGAAGAGACGGAAAAACAGATGCTGTTATCGGAAGATTTTCTGGGACAGTTTCTGCAGGCCTCCTGGATCCTTTATGAAAGGGAAGACGAAGACCGCCCGAATGGGGACGGCCTGAGGGGAGGAAGCTTTCTCCCGGCAGAGATCCAGAATGAGTATGAGACCTTTTATCCCTATCTGGAATATGTGATGAAGGACCGGAAGGGAGAAGTGATGGCCACCAGCCTGGGAAACAGCAGCGGGGACTTTGATCATTACCGGATCACCACGTATGCGGTGGGCCTGACGCTTGTCTACGATCAGAATGGGGAGGCGGATGTGGAGATTGCGACAAGGGAGCATAAGTCAGAGCTTGAGAGAGGGTTCCGTGAGGTTTTGAACCGGCTGGAAAATGGATCTTACCGCGGGTATACAAAGGAAGATCTGTATTACGCGATGCCGGAAGACTGCTCGTTTACGTTTGCCATGTCAGAGGAGAATCTGCAGACCTATCTGAGCGAAATCTTTTACATGGACAGCGATCAGCTTCCAAAAGCGGCGGTGTCTCACATCCTGATCCTGACGGCGGTGGCGGCTCTGGCCGCGTGTCTCTATCCGTTAATCCGCTCTTTTGGAACAGGGGAAGAAAAAGTGTTCTTTGCCCCTCTGGAAGCGGTAGCGGCCGGGACAGCTGTTGTGGCCATCGGGGTATGGGTGAATGCCGGAAGGATGATCTGGCAAAGCGAAGGAAGGACCGGGATCCTGGATCTGGCCGTCTGGGCTCTGTATGCCGGAGTTATTTACTGGTGCGCAGGAAATGTAAGGAATCTGATCCGTTTCCGGTCCAAAGCGTACGTCCGGGAACACAGCCTGTTCTTTGCCCCGGAGAGCCGCGTGCGGGCGGGGATCCAAAAAGCCAGGCAGACAACGGGAGATTCTATCCGCAAAGCCTATCAGTCGGTTTCGGATCTGAAGCTTTCGGATATCACCAACCGGCAGGTTCTGGAGGTGGTGGGCGTCAACTTTGTGATCCTGACCGTGATCTGCTGTACCTGGTATTACGGGATCATTTTACTGGTGCTTTATTCGATCCTTCTGTTTTACTTCCTGGAAAAATATCTGAATGAGATCCGGGAAAAATACGACCGGATGCTCGATTCGGTGAATGCGATCGCAGATGGAAGCCTGAAGACAGAGATCCCGGAGGAGACCGGCGTTTTTGCACCTGTGGCGGAAGGCCTGGAGAAGATCCGGCAGGGCTTTGACAAGGCAGTGGAGGAAGAGGTGAAGAGCCAGAAGATGAAGACGGAGCTGATCACCAATGTGTCCCATGACCTGAAGACTCCGCTGACTGCGATCATCACCTATGTGGATCTTTTAAAGAAGGAAGAAGATACGGAAAAGCAAAAGGAATATGTCCAGGTGCTGGAAAGCAAATCCCAGAGGCTGAAGGTGCTGATCGAGGATCTTTTTGAAGTGAGCAAAGCCAGTACGGATAATGTGAAACTGGAACTCATGGATGTAGATATCGTGAATCTGCTAAAGCAGGTGAAACTGGAACTGGAAGATAAGATCAAAGACGCGGATCTGGAATTCAAATGTACCTTTCCGGAAGAGAAACTGATTGTCCGGCTGGACAGTCAGAAAACCTATCGGATCTTTGAGAATCTTCTTATGAATATCGTGAAATATGCCCTTCCTCATACACGGGTCTATGTGGAGATCGAGAAGCAGGAAAAAGCGGCGGTGATCCGGATGAAAAATGTATCTGCGCAGGAGCTGAATTTTCACGGACAGGACATCACGGACCGCTTCGTCAGGGGGGATATGTCCAGAAACACAGAAGGCTCCGGCCTTGGCCTTGCCATCGTAAAAAGCTTTACGGAACTTCAGGGAGGGGAGTTTCTGATAGACACGGACGGAGACCTCTTTAAAGCGGAGGTCAGGTTTCCAGATCCGTGTTGACAAATCGGGGATTTTCACATATGATAGAACCGATATGACAAAGACGTGGAATGGCGGATATACTTCGTCTCTTGCATGCAGGAGACGAAGTATTTTGTTATCAGGCAAAGGATCCAATAGACCGCGAGAAATAGAAAAAGGCAAGGAGGACGGCAAATGAAACTTTACAACACCCTTTCAAAGCAAAAAGAAGAGTTTGTACCCCTGGAAGAGGGAAAGGTCAGGATGTACGTCTGCGGACCGACCGTTTATAATTTCATCCATATCGGGAACGCCAGACCTATGATCGTATTTGATACGGTGCGCCGGTATTTTGAATACAAGGGATATGATGTGAATTATGTTTCCAATTTCACGGATGTGGACGACAAGATCATCAAAAAGGCGATCGAGGAAGGCGTGACTGCGGACGAGATCTCCAAGCGGTATATTGCGGAGTGCAAAAAGGATATGGAAGGCATGAACATCAAGCCAGCCACAAAGCACCCGCTGGCAACAGAGGAGATCTGCGGCATGGTGGACATGATCCAGACGCTGATCGATAAGGGCTATGCTTATGAGAAGAACGGAACGGTTTACTACCGTACCAGAAAGTTCCAGGATTACGGCAAGCTGTCCCACAAGAATCTGGATGATCTCCGTTCCGGAGAGCGTTCTCTTCTGGTGACCGGAGAGGATGAAAAGGAAGATCCGCTGGATTTTGTGCTCTGGAAACCGAAAAAAGAAGGAGAGCCTTTCTGGGAGTCTCCCTGGTCCGAGGGCCGTCCGGGCTGGCATATTGAGTGCTCAGAGATGTCCAAGAAATACCTGGGCGAGCAGATCGATATCCATGCAGGCGGAGAGGATCTGGTATTCCCTCATCACGAGAACGAGATCGCGCAGAGCGAGGCCGCTAACGGCAAAGAATTTGCGAAATACTGGATGCACAATGCATTCCTGAATATTGATAATAAGAAGATGAGCAAGTCTCTCGGCAATTTCCGCACGGTGCGGGAGATCAGCGAGCAGTACGATCTGCAGGTGCTCCGTTTCTTTATGTTAAGCGCCCACTACAGAAGCCCCTTAAATTTCAGCGCGGATCTGATGGAGGCTTCGAAAAATGGTCTGGAGCGTATCGTCAATGCGGCGGAGAATCTGAAGTACAAGAGGAAAAATGCAAAGACAGAGGCCATGACAGAGGAAGAAAAGAGCGCATATGCCCAGACAGAAGAATTCGTAAAAGAGTTTGAAGACGCCATGGATGACGACTTTAATACGGCCGATGCGGTGGCAGCAGTCTTTGATCTGGTAAAATATCTGAATACCAATACTTCAGAGGAAAGCTCCGGGGAATATCTGGACGCCCTTCTGAAACGTCTGGTGACGCTGACGGATGTGCTGGGCCTGATCGTGGATAAGAAAGAAGAAATGCTGGCAGAAGATATTGAAAAGATGATCGAAGAGCGTCAGGCGGCCAGAAAGGCAAAGGATTTTGCAAAAGCAGACGCGATCCGGGATGAACTTCTCTCCAGGGGCATTATTCTGGAGGATACCCGGGAAGGAGTAAAATGGAAAAAGGCTTAGAGTGGCAGTTTGATTCATATCTGCAGGAAATCTTTCAGTTAAAAGAGGTGGATGTCCAGGAATATTCACCTCTTACACTGGCCTATATCGGGGACGGCATCTATGACCTGGTGATCCGTACGCTGGTGATCAACAGAGGCAACAAACAGGTGCAGAAACTTCACCAAGAGACCAGCGCCCTGGTGCAGGCGTCCGCGCAGTCGCGGATGATGCGTGTTCTCCAGGAGAAGCTTACCGAAGAAGAACACGCAGTCTATAAAAGAGGAAGAAACGCGAAAAGCGTTTCCCCTGCCAAAAACCAGTCGGTGACAGATTACCGCAGGGCAACCGGTTTTGAAGCGCTGATGGGGTATCTGTATCTGAAAAAAGACTGGAAGCGGATGCTGGAACTGATCCGTGACGGATTAGAAAGTCTGGAAGAGGAAGACGATAGATTGACAAAGGAATGAAGGTCGTATGCAGGAAGAAAAGAAAGTAAATGAAAACAGGATCGAGGGAAGAAATGTGGTGCTGGAGGCGTTCCGCTCCGGGAAAACCGTAGACAGGCTCTATGTGCTGGACGGATGCAAGGACGGGCCGGTGCAGTCTATTATAAGAGAAGCCAGAAAGCAGGACACCATGATCCAGTTCGTGAGCAAAGAACGGTTAAATCAGCTGTCTGAAAGCGGGAAGCACCAGGGCGTGATCGCAGTCACTGCTTCCTATCATTATTCTACCGTAGAGGATATGCTGGAGCTTGCCAGAGAAAAAGGCGAGGATCCTTTTTTGATCCTGCTGGATAACATGGAAGATCCCCACAATCTGGGAGCCATTATCCGTACCGCCAATCAGGCGGGAGCACACGGCGTGATCATTCCCAAAAGACGGGCGGTGGGACTTACCGCTGTGGTGGCAAGGACTTCAGCAGGAGCACTTCACTATACGCCGGTGGCAAAGGTGACCAATCTGGTAAAGACCATGGAAGAATTAAAGGAAAAAGGATTGTGGTTTGTCTGCGCCGATATGGACGGCACGCAGATGTATGACCTGAATCTGAAAGGACCCATCGGACTGGTGATCGGAAGCGAGGGAGAAGGCGTCGGCCGTCTGGTAAAAGAGAACTGCGACTTTACGGCATCCATTCCCATGAAAGGAGATATCGATTCTCTGAACGCTTCTGTGGCGGCCGGTATTCTGGCCTATGAGATCGTAAGACAGAGACTGAAAGGATAGTCGGGAGGCGCATGGTGGCAAAGTATGAGCAGATGACAGATGAAGAACTGATCCGCAGATACAGGGAGGGAGATAAAGCCGCCCTGGATCACATCATGGAAAAATATAAGGATCAGGTGCGTAAAGAAGCCAATGCCATGTACCTTCTGGGAGGGGAAAACGAAGATCTGATCCAGGAAGGGATGATCGGTCTGTTTAAGGCGGTGCAGGATTATGACGGAAAGCAGGAAGCCTCCTTTTTCAGTTTTTCCAGACTCTGCATCACCAGACAGATGTATTCAGCCATTGCGGCCTCCAGGAGAAAAAAGCATTCTCCTTTAAATTCCTATGTTTCTTTTTATGAGGATGATGAGGAGAAAACGCCGCTCATTGATACCATCACCGCCAGGCAGGAGACGAATCCGGAAGAGATCTTTCTTAGCCGGGAATATGCGCAGCAGCTGGAAGCCAGATTGGAAGAATCGTTAAGCGACCTGGAAAAAAGGGTGCTGTATCTGCATCTGAGAGGCACGGATTATAAAACCATTGCAAAGCTTCTGGATAAAAGCCCCAAGACCGTGGACAACGCACTCCAGAGAATCAAGGCAAAGACCCAGAAGATCCTGGAGAAAGAAAAAGAGTAAAAATCCCAAATTTATTATTGACAAACCAGTACAACATATTGTATATTATCAATGTTGCATATGACTGATATGCGTGCTGCCGTGGCTCAGTCGGTAGAGCGTCGCCTTGGTAAGGCGGAGGTCGGCGGTTCGATTCCGCTCGGCAGCTTAGACTCCCTTTTTTGGGAGTTTTTTTATTATCTGATGCGGATCAGGGGGCCAGAGTTGTTCCGGCCCTTTCGTGCTTAAGAGAACGGCTTGTTTCACCAAAACATTTATGATAAGATAAGGTACAGTGATGTTAGACGAGGAGGAAAAACATGGCAGAAGAAGCAGTTTCCAGGAATTTTATCGAACAGGAAATAGACAAAGATCTGGCAGAAGGAGTGTATACAGAAGTCTGCACCAGATTCCCGCCCGAACCCAACGGATATCTCCACATCGGGCACGCCAAGTCCATTCTGTTAAACTATGGACTGGCTGAAAAATACAACGGCACCTTCCATCTGAGATTTGACGATACCAATCCGACCAAAGAGGATATGGAGTTCGTAGAATCCATCAAAGAAGATGTAAAGTGGCTGGGGGCAGACTGGAAGGATCACCTTTATTTTGCTTCCGATTATTTTGATATCATGTATGAGTGCGCGGTAAAGCTGATCAAAAAGGGCAAGGCCTTTGTCTGCGACCTTTCCGCAGAAGAGATGCGGGAATATAGAGGCACGCTTACCGAGCCCGGCAAGAACAGTCCTTACAGGGACCGTTCCGTAGAGGAGAACCTGCGCTTATTTGAAGAAATGAAGGAAGGAAAATATCAGGACGGAGAAAAGGTTCTGCGGGCGAAGATCGACATGGCTTCTCCCAATATCAATATGAGAGATCCGGTCATTTACCGGGTGGCGCATATGACACACCACAATACCGGCGACAAATGGTGCATTTATCCCATGTATGATTTTGCTCATCCCATCGAAGATGCGGTGGAAAAGATCACCCATTCTATCTGTACGCTGGAGTTTGAAGACCACAGGCCGCTCTATGACTGGGTGGTAAGAGAGTGCGAGTTTGATCCGGCGCCCAGACAGATTGAGTTTGCCAAACTGTACCTGACCAATGTGGTGACAGGAAAGCGCTATATCAAGAAACTGGTGATGGACGGCATTGTAGACGGCTGGGACGATCCCAGGCTGGTATCCATCGCCGCTTTAAGACGCCGGGGATTTACACCGGAGTCCATCAAGATGTTCGTGGAACTGTGCGGTGTGTCCAAGAGCCAGAGCTCTGTGGATTATGCTATGCTGGAATATTGTATCCGCGAGGATCTGAAGCTGAAGAAGCCAAGAATGATGGCAATCCTGGATCCCATTAAGCTGGTGATCGACAATTATCCGGAAGGCGAGATCGAATACCTGGATGCGGACAACAATCTGGAGAATCCGGAACTGGGCACCCGTAAGCTTCCCTTCGGAAGAGAATTGTATATTGAGAGAGAAGATTTTATGATCGAACCTCCGAAGAAATATTTCCGTCTGTTCCCGGGCAATGAAGTGCGTCTGATGAACGCATATTTTGTCAGATGCGAAAGCTATGAGACAGATGAAAACGGCAATGTGACGGTGGTACACGGCACCTACGATCCGGAAACCAAGTGCGGCACCGGATTTACCGGAAGAAAGGTAAAAGGAACGATCCACTGGGTAGAGGCTTCCCATGCCAGACAGGCAGAGATCCGTCTCTATGAGAACCTGGTGGATGAAGAAAAGGGTGTGTATAATAAAGAAGACGGTTCTCTGAACCTGAATCCAAACTCCCTGGAAGTGCGGAAAAACTGCTTCGTGGAAGACAGCTTTGGAGAGGCTCTGGCAGGCGACAGCTTCCAGTTTGTACGGAACGGTTATTTCTGTATTGATTCTAAGGATTCCACACCGGAAAATCTGGTATTTAACCGGATCGTTTCATTAAAGAGCTCATTTAAGCTGCCAAAATAAGAGTATGAACGAATTGACCATCAGCCTGAAAACAGACAGTAAGGTTCCATTGTATGAACAGATCTATGCATATATCCGGGGCGATATCCGCAGCGGCAGGATCCCCTGCGGGGAAAAACTGCCTTCGACCCGGGCCCTTTCCAGACATCTGGAGGTGAGCAGAAGTACAGTGGAGCTGGCCTATGAGCAGCTTCTGTCAGAAGGGTATCTGGAATCAGAGCCCTGCAGAGGCTACTTTGCGGCCCGGATCGATGACCTGTATCGTCTGGACCGGCCGGGGCGTCTGGAACGCCGGGAGCAGGAGCCAGAAAAGGCTCCGGAATCCTGCGAAGAAAAGGAGAACTATCTTTTTGATTTTACGCCGAACGGCGTGGATGTGGACAGTTTCCCTTATAATGTGTGGAGAAAGCTGTCAAAAGACATCCTGAAGGATAACCGGACGGAACTGTTCCGGACCGGGGATTCCAAAGGAGAAGAGGGATTCCGCAGGGCGATCGCCAGTTATCTCTACCAGGCAAGAGGCGTGGAATGCAGGCCGGAGCAGATCATCATCGGCGCAGGCAATGATTATATGCTTATGCTGCTTGGGACGATTCTGGGACCGGACAGAAAGCTTGCCTTTGAAGATCCGACTTATATGCAGGCCTGCCGTCTGTTTGAATGCCTTTCATACGAGACCGTTCCGGTGTCCATGGATAAAAGTGGCATGCGGGTGGACAGACTGGCTCTGACTGACGCGGACATTGCGTATGTGACGCCGTCCCATCAGTATCCCACCGGGATCGTGATGCCTGTGGGCCGCCGGCAGGAGCTTTTAAAATGGGCCGATCAGGCGGAGAACAGATATATCATTGAAGACGACTATGACAGCGAGTTCCGTTATAAAGGAAAGCCGATCCCTGCGCTGCAGGGAATGGACGCCCATGGGAAAGTCATTTACCTGGGCACCTTTTCCCGGTCCGTGGCGCCGGCCATCCGGCTCAGCTATATGGTGCTGCCTGCGTCGCTTCTGGACATCTATGAAAAGAAAAACCGGTTCATTCATTCCACGGTGTCCAAGGTGGACCAGAGGATTATGGAGCGGTTTCTGGAAGAAGGCTATTATGAACGGCATCTGAATAAGATGCGTGCGCTGTACAGGGGGCGTCACGACGCCCTGATCGAGGCGCTGAAACCCTTATCCGGGATCTGCCGGATCTCGGGAGAACATGCGGGAGTGCATCTCCTGCTTCATTTCGGGAAAGAAATCAGCGAAGAGGAGAGGATCCTTCAGGCAAAAGAGGCCGGGATCCGTGTCTACGGCCTGTCTGATTACCGGATCCGTCCCGCAGGCGGCGAGGAGCCGGCTATCCTGCTTGGATATGCAAATCTGACAGAAGAAGAGATCAAAAAAGCGGTGGAACTTCTGATCCGCTTCTGGCAATAAGAAAAACCTGTCTCGTATAAGGGACAGGTTTTCTTAAGGTCTTATTCGGACGTTTTTTCTGATGTTTCTTCTGATGTTTCCTCGGAGGCTTCCGGTTCTTCGGCCGGTTCCTCTCCAGCCGCTTCTTCTTCCGGTTCTTCGGATGCTTCTCCTGCAGGAGCTTCTTCTCCGGCGTCATCGGCCTTGGGCGTCAGGGGTACATATTCCCGGTCGCCGACAGGCTTTAAGTCGCTGTCGAGATCAAAATCATCGTCCTCGAAGTCATCTTCCAGATCCTCGTCGCGGCCCTTGTAGATTTTCTTAAAATAATAGATAAGTCCGGCGGCTGCACTGCCTATAGCTGCCAGGCTTAACAGGCGTTTTACCCACTTCGTCATATTGATGGACTCCTTTCGTTCGTTCTATATCCTTTATCATAACACATATTGTATCATTTTTCCGCAAAAATCAAAAGAAAATACCTGTAAGTTGAGAAGAAGTCTAAAGTATGTTACACTGTACCCGTGTAACAGATAAAGGAGAGTTATTTGTATGAACCAACAACCGCAGACAAGTACAGCTAAAAAAGGTCTGTTCCGCATCGTATTCAGCAGAACCGGGATCATCCTGCTTCTTCTGGCGGCGCAGATCGCGCTTATGTTCGGCACCATCTATTATCTGCATGAATATATCCATTATGTATATGGAACTCTGGTAATCCTGCAGGTCATCGCACTGATCTATCTGATCAATGCCGAGGGGAACCCTGCGTTTAAAATGACCTGGATGCTGTGCATCCTGGCGTTTCCTTTGTTCGGCGTGGTCTTTTACATCTTTGTAAAGATGCAGCTGGGGACCCGCTATATGCGGGACCGGCTGGCAGCCTTAAAGATCGAGACGGATCCCTATATGACCCAGGATCCGGACGTGATCGAAGCCATCTGGGCCAGCAAATCAGCCAACGCCAATCTGGCTTACTACCTGTCAGATAAGCTGGGATTTCCGACTTACCGGAATACGGACGTCAAATATTTCCCTCTGGGAGAGTACAAATTTAAGGCTCTGGTACAGGAACTCCAGAAGGCGAAGAAATTCATTTTCATGGAATATTTCATCGTAGAAAAGGGATATATGTGGGGCACGATCCTGAAGATCCTGCGCCAGAAAGTAGAAGAAGGCGTGGAAGTCCGGTTTATGTACGACGGAATGTGCGCCATCTCCATGCTGCCTTACCGGTATCCGGCGCAGCTGAGACGCTACGGTATCAAGTGTAAGATGGCAAATAAAGTGCGTCCCTTCCTGTCTACGACCCAGAACAACCGGGATCACCGCAAGATCTGCGTCATCGACGGCAAAGTGGGATTCACAGGCGGGATCAATCTGGGGGACGAGTATATCAACCGCAAGGTAAGATTCGGCCACTGGAAGGACACGGCCGTGATGCTGCGAGGAGACGCGGTACAGAGCCTGACCATGATCTTTCTGCAGATGTGGAACGCGGACGTCAGGAAGAATGAGGATTACAGCCGGTATCTGACGCCGAAGAGGAAAGGCTTAAAAAGAGAGCTGGGTTATGTGATCCCTTATGCGGACAGCCCCTTTGACAATGAAAATGTGGGAGAAGAAGTGTATTTCCACATCCTTAATCATGCGAAAAAGTACGTCCACATCATGACGCCGTACCTGATCCTGGACCATGAGATGCTGAACACCTTAAAACGGGCGGCAAAGAGCGGGATCGAAGTGATCATTATCATGCCGCACATCCCGGATAAATGGTATGCGTTTGCCGTGGCCAAGACCTATTACAAAGAGCTGATCGAAGGCGGCGTGCAGATTTATGAATACCGGCCCGGATTCGTCCATGCCAAGGTATTTGTTTCCGATGACGATACAGCAACGGTGGGAACCATCAACCTGGATTACCGGAGTCTGTACCTGCATTTTGAAAATGGTGTATTTATTTATAATAATTCCGAGATCGACCGGATCGAGCGGGACTTCCAGCAGACTCTGGCAAGATGCCACAAGGTGACGCTGATAGAGGTCCGCAGGCGGACGATGCTGACCAAACTTATCGGGCAGGTATTGCGATTGTTCGCTCCGTTGATGTAGACAGAAAAACGAAATTGTAGTATAATGCTAAAGTGGCTTTGAAAGTCAGTTTATCACACAGGAGGAATGGATATGGTTAAAGCGGTAGTAGGCGCGAACTGGGGAGATGAAGGAAAGGGAAAGATAACAGATATGCTGGCCGAGAAGGCGGATATCATCATCCGTTTTCAGGGCGGGGCAAATGCCGGCCATACGATCGTCAACGATTATGGCAAATTTGCGCTGCATACACTGCCTTCCGGTGTCTTTTACGGGCATACCACAAATATTATCGGCAATGGAGTTGCCCTGGATATCCCGGTATTATTTAACGAGATCAAGTCTATCGTGGACAGAGGCGTGCCGGCGCCGAAGATCCTGGTATCAGACCGGGCGCAGATCGTGATGTCTTATCACAAAATGTTCGATGCATATGAGGAGGAACGTCTGGGAGGAAAATCCTTTGGCTCCACCAAATCAGGCATCGCTCCGTTTTATTCAGACAAATATGCCAAGATCGGCTTCCAGGTCAGCGAGCTGTTTGATGATGACCTGTTAAAAGAAAAGGTCGTAAGAGTGGCAGAGCAGAAAAATGTCATGCTGGAGCATCTCTACCACAAACCAGCCATTTCACCGGATGATTTATATAAAGAATTAAAAGAATATAAAGAGATGGTCGCACCTTATGTGTGCGATACCGCCCTTTATCTGCATAATGCATTAAAGGAAGGAAAGGAGATCCTTCTGGAGGGACAGCTTGGAACCCTGAAGGATCCGGATCACGGTATCTATCCGATGGTGACCTCTTCCTCTACACTGGCGGCATACGGCGCGATCGGCGCAGGACTTCCGCCTTATGAGATCAAGAAAGTGATCACCGTGTGCAAGGCATATTCCAGCGCAGTAGGCGCGGGCGCTTTTGTCAGTGAGATCTTTGGCGACGAGGCGGATGAGCTCAGACGCCGGGGAGGAGACGGCGGAGAGTTCGGCGCAACCACCGGACGCCCGAGAAGAATGGGCTGGTTTGATTGCGTGGCTTCCAAGTACGGATGCCGGATGCAGGGGACCACAGACGTGGCCTTCACTGTTCTGGATGTGCTGGGTTATCTGGATGAGATCCCGGTATGTGTCGGATATGAGATCGATGGAGAAGTGACCACAGACTTCCCGACCACCCACCTTCTGGAGAAGGCAAAGCCGGTGCTGAAAAAGCTGCCGGGATGGAAATGCGATATCCGCGGTGTCCGCAAGTACGAAGAACTTCCGGAAAACTGCAGAAATTATATCGAGTTCGTGGAAAAAGAGATCGGTTATCCGATCACCATGGTTTCCAACGGACCGGGCAGAAACGATATTATATACCGTTAGAAAAAGGGCAGGTGCGAAAAGCGCCTGCTTTTTCTGTGTCATAAAATTTTAAGAAAAATCTCAGGAAAAATTTCGCATATCGACATCAGATGGTCACAGATCATGCATAGAATAAGATATGCGCCAATATAATAGTAATGTTGGAGCAAAGGGGGTAAGAGTATAAATGAAATGAAAAGGAGGGATCCATATGTACAGCAGAAAACAGGAACGGACAGAAGCGGATGTTCTGTCTATCGAGGAATATCTGGACAAAAGAAAAGCCCGGAAGGGAACGAAAGACCCGGACATGCCGGATGAAGTGATTCCCTTTGAACTTTATCTTTCTTCGTCATTTTCCCTGTCATGAGACAGGAGACGGTATACCAGCAGATAGCCGTAGAGGAGTACGGGGATCAGGATCGTGCAGGCGATGGAGACCATCAGAAGGTCTTTTGCCGCCGGATGGTCGATCAGGGCGAAGACCAGGGTGCATAGATACATCAGGATAAGAACCACGGCTCCGGCAAGGGCAAGTATACGTTTTCCTTTTTTCATGTGAATCATCCTTTACATCTGAATTAGACTTTAGTATATTATATAG
>NZ_JACJLV010000030.1 GCF_016902415.1 Mordavella massiliensis | reverse complement strand
CCCGTTACTTACTGTTTTGGGTTGACATCTTTTCGATGTCCATTCTGAATTATTCTTCTCAAAAGAATCTTCAGGGTCGTTGTCTATTATTTAGTTATCAAAGTCCTTGGTTGTTGTCTTAGCGACAACTCCTATAAGATATCACATTGAAGATGCATTGTCAACACCTTTTTTGATATCTTTTTCATTTTTCTTCCGGCCGGCGTAAGTATTTCCGCCATTTTCCCGATGAAAAATCCACCGCTGTTTCGTGGTGGATTTTTATAATACCATCTGAAGTTTTCTGTGTCAACCGTTATTTTGCTTTTATTTCAAAAATCCTGCACTGAAAATCCCCTATCTCATTCCAGCCGGAGTTCCGTACGCCGGAAGCCCGGTCAGACAGGATCAGCCCGGCCTGCATCAGTTCATCTCCATAGCACGAAACATCCCTTCCTTCTATTTCATATAGAAGATCTTCCGCAAGGCCCTGCAGTCTGATCCGGTTGAACCCTACATTTACCGGCTGCAGCACACGGTAACATGCCACAAGCGCTTCTTTCCGGTCTCCAGAAACCACCATCCAGGCGGTTTCATTTCCTTCAAACGGACTGCGCAGCCGGTAGAACGTCCCCTGCTGGATCAGCCGCCGGTACTTCTTCATAAACTGCACCTGTTCTTTCATAGTCGCCCGTTCTTCTTCTGACAAATCATTCAGATCCAGTTCATAACCAAAAGTCCCAAAGTACGCCACCCCGGCACGCATTTCCATAGAGGTTACCCGCCCCATCTGATGGTTGGGCGAAGCTGACAGGTGGCTTCCGATGCTGCTGACCGGATACACCACCGACGTTCCGTACTGGATCTTCAGACGCCATACTGCATCTGTATCATCGGAAGTCCAGGCCTGAGGCGCATAGTAAAGCATGCCCGGATCAAACCTGGCGCCGCCGCTGGCGCAGGATTCAAACAGGATCTCCGGGAACCGCCGGGTCAGACGCTCATAAAGCTCATAGACCCCTAATATGTATCTGTGATAGATTTCTCCCTGATACTCTCTGTCATTTCCATTGGAAAAGGCATCTGAAATGGTCCGGTTCATATCCCATTTAATATAGGAGACGGGGATATCCGCCAAAACAGCTTCCAGTCTGTCATAGAGATAATCCCGGATCTCTTTTCTGGAAAAGTCCAGCACATACTGATTCCTGCTGTGGCACATATGCCGCCCTGTTTCCGCCAGCACCCAGTCGGGATGTTCCCGGTAAAGACAGCTGTCCTTATTCACCATCTCCGGTTCAATCCAGAGACCAAACTGCATGCCAAGAGCAGTGATCTTTTCCGCCAGCGGTTTCAGGCCGCCTTTCAGCTTCTCTTCATTGGGATACCAGTCTCCCAGAGAAGAAGTATCATCGTTACGTTTCCCAAACCAACCGTCATCCAGTACAAAGAGTTCGATTCCCAGTTCCCTGGCCTGACTGGCGAGAGAAAATATTTTCTTTTCATCAAAATTAAAATATGTCGCTTCCCAGTTATTGATCAGGATCGGCCTTTCCCTGTCTCTCCATTTCCCGCGGGCAAGGCGGGTCCGGTAAAGATCATGATAGACCTGACTCATCTTATTTAACCCCTGATCGGAATATACCATTACCATTTCCGGCGTCTGGAAACTTTCTCCCGGATGCAGGGTCCAGCGGAATCCATGGGGATGGATCCCCATCAGCACACGGGTCACATCGTAATTATCCACTTCCACCTGCGCCAGAAAACTGCCGCTGTAAACCAGGCTGAATCCCAGGACTTCTCCCGAAAATTCTCCGGCATCGGGGCGCATCAATGCAAGGAACGGATTAAACTGGTAACTGCTGGCTCCCCGCATGCTGTAAATCCCCTGGATGCCATATCCCAGCGGACGCTTCTCTATATTCCGTTCCCGCGCCCAGGCTCCCGCCAGTTCCAGCATCACATAATCCTTATCCGGCAGATCCAGGCAGCCGCTCTGCGCATTCAACAATATCTGATTTTCCTGCGATTCACTGACAAAGCGCACGCTTCTTGTGATAACCGGACGTTCCCGGTAGATGGTATAGATCAAATGCATCCTCACGTGAATATAGGGTTCATTTAAGGTAATCTCCAGCGTATCCGCCTCATTTTCATTCTCCACGTAAGTAGCCGGCAGACCTGGAAGTTTCGGTTTCCCCGGATAGATTCTGTGAGATTCATAGGCAAACTCTACGATCCTGCTGCCATTTGGCCGCTCGATCTCGTAGGCCGGATAACGCATATCGCCGTTCCCAAACGTGGGATACTCCTGCTTGATATGCTCCAGGGAAAATTCACTGTTCCCCTCATAATTATAAGGCGCCATGTCTCTTGTACACCGTTCAAACAGATGCTCAAAACTTGCTCTGTCACGGAGTTTTTTCCCGTAGTACAGCTGACCCGGCTGACCATTGTCCAGAATCTGGAACAGATAGCTGATTTCCTCATTATAAAGATGAAATTCTTTGGATTTCTCGTGATATACGATAGGCATGGTCTTATATCTCCTTTGATGTATTTTATTTGACTTTTGTCTTTTAACCCGTTTCCTTTACAGTCACAGCATCATACACTTCTTCTTAAATTCTAAAACAATAATACCACACTCGCACTCAAATGGGGACGGGGGATTTCCAGAAATCCCCCGTCCCCATTTGAAGTTATCCACATTTTATCCCCACATTTATCCCCAGGTTATCCCCACACCGGCTTTTACGGCTTTCTCATAGATCTCTTTTGCCGCCACCAGATCCTGCGCCGCTACGCCTACGGTTTCAAATACAATAATCTCATCATCGTTCTCTCTTCCAACCACTTTTCCAAGCAGTACATCTCCGAGATCTCCGGTAAAATCTTTTTCTGTGATAATGCCTTCCTCTAACGGGATCAGAATATCGCCGGATTCAGACAATACTGCTTCCCGGGAATCAAAGTAGATCTTGGATGCTCTGGGAAGAATGGCCGGATCCATCTCCTGCATGTGATGCTGGTAAGCGCCCACACAGCTGATGGTTGCTCCTGCTTTTACTTTCGTCCCGTCAAAGACCGGTTTGGACGAAGGTGTTACGGTAATGATCAAATCTGCATCGTCGATTGCCTCGTCGGAAGATGCTGCCGGAACGATTCTGGCTCCGTAATCTTTTAATTCCTCCTGCATGATTTCTGCGAAGGCTTTTGTCCGCTCTGGATTCATATCATAGACCCGGACTTCCTGAAGTGTTCTTGCCGCCAGCATTGCTTCCAGCTGTGTAGGCGCCTGGCCGCCGGTACCGATCAGCGCGCCGATGCGACAGTCTTTTTTCGCCAGCACATCAAAAGCTGCGCCGGAAGCCGCGCCGGTACGCAGCTGAGTTACATAAGTCCCGTCCAGCACCGCAGTCACCAGTCCCGTTTTTCCATCAATCAGGAGTACCTGGGCCGGGGATGACGGAATCCCATTGTCTATATTGTGTGGGAAAATGTTGATAATCTTTAAGGACGCTGTATCCATTTCCTCCAGATATGCCGGCATAAACAGGAAACATCCGTCATATTTGGGCGCCTGGATGTTGGTCCGAAGGGGAATCTCGCATTTCCCCTCCACCACATACCGAAACGCTTTTTTATCCGCCTCAATGGCATCTTTAATGGTAAATACTTTCTTAATATCTTCTCTTGACAACAATAACATTTTTATTTCCTCCTTTACGAATCTTCTCTTTTCAAAACAATTTCACATTATCCATGAAATTTTGCGTCCAGATCCCAGGGCTGCATCGCCCCGCCTTCTTCCGCCGGACGGCAGAGCCTTGCAAACAGATTCAGACATCCCTTCTCCTCTTTGAGTGGCGGACATACCCAACGCTTTCTTCTTTCCTGCAGTTCTTCTTCGGATACCAGAAGTGACACTTCCCCGCCCGGGATATCAATCACAATCTCATCCCCGTTTTCCACCAGAGCAATGTTTCCCCCGTCATACGCCTCCGGTGACACATGTCCGATAATCGCGCCAAAGTTAAACCCGGAAAATCTGGCGTCCGAGATCAGCCCCACACTCTTATGAAGTCCCAGGCCGATCAGCGCGTCAATGCTGAGCATCAGTTCTTTCATGCCCGGCGCCCCCTTACATCCTTCATACCGGATCACAATAATATCTCCCGGCACGATCTCTCCTGCCTGGATCGCCTCGAATGCCGCCCGGTCCCCGTCAAAGACCTTTGCCTTCCCCCGCATATACTTCACTTCATCATACACGGCAGTGGGCCGGACAATTGCGCCGTTTGGCGACAGGTTGCCCCGCAGGATCTTAAGTCCCGGCTCCTGGAACAAGGGTCTTTCCAGAGAGTGGATAACCTCGTTTTCCCGGGGCGTTACCTTCGCAAGCATCTCCTTCCAGGAAATGCCATACATGCCCGGAACCTCTGTAAACAATTTGCTTTCCAGCATCTTCATCACATTCATTACACCGCCCGCATAATGAAAATCCACCACCGTATACGGACCGCTCGGAACCACCGCATTAATACAGGGAATCTCTTTGGCATATTTTTCAAAATCCTCCAGTGTAAGCCGGATCCCCAGTTCGTAGGAAAATGATAAAATATGCAGCACTGCATTGGTCGAGCCTGCCACCGCCATATCAAACATGATAGCATTCATCAGCACTTCCCTGGTGATCAGCTGTGATGGCCTGCGCCCGGATTTCACCAGTTCTACCGCATATTTTCCAGCCTCCCGGGCCTTTCTGAGTTTTGCATTATCTGATGCCGGAATCGTGGAAGTCCCCGGCAGCACCAGGTTAAGTACCTCCCCCAGCATCTGCATGGTATTGGCGGTTCCCATGGACGGGCAAGCCCCAAAGGAAGGGCAGACATTATCCTCCATCTCCATCAGTTCTTCTTCGGATGCTCCGGAGAATCTGGCCGCGTCCAGATCCGCCTCCACCACCGTCTTTCCACAGTATTGGCCCGGCTGCATGGAACCCCCGGTAACAACCATAGTTGGTATATCAAGACGCATCGCTGCCAGATAGCACCCGGCAATGATATTATCACAGGAGGCTGTCATCACCAGGCCGTCGAAATTGTGAACGCGGGTGACAAATTCAATAGACATCGCCACAATGTCCCTTCCCACCTGCTCATATTTCAGTTCCTCGGCTCCATTGGCAATATTGCCGCAGGTAGCCGGAATACCAAATTCCACCGGCACCCCTCCTGCTGCCCAGATGCCTTCCTTCACCGCTTCTGTGATCTGTCTTAAGTGGGCAGTTCCCGGAGAACCAGCCATGTAAGAATTAGGCACGCCGATATGGGGCTTTTTCCGAATATCACCATCTGAATATCCGGCCGCTTTCATCATAACTCTCCGGTGAGCTGCCTGCGCTCCATTCCAGTATTCCTGACTCACATTTATCCCTCCTTCTTTCCCTTCTGTGATTGACAAAGAAATATCATATATGTTTATAATAAAACATCAGAAAACCATCGAAAAGCCAGAGAATTTAATGTTATCCTTAAGCATTTCTTATGGATACAGGTAAGGAGAGCATATGAGCAAATACAAAGTCATCCTGACTGTCTGTGAAGTCAAAAATATATCCCGGGCTGCCGAGTTGTTAAATTATACCCAGTCTGCGGTCAGTCAGACCATCCGGAAATTTGAAAAGGATCTGGGCGTCCGGCTCTTCCGGAGATCCAAGCGGGGAATGGAACTTCTGCCGGGCACAGAAGAGATCGCAGCCTCTCTTCGGATCATCTGCCAGGAGGAAGCCCGGATCGCCCGCATCGCCGAAGGTCTTAACCACCTGGAAAAAGGTTATATCCGCATCGGTACCATCCAGAGCATTTCCTATCACTGGCTGCCGGATATCCTGAAGACCTTCTCCGAACGATACCCAGGCATCCGGTTTGAACTTACTGTGGACGGATTCAGCGGACTAAAAGAAAAGATACAGTCCGGTCAGCTGGACTGTATCTTCGTTTCCCAATATTCTGTTCCTGATCTGCCATTTATTCCTCTTGGCACGGATGAACTAATGCTGGTCCTCCCTGCCGGTCATCCACTATCCGAAAAGATTTCCGTCCTCCTGGAAGATATCCGGGAAGAAAACTTTATCTTGTCTTCCGATGGCCTGGACTATGAAACAGGAAAAATATTTAAAAGCAACCACATTTCTCCCAAAGTCCAATATCAGCTCAACGAAGACTTTGCCACATTAAAAATGGTAGAGCAGGGCTTCGGCGTCACGATCCTGCCCCGCCTTCTTCTGGAACAGGCTCCGTTCCGGGTATGCGTGCGGCCCTTTGACGCCCACTATACCCGGACGCTGGGCGTTGCCTGGTCTGATGCCGATAACCCGGCCCCGGCCATGCGGAAATTTTTAGATTACATATCCGCGCTACCCGTTGGCAGCGGCATTTCCCCGCTCCATTCCTGGTACAGTTCCTCCACAGATGAAAAAATGTAATCCGGGCCATACTCGCAGGCTTCCCCCTCTTCCCTGGTAGCCTCTCCGGTCAGCACCAGAGCCGTATCAACACCGGATTTATGCCCGCACAGGATATCCGTATACAAACGGTCTCCTACGATCAATGTCTCTTCCCGTGAGAAATGATTCAGCTTTAACGCATACTCCACCATAGCCGTTCCCGGTTTACCCATGTATTTTGGCGCTTTTTTCACCGCATGTCCAATCATTTCACAGATTGCTCCGCAGTCCGGTACATATCCGAACTCTATCGGACAGACATAATCCTGATTGGTAGCCAGATAATCCACTTCCCGCGTACTTAAGATCCTGCAGGTATCTTCCAGTTTTTCATAGTTCAGCTGATTATCATAAGACACCAGAACACAGGCAATGTCCGGATCCATGCAGTCTATCGTTACGCGGATATGGTTTTTCTTCAACTCGCGGAGAAACGACTTTGTGCCCAATACATAGATTAATTTCCCATCATAATGTTTCTTCAGATATTGCACAGTTGCAAAAGAGGCCGTAATAAAATTCGTATGATCTGTCATAATCCCCAGTTTCTGAAAAGAAAGGATATAATCATCAATACTGCGGGTGGAATTATTGGTTATAAATACAAACTGTCCCCCCAGATCCCGAATGGCTTCCAGAAATTTTCTGGTGCCTCCGATCAGCCGCTGCCCGATACATACGGTTCCGTCAATATCCAGAAGAAACAGCCGCTTTTTCATCAGTCTTTTATCTCCGGACATCTTCCACCTGCTTTCTGACTTCCAGCGCCAGGTCCGGATAATTGGTGATCACAGCTTCCAGATCATTTTCTATAAATTTCTTCATATCTTCTTTCCGGTTTACCGTCCATACCCGGATCTTTAACCCGCTTTTTTTGTAATCCTCAAGAAGTTCCGGCATATACAGATGATAAACCGCCGGATGCAGTCCCTGTACCCCGGTCTTCTTCCCGTAATCTTCCATATGAAGTATCACATCGCTGAATAGATAAGCCGTCTCTGCCAGTGGATTTAACTTTAGAATCTCCTGTATACTATAATGATTAAAAGAAGAATAGATCACCCGGTTCTCCATTCCCATCCGGCGGACAATATCGATCGTCTTTTTCTCAATCTCCGGATACCTGAAAATCCCGGTTTTCAATTCAATATTCACCTGCATCTTTCCCGGTTTCAGAGTCTTAAGCACTTCTTCCAGCGTCGGGATCTTTACCCCCCGGTACTCCTCCATCTGTGCATGAAAGGAAAATGCTTTCAACTCTTCTAACGTATAATCTCTAACGAACCCTTCTCCATCCGAAGTACGATCGATCTTTTCATCATGGATCACAACCACCTGTCCGTCCCGGGTCAGCTGCACGTCCAGTTCCACACCGTCAGCCCCCTGCTCTTCTGCCAGTGCAAAAGCAGGAAGTGTATTCTCCGGCGCATAACCGCTGGCTCCCCTGTGCGCAAATACTTTCGTCATCGTGTTTCCTTTTCCTCCTGATTCCCTATTATGCAAAGAGTGCCGCCACATTTTATTGCGGCGGCTCCCCCGATTTTTATTCTTATGTCTAAAGATATCCTACAATATCTTTTATTCATTTACCAGACTGTATTCTTCGATAGAACTGTTAATAGTTTCTGCCATATTGGCAACTGCCTCATCTGAAGTCTCGTTTCCGTTAAGCATACTCTCGATCTCGGATTCTACCGTTGCTCTTGCCTCAGAAAATACACTCAGAAGCGCGCCCACATATTCCGGTGAAGAATCATGCAGCTGATCGATAGCAGTCTGGAACTGTGGATACTGTGCGATATTATCTTTAAATACCTGCTCTTCCTGAGCCGCTACCGTTACCGGGAAGTATCCGGTCTGAGCGTTCCAGTATGCCTGTGATTCCGGAGATACCAGGAATTTTACAAATTCCCAGGTTGCTCTCAATTTCTTAGGATCCTGATTGTTTAATGCCCACAGAGAAGCTCCTCCAATGGAAACGCCGCCCTCGTCACTATCTTTCACAGACGGGAAATATGCAGTTCCCACTTCAAATTTTCCATTTACATCCTGAAGGATCTGCTTCAGAGAAGCGGTAGATCCAAGTGTGATCGCTGATTTTCCAGAGGAGAAATCTGCCAGTCCGGCATCTCCGCCCTTACCTACGATCGGCGCATATCCTTTATCGTTCAGAGACTTCCACGCATCCAGAATATTCTTTGCTCCGCCATTCTCGTCAAAAGCTACTGCTGTTGCAGCCTCTTCTCTTCCGTTTCCGTTATTTGCATAATCCAGACCCTGCTTTCCAAGGAACTGTTCAAAGAACCATCCGTAGATAGACAGAGACATAACTTCTCCGGCTCCGCCTTCATTTAACAGCTGGTCTCCAATGGCCTCGATCCCTTCCAGGCTGGTGGGAACCTCTGTAATACCCGCTTTGTCAAACATATCTTTATTATAGTACATCAGCGGTGTAGAAGAATTAAACGGCATGGAGTAAAGCTGATCATCAATGGTATAATATGCCGCAAGGTTCGGCTCGATCTGAGACAGATCATAACCGTCCTCGTCAATCATCTGCTGCATGGGAACGATCCATCCGGAATCGATCATAAATCTGGTCCCGATCTCATATACCTGTACCAGATCTGCACCCATATTGCCGATCTGTGCGCTCTTTAATTTATTCAGCGCGTCGTCATATTCACCCTGGAATTCTGATACAACCGTGATCCCATATTCATTTTCTTCATTGAAACGGCTTACCAGTTCATCGATCGCCTCGCCGTTTACTCCTCCCATGGAGTGCCAGAAAGTAATCTCTGTACCGTCCACGTCTTCTGCGGCAGCCATCTCCACAGCTTCTGCAGCTGCAGCGTCTCCTCCCTCCTGAGCACCGCTCTGGTCCTCAAGGCTTTTTCCGCCGCAGCCTGCAAGCAGACTGGCAGTCAGTGCTGTTGTCAATAATACTGAAACAATTCTTTTCTTCATGTTTTTCTCCTTTTTCCTGAATAAACTTTAACCTTTTACCGCGCCGGAGAACATACCCCGGATCAGCTGTTTCTGTCCCACAATAAAGATTGATATTGACGGGATGATAATCATTACCACACCTGCGATCATCATCGTGATGGACTGAGAATCCACACTGTTCAGCATACTGATACCGATCTGAACGGTTCTCATGTCATTGGATCCTGTAACGAGCAGAGGCCACATATACATATTCCATGCATTGATAAAGGTATATACTGCCATGGCTCCGATCGCCGATTTTGTCAGCGGGATCAGGATTTTCACGATGAATCTTAAGTTTCCGCATCCATCCAGCTTTGCTGATTCATATAAGGATATCGGAAATGTCATATAAAACTGACGGAACAGGAAGATTCCCATTGCTGACGTCAGGTATGGTATGATCAATACCGGATAAGTATCCAGCATTCCCAGATTTCCAACTGTCAGATAGTTGGAAATGATAGTCGCTTCTCCCGGAACCATCATCGTAGCCATTACCACCATGAAAAGGAGCCCTTTTCCCTTAAATTCCAGGAAAGAAAACGCAAATGCCGCAAGAGAACAGGTGATGATCTGCCCGATCGTGATGCATCCCGCCATAATAAATGAGTTCAAGATAAATTTAAGCAACGGTACATTTGTAAATGCATCTACAAAATTCTGGATCGTCGGATTTTTCGGGAACAGGTTCAGATCTGTAGTAAACAGTTCTCCCGAAGGCATAAATGCGATACTGATCGCATATAACAGTGGAAGCAGGATCACAACCGCCATAATAATATTGGCAACAAGGAGGGTTCCTGTCCTCACCCTTCTTCTGGTAAGCGCCCTGGCATTCATCTCTTTCTTTAATTGCAGAAGTTCTTCTCTGCTGATGATTCTCTGGCTGCCTGCAGCCATGGTATCTGTCTGGCTCATTAATAACTTACTCCTTTCTTCTCAATACGGAACATCACAAGAGTAATCAACATAACGATAATAAACAGGATCACGGACTGAGCTGCCGCGCTTCCGAACCGATAGTTGAAAAAGGCGTCACGGTAGATCGAGTACACGATAACATTCGTCGCCTCATCCGGTCCTCCTTCTGTCAGGATCTTGATCTGTCCGAAAGACTGGAACGCCTGGATAATGTTTACGACCAGTGTATAAAACATGATCGGCGAAAGCCCCGGCAGGGTCAGACTGAAAAATTTCTGAATACTTCCCGCTCCGTCCACAGACGCTCTCTCATAGATGGTTTCGTCAATATTTCCAAGTCCGGCTGAAAAATACAGAAAGTTAATTCCACTGTTCAGCCAGGCCGTCAGGATCGCTACGCAATACAACGCCGTATCCGGATTGTTCAGCCAGTTAATATCCAGCCCCAGCATCTTATTGACGATACCTACTGTAGGATGCAGCATGATCTCAAAAATCATAGCTGCAGAACTGGAGGCAATTGCCATTGGCAGTGCATAAGAGGTACTGAAAAAGCGGATCCCTGGAAACGCTTTATTACAAAGCACTGCGGCGATCAGGCCCAAAAGCATTCCGCCAACCACAACGATCACTACAAAGATCAGGGTCACTTTCAGACTGTTGCGGAAAGATTCGCTCGTCAACAGATCCATATAGTTCTGCATTCCTACAAATACTTTTGCCTGTCCCATCTTGTCTGTCAGAAACAGACTCAGAAATATAGTTTTAAAAAAGGGATAAAAAAGGAAAACTGCAAATACCAGCATACATGGCACTAGATAAAAGTATGGGGATGCATTCCATTTACTTTTTTTCACTGCGTTCATTACACCGTCTCCTCTCTGTAAAATATACTTTCTTCGGTATTTTGATCAAACAGATGGATTTTCTTTGGATCAAAATAAAGATCGATCTTTTCTCCAGTCATCGTCTGGTTCTTCGGATGAAGGCGTACCGCATGGGTTTTCTTCTGCTCGTCAAAATAAAGGAATACTTCCGCTCCCAACATTTCTCTTGCCGTAACCGTTACGTTCATTCCAACGGTGGCTTTTTCGATGCCAAGTTCTGCGGCGTCCGCGTACTCATGGATATCTTCCGGCCGGATTCCCAGAGTCACATCCTGGTCCATGGCTCTGAGTCTGGCAAGCTCGCTTCTTCTTCCTTCCAGGTAAATTTTCTTTCCATCTTTCGGATTTCCGATAAAAACGACCATCCTGCCATTTTCCTCTGTGACATGAGCCTGGAAGAAATTCATGGACGGAGAACCGATAAACCCTGCCACAAATAAATTTACCGGATGATTGTACAGTTCTATCGGCGTTTCCACCTGCTGTACCACACCATCTTTCATTACTACAATCCTGGTTCCCAGCGTCATAGCCTCTGTCTGATCATGGGTCACATAAATGATCGTAGTCTCAAGTTCTTTATGTAATTTTGCAAGTTCGATCCGCATCTGTGCACGAAGCTTGGCATCCAGATTGGAAAGCGGTTCGTCCATCAAAAATGCCTTGGGTCTGCGGATAATGGCGCTTCCGATCGCAACTCTTTGTTTTTGTCCGCCGGACAGAGCTGCCGGCTTTCTGTCCAACAGATGCTCAATCTCAAGAATTCTTGCAACTTTATGCACTTTCTCATCAATCTCACTCTTGGAAGCTTTTCGAACTTTCAAGGCGAACGCCAGATTTCCATACACTGTCATATTGGGATATAACGCATAATTCTGGAACACCATGGACAGCCCTCTGTCTTTTGGATCGAAATAATTACATAACTGATCGTCGATCCACAGTTCTCCGTCGCTGATATCCTCCAATCCGGCGATCATTCGAAGAGTCGTCGATTTTCCGCATCCGGAAGGGCCGACAAAAATAATGAATTCCTGGTCGTGAATGTCCAGACTAAAATCTTTCACTGCAAAGTTACCTTTTTCATACTCTTTGCATACATTTCTTAATACAATCTCTGACACAGTATTTCTCCTCCCTTAGTGTCGTCTTCTCTCATTTTCAACAGGTCTCAACAAATCATACATTCACATTTTACGGATCAGGCTCTTCTGCTTCTACCATACTTTTCAAAAGGTTTCGTTAAGAACGTGTTAAGGCGTCCTCTTTTTGACAAGAAAAAAGACACCCTTCATCGGATGTCTCTTTCATGGTTCCTGTCTGTTTTTTCTGATAACCGTCCTGTTTAAAACAACTCCTCAAACCGCCGCATGGCCTCCGCCGTACTCTCGTGCTGTCCGAATGCCGTCAGGCGGAAATAATTCTTGCCGTTCTCGCCAAACCCGGCTCCCGGTGTTCCCACCACCTGGGCATGGGTCAAAAGATAATCAAAGAACTCCCAGGATTCCATGCCATTGGGGCACTCAAACCAGATATAGGGAGAGTTCACGCCTCCGGTAAAGGAAATGTTTTTCTTTCTCAGCACATCGGCAATGATCTTTGCATTCTGCCGGTAGTATTCGATGTTTTCCATGCACTCCGCCATTCCTTCTTCTGTGAAGACTGCTTCCGCCGCGCGCTGCACGATATACGGCGTCCCGTTAAATTTGGTAGAATGTCTCCGGTTCCACATGGCATGCAGGGAGAGTTCTGCTCCGTTAGATGCCGGGAAGACCAGTTCTTTGGGAATGACGGTGTAAGAACATCTGGTTCCGGTAAATCCTGCTGTTTTGGATAAGGAGCAGAATTCGATGGCACATTCTTTTGCACCTTCGATCTCAAAGATACTTCTGGGAAGCGCCGGATCTGACACGAAAGCTTCATAAGCCGCGTCAAACAGGATCACTGCCTGCATTTCTTTTGCATACGCCACCCACTTTTCCAACTGCTCTTTGCTGTAGCAGGCTCCTGTAGGGTTATTGGGCGAGCACAGATAGATCAGGTCTGCCTTCACCGACGGATCCGGCATGGGCAGGAAATCATTTTCTGCTGTGCCGTTCATATAAACGATCTTGCGGCCGTCCATGAGATTGGTGTCTACATAAACCGGATAAACCGGATCCGGCACCAGTACTACATTGTCTTTGCCAAACAGATCCGTGATGTTGCCGGTATCACTTTTTGCGCCGTCGGAAATGAAGATGGTGTCCGGATCTACGTCCGCTCCGTTTTTCTTATAATACGCGGAAATGGCGTTCCGCAGGAAATCATATCCTTTCTCCGGCCCGTATCCCCGGAAGGTCTCGGAAACCGCCTGCTCCTCCACCGCTTTGTGGAGCGCCTCGATCACTTTCTTTGTCAGAGGCTTTGTCACGTCTCCGATCCCCAGCCGGATGATCTTCTGATCCGGGTGGGCTTCTTCATATTTGCTGACCCGCCTTGCGATCTCCGCAAACAGATAGCTTTCTTCCAGGTTCTGGTAGTTTTCATTCAGTAATGGCATTTCCTTCTTCCTCCTTACTGTGTCTTCACGTTTACAGGTGTCTATCGGAACATGGTCGCCAGACTCATGATCGGATTGTATTGATACAGAATACTCAAAAAGTTGTCTGTTTCTATCATGGTATAGAGTTCTTTTCCAAAACTGGTCACATAAAGAAGGGTGATCACAACAAAGGCGGTCCACACGATGATCAGCGCGCCGCTAAGACCGATCACGCCTCCGGCCAGCCGGTTTAATACTCCCAGCACCGGCAGATTGGATACGATATCCAGAGCAAATACGATGGCCCGTATGATGATCGTGATCAGGATAAAGGTTGCTAAAAACGCCAGAATATTTAAGATCAGTTTTGCCAGGAAGTCGCCTACATATTCCGCAAATGTAGTCGCCCCCAGTCTGGTGTACATCTCGCTGTTGTTATTTTCCGTCAGCAGGCTCTTGAAAAGATCCGGCAGATCGGCTCCCTCGATCGCAGAGATCTGCAGATCTCTGGGAATCTCCGCACTGGTGATGATATCCTCCATGGCGGTTCCTTCCTCACCCTGAAGGCCGTCCAGCAGGTCGCCGGAGATACCAAACTGGGCCAGATCGCTGCTGGTCACATTTCCGTTTACAATATCATCAATACTGATCCCGTACTGGGCAAGGGTCTCTTCTGACACGCCCGCAGCATTCAGCACCCTGCGCACACTGTCCGCATCCATTCCGCTCTGCTCCTCGCCTCCCAGCTGGGCGGACGCCGCATTTGCCATGGTCGTGACCACCTGGCTCTTGATCATATCATCCAGCGGCGTATACTTTGCCAGCGCGTCCGCTGCATACGGGGTGGCAAACCAGACCAGCACCAGCGTGACCACGGTTGCCGCAAGGGATACGATGATCTTAACCGCGCCCCGCATAAATCCGACGATCAGGCAGATCAGAAATATTGCTCCTACTGTCATTGATAACCAGTTCATACGCTCTCCTTATTTTACAAGCCGGACTACTTCCAGTCCGTTCTCGTTCATCACAATGTATTTATTGACTCCCGGCACCGGAAAGATCTCCAGAATGTTGCTGTTCATCTCTCCGTCAAATTTGTGGATCCCTCCCCGGGTGAAAATGCTGCAGTTTTTTCCGTCGTACATGATCACCTGGCTGCCGCACAGCTTCACATGACTATAGTCTCCGGTGAAGTTCTCTGACATGGCTACCTGCCCCCGCGTGTTATAAAGCCGCAGCTCATAGCCTTCTTTCCCTTCATTTTTCAGGACCATGCCGATATATTTCTCATTATGGAAGACGCTCTTGATCTGCTTCTTGATCTCGATATTTTCTGTCTCCTCCGGCACGTTTCCGCCACGGTATATGGTCAGCCGGTTATCGCCCACGGCCACGGATATATTTTCATCCATAAAAAATCCAGATGCCATGACCGTGTCCTCATATTCCATCTGCGCTACCAGGTGGTCCGTCTTCTCCTCCCCGGACTCGCCAAAATTATAGTAAATGACTCTGGACTTTACCGCGCCTGCCTCCGTATAGAGGTAGAGAACCTGCATGGTCTCCCCGTCCGGCGACAGCGCCACATCCAGGGGATAGCCTGTCCCGTTCATGGATGTCTTATTTTCTACCAGAAGATTTCCCGCCGCGTCATAGCAAAGGACCCTGGCTTCATTTTCATCTGTCAGGATTACGCTGACGATCCCCTGCTCCGATACGCGGACTCTTTCGATGGGAAGGTTGGTTTGGGTCTCCCCTCTTACCCCCTCCTCATTAAATACAAGGACTGCATTTCCTCCCTTATCTGCCACTGCGGCGGAACTTTCATTTACATCCACCACCGGATTCTTCATCTGATAAGGCTGGTTCCACATTTCTTCCCCGTGCTGGTTCAGATAGGAGATCCCGTCCCGGCTGTACTTTAAAACACCGTCCGCAAACTGCTCATACGCGCTGCCCGAAGCCCCGCTGACCGCATAGGTATCAAGAGCCCTTGCGCTGGTATACGTCTGCAGATTGATCAGGAGATAAACACCGACAGCCAGAGCCACAACCACAGCGGCTATGAGGGCAGTCTTCTTCCACCGCTTCTTCCGCGCCTTCTCAAACTGCTCCTGCTCTTCGGTCTTTGGCTGATCACTTTTTTTCAGTTCCCTGACGATCCGCAGGTTTTTCTTTTCCCAGTGTATCATCAAATCCACCTTTACTGATCTTCATTTGCATTTCTTCTACATGATCTCATATATTGTATCATACTTTCCATACTATGGAAGCAATAATTTTTGACCAATGTAAATCAGATTCCCGTCCGAGAGTCCGTTCATCTTGCAGATCGCCTCTGCCTGCGAGGAATCTCCATACACTTTCTGGCTGATGGTATCCAGCGTGTCGCCTTTTTGCACGACATAATAGTCGTCCTCTGTGATGCCGTTCGCCTCATCGGTATCCCCCTGCGCCAGCTCCTCCTCTCCGGTGCTCTCTGTAATCCCCGCGTCTTCCTGCTCCTGTTCTTCTACGTCTGTTTCCGTGGTTTCCTCTTCTTCCTGCGCAGGGGCTTCGGCCTGGATATCCGGGCCGTTGACCGACTGGGACAAGGATTCCAGAGAACTTTGTACAGCTTCCATTTTATCATAATTATTCATGGCTGAGACACCGATCACCAGGACAATGACTACCAGAAGAGCGCTTGTGATATAGACAAAGCGGGAACTGGAACGGTCGTTTCTGCTTTCCATCCGCTCTCTTACGGTATTGCGAAAATCCTTTGCAGCTCGATCCTCAACCACTTCACTGGGAGAAACGCCGATCTTTTTGCGCGTACTGATCATATAATTCTGCATGGCGGGATTTTTCTCATAAAAAATGTAATGCCCGCCCATCTGCATCAATTCTCCGTATTTATAGGCATAAAACACCTCTTCGCCGTCCAGCGAGTCCTTCCATATAAAGACAGACTGATCCTTTGCAAAGAAACGGCTGTGGATCCTGCTGACCTCCCGGTTCCTTCCCATGGGTTTCCCGTCCTCGATCAACCCCCAGCCTACGATCTCCGCCATGGGGAAATACTGCTTTCTGTCCTCCTCCATCTGACGGATCGTCTCCTCTTTTACGGACACTTCCTTTGGAGTCACCTCCACTTCTTTTAGCCGGAACGCCCCGGATATGTAGACCGCCGGGATCCCTTCCACAGAAAAGATCTCTCCTGCAAGCGCGACCCCTATGGGCTCGTCCCCCGCCTTATCCTTCAGCTGATTCAGAAAAGTATCCACATAATCCTCAACATAGATCTTCGGTTCGTCACTGACGTTGCCGATCTGCCTTACATTTTTTGGAAGTTGTCTTTCCATATACTCTCACCTCGTTTTTTGTATTTTGGGTTATGATAGCATATGGATTTTGCGTATTTTGCCAATCGGTGAGGCCCGGCTCGAGAAGTTTCCGGCAGATGGCCCAAGCCTTCGACGAAAGGCCCGAGATACCGGCAGCACGGCCGTCGAGAAAGATCGGATCACAAGAAAAGTCCCTCCCCGGCCGGCAAAAACTGCCGGGAGGGGAGGGACTGAAACTCACTGGTTTTCTGTTTTATACAAATGCTTTGACTTTTTCGTAGATGCTGTCTGCGTCCAGTCCGTATTTTCTGATCAGTTCTGCCGCAGGTCCGGACTCGCCGAATACATCGTTGATCCCGATCTTCAGCACTTTTGCCGGAGCCTTCTGGGCAACCACGTCGCAGACTGCGCTTCCCAGGCCGCCGATGACGGAGTGCTCTTCCACTGTCACGATCTTGCCGGTCTCTTCTGCCGCCTTGATCACGGCTTCCTCATCCAGAGGCTTGATGGTGTGCATATTGATCACTCGTGCCTGAATTCCATCTGCCGCAAGCTTTTCTGCTGCCGCCAGGGACTCGGACACCGGAAGTCCTGCCGCGATGATCGTCACGTCCGTTCCTTCTCTTAAGGTAATGGCCTTGCCGATCTCGAACCTGTAATCCGGGTTATCATTGATCACCGGTACGGCCGCACGGCCAAATCTTAAATATACCGGCCCCTCATGTTCATAAGCCGCCTTTACAGCCGCCTTTGCTTCTACATCATCGGAAGGATTGATCACTACCATGCCGGGGATCGTCCGCATCAGGGCCAGGTCCTCATTACACTGGTGGGTCGCTCCGTCTTCTCCGACGGAAATGCTGGCATGTGTAGCGCCGATCTTCACGTTCAGATGCGGGTATCCGATGGAATTGCGTACCTGCTCAAACGCGCGGCCGGCCGCGAACATGGCAAAGGAACTGGCAAATGGAACCTTTCCTGCCGCCGCAAGTCCTGCAGCCACGCCCATCATATTGCTCTCTGCGATCCCGCAGTCGATGTGGCGTTCCGGAAATGCTTTCTTAAAGGTTCCCGTCTTGGTCGCGGCCGCCAGGTCTGCGTCCAGGACTACCAGGTCTTCATGCTCTTTTCCTAATTCCACCAGAGCATTGCCGTAACTTTCTCTGGTTGCGATCTTCTTTACTTCTGACATAATGCTTCACCTACTTTCTCTAAATCTGCCATAGCAACTGCGTACTGCTCGTCATTTGGAGCCGCACCATGCCAGGAAGCCTGATTCTCCATGAAAGATACGTCTTTGCCCTTGATGGTCTTTGCAATGATCACCGTCGGGCATCCCTTTGTCTCTCTTGCCTCTTTGAAAGCTGCGCGGATCGCGTCGAAGTCATGTCCGTCGATATTGATCACATGGAAATTAAAGGCCTCAAATTTCTTGTCGATGGGGTACGGAGAGTTCACGTCCGAGATCGCTCCATCGATCTGCAGGTTATTGTTATCTACGATTACCACCAGATTATCCAGCTTTCTGTGCGCCGCCAGCATGGAAGCCTCCCACACCTGTCCTTCCTGGATCTCTCCGTCTCCCAGAAGGGTGTATACCCGGAAACTGTCGCCGGAAAGCTTTGCGGAAATGGCCATGCCTACTGCCGCGGAGATGCCCTGTCCGAGAGAACCGCTGGACATATCTACGCCCGGGATATGCTTCATGTCCGGATGTCCCTGCAGATAAGAACCTGTCTTACGAAGGGTCTTCAGATCTTCTACCGGGAAGAATCCTCTGTGCGCCAGCGCGGAATAATATCCCGGAGCCGTGTGTCCTTTAGACAGGACAAAACGGTCTCTGTCCGCCTTCTTCGGATCTGCCGGGTCAATGTTCATTTCCTCAAAATAAAGATAGGTATAAATATCTGCCGCTGATAAAGATCCGCCCGGATGGCCGGATTTGGCGCTGTGTACCGCCTCGATGATGCCTTTGCGGATCTCATTGGCTGTTTTCTTTAATTCTAAATTCTCCATGATATCCTCCTGCTTTTCTGCTGATTCTTACTCTCCGAATACTGCTTTGTAGTCTGCCTGGAATTTTTCAATTCCCGCGTCTGTCAGAGGATGATGTGTCATTTTCTCAATCACTGCGTAAGGAACGGTCGCAATGTCTGCTCCTGCCAGCGCGCAGTCTGTTACATGCATCGGATGGCGGATGCTGGCCGCGATGATCTCAGTCTGGATGCCTGCGATCTTGAAGATCTCGGAGATCTCTGCGATCAGGTCGGTTCCTCTTACGGAAATGTCGTCCAGACGTCCCAGGAACGGAGATACGTAAGTTGCGCCTGCTCTTGCAGCAAGAAGCGCCTGGTTTGCAGTAAAGATCAGGGTCACATTTGTCTTGATACCTTCGGAGGAAAGCACTTTCACAGCTTTCAGACCTTCTACTGTCATCGGGATCTTTACCACCATGTTTTTGTGGATCTTCGCGATCTCTCTGCCTTCCGCGATCATGCCTTCTGCGTCTGTGGTGGTAGCTTTTACCTCGCCGCTGATGGGGCCGTCTACGATAGACGCGATCTCTGCGATCACTTCTTCAAAAACTCTTCCTTCTTTTGCGATCAGAGACGGATTGGTGGTCACGCCGCAGATCACGCCCATATCATTTGCTTTTTTGATGTCTTCTACTTTTGCTGTGTCAATAAAAAATTTCATGTTCTTTTCCTCCTGTAATTGAACGGTTTACCAGATATTAGAATTATATCCCAATCCCATTTATCTGGTCAATACCGCTGTTTTCTAATTTCTTTATTGTCCTTCACCTATAGCTCTGTTCTTCCCTCCAGCGCTCTAAGAAGGGTTACTTCGTCAATGTATTCCAGGTCGCCTCCCACCGGAACACCGCTGGCGATGCGGCTGACTTTGATGCCCGTGGGTTTGATCAGCTTACTGATATACATGGCTGTGGTCTCGCCTTCCAGACTGGAATTGGTGGCGATGATCACTTCGTCCACATCCCCTTCCAGCCGGGTGATCAGTTCTTTGAGTTTAATGTCCTCCGGCCCTATGCCCAGCATGGGGGAAATGGCCCCGTGGAGCACATGATAGACGCCGTTATATTTTCCCGTCTTTTCATATGCCGCAAGATCTCTGGTATTTTCTACCACCATGATGGTCTTGTGGTCTCTGGAACTGCTGCTGCAGATGGGGCAAAGCTCCTGGTCTGTCAAAGTGCAGCACTCCTTGCAGTATCTGACATTTTCCCGGGCGGAAACCATGGTATCCGCCAGCCGTTTTACATCTTCGGCGGGCATATGGATCAAGTGAAAAGCCAGCCTTGCCGCTGACTTTGCACCGATGCCCGGAAGGCAGGACAGTTCTTCGATTAATTTACTGATCTGACTGCTGTAATAGTCCATTCCTGCCAACTCCTCTTAGAATAATCCGGGAATGCCGCCGCCCATTCCGCCTGTAAACTTAGACATTGCGGAGGCAGACGCCTCGTCTACCTTCTCCAGCGCCTCATTAACTGCCGCTACGAGAAGATCTTCCAGCATCTCCACATCATCCGGATCCACCACTTCTTCATCCAGCTTGATACTGCTGATCTTCTTTGTTCCGGTTACTGTCACCTCTACAGCCCCGCCTCCGGCGGTAGCTGTAAATTCTTTTGTTTCCATTTCTTTTGCCTGTTCTTCCATCTGGCGCTGCATCTTCTGCGCCTGCTTCATCAGGTTTGCCATGTTCCCCGGCATACCGCCTCCCGGGAATCCTCCCCTTTTTGCCATGTTTCCTATCCTCCTAATCTTCTACTGTGATTTCCATATGGATCAGCTTCTCAAGATCCACGAAGCTGTCCTCAAAGCGGCCGCCCCGTTCTAGTGAGCGGACCTCTACTTCTATCTGCTTGCCGATCTTTTCTTCGATCAGTCTGCGGATCTCTTCTTTGTGCTCCTCCGTCCCCAGCGCCCCTGCGCTGATCTCATCCGGCGCCACGATCAGCAGCACATTTCCTTCTCCTGCGCTTAACCGGGCCTTCTTCAGATATGTTCGGAGCATCGGAGAAGCATCGCCTAAAATGCTCCGGAAATCTTTTGCCACAGCCTTTACGTCTTCATTGAGCGCTTTGGGAAGCTGCGGCTTTGGGGCCCGCGGCTCTTCCCGAGAGGGCCACTCGCGGCCGTCCGGGTCGTCCGGATACTCCTGCATCCTTCGCGGCGCAGACCGTACCTCTTCTTCCATCTCTTCGATCTGCTTTTCCATCATCCGGATCCTGTCCAGCAGTGCGTCTTCTGTCTGCTCCATAGCCGGCCTGCACAGCCGGATCAGCGTCACCTCCAGAAGCACCCTCTTCTGCGTCGAATAGCGGAGTTGATTGGTCAGGTCCGAGAAAACGCGGATGTACCGGATCAGCGTTTCATTTTCGATCATGCCGGCCTCTTCTTTTAACTGGGCAAGGTTTTCACTGGATACATCCAGCACATCTTCCATATTGTCCGAACATTTCACCAGCAGAAGATTCCTGAGATACCAGGTAAAATCCGCCGCCAGCTGGGACAGCTCCCGTCCGTCCATCACCAGGCAGTCCACCGTCTCGATCACCTGCGATACATCCATCGCCAGGATTTCCCGCAAAAGCCGGCTGAATACATCCGTATCCACGGCGCCCAGGATTTCCAGCACATGGTCGTAGGTCAGCCGCTCTCCGATATAGAAGGCGGCGCACTGATCCAATAGGCTTAACCCGTCACGCATCGATCCGTCCGCGGCCTTTGCGATATAGCGGACCGCCTTTTCTTCCACATCCCATCCTTCTTTGTCGATCAGCTCCCGCAACCTTGCCGCGATCGTATCAATGGAGATCCTTTTAAAATCGTATCTCTGACAGCGGCTTAAGATGGTCACCGGGATCTTGTTGGCTTCTGTGGTAGCCAGGATGAAGATCACATACTCCGGCGGCTCCTCCAGCGTTTTTAAAAGTGCGTTGAAGGCTCCGATAGAAAGCATGTGGACCTCGTCAATGATGTAGACTTTATACCGCCCCTCTGTCGGACGGTAGGCCACTTCTTCGCGGATCTCCCGGATATTGTCCACGCCGTTGTTGGAAGCGGCGTCGATCTCGATCACGTTCATGGAATTCCCCGCCGCGATCGCGCGGCACATGGCGCATTCCCCGCAGGGGCTGCCGTCTGTCGGATGCTCGCAGTTGACTGCCTTTGCAAAGATCTTGGCCACTGTCGTCTTCCCGGTTCCCCTGGTTCCGCAGAACAGATACGCATGCCCAATCCTCCCGGCAGAGATTTGATTTTTCAGGGTCTTGACAATGGCGTCCTGCCCCTTCACATCTTCAAATTCACCGGGACGAAACTTCCGGTACAATGCCATATATGACATGTTTTACACTTCCTGTCTGTTCATGTTTTTGTTTCTTTTGTCGTATTATTTATCCCCGAAACTGATTCCTGTCATCCTTGCTTCTTTGATGATGTCAGAATCCGGATCCACATATTTCAGTTTCCCTGCAACCTCTGCAAGCGGAACTCTGACGATATCTCCGTTCTTCACTCCCATCATCTTGCCGAAGTCTCCGTCCAGGATCGCTTCTGCCGCGGCTGCGCCCAGTCTTGTGGAAAGCACCCTGTCATACGGACACGGGGATCCTCCTCTTTGCATATGTCCGGGCACGGTGATCCGCACCTCCTGTTCGGTGCGCTTCTGGATCCGCTCCGCCACTTCATAGGCAACCGAAGGATATTTTTTCTTTTCCTGCTTTTCCTTCAGTTCTTTTTTCGAAAGCTTGGAATCCTTCTTGGAGATGGCTCCCTCTGCCACAGCGATGATCGTAAACCGTTTGCCTGCCGCTTTCCTCTTGTTGATCGCGTCTACCACCACGTCCGTGTCATAGGGGATCTCAGGCAGCAGGATGATGTCCGCGCCGCCGGCGATGCCTGCATGCAGGGTAACCCAGCCGACTTTATGTCCCATTACCTCGATAATAAATACCCGGCTGTGGGAGGTGGCTGTGGTGTGGATCTTGTCGATCGTGTCTGTGGCAATGTCCACAGCGCTCTGAAAGCCAAAGGTCATGTCGGTTCCCCACAGGTCATTGTCAATAGTCTTGGGAAGGGTGATGATATTCAGTCCCTCTTCCCGCAGCATATTTGCTGTTTTATGAGTCCCGTTTCCGCCCAGGATCACCAGGCAGTCCAGATTCAGCTTATGGTAGGTATGCTTCATGGCTTCCACCTTATCAAGCCCGTTCTCATCCGGCACGCGCATTAACTTAAACGGCTGCCTGGATGTGCCAAGGATGGTCCCGCCCAGTGTCAGGATCCCGGAAAAGTCCCGGGAAGTAAGCATTTTAAAATTCGAATAGATCAGTCCTTTATATCCTTCCTGAAATCCATAAATCTCAACGTCGTCCCGCTTGGAACAGATGCCCTTTACCACTCCGCGCATTGCCGCGTTCAAAGCCTGGCAGTCTCCTCCGCTGGTAAGCATTCCGATTCTTAACATATGTCCGCTCCTTTCTTATGAACAATCAGTTTATAGATAAGCATAATAAAAGTATACCTTATTTTTCAGGCTGGCACAACGAGAAATTCCCCGGTTGACAGATATGGTATACTTGAATGGGTATAAATATAACGGATACCATAAAATCATAGAAAGCAGGTAGTCAAGTGGATAATCTGGATATAAAATTATGGTCGCTGGCCGCCAGAGGCCAGATCGTGCCGGACCGCTCTCTTCTGAAAACCAGGGAGCAGATCCGGGAAATCAAAAAAAGCGCCCGGCTGAACACCGCGGTGCTGGATCACGTAGCCGCCCACATCCGGGCCGGCATGAGCACCGCCGAGATCGACCGGCTGGTATATGACTTCACAACCAGCCACGGCGGGATTCCCGCTCCGTTAAACTACGAAGGATTCCCCAAAAGCGTATGCACTTCCATCAACGATGTGATCTGCCACGGCATCCCGGATGAAAATGAAATCCTGCAGGACGGCGACATTGTAAACGTAGATGTTTCTACAATCCTGAACGGCTACTATTCCGACGCCTCCCGCATGTTCCTGATCGGAGACGTTTCCGAGCGGGCGCGAAAACTGGTGCAGGTTACCGCCGAATGCGTGGAGCGGGGGCTGAAAGCCGCCAGGCCGTGGGGCCATCTTGGCGATATCGCCTGGGCGATCAATTCCCACGCCCGTGCAAACGGCTATTCCGTAGTAGAAGACATCGGCGGGCACGGCATCGGGCTGGAATTTCACGAAGACCCGTTTGTCAGCTACGTAACCCCCAAGGGAACAGAGATGGTGCTGGTGCCGGGCATGATGTTCACCATCGAACCCATGATCAACGAAGGCGGGCCGGATTTCTTCATAGACGAAGACAACGGCTGGACCGTATACACCGAAGACGGCGGACTTTCCGCGCAGATCGAGTACATGGTACTGGTCACAGATGACGGGATCGAAGTCCTGACAAAGTGATCGGGTACAGGGTAAAATCCATTTAGGTACAGGGCAAATTGCAATTTGGGACGTAGACCTTTGCAAAAGGTCTACGTCCCAAATTAGTCTTCGCGGACCGCAATCAGCACCAGCGCCGAATGCGCCCCCATATTAACCACCACTTCTCCGTCGTGGATCAGATACTCTTCATAAGCTGTTGTATAGCCTTCCTGATAGGAGTACATCAGCCGTTCCATCCGCCCTTTCATGGGCACTTCCGCCGGCCAGGCCGGAACGGTTACTTCTGTCAGTTCGTCCCGGTTGTTGATGATGACGATGATCTGCTCTCCTTTTCGAAATCTTCCGTAAGACAGGATATTTTCGTCCCAGGACAGGATCCGTAAGGAACCTGTCTGAAGGGAGCGGTATTCTTTGTGTATCCGCACCATTTCTTTATGGAACGCGATCAGTTCTTTGTCTTCTTTTCCCCAGGGATAGGTCCGCCGGTTGTCCGGATCTGTAAATCCGCAGACCCCGGCTTCATCGCCATAGTAAATGGTGGGCGCGCCCACCCAGGTCATCTGCATAATTACCGCTTCCCGCATAACCGCTTTGTTGACATATTCTTCTGCAGCCTTCGGCCCCAGCGTATCGACTCTGCCCACAATGTGGTTCGTGCGGGTCAGGAATCTGGAATGGTCGTGATTGGAAAGTTCGTTCATGGCCACCTGCAAAGACGGGGTCAGCATATTGGACATATGATGGGACATGGAGCTGACAAAATTGTCCGCGTTCCCGAACAGTTCTCCCCGGACTTCGTCGCTGTGCTTCTCCATGCCGGTCAAAAACCAGGTCACTGGCTCCATAAATGCATCGTAATTCATGACCGAATCCCACTCGTCGCCCCGCAGCCACGGGCTTGGATCGCCATAATGCTCTGCCAGGATCAGGGCGTCGGGATTCGCTTTTTTTACCACCGTGCGGAATTCTTTCCAGAACTGGTGGTTATACTCACTGCTCCGGCCCAGATCGGCCGCTACGTCCAGTCTCCAGCCGTCCACATTATAAGGCGGAGAGACCCATTTTTTCCCTATGGATAAAATATAATTTTCCAGTTTCGCGGACTCTTCATAATTCAGCTTCGGCAGGGTATCATGTCCCCACCAGCCGTCATAATTCCCATTGTAGGGCCAGTCCGCATCCCCTTCTTTAAAGAACCGGAAATAACTGCGGTAAGGGCTTTCTTTGGAAATGTAAGCTCCCGGCTCATAATCTTCCTGTCCTTCATAAATCCGCTCCCGGTCCATCCATTTATTGAAGGAACCGCAATGATTAAAGACTCCGTCCAGGATGATCTTCATCCCTCTTTTGTGAAGTTCCTCCACCAGCCGGATGAAGAGCTGATTGCTGGCTTCCAGATTTTTCAGGCTGGTCACCCGCTTCTGATACCGGCTTGCCTGGCTGTTGTCCGTGACGCCTTCCGGCAGGACTTCTCCTCCGTCTTCCACGATCACGCCCAGATGCGGATCAATGTAATCATAATCCTGAATATCGTATTTATGATTGGACGGAGAGACAAACAGCGGATTGAAATACAGCACCTGAACGCCCAGGTCCTGCAGATAATCCAGCTTGTCGATCACGCCCTGAAGATCTCCGCCGTAAAACTCCCGCACCCCCATCTTTTCCGGATATTTCGACCAGTCTGTCACCCGGCTGCTGTAGCCGCCGATATAATAATATTCTCTGGTCTCCACATCATTGGACGGGTCGCCGTTGTAAAATCGGTCCGTATAGATCTGATACATGACCGCGCCCTTGGCCCAGTCCGGCGTAGAGAATCCCGGAACGATCTCAAAGTCATAATACTCCTCGATCTCCCCGGAAACTCCGCAGCGATTATAATAGCATACGCTTCCGTCCTCTTCGTCCTGTATCATAAAGAAATACCGGAACGGCTCCTCATCAAGTTCGCGCCGGATGGAGTAATAATCAAACTCCCGCTCCGTACATTCTTTTTCCATTTCCTGGCTGTCTTCTATTTCCTGGCCTTCGCCTTTTGACAGTAAAAAAACTTTTACACGGTCATTTTTAGCCGTCCGGAATCTTATGGTCACTTTGCTGTTCATCTCCGGCTCCGGCGGAATGACATAACTTTCCGTACCGTCGCAAAACAATGCTGCCTGATTCATATAGCTTTCCTTCTCTCTAACTTACGCCCGTTCCTTCCTCCACAGCAGGCTTTTCCTCAAATAACGCCTCAAACTCTTCTCTGGAAATCTTTTCTTTTTCCAGCAGAAGATCAGCGCAGGCGTGGAGAACTCCGTCATATTCCCGGATAATGCTCTTTGCCCTCTCATAGCACTCGTCAATGATCCGCTTCACTTCCTGATCAATGGTTGTTGCCACATTTTCTCCGTATCTTCTGGATGCATGGGCAAGATCCCGGCCGATAAATACCTCGTCGCTGTCATCATCGTAGTTGATCAGCCCGACTGCCTCGGACATTCCGAATTTGGTTACCATGGATTTTGCCAGGCTTGTGGCCTGCTTGATATCCTGGGACGCTCCGGTCGTGATATCATCCAGCACCTCTTCTTCCGCCACACGGCCGCCCAGAGCCACCGTAATATCCTGCAGCATCTTGCCTTTGGTATTAAACATATCGTCTCTTTCCGGCAGAGGCATCGTATACCCGCCGGCTCCTCCGGTGGGAATGATCGAAACGCTGTACACCGGTCCCACATCCGGCAGAACATGGAAAAGGATCGCATGCCCGGCTTCATGGAAGGCGGTAATCTTCTTTTCCTTTTCTGAGATCACGCGGCTCTTTTTCTCCGCTCCGATCCCGACTTTTACAAACGCTTTCCGGATATCCTCCTGTTTTAAGAACACCCGGTCTTCCTTTGCCGCCAGAATGGCCGCTTCATTCAAAAGATTTTCCAGATCCGCGCCGGTAAACCCTGCCGTAGTCTGGGCAATCTGCTTTAAATCCACCTCTTCGCTTAACGGTTTGCCTTTCGCATGTACGCGAAGGATCTCTTCACGCCCCTTCACATCCGGACGTCCTACGATCACCTTCCGGTCAAACCGTCCCGGACGCAGGATCGCCGGATCCAGGATATCTACCCGGTTGGTTGCCGCCATCACGATGATTCCTTCATTGACGCCAAAACCGTCCATCTCTACCAGCAGCTGGTTCAGGGTCTGCTCTCTTTCATCATGGCCGCCGCCCATGCCGGTGCCGCGCCGTCTTGCGACAGCATCAATCTCATCAATAAAAATGATGCAGGGCGCATGCCGTTTGGCCTCGTCAAACAGATCCCGCACACGGGAAGCTCCCACGCCCACAAACATTTCCACAAAATCCGAACCGGAAATGGTGAAAAACGGTACTCCCGCCTCTCCGGCCACCGCTTTTGCAAGCAGGGTCTTTCCGGTTCCCGGAGGTCCTACCAGCAGCACGCCTTTGGGAATACGGGCGCCCACCTGAATGTATTTTTTCGGCGCTTTCAAGAAATCCACGATTTCTTCCAGCTCTTCTTTTTCTTCCTGAAGACCGGCCACCTCTGCAAACGTGATCTTCCGGTCGCTGTCCGTGCTCATCCGGGCGCGGCTCTTGCCAAAACTCATGGCTTTTGTGCCGGCATTTGCGCCGCCCTGCCGGTTCATCAGCGCAAAGATCAAAAATACGCCGGCCAGCACCAGCAAAGTGGGCAGGATCGTGGTTGCCAGCCAGTTATCCTGGGGCACATCCAGCATTTCATAATCAATCGCCTGCTCTTTTAAATAATCCTGGATCTCATTGACATCCGATACATAATAGTATTTGATCAGGTCGCCGTCCGCGTCTTCCTGTTTCAGTTCAATCTCCACTCTTCCGGTGGGAACGTCCTTATTCTGGCGCACCGTCACATCCGCCACAGCCTCGTCTGTGATGAGTTCCTGGAACTGATCCCAGGTCAGATCCCGGTCCCGTCCCTCGAAGCGGCTGGTATACCAGAGCACCGCCATCATGGCAATGGCGATGACCAGCAGCGTCACACTGCCAAATCCTCTTGTCCTTTTATTATTCAATGCTTTGCAGTCCCCTTTCTATTTCTCAAACTCCACCATTCCGATATAAGGCAGATTTCTGTATTTCTGGGCATAATCCAGTCCGTAACCTACCACGAACTCATCCGGGATCTCAAATCCCACATAATCCACTTTTACGTCCCGCACTCTCCGGTCCGGCTTATCCAGAAGCGTACACAGCTTCATACTTGCCGGATGTCTCTTCTTCAGGATCTCCAGCAGATAATAAAGCGTCCTTCCCGAGTCGATGATATCTTCTACCACGAGAACGTCTTTTCCTTCCAGCGATTCGTCCAGATCCTTTGCGATCTTTACCACTCCGCTGGAAGAGGTTCCGTCCCCGTAACTGCTTACACTCATAAAATCCATGGAAACCGGCACGCTGATCCTCTTTGCCAGTTCACACATAAAAAATACGCCGCCCTTCAGGACGCAGATCATGTGCACCTGCTTTCCGGCATAATCTTCACTGATCTTTTTCCCGATCTCTTCAATTCTCTGTGTCACTTCCTCTTCCGGGATCATTACATTGATCTTTTCCGTCATCTTCTTTTCCTCCGTAAAATTCTATTTCCAGGATCCGTTTCGTCCTGTCCGTGATCTGGTATTTCTGATTCTGGCGCAGTCCCACGATCCACAGGATCTCTTGTCCGTCTGCAGCCAGCCATATCCGGTCCCGCTCTTCCCGCGGGATTTTTTCATTGATAAAATACTGCTTCAGCTTCTGTGTATTCCCGCTCCGGTTAATAGTCAGGTAATCTCCTGCTTCCCGATGCCGGATTTTAACAGTACTCTTAATTATATCATAATCAAACCACTTCGTGTAGGGGGTATCCGGAAATCTTATATCCGGATCCGTTCTGTCGAACACTCTGAGTGAAACCGGGGGGATTTCCCTGTAGGAATGCGTTTCCTCCTCTTCCCTTTTCCGGATGCGGATCCCCTCATAACAGCGGACCCCTTCCAGCCGATAAGGAAGGTGGGCTTTTTTTCCCGTCTGCTTTCCCATCAGTTCCTGAAGCGAAGCGACATGGACGGCTTCGATATCCTTTCGTTTCCCTGCTGCCCGGCAGAGCGCCTCATGGAGCACGTAAGAGCGAAGCGCCTCCGGCACCTTCCGGTAGTCCTCTTCCCGGATCACAAGCCCCCCGCCAGCTTCCTTGCGGACGCAGAGATGGAAAAAGCGTTCCGTCTCCTGTCCCACATACGCGGCAAGACTTCGCATCTCGCCGATCGTCTGTGCCATATGGCGGACCGCCTGGTCATTTACCTCTTTCTCCAGATAAGGAAGCACCCGGGCGCGGATCCGGTTGCGCGTATAATGTTCCTCCTGATTGGTCTCATCTGTACAATAAGAGATTTCCCTTTTTTTCAGATATAATTCAATCTCCTGCTTACGAAACGGCAAAAGCGGACGAATGTACCGGCCTTCTGCCGGCGGGATCCCGCCAAGTCCCTTCAGGCCGCACCCTCTGCTAAGATTAAGAAGCAGAGTCTCCACATTGTCATCCTGATGATGCGCCAGGGCAATCTTTGCCCCGCCCCAGGCGTCGCCGGCCTTTTCCAGGCATTGTCTGCGGACGTCTCTTCCCGCTTCTTCCAGGGTCAGCTTATGGCGGCGGGCATATTCCGGCACATCTTCATGAAATACCGCCAGATCCACATCCCATTTCCGGCAGATTTCCCGCACATATGCCTCGTCCGCGTCTGCGCCGCCTTCCCGGATCCCGTGATGGACATGCACCGCCCGGACCTCGATCTTCATTTCCTTCTTCAGCCTAAGCAGCATGAAAAGAAGGCATATGGAGTCCGGGCCTCCTGATACGCCTGCTATCACCTTATCCTGTTCCTGCAGCATATGATACTCCTGTATATATGCCTTCATTTTCTGATACATCGATCCGGTACCTTCTGTTCTTCTGTC
Organism: Mordavella massiliensis; assembly: GCF_016902415.1. GTDB lineage: Bacteria > Bacillota > Clostridia > Lachnospirales > Lachnospiraceae > Merdimonas > Merdimonas faecigallinarum. The sequence continues at coordinate 750 of NZ_JACJLV010000030.1, read as the reverse complement.
GGTTTCTCTGCATTTTGCCTGTTTTTACTATATAAAAATTCCCCGGAAAATGCAAGGTTTCTATTTCTTCCACACGCCTGCCGCCAGCACAGTCATATCGTCCAGAGGAACCTCTCCCGACCACTCCAGCACCCGTCCCAGAATGTGATGGGCCAGCTCTTTGGGATTGACAATCTCGGTATCCCGGATAAATGTCTGCATCAGCGTTTCCTGCTCTCCCGCCGGCAGGGCGTCCATTACTCCGTCCGTCACCATCACCACGTAGTCCCCGGACTGAAGTTCCCGCGTCTGTGTATCAATCTCAATATCCTGCAACACGCCGATGGGCAGCGTGGCAGACCGGATGATCTCCACCTGATCCCGGTGCTTTAGAAAAGTCGCCGCAGCGCCGGCTTTTACAAACTCGCAGGTTCCTTCATAGAGATCAAACAGGCTGACGTCTACCGTACAGAACCGGACCTCCTCTCTGCCGATCACCAGCGCCGTATTCATCATCTGCACCGCTGTTTTTACCGGGAAGCCTGCCCCCAGCAGTTCTTCCAGCATTTCCACCACCATGGAGCTCTCCCGGAAGGCGTCCTCCCCCGATCCCATCCCGTCCGAAAGAGCGATGCCCTGTTTCCCGCCCGGCAGTTCTGTCATCAGAAAGGTATCGCCAGATATTTTTTCACAGCCTTTCCCGATCCTTGCCACGCCCTGAAGGGTCTGATATCTGGCCCCTTCCATAAAGGCGACCGTACAGTATTCTTC